>JAXGQA010000003.1:0-122228 GCA_040766645.1 Christensenellales bacterium | reverse complement strand
GTATCGGACTGTGCCCCTGTTGTTTTTCCCTCCGCTAGCATTATCTAGATCAGGTCATGGGTCGGAAACACGCGTTTCCCTCTCAGCCGATCGCTCAGCTCCCCCAAACAAGTATTCATTTCGGTACATCATACCACTGCCAATAGCGCTTGTCAAACGATGCCCGGAAAAAAGCCTATAAGACCATGGCCCGGTCGTCGATGTACACTTCGCCTCCCGCGTCGATGATCTGCCCCTTCAACAGGCCGTAGACCTCGATGCGCCCGGCGTTTTTCACGTCCCCGATGACCGAGCCGTCCACATACACCTCCGCGCCCCTTTCAATGACCATATTGCCCTGTACGCTGCCCTTGACCTCCAGCTTACAGGAGGCCGAAACGGTGACGTCCCCCATAACGGTCCCCCAAAGCTCGGTATTTTCGGTCAGCGTGACCGGCCCGTCCATGGTCCTGTTTATCACCTGCATCGCTTTCCCTCCCTGCGATAAAGCGTTGACAAATTTTGTTTATTGCATAATAGTTATTATACCAAACAAATTAAAAGGAGGCACTTCTCTGATGAAAAAAAGGTACATCGTCGAGTTCGGGACCGGCGCCGACCTGCACGGCGGCGACCACACCACCGCGGCCAAACGCGCCGTCAGGGACGCCATCTCGCACTGCTGTCTGTGCGGCATATCCGAGATACTGGACAAGAAGGCCGGCGACATGCACGTCGACGTCCGCATCGGCTCGCCCCGGCCCGACGCCGTCGACACCGAGTCCGTCCTGAAAGAGGTCCCCTTCGGCACCCGGACCATCGAGGTCGTGCCGGGCGGCCTTTCGGTGCGCGGGATGGAAGTGGCCTCGCTGGGCAAGGGCGACACCATCGTCATCGCCGTCGCGGCGCTTACGGTATCCTTTGACCTGTGACCCGGCCATAAAGCAGCCGTATCGGAAGCGTATTATTATCCTCTGATTTGCGCATACTGTCCCTGACATGCGTATCAGGATGTGGTACTTTGTCGACGGAAGCCGGTTTCCCCGTCGGGCCTTGAGCCCCTAACGGGAAATCGGCTTCCATTTGTCTCCCCGGCATCCTGATGCGCCGAAGGGCCGGCGGTCCCGGCCGCGCCCTTTAAACACAGGCTTCAATCCTTTTTTGCGTCCCGCTCGCGAATCTCCACCCGGCGTATCTTGCCGCTTATCGTCTTGGGCAGCGCATCCACGTATTCAATCACCCGCGGGTATTTATAGGGCGCCGTCACCTTCTTCACGTGGTCCTGCAGTTCCCGGGTCAGCTCGGGCGTGCCCTCGCAGCCGGGCACCAGCACGATGGTAGCCTTCACGATGAAGCCGCGGTCCTCATCGGGCACGCCGGTCACGGCGGCCTCCAGCACCGATGGGTGCTCCATCAGCGCGCTCTCCACCTCAAACGGCCCGATGCGATACCCCGAGCTCTTGATAACGTCGTCCACCCGGCCAACGTACCACAAAAACCCCAGCTCGTCCTTGTACGCGGTGTCCCCGGTGTGGTACAGCCCGTCGTGCCACGATCTTTCGGTCTGCTCCTCGTCGCGGTAATAACAGGAGAACAGCCCGTAGGTCCGCTTCTCGCTGTTCCTCTCGGCGCGGATGCAGATCTCCCCGGTGACGCCGGGGCCGACCTCGTTCCCGTCCGCGTCGCACACGATCATGTCGTATCCCGGCGCGGGCACGCCCATGGACCCGATCCGCGGCTGCATCCACGGGTACACGGTCAGGCAGCAAAGCGTGGTTTCGGTCTGCCCGAAGCCCTCGAATATCCTCAGCCCGGTCTGTCGCTTCCACTGCGCGTACACCTCCGGGTTCAGCGCCTCGCCGGCGGTAGTGCAGTGCCTGAGCGCCGAAAAATCGTACTGAGAAAGGTCTTCTTTGATCATGTAGCGGTACATGGTTGGAGGCGCGCAGAAGGTGGTTACTTTATACTTTTCCAGCTTGGAGAGGATGTCCTTGGGGTCAAACTTCTCAAAGTCGTACACGAACACCGCGCTGCCGCCCAGCCACTGGCCGTATATCTTGCCCCAGAGCGCCTTGCCCCACCCCGTATCGGATATGGTGAAGTGCAGGCCGTCCTCTTCGACGCGGTGCCAGAAGCACCCGGTCAGTATGTGCCCCAGGGGATAGGTGAAATCGTGGCTGACCATCTTGGGGTACCCGGTCGTGCCCGAGCTGAAGAAGATGATGCTCTGATCGGTGCTTTTGGTGTCGGCCGCGCCGGTCGGGCGCGTCCATTCGTCGGACGCCGCCGCGACGCCCGCGTCGAAGTCCAGCCAGCCGTCCTTTCGCCGCTTGGTGATGGCCCGAAGCTCCACCGTTTCACACTCGGCGAGCGCCTCGTCCATCGCCTCGGCCACCTGCCCGTCGCCGGTCATCACCACCATCTTCACGCCGGCGGCGTTGCACCGGTATACGATGTCCTTGGGGGTCAGCAGGTGCGTGGCCGGGATGACGACCGCGCCTATCTTGTGCAGGGCCAAAAGCGCGTACCAGAACTGGTACCCGCGCTTCAATACCAGCATCACCTTGTCGCCCTTGACGATGCCCTGCGCCCTGAAAAAGTTGGCGGCGCGGTTGGTCAGGCGCATCACTTCCCCAAAGGTGAAGCGCCTTTCCTCCCCGTCGTTGCCCACCCAGAGTATGGCCAGCTTATCCGGTTCCTCAGTTCCCAGAAGGTCCACGACGTCGTAGGCGAAGTTGAAGTCGTCCCCCGCCGTTATCGAATAGTTCTGTTCAAGGTCGGCCAGCGTAGCGAAATCGTCCCGCGAGCGTCCCACATATTTTTCATAAAGGGCCATGTTTCCGTTCCTCCCTGCCGCCTATTTCATGACTACGGCGATGAACCGCGTCTTTTTGCCGCCGCGCGCCCGCATGGCGTGGGGCACCGAGGAATCGAAGTAGACGCTGTCCCCCGTTTCCAGCACGTAAGTCATGTCCCCGATGAAGAAGTCCATGCTGCCCTCCACGACGTAGTTGAACTCCTGCCCCTCGTGTCCGTGCCGCTCCGGCGTCTCGTCCCCGTCCTTGGGCTCGACCTCCACCATGAACGGCTCGGCCTTTTTATTGCGGAAGGTATACGCCAGATGCTTGTAGCTGTACGCCTTGCGGCGCTCGATGCTCAGGCCCTCGCCGTTTTTGACCACGCTGCAGATGGACAGCCTGGGCGACTCGCCGCTCATCAGGTCGAGGACGTCCACCTCCAGCGCGCCCGCCGCACAATACAGGAAGCTGAATGAAAAATCCCGCTCTCCGCGCTCATATTCCCGCAGCGTTTTCACGTCCGTGCCGCATTTTTCCGCCATCTCGGCCTCTGTAAGGCCCACTATTTCCCGAAGCGCCTTCAGCCTCTGGCCGATCTCAATCAATTGCTCGGTCATCGTCTTTCCTCCATCCCGTGATTTCCCCGATAAAAAAACGCCCCGTCCTGTTCAGGACGCGACGTCTGTCACGCGGTACCACCCAACTTGATCCATAAAAATCCGCTTTTCAGGCTCCATCAAGCCTTTGCCTGTAACGGGGCAAGCCGTACATCCCTACTCGGATTCAGGATGTCCGCTCGGGAGAGATAGCCCTTTGCAGCCTGTCTGCCGGTTCGCACCTGACCACCGGCTCTCTGAAAGACGAAACCTGCCGGACCGCTCCGTCATCGCATGGTCATATTGGATTGAATGTATCATACAACAGTGCGCGCCCCGCTGTCAATCGCTTTTTCGCCGCGCGCGACCTGCCGGACCGTCATCTGCTGTATTTTTCACCTCGACCCTAATTTAAACCATCACGCGGCGTCAGGGTCAACAGCATTTTTATGATTTTCGCACCAGCCTGTACACCGCGCAGTCGTCAAAATCCTCGACCTCTATGGCTTCGGTCTGAATGCCGTAGCTTTCGGCCAGATACTCCTGTATCAGCTCGGGTTCGCCCCGATCGATAAGGTACACGCCCTCCGTCCTTACCAGGCTTAAAAACATGTTGCCGATGCCGTGCGCCGCCATGAATTCGTAATACCGGGGCGATTTGGTGTACCATCCGCCCAGCAGGGAAAAATTTCTCAGCGCGCCCGTCCGGGGCGCTTCGAACACGCTGTACGCCCGGAACCGGTCGCCGCCGGCGATAACGCTGCTCAAAAACAGCTTGTTCGGGTTTTGCGCGATGTAATCATCCAGCTCCCGGTAACAGGCATAGGCGCTGCCGTTCCAGTTGTAGGTCGTTTCGCGTATGGCGCAGGTCATCATCAGCACCACGGCCGCGAATACGGCAAGCAGCGCCGTGCACGCGGCGTTCCGGCCGCCCTGCGCGTCCCGCGCGGCGCCGCGCCTCGGCCGCAGCACCAGCCTGAACGCGCCGTAATCAACAAGCAGGAGCAGGAACAGGATGCCCAGCACATAATGCGGAAACACGGTGCGCACCGGCGCGCGCTGCATCACCACGAACGCGGCGTGTGCGGCCAGCACCGCCGCCGTGATGAGCAGGGGCAGGCGCTTGTCCCTGCGCGTCTTCAGGCAGAGGCCGAGGCAGAGGAGCAGGATGCAGAACGGATAGAACTTGAGCACCGCGTCCATGCTGGCGGCAAAGCCGGTCACCAGGCTGCCCGGAGTGACCGGGTTCCACCGCCCGTGCTCGAGGATATACTCCAGATTTTGGGTGGTGAACTTCTCCTCGTCGGCCAGCATCCACGCATAGAACACCTCATAGTCCGTTTCGCTCCACCCCACCGCCGAGAAAACGTCGGCGTTGTCGCTGTAATCAAGCCTGGGGCTGTCCAGAAGCTCGGACCGCGCCGCGTTGAACTCAAAATACGCCTGCCAGCCGTCGCCCCGGTAGGCCGCCGCGTCCGCCGCCAGCACCCCCGCGCAGGCGGCGCAGGCGATAAGCAGCCACAGTATGGGCCGCCTGTCCTTTTTATAGACCAGATACCCCGCTGCCAGCACGAAGAAGGGCGCAAGGGTGAGTATGGCCTTGTCCCGCACCATAACGCTGAGCGTGCACAGCAGGACGGCGAGCACCAGCAGCGCGGCGCGCTTCCCCGCTTATCGCGCGCGTTGGGGCTCGAAAAACGCGTACGCAAAACACGCAGATCCTGCGGCCGCCAGAAAATAGGCCTGCAGCGTAAACTGGAGCTGCATGGCGGCGGGCACCGTCCCGGCGCCCAGAAACAGAACGGCGGCCAGCAGGCGGAGGCCGTTTCGGCACGGTGTCAAGTATGAAATAAACAAGGATTGTGCTGGACACGAAAAGCAGCGCGAGGTGGAGCCATGCGTACCAGTTGATGCTTGGGAGCGCGCCGTAGAGCCACGCAAGCGCCTCCCCCAGCATGATGTTGGAAAAAACCAGCATGGCGTCGGGCTGCCCGTACGCGCCGGCCGCGATGAGGTTCATCGCGTAGTCGTCGTTGGTCTGGTACTGGCTCCCAAACAGCAGGAGTGTGAGCGCCATTACTGCGAAGGTGACTATCCCCGCCAGCGCCCACGCCGGCAGGGCGTTGAATTTATTCCATATCGCTTTCATTTGTCCCACTTTCACGGATGTTCTCACAGGATGAACACGGCGATGCCCGCGATGATAAGCGCGTTCCCCAGCACCTTTTTCCAGCTCAGCGGCTCCTTCAGGAAGACCCGGCTGAGTACAAGCACGAAAATGTAGGTCGACGCGGCGATGACGTGCGCCACTTTCAGCTGCACGAACTGCATGATCCAGACGTTGGCGATAAGCACCAGCGCGAGTATCGCGTACGAGCCGATGACCCACGGGTTCAGGTACTCGCGCAGCTTTTTGTCGTACGTTTTCTCCGCGCTGACGTTGAGCATGATCTGGGAAACAGCGGTAAAAAAGGCCGTTATCAGTATCAGATATCCGTATCCGTTATTCATCCTGCGCCACCAAGACCACGCCGGCAATGATAAGGAGCGCCCCGGCGATATTGTTCAGCGTTATGCCCTCCCCGAAAAGCGCCGCGGAAAACACAAGCGCCCAGATGGTGGTCACGCTCTTGTTGGAGTAGGCCACCGACGGGCTGAACCGCTTGATGACCTGCTGCCACAGCAGCGCGTACAGCCCCAGCACCGCGAACATCCCGACAAAGGCCAGCACATACCCCGCCGATAAAAACGGGTGGCCGGACGCCACCTTGGCCAGCACGGTCGTGCCCGTGTACACGAGGATGGTCCCGTGCAAAAAGAGTATGTCCTTTGCCCGCCGGGCAAGGCTCTTGCGTTCAGTCGCCACGACCGCTCCTTCCTGCCTTCAGCTCCTCCGGCGTCATGACGCGCAGCACCCGCGCCGGGTTTCCCGCAACGATGGCCCGGTCCGGGACGTCCTTCGTGACCACCGCCCCCGCGCCCACCACCGCGTCCTCGCCGACATAATTGACCTGCGGCAGTATGGTGGCGTTGGCGCCGATCCAGCAGCGTTTTTTAAAAACGACGCCGCTGGCGGTTACGTCCTTTTGCTTGCCCGACGTCCGCGCCGCTGTAAGCGGGTGGACGTGCGTCAGCACCGTGCTTCCGATGGAGAACCACACCTCGTCCTCCACGGTGACGTCGCCTGTGAAGTCGATGGACACGCCGCGCGCCAAAAGAACATGGTCGCCGATGCGTATCTTCCCGCCGCTCCTGTGCGCGTGATACAGGCAGACCCTGTCCTCGATAAGCGGGCGCTTGCCTATTTTAAAGGCCGACCAGAACGCGATGCGGCGCAGCCAGACAAGGCCCGGCATGTTGAACAGCTGGATGCCGAAGATCATCTGCAAAAATCTGCGCAGCGCCTCCAAAAGCAGAGCCTTCACGCGTTTTCCCCCTCGCCGTCCTCGTCCGCCGTTTCGCGGACCACGTACTGCGGCGTTTTGTTGATACTCAGGTAGATGCGGCCGATGTATTCCCCCAGCAGCCCGATGGAAAGGAGCTGCACGCCGCCCAGGAAGAGCACGCTGATGATGGTCGAGCTCCACCCGGCCACAGACGAGGGGTCGGTGAAGCTCCGTATCAGCACGATCGCGGTCAGAACCAGCGCGACCAGCGCGAAAATGCTGCCCACCAGCGTCGCCCACCGCAGCGGCTTGACCGAAAAGTTGGTAAACCCGTTGAGCCACAAAAGCATCAGCCTGCGGAAGGTATAGCCCGATTTCCCCTCCTTGCGCGCGTCGTGCCGGACCTCGACGTTCCCGACGTTGCGCGTGACCTGCAAAAACAGGCCGGGGATGTAGGGGAAGGGCTTGTCGTACCGGGCCACCTCCCGCACCGCGAAGCGCCGGACGATGAAGAAGCTGGAGGTCGCGATGTGCTTGGGCTTGCCCAGCATGACGGTCTGCATGAAGGCGTTCATCCGGGTGCCGGAAGTTGCGGAACAGGTTGTGCTTTTTGTGCGCGTAGTTGCCGTACACGAGGTCGCAGTTCCCTCCAGGAGCTTCCGGAGCATCTTGGGGACCTCCTCGGGCGGGGTCTGCAGGTCGTCGTCCAGGCAGACGACATAGTCCCCCTTGGCCCGCCGGAGGCCAGCCATGATGGCGTTGGCCTGCCCGAAGTTCCTGGAAAAGCTGATGGCCTTAATATGCCCTGTCCTCTTGAGCCAGCGCACGGCAGACGGCAAACGAGCCGTCCCGGCTCCCGTCGTTGACCAATATTATTTCGTAATCGTAGGGCGTATCCAGCGCGGCGAGCATGGCCCGGATGCGCCGAACGACCTCCCCGACCGTCTTTTCCGAATTATACACGGGGATAACGAACGAAAGCTTCTTCATGCTGCTCCCCCCTGTTCGACTTCCACGCGGATGTTATCCAGCGCGCTATGGAGCGCGGCCACCGCCTGGTCCAGCGTATCCGCCCGGGTGATGACGTGCCCGATCCTGTCCGGCCCTACCCGGAACGCGCGGACTTTATCTCCCACGCCGTAATCGAACTGTATCTCGGCGATACGCGGGTCATCCGGCGGGTTGTCGTTACGTATGGCGCGGATGACGCCCGCACGCGTGGAATACAGGAGCATGCTCGCGTTGGGCGTGCTGGCGCGGGGCGTGAAGTCGGTGGCCTCGCCCAGCGCCGCGCGGATAATCTGCTCATAATAGTCGATGCCATAGTAGATGGAAGTCAGCTCGGCAAGGCAGGTCGCGCCCGAGCGCGCGCCGATCTCGATGACGTACACCTTATCGTCCCTGAGGATAAAATCGGCGTTGATGGCGCAGGTCCAAAGCCCCGCGCTTTTGATCGCGCGGGTAAGCTGCAGTTCGCAGTCGGCGATGATCGCGGGGGCCAAAGCATACGGCACGAAATGTCCGACGGGGACGCCGGTGTCTCCCTTGAACACGTAGTCTCCGTGAGGCAGTATGAACTGGACTTCCCCGTCACGCACGAACGCCTGCGCGCCGAACTCCTCGCCCTCTATGAACTCCTCCACCACCACCGTGCCCTGCCGGGACACCGACTGCGCCAGCGCAAACGCCTCATTAAGCCCCGACGCCTCCCTGACAACGCTGATGCCGCGGCTGCCCGAGCTGTCCGTGGCCTTGATGAGCACCGGTTTTCCCAGCGCATCGTACGCCTTTTGGCATTCCGCAGGGGTCCTTGCAGTAAAGTGCCGGGCGGTGCGCACGCCCCCATCCAGGAAGGCGGCCTTCATGCGCGCCTTGTCGTTGACGATGCGGGCCGCATCATGGCTGATGCCGGGCAGGCCCAGCTTTTCGCAGGCGTACCCCAGCGACACTATGGCCACGTCGGTCCCGGCCGTGCATATGCCGTCCACGGCTTCCTCACGCGCGGCCTCGCACACCTTTTGATAGTCGGTCGTATCCACGTACAGAACCTTGTCGGCCAGCGCAAAGCCCGGATAGTTCCCCGGTGCGCTCAATACCACCGAGTACAGGCCCATCTCCCGGGCCTTTTTTATCAGCGGCGCCTGATAGATGCCCGCTCCCAGTATCAGTATCTTTTTCATGTTTCCTCCGCCGCTTACGGCTCCCGCGCGAAAAACTCCAGCACGCAATCCAGCACCCTGCCGACCTCGTCGTCGGTCAGCTCATAGAACAGGGGCAGGCGCACCAGACGCTCGCTCTCGCGGGTCGTATGCCTGTCCGCCCCATGGAAACGGCCGTAGTGCCTTCCGGCGGGCGCGGTGTGCAGGGGGGCATAGTGGAAGGTTGCCGAAACGCCCCCGGCCTTCATGTGTGTGATAAAGCGCGTCCTGTCCTTAAGGTCGCGGCATTTGATGTAGAAGATGTGCCCGTTGTGCGCGCAGCCCTCGGGCACAACGGGGAGCCGGATTCGGCCCGCGTCGGCAAGCGGCGACAGCGCCCGATAATACGTTTCCCATATCTCCACCCGGCGCCGCGTAATCTCCTGAGCAACGGGGAGCTGCGCGCAGAGATACGCCGCGTTTACGTCGCTGGGGAGATAGCTCGAGCCAACGGTCTGCCAGTTGTACTTGTCCACCTCGCCCCGGAAAAAACGGCTCCTGTCCGTCCCTTTCTCCCGCAGCATCTCGGCCGGCAGCCCGAGCGCGGCGTCGCTCAGAATGAGGCACCCGCCTTCGCCCATGGTGAAATTCTTGGTCTCGTGGAAGCTGTACGTCCCCATGTCCCCCAGCGTCCCCAGCGGCCTGCCCCTGTAGGCGGCCATCATGCCCTGCGCCGCGTCCTCCAGCAGATAAAGGCCCCGCCGCCGGGCTATTTCGGATATGGCGTCCATGTCGCAGGAAACGCCCGCGTACTGCATCACGCAGACGGCCCGGGTTCGGGGGGTTATCGCGTCCTCTATCAGCCGTTCGTCGATGTTCATCGTGTCCGGCCGGATGTCCACGAACACGCAGGCAGCGCCGCGGAGCGCGAACGCGTTGGCCGCGGACGGGAAGTTATAGGACGGCAATATGACCTCGTCCCCCGGCCCGACGCCGCACAGCAGGGCCATCATCTCCAGCGCGTGGCTGCAGGACGTGGTCAGCAGCACGCGGGGCGCGCCCGTGTTCCGCTCCAGCCATGCGCTGGCCTGTCTGGTGAACGGGCCGTCTCCGCTGGTCTTTCGGTTCAGCGCGACGGCCTGACGGATGTACTCCGCCATCGCAGGCAGATACGCCGGTTTATTGAAAGGTATCATATACACTTAGCTCCGCACGTTCAGAAATACGTAATCATTCCTTAACAAATACAGCACTATTATAGATGAGTCATCCGTCCGATGCAAGTCCGTCCACACAGGCCTTCAAAACGCGGCCGCCCGGGGACACTTATATTTTATGTTGTTTCATTCAGCGTTTTAAAGTATGATTAATAAAAACAAACGGGAGGATGGGCATGCCGGAAAAGACGCACACGACCCAGGAACTGATACTGGCCGCCGCCATCGAGGCGCTGGAGGAGTCCGGCCCGTCCGGAGCCACCACCCGCGCCATCGCCGAGCGCGCGGGCGTGAACGTGGCCGCCATCAACTACTATTTCAGGAGCAAGGACAACCTGCTGGCCCTTGCGGCCGAAACCATACTCGACCGGCTGTTTGAGTGGGACGAGCTGGAGGACACGGACGACATGGACATCCGCGACAGGTTGGTCTACGGCCTGAACATGCTGGCCGAGGGGTTCGTGAACTGCCCCAAACCACTGGAGGGCCTGCTTTCCGATATCATGCTCTCGGACATGAACGCGCAGGTGCTGGACCGGGTGCGGGCGTTCATGCGGCGCGCGGTAGACGAGCTTTGCGCGCTGGACCCCGAACGGCCCCGGCATGCGGTCGAAACGAACGTTGCGCAGCTTTTTTCGGCGGTCCTTCTGCCCGGCCTCATAATGCCCGGCATATTCGACGACGCCGCACCCATCGACCTTTCGGACGCCAGGGAGCGCATGCAGTATATCCGCGGCGCGGTGGAGAAACTGTTGTTGTCATAACCACCGGATTAAACCGGTGGCTTGAACAAACTGGCGCCTGATAAGTCGCACGAGAATCCCGACCGCGTGTTTTTCAGGCAAAAGTCCCACATGCAAATTCAATCCAGGAGAAGGCGGTATACGGACTAAAGCCACGAGGACTTTTAGCGACATGCGCGGTAAACGTCCGGCAAATAGAATTCGGGGGCGAAAAAAAGCGCCCCGCTTGGCCGTGCGCAGCACAAGCGGGGCAAGACACCGATGGCAAACGGAGTTTATCATCGGTCTGTTTTTTTATTCCCTGTAGATGGCACGCCGGATGAGGTGCAGCATATCTTTCAGCTTTCCCCGGTATTGTTCCACCGTTTCCAGCGTGTCCTCCAGCGTCAGCTTTTCGCGCCGGTCCAGCATGGGGGTATATATGCCCTGCGCGCAGGCGATAATCAAATCCACCGCCTGCCCGGGTGTAACGTCGTCCCGCAGCTTGCTTCTGTCCACCATGCCGATGAGGACGTCCCTCTGCGCGTCGAATGCCCCGGCATATTCCTTTTCCATGATGTCCGCCAGCTCCTCCGGCGTATCGACGTACGCTTCCAGCAGTATCCTGTACAGCTCGGGATACACCGCCGCCATGCGCACCTTGGCCGCGACCGCCTCGATGACTACCTCTACTATGTCGCCGGACAGGTCGGGGAGCGCCTGATAGACAGCCTTGCTGATCACCCCGAGCGCGTGCTCCACCACGTACAGATAGAGCTTGCGTTTCGAGCCGAAATAGTGGAACAGGATGCCCTTGGAAATGCCGGCCGCCTTCACTATCGCGTTGGTGCTGGCCTTTTCATAGCCCCGCGCGGCAAACTCGCGCACCGCCGCGTCCAGTATCTTCTGGCGTTTTTCCTCCGGCAGCGCCTCAAACCGCTCCATCCGCCCTTACCCTGCCAAATCGCGCCGGCTGTACAGCGCGTAGGACGCGGCGACGCAGACCGCGATCATTGCGACCGCTATCAGCAGATATCCGGCGTCCAGCGCGCCGCTGCGCACAATACCGATCGGCTCGAAATACTTGAAGGGAGAAAGGTATTTCAGGTCGGCCAGCGTATCCGAAACGGCGGACATGATGCCCAGGAAATACATCGCAAACGCCACCCCGAGGCCCGCCGTCGTGAACTTTCTGCTTCTTTTGGCCAGCATGGAGACGAGCAGACCCAGCGCGAAGAACAAAAGCTGCAAGCAGAACATCGCAAGGCCGATCAGCGCTATTTTGCCATTGTCCACGCCGGGGTCTACGATGTTCAAAACAGCGATGGTTATCGCAAGGAACGCAGCATTCAGCGCGGCCATGACCGTCACGCCGGCCAGCACCTTGGACGTTACGATGGATGTCCGCGTGAGGGGCTTGGCGTACAAAAAATCGATGGTGTGCTCCGCCTCTTCCTTGGACACGATGCCGCTCCCCAGGAGTATGGCGTGCGCGCCCGCGGCCAGCAGGATATACTGGAACATGTAGGCCATGTAATCAAGCGACCTGGTGAAGTCGGACGCCGCGATGCCGAAGCCTTTCAGCAGCTCTTTGGGCATGGACGCGAGCAGGTCGTTCATGCCCTTCGCGTTTTGTGAAAACGACGGGAACATGGACATGCCGAACGCGAACAGTCCGGCCATGCAGGCTGTCCATATGATGAGGGACCTTATATAGCGTTTCATCTCATGCCTGTACAGTACCATCTTCATCCGCATCCTTTCTGTAATAATGCATGAACACCTCTTCCAGGTCGGGTTCCTCCACCCAGAAGTCCTCAACGTCCATGCTGCTGAGCGCGCTTATCAGCGCGTTCATGCTGCCGTTGTAGAGAAACGACGTGCGCTGACCCTCCTGCCGGAGGTCCTTTACGCCGTCCAGCGCCGGCGGCGCCGCCGGCGCGTCCGCGCGGGCAACGATCCCTACCTATTTGTACTGGCTCCCGGTCAGCGCGTCCATGCGCTCTACGCTTATCACCACGCCGTCGCGGATGATGGCCACCCGTTCACAGAATTTTTGCACCTCGCTCAAAACGTGGGAGGAAAAAAAGATGGTCTTGCCTCTTTTATGCTCCTCCCGCAAAAACTCGAAGAACCGGTTCTGCATCAGCGGGTCCAGGCCGCCGGTCGGCTCGTCGAGTATCAAAAGCTCGGGGTCGTGCAGAAGGCACTGGACGATGCCCACCTTCTTGCGGTTCCCGAAGGACAGCGCGTTTACGGGGCGGTCCGTTTCCAGCTCGAAATAGTCGGTGAGCCGCCTGATGCGCTCCTGCGCGCCATTTTTATAGAACGCGGCAGAGAGGCGCAAAAGCTCGCGCACCTTCATGTTGTCATAATAGTTGACCTCGGCGGGCAGATACCCGATCCTGCGCTTCACCCCGCTGAGGCTTGCGTCCGTGCAGGGCGCCCCCAGCATCCGCGCTTCCCCAGCCGTGGGGCGTATGAACCCCAAAAGCGTGCGGATGGTGGTCGACTTCCCCGCGCCGTTGGGGCCGATGAACCCGTATATCTCCCCCTGCTCAACGCTGATGTCCACCGATTCGATGCCCCGGCTCCTGCCGTAATACTTTTTAAGGGCACGGGTCTCAATCACGACCGGCATAAACATGCTCCTTTGCTGTGTATTGACCATATGGTCAACGCCATTGTAGCACGCTTTGACCGGGTGGTCAATACCCTTGTTTGCCAGACCTTCAAGGGAGTTTATAATATCGTTAAAAAACCCCATACGCGACCGCCATTATCTCGTCGTTCACCGAAGCGCCGGCGGTCATCCGGTTCTGAACCCCTGCGGATCTTCAACGGCAGGCATGCGCCCGGCGTTCGGACCGATGACAAACTGCGTTTGCCATCGGTGTCCTGCCCCGCTTGTGTGCACGGCCAAAGGGGCGTTCTGTTTCGTCCGGAAAGTCCCATTTGGCCGTGGACTTTTACCGCGCATGTCGCTAAAAGTCCTCATAACTTTAGGGCAATACCCACAAAAGGAGCGTCGCCGGAAACGCGAGAGATTTTGTGCGGAACAAGAATAAAAACACAGGAACAGCGGCGCTATTCCGCGCATTTGGGGCGCCGTTTCCGCGCAAAAAGATCCGCCAGGACGGTGCGGACGACTTGTGCGGTGTTGCCTTATAGCCGGATTAACGTTTTTCTCCTGGGCTGGACTTGTGTCAGCAGCCTGAACGGCAGGCATGCGCCCGGCGTTTTTTATCCATGCCATCGCGGGCATACGCTGCCCGCGTAGCGCCACGCAAACCATACACACCCGCAGCCCATATTATATACCTGTGGACACAATATCGTGTCACAAGTAGGAGGTGCAGTAATGGCAGGACCGTTTGAAGACCCGTGGAGAGCGTGGGGGCCGGACCGCTGCGGCAGGGACGGCTGCCGCCGTCCGCCCTGCCGCGGCCCGTGGTGCCGCCCGTGGTTCTGGGGCATGCCGCCCTGGGACCGGGACAGGCGCTGGGATCGCGACCGGCACAGGGACAGATACAGGCGCTGGTAAACGGTTGGGGGAGGACGTTCTCCCCTTTCTTTGTGCCCTTGCGTTCATTATCGCACCCCGCGCGCATAGATTACGATAAATGGAACCATCTTATGGGGGTGGAACTTTTCATGGTATACGTCGTCCGGCCCGGCGATACGCTCTATTTCATCGCGCGCAGATACGGCCTGACCGTCGAGGAGATCATGCGCGCCAACGGCCTCGAATCCGACCTCATACTGGTGGGACAGACCCTCTATCTGCCCATTCTCCCCACCGGAATCTACGGCGTGGGCAGCCGGGGGGACGCAGTGCGCATGCTTCAGCAGGCGCTGCGCTCGATGGGCTTTACCCTTCAGACAGACGGCATCTACGGACCGGAGACGGCCAACACCATATATTACATCCAGCTCAAATACCCCGAGCTGGCCGCCGACGGCATCTACGGCCCGCAGACGCGCGGCTTCCTCCAACAGATGCTGCACTCGGGCTACCATCTGGTGCCCGACCCGTACAGCACGCTGGCGCTGGTCAACAAAACGAACGCGCTGGACCCCTACTACCTGCCCCCTGACCTCACCATTCCCGAGGTCCCCTTCACTACAGAGGGTTCGGCACCGCGCAAGCAGATGCGCGCCGAAGCCGCCCGGGCGCTCGAGCAGCTCTTTGCGCGCGCGGCGGCGGAGGGCATCGAGCTGGCCGGCGTGTCGGCCTACCGCTCCTACCCGCGGCAGGCCACCATCTTCCGGGAGAACTGGGAGCAGGACCCCGACGAGGCCAACCGCTCCAGCGCGCGCCCCGGCGAAAGCGAGCACCAGACCGGGCTGGCCATCGACGTATCCAGCCCGTCGGTCAACTATGTGCTCACCCAGGCCTTCGGCGAGACCGAGGAAGGCCGGTGGCTCGCGCAGAACGCCGCCGACTTCGGGTTCATCATCCGCTACCCGCAGGGCAAGGAAGCTATCACCGGCTACCTCTACGAGCCGTGGCACATCCGCTACGTCGGCCGCCCGGCGGCGCAGGCCATAGCGCAGTCCGGCCTCACGCTGGAGGAGTTTTTGGCAGGGGGATCGGTGACGCTGTAAAAGAAGACCGCCGAACGGCGGTCTTTATAACAGCTAATACAACGTTTTGCCCATTTGGCCTTTCATGGCATAATACAGTAAGAAATATAAAGAGCAATGACAGCAGACAGTACACCGGGGGCGACAGCCAGAATACCCGGAGGCACCGATACGCCGAACGCATCCGTAAAGAACAATATGCCGGTGTATGCTGCCATGCCGCGGCATAAGGCTTCACCCGGATAAACAGCGGACTTTTACCGGCCATTTCCGTCAGCCCGTTTACCATAAGGATATCTCCTATGCTGATATACTCAAAGCAAGTCGGTACACATCAGTGCTTTTACGCCCCTACTTCACCCTGTCGATGAACGGCCCGTAGCCTTCCTCCTCCATCCGCTCCAGCGGTATGAACCGCAGCGCGGCGCTGTTGATGCAGTACCGCAGCCCGCCCCGCTCAGCCGGGCCATCCGTGAAAACGTGCCCCAGATATGGGAATCTCCCCGGTGCTGCGGACCTCGGTGCGGAGCATGCCGTGGCTGAGGTCCTCTCTTCGGTCACGGCCTTATCCTCAATCGGCCGCGAAAAGCTGGGCCAGCCGCAGCCCGAATCAAACTAGTCGCCCGATAAAAAAAGCGGCTCGCCGGTCACCACGTCCACATAGATGCCCTTTTGGTGGCTGTCCCAGAATTCGTTGTCAAAGGGCGGCTCGGTGCCGTTCTCCTGCGTCACGTGGTACTGCATAGGCGTGAGCGTTTCCTTCAGCGCGGCCTTGTCCGGCACCTGCCGCGTTGCGCCCGAAAGGTCAATGTGGCAGTACCCGCCCGGGTTTTTCTCGAGGTACCGCTGGTGGTATTCCTCGGCCGGCGCGAAGTTTTCAAGCGGTACGACCTCGGTGACCACCGGCTTCGCGTGCTTTTTCTGCTCCTCCCGCACCGCCTGGCGGATGACCGGCAGGTCGCTCTCGTCCCTGTAATAGATGCCGGTCCGGTACTGCGTCCCCCTGTCGTTCCCCTGCCGGTTCAGGCTGGTGGGGTCGATGATGCCGAAGAAATGGCGCAGCAGCGTCCGGAGGGAGACGGCGTCCGCGTCGTAGACGATATGGACGGCCTCGGCGTGTCCGGTGTTCGGAATGTCGTAGTATCCGGGGTTTTCCGTCCTCCCGTTGGCGTACCCCGACGTCACGGACAGCACGCCGGGCACGCGCGCAAAATACGCCTCCACGCCCCAAAAACATCCGCCGGCCAGCCAGATCTCGCGCCCCTTCATCTCCGTCGGCCTCCTTTTTATACTATTTTAATGTATTTTTCCGGGAAGGGCAAGGCTACACGGCCGGCGCGCCGCTTGCCCCTTTGGCTTTCATCTCGGCCGCGACCCAAAGCGCGGCCGGCAGCAGCACCTGAAAAACGAGGGCGGCGTACTTGTATACGGCGAGGTATCGGAACAGGCCGGGCACGCTCCCGAACAGGTTCAGCGCCAGCGCGGCCATCAGCAGCCCCGTCGGGGCGGCCAGCTTCTTACCGTCCCCGGCGCTAAGCACCGCCGCCGCGCCCCGCGCCGCGCCGGTCAGGCAGACCGTTGCCTTGACCGCGGCGCAGAGCAGGAACACGACGCCCAAAAGTATCTCGAACCGCTGGAAAAAGTCCCCCAGCGCGATGACCTGCGCCGCCGTGTAGGCGGGATACAAAAGCCCGGACGCGGTCTGCGCGCCCAGCACCAGCGCGTCCCGCAGGGCCAAAAGGATCAGGAGGCCGCCGCCCAGCGCCAGCCCGCCGAGGTACACGCGGTACGGATTGGCCGTTTTTTGCCGCGCGGGCAGGGCCGCCAGAACGAGCACCGTGTCCAGAAACGAAAGAGCAAGCGTATCCGTCCCGCCGTCCAGCACCGCCCGCGCGCCGCCCTCGAAAACGGGCAAAACGTTGGCGGCGTCGCAGTAGGGTATGGCCAAAACCACGGTCAGCAGCAGCATGCAGGCCGTCAGCACCAGGAAGATGCCGCTCCACTGCCCCAGCGCCGCCGTCCCGCTCCTGGCCGCCCAGACCACGAACGCCCCCAGAAAGAGCGCGACGGCCGCGCCCGGCGTGTTGGGCAGGGCGGTGGCCGCGACGAACCCGGTGAAGCTGTACAGCACGACGGCGCCCGCGTGCAGCGCGTACAGCGCAAACAGGCAGGAGACTGCCTTCCCGCCGGCGTGCCCGAACGCCCAGACCAGCATATCGAAGATGTCGCTTTCCGGGCGGAGCGTCTGCAGCCGCGCGTAGACCAGCACGGCCGGGGCCGCGAGCAAAAGGCCGAACAACAGCCCGGCCCAGCTGCCGCCCATCAGTGCGGGCCCGCCCAGCACCAGCATGGCCACGAGGCAGACGCCCTGCCAGCCGTTGATGCCCTTTTCCGGCACCGCCGTTCCCCTTTCATCCGCCGCCGTACAGCCCGGATACTATCCCCTGCGCCGGCCCGTCCGGACGTAGCGGGCCGCCCAGCGCATCCAGCGCCCACAATAAAAAGGCCGCCACCAGCAGCCCGGCGTACAGCCAGAACTGCTTTTTGTCCGTTTTATACAGGGACCGCAGCTCGAACCACGCCAGCAGGGCGCACAGGATGGCTACAACGATGACCGTCATTCCCCGCCGCCTTCCCCGGCGCCCTTGTACAGGCCGCCCTCCGCGACGCGCACGTCCGTCTCCACCCGCACTTGAAGCCCGGGAAAAACGTCGGTGTTCCACATGGAGTCAACCGCCCGCCACGTATCGGGGAGCTTTTGCCGCACTGCCTCGCCGAAACCGAGCGCGTCGGCCCCGAAATCGGTCTGGAGCTTTTGTGCGAGGCGCAAAACGCTGTCGCTGAGCCTTTGCTCCGCCGCCTGCCCGATGTCCCCGCCCGTACCGGCGCTCTGCATGACGGCGGCGCTGACCCGGATAAAAACATCGATGCTCAGGCGCCCGCCGCGCATTACCGGCGTGACCTCGGCCGCACTCGATTTTATCTCCAGCGTGGTCCCGCCGCCTACGGTCAGCGCGCCGCTTTTGGCCTGGCCCCGCACCCGCGCGAGCGTCTGCGCCTCGGTTTCGCTCAAGACGCCGATAAGCCCGCCGTTGTCGACCACCGCCATGCCGTTTTTCGCGGCGGCTGTCCCGCCGTCCGAGGACACCAACTTTAAAAGGGGAAGCGCGGCGCATCGGCCCGGCCCGTTCAGTGCGCCGGACACCTTATACAGCGCCGCGGCGCTTGGGCCTCCGCCATCCAGCAGCTTTGCGAGCTCCGCCGAGCGCATGCCGTCCTTGAGGCCATCGGCTTCCAGCAGGGACGCGGCGTCCTTTTCGCCGGACACGGCCACCCGCACTGTGGGCCGCAGGCCGGGGTCCCGCTTCGCAATGTCGATGAGGGCCGTAAGCCCTTCCCCTGCCGCCGCCTGCCCCAGCACGGCCACCTCCAGCGACGGCCAGTACGCGCGGCTCTCCAGCCTCTGCCCGAGGCCGTCCATGCACTCGGCAACCGTGCGCCCCGACGCCCGTATCAGGTATGCGTCCTGCGTTTCCTCGCGCGGCGAGGCAATCTCGGCAGTCAGCCTGACGCTCCCGTCCGCCGCCTTGTCCACGGCCACGCCCACGATGACCGCGGCGTCCTCCAGGTCGTTGTAGTCCCAGCAGCCCGCGCACAGCGTCGCGCAGACCGCAAGCAGCAACACGCCGAGGCGTTTTTTCCAGTTCACCCGGTACCGCTCCTTTTCCTGTCCCGCGCCATGATGCGCGGCCGCAGCCGCATGGCCCACCAGGGCGCGCGGACCCAAGTGTCCTTTATCTCCTGCGGCTTGAAGGAAGACATGCCCAGCAGGTATGGTACGCCGAACGAGCGGGTGTTGACCAGCAAAAGCACGGTTGCGGCCATGGTCAGGAAATACCCGTACAGCCCCAAAAACGCCACCGCCACGATAGAAACGAGGCGGACGAGCACAACCGCGCCGTGGTGCTTCAAACCGACCATGTCACAGATGGCCGTGAAGGCCACGATTATGATGATGGGCGCGCTGACGATGCGCGCGGCCACCGCGCCTGCCCCCAGCACCAGCGCTCCCACGATGCCCAGCGCCTGCCCGCCGGCCGACATCCGCGCCCCAGCCTCGGGTATTTCAAAAACAGCCAGCATCATCAAAAGCTCGACGATGCTGGGGAAGGGGACGTTCCGGCGCGCGGCCGTTATGCTGTGCAGCAGCGCCGACGGCAAAAGCTCCTGATGGAAGGCCGCCAGCGCGAGGTACAGCGCGGGTATGCTGACGGTCAGTGCGAAGGCGACGATGCGGGTGAAGCGCACGAAGGACGCGGCGAGATAGTAGTCCTCGTGACCTGAAAGGACTCGACGAACACGCAGGGCACGGTGAGCACGGCCGGCGTTCCGTCCACGAACACGGCGATTCGCCCCTCCAAAGCTTGGCGGCGACCACGTCGGCCGTTCGGTCGAGCCGACGGTCTGGAAGGGGTTATACGGCGCGTCGCGTATCATCTCCTCAACGTACTCGGCATCCAGCGCGCCGTCAGGCTGTACCGCGACAGCCGCTCCTCAACTCCCGCAAAATCTCGCGGTTGGCCAGCGCCTCGTGGTACACCAGGCAGATGCGCGTGTGCGTCCGCGCGCCCACGGTCCTGAAGCGGAATTTCAGGTCGGGCGTCGAAATCTTTCGGCGCACCATGCTCAGATTTATCAGTATGGACTCCACGAACCCCGTCGCGCGGGCCGCGTATCACCCGCTCGGGCTCGGGCTCGGACACCGAGCGCGCCTGCCAGCCGCGCGTGTTGATAATGAGCACGTTACATCGGCGCCGTCTATAAAGAGCGGCTTCCCCGCCCACGATGGCTTTAGCCAGCGCGGCGGGATCGTCCGAAGTCTTTACCTCGCCCACCGAGATGACCTTGTCCCGCAGCGTCTCCAGCGCATCCTCCCCAGGCCCCAGCGCGCGGCACTCGTTGACCGGCATAACGAGATGCCGGTGGGCCGCCTCACCATTGACCATGCCGTCGATGAGCACCATCATGCAGCGAAGACCGGCGTTTTCCCGGCTCCCGAACTTCCGAACGACCACCGTTTCGTCATCAAAAAATATTTCCCGGATCATCCGCTCGTTTTCATCCAGCACGGCGGAGAGTTTTTTGCCCGCAAGGCTTTCGGCCTGTATCAGAAAAGGCTCGATTCTGTCCAAGGGGTCCCCCTGGCCGCGGCCGGTCATTGCATCTGCGTCTGGAAGTTGCTCTGCTGGAGGGTGGTAACCTCCTGCCTGCCCTCCTGGACCTTCTGTCCCTCGTTGGGGCTGAGTATGGCGATGAGCTGTTCCAGCTCTCCTGCGTGCTTGCGCTCCTCGTCGGCGATGTGCGTCAGCACCTTTTTCACCCGCGGGTCGTTGGTGGCGTTGGCGTGGGCCTCGTAGGTGATGATGGCCTCGTATTCGTCGGCCACGCCCAAGCGCAGGGCCTGAAGCACCTCGACATCGCTCATCGGACGGCTGGTGTTGGCTATGAACGGGTTTCCGATTATCATGTCAGTCGAACTCCTTTTGCTTTTGTTACCAGCTTTCCCCGATGCCGCCCGATGCTATGCCCCAAGACACAAAAAAGGCTGCCGTCAGGCCCCCCTAGACCGATGACAAACCGTGTTTGCCGTCGGCGTCTTGCCCCGCTTGTGCCGCGCACGGCCAGCGGGGCGCTTTGTTTTGCCTCAAAAGTGATTTGCCGGACTTTTACCGCGCATGCCGCTAAAAGTCCTCAAAACTTTGTGCCCGTATTAAAGCTTTCTTTTGGGCCGGACTTTGACCGCAACTAAAAGGCTGCCGGGCGGCAGCCTTAAATCATCTTTATCAAACGCTCAGGTCCACGTGCTGGACGGTCCCCGCGGTCCCGTCCTCCCTTACAAATATCCCCGTTTTCTGTATCTTCCCGTGCGTCGTGTTGTCCGGACCTTTAAGCTCGAACGGGGTGCTCACGTTCCCGAGATATATGGCCCCGATTCCCAGCTTGCCGATGCCGATAAGCTTATCGTTCCCCTGCTCATCCCTGGTCCATATCTGGAGCTTATCGTAGATGGGGTCATTTTCGTCTATCCAGTCGTTGCCGTCCATGTCCACCGACTTGAGTTCCATGAACCCGTTGCCGCTCCCCGGCCCGAACATCTCGCTTCCGTTGTTTACCTTGCCGTCGCCGTTCTTATCGTAGACCAGAAAGCCGCTTCCCGATTTGACGAACGATATGTTTTCGGCCGCGCCGTCGCTGTCGATGTCGAACTCGAACTTATCCTCGGTCAGCTGGGCGGCCGGCGCGTCAAAGTTGACCACAATGGGGTCGATGAGCGCGTCGCCGGCCTTTATGACGGTAGTCTCCTCCGAATAAAAACTCCGGCTCACGCTGAGACTCAGGCCCACGTCCAGCGTCCGTCCATCCGCCGTGTTGATGATGCCGCGCGCGTCGAAACGCATCCCGGCCTTTTCCGCCGTTATTTCCTGGCGTGTCGCGCTCAGCCCCCAGCCCTTGCGCCCTGACCCGGGCTGCGCCGTGAAGGACGGGAAGCCAAACCGCAGAATGGAGTCTTCAGGGAGCTTGACGGAATCAGGAATGAAAAAGTGCATTTTTTTCCCGGTGATAGCCTCAAGCATCTTGGTTATCAGCCGAATGGTGCTCAGATCCTTTTCGGACACCTGGATGACAAAATCCGAGTCGGCCCTTTCATAGACGACGCTCGTTTCTGCGGCCTTTATTTCCGCTGCGTTGCCCTGAGCCTGCAGACCGGCGCCCTGGCTGCCGACCCAAACGTTGACCTGTTCGGATACAGTGGTCGTCCTGCTCTGCGATGTTGTCGCCGACATCGCAACGGCCGCGCTTTCGATCCTCATTTTTTAGTTCCTCCCCGACCTTTAAAAAAGATACACTCCCTCACCCGTTATATCGGCGCGCCCGGCAGAATACTTAACAACTGTTTGCAAAGCGTGGACGGATTCGCGTTCCGCATAACTTCCCCTCACGCTACCGCTTTTCCTCGCTTGGCTTCTGCTCCTGCGCGGCCCTTTTCACCTCGGCGGCGATATCATCGAGCGTCCCCCGGCCGCCGTACCGTATGGCCTTGTAAAAGGCCGTGGCCGTGTCGGCCACGATGCCTATGACGAAAAACACCATCACCACCTTACCGATGATGGCCAGCAGCCCCGGCAGGTCCAGCCCGGCCGGAAGGTCGACCCGCACGGCGCGCAGCATGTCGAAGAATTCCCGGCTCCACAGCTCCGGAGTGGTGAAGACGAAAAGCACAAGTATAAGAGTCACCGCGTTGACAGCCGCTATCCCGAAGGCCAGCGGCAGCGTGTACCGCCCGGCCAGCAGCCTGATGATCTCCTTGATCATGCCCACGCCGATGGCGATGTTGATGAGCGGGAGGACGCCCTGGTAAACACCCGGGTCGAAGATGGGGATAATATTGCCCGAGCCGTCCAGTGCGTACGCGCCCAGCAGCCAGGGGGCAAAATTGAATACGACGAGGGCCAGCACCGCGAATACGAGGCTGGCTATCGGCTCGCCCCGCTTGATGACGGCAGCTCCGGCGGGAACGGGCGGCAGGTCGGCCGGCCGCCACGGCCCCTTCCCCAGCCCCTGCCCCGCCACCGGGGGAAGGTTTATGCGCTCGGCCGCGGCCATGACGATGGTCAGTCCGCTGAACGCGCCGAACAGCGCCGGAAACACCGACGAGAAATACCGTCCCAGCGCCGGGAATACGCCGGCCGGCGGATCCACGAAGAAGCCTATGGCCTGCGCCACGGTGACGCCGAACGCGACCACCGCCAGCACGATTTTCAGAAGCATCAGATATACATCATAGTATCCGGGGCCGATGAGCCAGTTCTTCGCGTCCCCGTATTTGGCGGCCAGCGCCGCCGGCTTGCCCAGCTCGGACAGCACGGCGTCGATGTCCTCCCTGCCCGGCTCGGAGAACCGCGCAGCCAGCATGTCTTCTATCAGCCCTCTCAGCTCCTTCTCGATATCCGCCTTCTGGGCGGCGGGAAGGCGCCTTATCACCGCGTAAACGTAGCGGTTGGTCATCTCCTCAATATAGGCTTGCGTTTCCATCATTCTTCCCCCTCGCTGTCCAGCAGGGCGTCCAGGCTCTTTGCAAGGCTCCGCCACTCTTCCCGGAGCCGTATGAGCACCGTCCGCCCCGTTTCGCTCAACACATAATACTTTCTCGGTTTGCCGGTAGACGTTTCCCACGCGCTCTTCAAAATCCCCTGCTTCTCCAGCCTGCGCAGCAGGGGATAGAGCGTGCCCGCTTCCACCGGGACGCCCTTTTTTTCCATGAACTGCGCCAGCGCGTAGCCGTACCGGGGCACCGTGAGCCGGCTGAGTACGCCCAGCACCTGTGTGCCCCGCCGTAACTCCTGCAGCAGGTTCTCCAAAATTTTTTCAGATTCAGACATGTCGCCACCTCGCTGCCATTATACTATGTATTACACACTATTATCAATATTATTATATTAAAATTATTTAAATATTATGCTAAAGCATAATAGGGCGCCCGGGCCGTGAATACACAGCCCGGGCGCCCCGCGTGCAGGTGTCCTCTATCCTGCAACCCTTGTCACGGAGTGACGATTTTCTTGATGTTGTTCTCCTTGTTGTTGACCAGTTCCTCGAAGCCTTTTTCAACGATGTCCTCCAGCTTCACCTTCCCGGTGATGAGCGGCTCCGCCTGCATCCGCCCGTCAGCGAGATACTGCACGACCGCGTCGTATTCGCCGTTGTACGCAAGCGAGCCGATGATCTTTTTCTCGGTGAAGGTCACGTTCTGCATATACACCGAGCTTGCCTTCTCGAATATGCCTACCATGATGATGGTTCCGGCCTTGCGCGCGCAGTCGATGGCAATGGGCGCCGTGAGGTGATTCCCGATGCACTCAAAGACCACGTCCGCGCCCAGTCCCCCGGTAAGCTCCTTCACCCTCTCGACGGGATCGATCTCGTTGGGGTCGATGATGAGCGTCGCGCCGTTTTGAAGCGCAAGCTTCTTGCGCCCCTCTGCGACCTCGACCACGTAGACCCGCCCGGCCCCGCCTGCCACAGCCGACTGCAGAGTGGCAAGCCCTATCGGCCCCGCGCCGAAGATGACCACGGTATCGCCGGGATCGAGGCTGGCCAGGCGTACGGCGTGCGCGCCCACGGCCAGCGGCTCGATAAGCGCCGCGGCCTCCATGGTCACGTTGTCCGGAATCCTGAACAGCGTGTTGGCGGGCACGTTCACGTATTCTGCGAACGCCCCGTCGGCCATCAGCCCGGTGAAGGCAAGCACGTCGCAGATGTTGTACATGTTGCGCTTGCAAAGGTAACATTCGCCGCATCTCTGGCAGGCATCCGGCGCCACTCTGTCCCCGACGCTCCAGCCGGTCACACCCTCACCGACCTCCACGATTTCGCCCGAGAACTCGTGCCCCAGAATGATTGGCGCCTGCGCGCCGGTAAGCGGATGCGGCGCGTCCACCGGGATGAATATGGGCCCGGCCACATACTCATGCAGGTCCGAGCCACAGATTCCGCACCAGTGCACCTTCACCTTTACCCATCCCGGCGGCGGAGAGGGCGGCTCGGGCACGTCGGTCACCCGCACATCCTTTTGTCCATACCATACAGCCGCTTTCATTATCAGACATCCTCCTTGCTTTTTTGTGCCGGCGTCGGCCGGCAGTTCAGTTCGGAAGACATACTTGATATCTTGTTAAAGGGATTACGCCAAAAAAGGCATGGCTCCATCGTTATGAAAGCGCGTGCTTTTGCGTATCCCGCGATGCGTGTATGCATTTGTTCAGGTCCTAAAAATGTCACAGCTGCGTGCACGATGCGCCAGCCGGGAGGCGCCAAGGGGGATGTCGTCCCGGTTCAGATGTGTTACGGTGATGTCCCGTTCAGGTGTATATATGGTAATGCCCCGGCGCCGGCTTATCAAACGGGTTAACGCTTCGTGAAAATCGCCTGTTCCCCCGCTTTGGGACGGTGTCTTTGCGTATTCACAGAAACGATGAACGCATCTTTATTTTCAGTGTCTATGTTATGTCCATGCCCCCGTATATATACCTTTAATTTTCTGCCGTTCGCTTTTTGTGGGTTGTACCAAAAACAGGCGTTTGTTTATGAGAACATATGGTTACAGAGATGCGGTGCGAAATGTATTTTGTTTTATCACCGGACATTTCTTCTCTGTTTTTGTCACCGGCATCCGCTGAAAACAACCGTATATCGCATGTGAAAGGCAAACCCGTACGAAAGGCGGGGACGCAAAGCATGAGGCCTAAAGCGCAGATTTTCGGAAGCGTCACGGCCGTTATGCCGCCTCAATCCTGAGCGCGGCATTTTTTTGTCGGTTTGCTTTGGAAAATTTTACAAGTATTCGGCACTGCATTAAAAGGACGTTTCAGAAAGGAGCGGTCAAATGGCAGCGAATGGCAACACGGGTTCCGGAAGCGCTCAGGGACAAGCCATCTTTTACGCCCAGCCCCGGAGGAACTACGCCGGGCATTATCCGGCGGGCGAAGCGAACCTGGAATGCTACACCCCCAGGCAGATGAAGAGCCTCTATCCCTCCGGAGCGTATGAAAAGGTCGGCGAGTACGCTCCGGGCAAGGGCGGCGGCCCGGCCGGGGTTCTGCGCTCGGGCGCGGCCGAGCTTCCGTTATCCAGGTACGGCGCGCACAGCCGCGTCACCCACCGTGAAAAGGGCTGGGTCGCCGTCGGCGCGGACAGCTTTGCCGCCCTGCTCACAAACGTCCTGGTGCCCCGCGCGCTTATAGCGGCGCTGGTGCTGGTGCTGATAGCCGGGGGCGTACTGCTGGCGCCGGGCGTTGCCGGCCCGCCGGGCACGGCGGCGGTGGATCTTGAAGAAGGCGCCGTACCCTGGCAGGGCGTGCAGAATCAGGACACCGGGGGCACACAGGAAGGCATCGCCATACCGGGGTACAAGAGCATCACCGTCGGCGCGGGCAGGACCAACGTGCAGGTGAACTTCCAGAACCCGGAGGGGAACCCCTGCTACTTCAGGATAAGCCTGCGCCTTGACGACGGTACGGTGCTGTACCAATCCAAAATGATAAGGCCGGGCATGGCGCTGTACGACATCGCGCTGACCAAGCCCCTGCGGACCGGCGAGTACGGCGCGACGGTCAGGTACGAAACGTTCAGCCTTTCAGACCTTAGCCCGATGAACGGCGCGGATGTCAGGATCACGCTTATAGCGCGGTGACCGGCACAACGCACGCTTTGCGGCGGCGGAACAATCCACTGCCGCCGACGAAACACATAGAAAGGATGGAGAGGAAACATGAGAACGAAACGAGCGATTGTATGGATGCTGGCCCTGACGATGGTTCTGGCCATGCTGCCGGGGGTAGCGCTGGCGGCGGAGCCGGACAAGAACACCGATGTCAATGCCAATGTCTCACCGGCCTATACAATCACGGTCCCTGCCAGGGTCGAGTTCAATAATTTGACCAAAGGAACCGGCGTGAAATCCAGGAACTTCTGGGTAAAAGCCTCCAACGTGGTCCTTGAGGACGGGGCGAGCATCGACGTGACCGCCAAAGGCGACGCGCCGGACGGCAGGTTCCTCCTGTACGACGGCAGCGGCCTGAATGAACTGAACTATGTGCTGAACAACGGAACGGCGCCGGTCGGCGTGAACGGCCTCTATTACAGCTTCACGCAGGATCACAAGGCGGACGGCACAGTGCAGGTCAACACCGATGACATCCAGTACGCGGGCACCTACAGCGGCGCCATGCTGTTCACCATCGGGTATGTGGATCCTCCGGCGGTCAACGCCGCATATGATGCGGAGATCTCTTATTTATTCGGTTGGAACAACATGGGCGGCGGCACTTATCTTTCGGTCGAAATGGGGTTCAAAAACTGGACCGTCAATCAGCTTTCAGCCGTAGAGGTCAGCCTTCTCAAGAACGGTAAAAAGATAGCCGTCAACAAGCTCAACAATCCGTCCGGATACGGCGGCAAGGAGCTGACCTGCCCCTTCTACTTTGACAAGCATACCCCCGGCGCCTGGGATTCCGATTTCCTGACCTCGTCCTTCACCGGCGCCAGCGCTGATACGATATCGCTCAAGGTTGTAAAGGGCGGAAAGACATATTTCTTCCAAACCACCAACATCGGCCCGTATGTAGCCGGCTGAGCACCGAAGCAACGACATTCCATCTGCGTAACATTCAATAAAAGGGGGCTGTACAGTGCGAAACAAACGTTGGCTGGCCGCCGCGCTGGTGATGCTGATGCTCTGCGCGGTGCAGCCCTCCCGCTCCGCGGCCGCGGGCGGCCCGTCGAC
Organism: Christensenellales bacterium; assembly: GCA_040766645.1. Taxonomy (GTDB): domain Bacteria; phylum Bacillota; class Clostridia; order Christensenellales; family UBA1431; genus UBA1431. The sequence continues at coordinate 94,462 of JAXGQA010000003.1, read as the reverse complement.
CGACGTCATCTGCAGCGTGGAGCCGTACTATCTGTTCTCGCTGCCAACGGGCGGCACGCTCAGGTTCCCGCAAAGCCGCATGCCGATAGGCGTCTTCCGGGTCAACAGCCTGCTCATCCAAAGCGGGGAGTGGCTGAGCGTTCGGCTGACAGCCGGGCCGCTCCGCCACCGGGAACGCCCCCATGTGACGCTCCCCTATGTCGTCGAGTTCCGGCCCCCCGCGCGCATCGGCATGTCCGAGATCGGCAAAGGTTACGGCGTGACCGTGCGCATCGGCGCGGACGCCTTCGGGCGGGCGCCGGCCGGCGCGTACGACGCACAGCTTGTTTTCCGGGTCGAATCGCATCCGGAGGGCAGTGCGTTCTGGGAAGGCACGGTGAACATATCGGCCGCCAAGTTGGTCGGCCCGCCGGTGGTGACCATCCCGCCGCAGACCCCGCCGGGCGGCCCGGTACGCACGCCAAAGCATACGGTTAATCCCCCGGGCGGCGGGCACGGGCCCACGGCAACGTCCCGGCCGGCAAGGACGCCCAGTCCGACCATCACGCCCAAGCGCGGGCAGACGGCGCAGCCCGTCATCGAACCTGAGACCCCGCTGGCTCCGCGGGCAGCCGGGTCGTGGCTATGGGCGATCGTCATACCCGGCGGCCTGCTGCTCCTGTGGCTGGTGTTCCTGCTGATACGGAAGCTGAAGCAGGGCGCGGGGTCCGCCCCGTAATGGCATAAACGGCAGTAACGTTTCAGGCCGGCAGTTTAAAACTGCCGGCCTGACGCTTTTTTCGCTATCCGGTTTTTCAGCTATGGTTATGGCCGGGCTGTCCGCAGTCCTGCTCCCCGCAGTCCCAATCGCGATGCTCTCCCTGATGCATGCAGGTGATTTCCGGGTCAAATTTCAGCCTTTCATTCAAAAAATCTTCCACGGCCTTATCCGCGTCGCCCGATACGCCGCCGTACAACCTTATATTCGCCCGGGCCAGTGCCCGCCTGGCTCCGCCGCCGATGCCGCCGCATATCAGCGTGTCCACCTCCAGCTTTTTCAGGATATCAGCAAGCGCTCCGTGTCCGCTGCCGTTGGTGTTGACGGTCGTAGCCACTATGACCTCGCCGCCCTCGACGTCGTAGATTTTGAAACGCTCCGTGTGTCCGAAATGCTGGAATACCTGGCCCTTTTCGTATGCGACCGCAATCCGCATGTCATTATTCATCTTTTTCATTTTCTCCATCTCCTAAACGGCGTTTTCCCCTGTGGCAGTGACCGCAGCCGTACCCGCGTCCGTGGGCATGGACGGCTTCCCCTACGCAAAGCACGTAATCGCCGCCGCCGATGGAAAGCTCCAGCCCGTTGACCAGGCATCCGGCCAGCTTGACGCGCGCGCTTGCGTATATGGCCTGCGCGGTTGTCCGGGCGACGCCCATGCTCTCGGCGCACTGCTCCTGACTCAGCCCCTCGAGGTCAATGAGGCGTATTGTCTCGAACTCGTCCACCGTCATGGCCACCACCCCGCACCCGTCTCCGCGCGCGTCCAGCGGCCCGAAGCTCCGGTTCCCGGGCATGCGGCAGACGCGCCGTCTTTTTCTCGGCCTGGGCATGTTCCTACCTCCCCGTTATTGTCATATGCCATTAATCGCTTTAAATATACCGCTATTTTCGTCATATGTCAATAAAAAATTCAAAAATCAGGCACTGTCCTTTAAGACAATGCCCGTTCTTCTATTTATGTTTCACGCATAGCTGTTCTGACAGAAAAGCCCTTCGTAAAAGCGGAATGGCAGAGGCGGCCGCAAAAACGCTGGCGGCCCCGTCATCGGCGAGCCGCAACAAAGCGATCCAGCCTTTGCGGATTGCCACGGGGCTCCAGTCCGTCGCAATGAACGGCTTTATCCCCTTGTCAGCCCAGCATTTCCCTTACCTCGTCCTCGTGGGTGAACAGCACGCAGCCCCCGTCGTGCTCGGACTGCAACAGCCCGCTGGCGCGGAGCCGCGTAAAAAGGGGCGACCGCAGGGCCTCAAGAAGCGGACGCTCACGGACGGAAACGTCCGAAAACGGCGAAAACGGGCAGGGTTCCGCCCCGCCGGCCGCGTTAATGTGGAAAAACCCTCGCCCGGCCGCGAGGCACCCGCCTGCAAGCCGCTCATCGCCGGGGAAGGCCAGCACCTGAAGCTTTGTTTCCTCCCGCAGCGCGTCCAGCCGCGCAAGGTACAGCGCCCTGTCCGCGTCGTCGGGCGCGAGGCATTCGGTTTCCCGCTCGGCCGGGACGTACTCGACGAAGAAGGCGACGCCGCAGCCCTGCCTGGCAAGAAAATCTGCGAACGCCCCGCCTGTCGTCTGCATGAGGTTTTCCTTGCTGACCGTCACCGACGCGCCGAACAGCACGTTCCGTTTCTTCAGTTCGGCCATGGCCCTGAGAAGGCCGTCGTACACGCCCGCGCCCCGGCGGCGGTCGGTCGCTTCCCGGTCGCCCTCGATGCTCAGTATGGGCACGAGGTTCCTGTGCCTGTTAAAAAACGCAGCCCATGTTTGGTCCAGCAGCGTGCCGTTGGTGAACACGGGGAAAAGTACGTCTTTAACATCCGCGGCACGGCGCAGCACGTCCGGTCGCATCAGGGTTCGCCCCCGGCCAGCAAAATGAAGCTGACGCCCAGCCCCTGCGCCTCGGAGAAAATCTGTGACCACCGCCCGGCGTCCATCTGCGGGGCCGCCGCGCAGTCCTCCCGCGCCTGGGCGTAGCACCCCGCGCATTTGAGGTTGCACGCGCGGGCGATGCTGGCGATGAGGAACGGGGGATATGCACGCCCCCGGCCTCGGCCGCGCTCCGCTTCCTTTCCGCGCGCGCATGCGCCCTTTTGAAGCGCGCGAGGAACAGCGCCTCGCGCAGGTTCCCGCCGAAACCGACCCCAACCCCCGGATAAGCTCCCTTATGGCACCGTTCATGTATCGCGTGACGTCTTCCACTTGCAGCCACGCACCCCTCTCTCCCGCGCGTTATCGCCGTCGGACAGTATCCACGGCGCTTTCATATGCACTCATTCTATATCCCCATACTCCGCGGTTCAAGTTAAAAATTGGAGAACATCCTGAATTCTCCTTGCGATTCTTCGTAGGACCTTCCCCCGCTGGCATAAAAGAGGGGGCGCCTTGCGGCTCCCCCGTATCGTCCGTTATTGTCAGCTAAGCAGCGCATCCGACGTCAAATTGTCCCGTTTGCGGGGCGATTCCCCGATGCTGTTGGCCAAAACCATGATTTCCTGCAGCTCTGCTTTTGTCACCCCGTATTCCAGGCATTTTTTGTAGTGCCATTGGATGCACGGAGAGCAGTTCGCGCCCATGGCCACCCCGAAGGCGATCATTTCCCTGGTCTTATCGTCCAGCGGCATAAGCGATTCTCCTTTCACATTCACCCGGCCCCGGCAACCGCGAGCCTTAAATAATAATATTAACGCCGCTCCCCGGTTGTGTCTTGTCCCGTCCGGCCGGTCGCCGGCTCCCGCCGCCCGCACCCCACCCTTCGCCGCGGTTTTATCGTATGTATGGCGTAAGCGCCGCGCGCGCAAAAACGGACGCATGCATTTGAGGCGGGACAGACATAATTACCACAGAAGAGAAACAGGGGGGCTTGAATGTGACCGTGCCCCGGGCACAGCGCGTTAAAAAATGGATACTGCTCTGTCTGGCCGCCGCCGCCATAACGGAGTTCGCGGCGGTGTTCCTCCTGCGGCCCGCCCCGGCCGCCTATGACAGCGTGCAGGCCCGGCTGGGCAGCATCACCACATACTACACGTTTTCGGGAAACGTGCGGGCAAAGAAACGCCAGACGGTGGTGTCCGGCAGGATGATGCAGATAGCAGACGTGCATGTCAGCGAAGGCGACCGCGTTGCCGAGGGCGACGCGCTTTTGACCTCGACCGACGGCGAAACGATATCGGCCAAAATAAGCGGCGAAGTGTCGGAGATACGGGTGGAGAACGGAGACCAGGTAATATCCGGCAAGACCCTCATGCAGATCATCGACAGCAGCGGGCTGGAGATACGTGTCAACGTGGACGAATACGACCTCCCGGCACTCAGGGTCGGGGATGCGGCCGACGTCATCGTAAGCGCGACCGGCAAGCAGCTGACCGGCACAATCGCCGGCATCTCCTCCGAGGGCACCCGCGCCGGCGAGGTCACCTACTTCACCGCCACCATCACGGTGGAAAACGACAACACCGTGACGTCGGGCATGTCGGCGGAGGTGCGGGTCGTGCACCGCGCGGCCCGGAACGTGGTGGTGCTTCCCATGGCCGCGCTCCGGTTCGATGCCGACAACACGCCGTACGTGCTCCTTGCCGGCAAAAACGGCGCGCCGGTCAAGACCCGCGTCACGGTGGGCATCAACGACGGGAACATGGCCGAGATAAAAAAAGGCCTGCTTCCGGGCGCGGTGGTCTGCTATCCGGCCCAGAGCGGCGAATCAAAGGCCGCCAACGTATTGGGGCTGCGCGATTACATTCCGGAATGAGTGCGCGACAGCGTCATTTTGAATCGCCGCGCTCCGGCAGGCACGCGTTGCGTGCCATCCTCTGCAAAAGCTACCGGGCCGCCTGCTTCTCCTCGTCGGTCAGGCCCTCGGATATGCGCTTGTTCCATTTCCTTGCCGTTTCCCACAGGACAGGCTCTATGTCCAGGGCCTTCTGGTCGTGTAGACCTTGAATGCCCGCTTGTCGCTCGCGTCCGTCCGCCGCTCGACGCACCCTTCCCGCATCAGTTTTTGTATGGCGCGGGCCGTGGTTGCCTTGTCTATGCGAACGTACTCCGATATTTCCTCCTGGCTGATGCCGTTTCGCCTGTACAGTCAAAAATACGTACTGCCCGCCGCCTATGTTGTAAGGGGCAAGCTCCCTGCTGACAAAACTCTGCCCGTAGCGGTACAGTATGGATATCCACCGGCCAAGGGTAAAATTTCCGTTCATAAACAAACCCCGTCCTTCGCTGACGTGGACCATCATTGTATACCGGGGACGGGCGTTTTTCAACCGTTCCTCCTTTGTGAAAAGGCTTACGCGTGCGCCGGCGGTGAGACCCGCGGCTCATTACAGCAAAAGGCCTCCACGCTTTTAACGCAGAGGCCTTTACGAATGCTGAGACTAGGCCAGGCACACGTTTACGGCACGAAGCCTCGAGCTCTTTTTGGGGTCCTGCTCGGTATCAAAGGTTACCTTCTGTCCCTCGTCGAGGGATTTGAAGCCTTGGGTCACGATCGCAGAAAAATGCACAAAAACATCTTCGCTGCCGTCGTCGTTGGAAATGAATCCGAAACCCTTGTCCGCGTTGAACCATTTTACTGTACCATTGTTCATGTTTATGGTACCTCCTGAAAAATACTATATTCCGTACAAAAAAAAGCGCATATTTTTGTAAACCATCAAATGAAGAATGACTTACAAAAATATGCGAATCAATCAGTACATTTTGAATACACGCGCATCATATCACGAAATGCCCGGGATGTCAAGCTGTCCAATAATAAAAGGATTCGGGGCCGGACACGCGGAATCCCTGTGTATGGGAAGAGCTGTCTCTTTTGATAAGCACGCCCGTCCTGTCCCCGTTACTCTCCGTGCTTGGCTTTTCGCTGCTGTGGAGCATCCGCGAGCTTCTCGAGCGGGACCACCGGGTGCGCAAGGGATGGTATCCGAAAAACCCGAAAAAGGCCGGAGACAACGGCGTTTGGGAATAGGCCTTCCTTCGCCGGCGCTGCCGAAGCGCACCAGAGGCGGCTCCCGCCAAGGAGCCGCCTTTTCTTGCGCCGTTAATTTTACGTGCTGGTTTTGGTAATGGCTCTAAAAATCTCCTCCATATAATATCAGGCGCAACCAATCAAACTCCTCTCATTAAAAAGGCCGCGCGGCGCTGGGGATAAAGCCACAAGTAGTGACTGTTCTCCCTGTCATGCCAAGGACTTTAGGCCCCGTGGCAATCCAGAAGGGAACCACCGGATTGTGCGCTGCAGCGCGCAATGACGGAACCGCGGGATTCCCAGGCCACATTCTGCAAGCGAAGGAGCCTTTGCGGCTCCTGCTCCCCTCCATTTCCCAAAGGTTTCAGAGCAACTATGGGGGTACGCCTGTCCGCTGCTTTAATGAGCCTTTCTTTTTCTCCATGAATCAGCGTAACACCTTTCCGGGGAAAGCATATTTGGGCTTCAAGGAAAGAAAGTTTCCTTATCCCAACTGTGGAGGTTTTTGAAATGCCCGAACATGCTTTTCCCCTGAGCAGGCTTCCGGTGGGGAGGCCGCGCGCGGGTGTCGGATATACAGTCCGGTCCCGGAATGAAACGGAGGCTTACGGATCTGGCCGACCCTGGACACGATGGTGGAGGCGGTGCAAAAAGCTCGTTCGGCGATCCGACCGCCTATCTCGTCCGGGGCGCCGTCATCGCCCTGCGCGCCGAGGATGCGGACGGCGTCTATCTGCGGCGCGATGCGTAGATCTGGAGGGTATCGGCTGCGCACTCCGGCTCCGAACGCCCCGCCGGGCGGGTGGTCGCGCTGGCCGGCAACCCCAACGTGGGCAAAAGTACCGTTTTCAACGCCCTTACGGGCCTGAAGCAGCACACCGGCAACTGGCCGGGCAAGACCGTCGTACATGCCGAGGGACACTACGAGCATCAGGGCAGATCGTACCGTCTGGTCGATCTCGCTACCCGGTACATACTCGCTGCTGGCCCACTCGGCGGAAGAGGAGGTCGCCTGGGACTTCATCTGCCTGGCGGCGCCGATGCGGTGATAGCGGTCTGCGACGCGACCTGCCTCGAAAGAAACCTCAACCTCGTGCTGCAGACGCTGGAGATGACCGACGGGTGGTCGTATGCAAACCTGATGGACGAGGCCAAAAAAAGAAAAAGATCGCCATACGACCCTCCCGCTGCTGTCCGAGCACCTCAGGTGCCCCGCGGTGGGCTGCAGCGCGCGCGGCGGCAAAGGCTTACACGCGCTGATGGACGCTGTCGCGCGGATCTGCGAGAGCGGCGGCGCGCCGGGAACGCCGGTACGTTATCCCGCGCCAATCGAGGAGGCGGCCGCGCTCCTGCAGCCGCACCTCCCCGCGCGCCTCACCGACAGCGTGAACGGCCGATGGGCGGCCCTTAGGCTCTTGGACGGGGACGCGTCCATCGTCGCGTCCATGGAAGCCTTGCTGGGCCTGAATCTTGCCCAAGACGATGGCCTGCAGGACGCCGTGGCACGGGCGCGCGCGCACATCCAAGCGGGCGGCATCTCTCCAAACGACATTGGGGAGGCCATCGTTTCCGGCATCGTACAAAGGGCGGAGGCCATCGGAGCGTGGCCGTGCGGTTCGAAAACGCGCAGTACGCACGCAGGGACAGGCGGCTGACCGCATCCTCACCGGTAAATGGACCGGTATCCCCATCATGGCCGTCCTGCTGGCCGCCGTGTTCTGGCTGACCATCACGGGCGCGAACTACCTCCGCGCTCCTCGCGGACGGCCTCGCGTGGAGGAACGCCTGACCGACCTGTTCGTGTGGCTGAATGCCCCTGGCTGGTTGCACGGCGTGCTTATCCACGGCCAGAAGGTGCTGTCCTGGGTCGTTTCGGTCATGCTGCCCCCTGGCGATATTCTTCCCGATGTTCACGCGGTTGAGGACTTCGGATATTTGCCCCGCGTGGCTTTCAACCTGGACCGGCACTTCAAAAATGCCGCGCGTGCGGGAAGCAGGCGCTTACGATGTGCATGGGCTTTGGATGCAACGCGGCGGGCGTTGTGGGCTGCCGAATCATCGATTCCCCGTGAGCGGCTGATCGCCATACTCACCAACAACTTCGTACCCTGCAACGGCCGCTTCCCCCACCCTCATCGCCATCATCGCCATGTTCTTCGGCGCCGCGGCCGCAGGCCTTGCGCAGTCGGCCGTTTCCGCGCTGATGCTGACCGGCGTCATCGTGCTGGGCGTGGCGATGACCCTTCTTGTGTCCCGCGCGCTGTCCGGGACCATTTTAAAGGGCATCCTCGTCCTTCACGCTGGAATTGCCCCCCTACCGCCGGCCGCAGATCGGGCGGGTCATCGTCCGCTCCCTGCTGGACCGCACGCTGTTCGTGCTGGGCCGGGCGGTAATGGTCGCCGCGCCCGCAGGGATCATCATCTCGCCTTGGCAACATCAGCGTCGGGGACATGAGCCTGCCTGCGCACTGCACGGCCTTTCCTTGACCCGTTCGCGCGGCTGTTCGGGCTGGACGGTGTGATACCCATGGCCTTTATATCAGCTTTCCGGCCAACGAGATCGTCGTGCCCCTCATCATAATGGCGTATATGTCCGGCGGAAGCCTGATGGAGCTGGACAGCCTGAGCGCGCTCAAAACGCTGCTCGTGCAGAACGGCTGGACCTGGTTGACCGCGCTGTGCACCATGCTGTTCGCGCTGATGCACTTCCCTGTTCCACCACCTGCCTGACCATCCGCAAGGAGACCGGAAGCTGGAAATGGACAGCCGCAGCCTTCGCCATCCTGACCGTGACCGGCCTTGCGGTCTGTTTCATCGTCGCATCCGCCGCGCGGCTGCTGGGTTTGTATGACATAAGAAAGCCCGCCATATGGCGGCTTTCTTATGTCATACGTTTACACCCGAACCAATTCGTATTCCTGCGACCCGAGGCCTATGGCCTCGCCGTGCGCAAGGCCGACACGCCAGTCGGTGTCCCGGTGGATGCAGGTGAACTTATCGTCGTCCTTCTTCGCGCCCGCCTCGGCAAGGTCGGAGTTGCCCATCACCGGCGCGGCGTTGACCAGGTCGACGCAGGCCCTGTCCAGCGCCACCGGGTCGAACGAGCAGGCGATTCCGATGTCGGGACTATGGGCACGTCGTTGCTGCCCCAGCAGTCGCAGTTGGGGGAGACATCCATAACAAAGCTGATGTGGAAATTGGGCTTGTCCTTGACCAGCAGCGTACGCGTACTCGGCAATCTTTTCGTTGAGCGTAAACCGCCGCCTCGTTCCATATCACCTGCGCGGCATCGAACCGGCACACGGCCACGCACTGCCCGCAGCCCACACACCTGCCGTAATCGATCTCCGCCTTTATCCTCGTTGAAGGCGATGGCCTCCTGCGCGCAGTACCGTATGCACTGGCCGCAGGCCACGCAATTTTCGGCAACAATGCGGGGCTGGGAGGCCGAGTGCATCTCCAGCTTGCCGCCCCGCGACCCCGACCCCATCCCGAGGTTTTCAGCGCGCCGCCGAACCCGGTCATCTCGTGGCCCTTGAAGTGCGTTACCGAAACGACGACGTCGGCGTCTGCGATATAGGTGCCTATCTTGGCCGTTTTGCAGTTTTTTCTGTTTATCTCTATCTCCCGGTAATCCGTGCCCTTCAGTCCGTCGGCTATCACGACCGGACACCCCACCGTCATGGGCGTGTAGCCGTTCTGCGCGGCTGCCTCCAGATGGTCCAGCGCGTTGGCGCGCATCCCGGTGTAGAGCGTGCCGGAGTCGGTAAGGTACGGCCTGCCTCCGAGGTCCTTTATGACGGCCGCCACCTTCGCGGCATAGTTTGGGCGCAGGAATGCAAGGTTGCCCGGCTCGCCGAAGTGTATCTTGAGCGCGACGAACTTGTCCTCGCATTTGATCCGGTCGATGCCCGCGGTCCGTATGAGCCGCTCCAGCTTGTCCAGCAGACTCAGGCCCGGCTTGGTCCGCATGTCCGTAAAATATACCTTTGATTTGCCCATTCTCGTATCCCCTTCGTTGTTGAATGCTTACAGTGTTATCTCCCAGCCCGGCTCTATTATCAGGCGGCCGGGCGCATCGAACGCTTCCGCGACGCGCCTGTCGAAAAGGGCGCCCGGCTTCATGTGGATGGGGATATTGTGCTTCGCCCCGATGGCCCGCGCGCAGGCGGTGGCTTCTTCAGCGTCCATGTTGTAGATGCCGTCTATGGGCAGCAACGCGTAATCCAGCCCGCAGCCGGGCAAAAACGTTTTCATAGCATCAGTCTCTGACGTATCCCCGGCGGCGTACACCTTCACCCCGTCCACCGTTATGACGTAGCCTACGCACTCCGAACGGTCGTGGTTGCGGTTGTAGGCCGGAACGGCCTCTATTTCTATCCCCTTTACCGAGACCCGTTTATACGCCCCTCCGCTTATCGCTTCCGCGCTGGTGATGACCGCGCAGCCGTCCTTTTGGGTAACCAGTTCGAGCTTGTTGTGGTCGAAGTGCTGGTGGGTCACCAGCACGATGTCCGCCGGTGCGTCGTACCCCTCGCCCGCGTACGGGTCGACGTACACCACCGTGCCGTCCTCGGCCGTAATGCGGAAGCTCCCGTGCCCCTGATACAATAGCTTTGCCATCCCCGTGTCCTCCGTTAAAAAAACCCGGGCCTGTCCGCCCCGTCGCGTTGATTCCATCTTCCCATTAATGCGGCGGCTTTTCACGTTTCATATTTTCTCAAATCCGGGTATATCCAACGCAATGCCGGCTTGGACAACGCTTGCTCCGCCTTACGGCAGATTATCCGCCTCGTGCGGCACCGCAAAGCCTTTCCCGCATTGTCCTTCCGGGCATGAACAGTAGTATAATGTGTGCATACCAATTATCATCATCGGAAAGGAGCCCTGCCCATGCTGGAAGCTGTACGCCGTTTGCGGCAGGAATGGATAGACTTTACCAGCGGCGCCATTGCGATACCGTCCTTCGCCGGGCAGGAGGAGGAGATGGCTCAGTATGTCCGGTGCGACACATACCGCGGATGGCTGTGGTCTCGGAGCCGCGGCCCGCGTAGGCGTCCGAGATGATCCGCGCGTAATGCGGGTTGGGGTTTGCGACCGCCACCGCCGGATACGGCAGGTCAACAAGGTACGGCCCGCACCCCGCAAAGCTTCTGTCCAAATCCATATTGCGCCCCTCCTCAACATTTTTCAGAACGCTATATAGTTATGCGCGGACGCCGTTTTAGAAGCGGGAGCGCCGCGGGATCAGCCTCGCGGCGCCGGCAGCGCATTATCCCGCGCGAACTCGGTCATGCAGTCCCAGTACCGTTTGGGCATGTGGCTCATACGGCAGCGCGGGTTGTGCCGTTCCTTTATCTCGATGGTATTATAAAACAGGCGCCACAGCGCACGGAACTTCAGCTCTTCCGCGTCGGGGCCGGGAAACTCCAGCCGCTGCGCGGCGGTTATCATCCATTTGCCGTCCTCATGCACCAACGCCATGCCATGGGTCTTGTCGTGTATCAGGAACCGCTCCCCGGGGAACCGCTCGCAGAAGTGGCGGGCGATGAGGGGCAGCACGATGTTCCTGGGCGCTATCTGCGCGGTCAGCGCGCCGTTCGTTTCCGAAAACCGCACGAACCCCCTGAACAGGTGCGCCTCGTTCTCCAGGTGCCGGATAGCGGCGGTCAGCGCGTGAACCGTGTCATCGGTCAGCATCCGCATGACCCGCGGGCCGGCGCTGAACCCCAGCCGCAGGAACCGCAGTATCAGAAGCTCTTTGTGCGGATGGCAGGTCAGAAATGCGCGCCGGATAAAACCCGGCGCGTCCCGCCCCAGCTTTTGCGGGATGGACGAAAGCACGCGCCGCGCCTTTTGACCCTCGGTCTCAACGGCCTTTATCGGAAGCAGGAGCGGCAGGGGCGTGCCCTCGGGCAGAACGTCGGACGGGACCTCCTTTTGCGCGTAGCTCTCGAACACGCAGCACAAAAGCCCGTCGAAGCTCCCGTCGTAGCAGTAGACTAAAGCTGGCCGGTCAGACACTTTTGCGCCTCCTCCCGCCTGAGCGCCGGATGCTCGAACATCGAAAGCTGGCGCGGCATATTGATAAACGCCCGCTCGCCCCGCCCCCGCGCCTTTTCGGACAAAAGGGCCGGCAGGATCGCGTCCTGCGCCGTGTCCAGCCCGTCCGGGCGCTTCCCGTTGCAGACAATAAAATACTGCGCGCGCCTCAATACCACCCCCAGCTTTTTCAGCCCAGCGAAATCGAGGCTCCCCGTCCGCCGCACCGCGACGATGCGCCGCGCCCCGAGCACACCGATGCCGGGCACGCGCAGCAGCATTTCGTACGGAGCGCGGTTGACCTCGACCGGAAAATGCTCGGGATGGTTTATGGCCCAGTGGCACTTGGGGTCCACGAAGGGGTCGAAACTCGGGTGCGCCTCGTCCAGAAGCTCAGACGCCGAGAACCCGTAGAACCGCAGCAGCCAGTCGGCCTGGTACAGCCTGTGCTCGCGAAGAAGCGGCGGTTCGGTGCCCCTGGGTGGCAGCAGCGCGCTCCCGCCCACAGGCACGTACGCCGAAAAGAACACGCGCTTGAGCCGGTAGTTTTGGTACAGCCGCTCGGTCAGGTTCAAAATCTTCAAATCGCTCTCTCCGGTCGCCCCTATGATCATCTGCGTGCTCTGCCCGGCCGGCGCGAACCGCGGCGCAGTTTTGTGCCGCACCAGCTCCCGCCCGGTCTCCTCGATGTGCGAACGGATGAATCCCATCGGCTTCAGGATGGCCTGCCCCGACTTTTGGGGCGCCAGAAGCTTCAGGCTGTCGCCGGAGGGCAGCTCAATGTTAACGCTCATGCGGTCGGCCAGCAGGCCCAGCCGGTACAGGAGCGCGCTGTCCGCCCCCGGTATGGCCTTGGCGTGGATGTAGCCGCAGAAGCGGTATTCCTCGCGCAATATCCGCAGCGTTTCTATCATCCGCTCGACCGTGTGGTCAGGGTCCTTTAAAACGCCCGAGCTTAAAAACAACCCCTCGATGTAGTTGCGGCGGTAGAAAGCGATGGTCAGGTCGGCCAGCTCGCGCGGCTCGAAGGTCGCCCGGGGCACGTCGTGCGAGCGGCGGTTGACGCAGTAGGCGCAGTCGTAAGCGCAGGCGTTGGTCATGAGGACCTTTAAAAGCGCGATGCATCGGCCGTCCCCCGAAAAGCTGTGGCAGATGCCCATCGCCGCCGCGTTGCCGATGCCGCCCGGCGCCGCCTTTTTATCGACGCCGCTGGAGGTGCAGGCCACGTCGTACTTGGCCGCGTCGGTCAGTATCCCGAGCTTTTCGAAAATATCCACGCCGCTCACCTTCCTTTCCTCCCTATTATAACAGAACATACGTTCCTGTAAAGACCAAAAAAGTCCCTGGCTGCCTGCGCGCCGCGGAGCGTGAATGATACCGGCCATCGTATTTCCGCAATAAAAAACACCTTCGTGCTCCGAAGATGCTTTTTCAGGCATCAGCCCTTTACCTCCTGCCGTACCGCTCGCTGCGCTGGTCCTGCAACCGTGCCTCCCGCGCGAGGATGCAGTCCCGGCAACGCACCGGCTCGTCGATCCCCTTCTCCCGGCAATACTCCTGCTCTTTCTCGGACAGAACGAACTCATCACCGCAATCCTGACACTCCAGCAGTTTGTCCGCCACGGCATTCTCCCCCTGCTCAAAATAATTCCCCCGAATTTGGCGAATGGAGGATGGTGAAAAAATATGTTTTACGTGATTACTATAATATATTTTCCTGCATACTTCATTGGTAATAGAAGGAAAACAGATGTCAAAAAAGGGCTGCGCGGGCTTCTCAGAGAAGCCCGCTGCCGCAGGTCGGTGACCAGCAGCATAAGAAAGCTCATGTCGTTTTTTCGCGAAATATATTGGTTTTATGAAACAAACAACAAAAAAAGGCTATCTGGGAATCACGCTTCTCGTTCTGGTCGGCATAGGCTTTCTTGACCCGAACCTGAAGAGCTTTTTCAAGCCCCCCGTCCGTTTCCCCTGTTTTTTTGTCTTAAGTCTTGCTTGCATCGGCGAATACTGGCTTATCGACGGCATCATCATCCGGTATCAACGGCGCGGCGCAGCACGCCAAAACCGTCCCGGCCTCCGACGAGGGCGTGCGGCTCCTGGGGACGACCGCCGTCGCCTTCATGCAGAAGGGAACCTCCGGGCAGTTGGGAACGCAGCCGGGCATCGTGACCGTGGAAGGGGGCACGGATATGTCCGCCTTTTTTACGGAATTCATACACCTTATTGCCCAGCATCGCCACTGGGCGCGGCACAAACCCTGCGCAAAAGCCCCATGGTGTGTTTTCATAGTCACAGCCGCGTTTTACCCATCGGCGTTTCACTGTCGGGTCCTCTCAAATCTCTTGATAAAGCTACAGGCCTATGCATGGGAAACTGGAATATTATTGTAATTGACCTTGTTATACTCTATACTCCAAATAGCCGTGTACTTTTATGCGGCGGAGAAGATAATTGAGGGGTGAAACTATTGAAAAAGGTGCTTATCTGTTGTATGGCAATAGCGGTCGTTCTGCTTGGCGGATGCGGCAGCCCTCCTGAGCCTGTCGATACTACGCTGCATACCGCGGTTCAGGAAGGCATGATCAGCGTAACGATAAACCCCAAAAGTATTTCAGAATCCAATATCGATATAACGAATAAATCGGGCGCTCCGCTCAATATCACCGTTGAATCGGGCACCTATTTGCTGTCCGCCTCAGAAGCCAAGCAAAATATGCTTATTACAAATCCGCGGAAGTTTACGCTTGCAGCCGGTAAGACGGAGACGTTTTTGCTTGATACAGCCTGTATGAATATCAAAAGGGCCATACCCGGCCCCAACGACAGCTACAGCGTGGGCAAACTCGGAAGCAATAATCTGCTTACCAAAGCGGTGGACTATTTTGGCGAGAACAACACCGAAAGTTTTGCCCTGATCCAAGCCGTTGTTTGGATTATCACGGATAATGCAAACAGTGAGCAAATGAAAAGCCTGCGGACCTCAACGGGACAATATGTTATAGGATTCCCGGATTTCAGTTCAGCGGTTTCCATTGTAAACCGGTTAAAGGCCGGGGAATAACGACCGCTTCAGAGCTGCGACCACGGACGCCCCTGGTATGGCTTAAAAGAACCGGCCCGCGTGCGGGGGCCAATTTTTTAAGGCTCTTTTTACTTTTCCGTTGTCCTGACACAGAGCAGTACGGTCATAACCGCGTGAGCGGGGAACAGCCTGTCGTAAAACGCCGCGTTTATCGATCGGCGCTTGCCGGTTTCAGGACGTAGTTGGCGTCCCTGATGAATTGGAGCGCTTCGGGATCCCTGGTCACAAAGTCCAAAAACGCTTTCACTCCGCCCTCGGGCCTGTCTTTGGTCAAAAGGAGGTAGGAGCGCGTCAGCGGGTAATCGCCCGACTGCATGTTGGCCTCGGTCGCCGCAACGCCGCCTATCGCGACCGCCTGCAGCCCAGCGAAGTGGTCCACGACCCCCAGCGACATGTACCCGATGGCGTTGGGGTCGTATTCGACAGCGATGCCCACGTTTCCGGTCGAGTTCTGCACTAGGCACAGCCGGTCGTCGATGATCAGGCTGTCCAACACCATCTCCTCGAACGCCCCGCGCGTACCCGACGTGGCCTCACGGGTAATAAGCGTTATGGCCGCGTCGTGCCCGCCCACCTGCGCCCAGTTGGTGATCTCCCCTTTATAGATGCCCGCGATCTGCTCCCTGGTCAGGTCCTTTACCGGGTTTTCCCGGTTCACCACCACGGCGATGCCGTCCAGGCACAGCACGGTCTCGAAAAGCGGCTTTTCCTCTTCCCTGAGGTCGCGCGAGGACATCCCGATGTCCACCAGCCCGTCCCGAACGTTGGCGATGCCCACGCCCGAACCGCCCTGCTCCACCTGCACGTTTGTGTCCGGATTCCTGTCCATATAAAGGTCCTTCAGCCCGTCTATCACCGGAAAAACGGAGGAGGACCCGCTTATCGTTACGGTTTCCCGGTACGCGGCGCTGCCGCCGCACCCGGCCAGCGCCCCGGCCATGAACAGCAAGGCCGCGCACCACACGGCCGCTCTTTTGCGTTTGCTCAAGGATAAAATCCTCCCCGCTTTTTTGCGCTTTTTATTGTATAACCGTACCCCGGAATTGTCCAGTGCGCCTCGTCCATTGTTTCCCGCATGCGCCGATAGTATAATTATGGAAAGGCGCCCGGCCAGCGGCCCCGAATCATTTATGACCGACAGGCCGGCCGCGAAACGTGTCCGCTTTGACTTGCACATGAGATGTCCAACAGCAGGAAGAAGCGACTGCCCGGCGCAGACCGACGTTCATGACCGGAACGCGCTGGAAATCGAAAGGCTGTACATGGACAGGGACTTTCAGGGCCTGGGACTGGGAAGCGTGCTCATGCAGAAGGCGCTGGACGTCGCGCGGGCGCGGCGTAAAAAATACGTTTGGCTGGGCGTTTGGGAAGACAACAACAAAGCGCGCGCATTCTATCACAAGCACGGATTTTATCCGTTCGGAAACCATCCCTTCGTTATGGGAGACGACCGGCAGACCGACCTTTTGATGCGAAAAGACCTATAAAAACAAAAACCAGTTATTGTATAAACACGCAAAAATTTTCCGGTGTATATTCCGACCTCCGGGGCAAAATAAGTATGCGCGCAAAACGATATTTTTGTTCAAAGGAGGTAAGGACATGGCTGGCAGGAACAAAAAGCTGGTTCCCGAAGCAATGGAAGGCCTGAACAGGCTGAAGTACGAAGTGGCCAGCGAAATCGGCGTGAACCTGAAACAAGGCTATAACGGCGACCTGACGTCCAAACAGAACGGCTCTGTCGGCGGCGAGATGGTCAAACGCATGATCCAGGCCTATCAGAACCAGATAAAGGGTCAATAAGCTAAAATCCCCCGAAACAAAAACGGGCCTGCATATCAGGCCCGTTTTTGACGTTTTTTTAATTTTCGGCCCACATGGTCAGTCGGTATTCGCCGGTGTCCGCGCTCACCCATTTGACTATGGCGTCGGGCAACGAAACGCTGCCGGGCTGCGGTATGCGCTCGCCCCTGTCCTCGGCGTCGCACAGCCACATAGAAATGGCGTCGCGCGCCATCTCCTCGGCCTCGGCCTGCGTCGCCCCGAACGAAAAACAGCCGGGCAGGTCGGGCACGCTGACGTCATACCCCTTGTCCGTCGGGGTGAACACGACGGGATATGCGTAGTTCATCGCCTCCTCCTTTTGGCCTTAAGTATGTCCTCTATGGCGGCGGAGGTGTTTGCCCTGGGGATGGTCAGCCTTTTATGCCTGGACGGGAAGGTGAGAAGATAATGCTTTTCCCCTATCCGCACGTCCCATTCGATCCCTTTGTTGTGCAGCATTTCACAGGCCTCCTATCCGACGGTGATGACCTGCACCGGACAGCCGTCCATGGCCGCCACCGCCGACACCTCGGCCTCTTTTGGCACCTCTTCCACATAGACCTCGGCTTTTCCGTCGTCGGCCATCCGGAACACCTCCGGACAGGTCGCCGGACACAATCCGCAGGAGATGCAGCCGTCCCTGTCGATACTGGCCTTCATCGCTTTCACCCTTTCGGTATTTTTTGCCTCTATATTGTACCCAAACCCGACAAATTTCAAGCCCGTTTCCGATTTTGTCCCATCCGCTGTCAATTATAAAAACCCAATTGTAATAAAATGCACACACATGCATAAAAAAGGTGTAGCGCATTGACAACGGGAAACGATCAAGCGGGCCGCTGAAGAAAGCTGATGATCGAAACGACCGAAGAACACCATTATAAAGATTTACTAATGGCGGCGCAGCAAAAGGAACAACAGCAAACAAGAAAAACCCGGCCGGTAACTACGCGCGGACCTGCTTGATGCGGGCCCGTCGTTTATTTCCCTCCCGGTCCCTTTTAATAGTATTTTTCAGCCAGAGCATATCCTGCTTTTTCAGGCACCCGAACGCGAACAGAAAAAGCAGGTAAAGATGGAGGTCAGCGTTATTTTCAGCGCGGCCGAAAGCCCGGAGAATTGCTCCACCGGCAGGGAGCCTGTACCCCAGCGTCACCAGTGCCCCGGCCAGAAAAACGGCCAGTGCCGGCTTGAATACCCACTGCGACAGGTTTATCCGCACGTTGGCGGTCCGAAGCAGCGTGCGGATGCTGAGGTACGCGTTCAGTACGGTGCTCAGGAAGAATATGGCGATGTAGGCTGCCAGCCCGTACCGCGGGACCAGCACCAGTATCAGCGTGATGCGCAGCGAATAATCAAGTATGTTTATGCCCAGCGTCTTCATCTGCTGATTGAGGCCGTTGAGCATGCCGTCAACCAGAAAATCCAGGTACATCAGCGGAACCAGCGGCGCGAGCGTTCGGATCAGCGTGCCGGCCTGCGCGCTCTGATAGACGGCAAGGCCGAGGTCTTTGGCGAAACAGATGTATATCCCGCTGAAAAGCAGCGAAAACAGGAGCGTGAATTCCATGCCCCGCGAGATGGTATGCTTTATTTTTTTGCGGTCGTTGACTGCGGCCGCCTCGGATATCTCGGGCACGACCAGCGTGGCCATGGCGTATAAAAAGGCGGAGGGGAACAGCATCACCGGCATGACCATCCCCATCAAAAGGCCGTATTGGGACAGCGCGGCCGCCTCGGAACCCACAAACACCCTGATCCCGGCCGGTATGAGTATGTTCTCGGCCGTCCGCAGCCCGGAACGCAGATACGCGCTCCCCGCCACCGGCAGCGCTATGCCCAGCACTTTTCGGTGGAGTTGCGCGTCCCGTACGATTTCGGGCCGGGGATTTTTCCCGATGCGGTAGAGCAGGTACCCGAACACGAAGGAAATGACCTCGGCCACCGTAAATGACATAAATATCGCGAAGCAGGCCTGCTCGAGGCCCTGCGGAGCGTACGCGCCCAATATGGCGATGATGACCGCGATCTGGACGACCTGCTCGAACAGCATGACGGACACCGGCATCATCACTTTTTTCATGCCGAAAAAGTAGCTCCGCAGGCAGGACGTGAGGGCGATAAACGGCAGGCTGGGCGCTATGGCGCGGAGGGAAAGGACGGTCCGCGCGTCGCTCAAAATCCCCCTGCCAATGAAATCGGCAAAAAGAAAAAGTGCGCCTCCAACCAACACGCTGAGTATCAGGCTGTAGATTACGCAGATCTTCAGAACGTTGGACGTCCGCGTGTGCCCGCTTTTCCCAAGATCCTCGGCGGTGATGCGGGTCACAGCCATGCCCGGGCCGGACGTAACCACGGTGGAGATCAGGGCGTAGACCGAAAGAATGAGCTGGAACAGTCCCACGCCCTCCGTCCCGATACGTCCGGACAAAAAGGCGACCAGCACTATCCCGCACACGCGCAGGACCTGCGTCGTCAGGGTCAGGAGAACGGTGTTGGCAAAAAACCTGTTTTTCATCAAAACAATGGCCCGCACAATTCATATTTGACGGGCACATGGCGGGTTAAAAAAAGATATGTGATTTAAAGGCGAATATGACCACGCCTGAGTCAGCCGGCCGCGTGTTTCGCTATCGTCGCGTAGTTTTGCCGCTTGACCGATTCGAGCAGGCGGGCGGATTGCGTCGCTCCCTCCTTCCTGCGCTCGTTCAAAAGCCGTATCAGGGTCTGGGCGTCGGCGATGCCTATGCCGTGGCCATAATACTGCCCCCCGCCGAGATAAAAGACGTTCTCCCCCTGCCATTCCGGGGTGTCCGGGTCGACGTCGGGGTTGATGAAATACAGGGCGTCGCCGGGCAGTATGTCCGCCGCCTTATCGTATTCAATAAGGGCAAGGTCCCTGTCGATGCGCTGCCAGTTCATCAGGAAGATGCCCGAAAAAAGCTTGTTGAACTGCGCATCGGGCAGCACGTCCAGCACCGCCTTGTACCAGACCACGAACATCGCGGTCGCGCACTCGGTGGCGTACTGCCGGCCGTTCCGGTAAATATCCCGCACGGCGTCCGCCGGCGCCACGCCCTCCTTCAGCTTGAAGCCGCCGTCGGGGGTCCGGTCCCAGAACGCCGGGTTGGCGAACGAGTCCCTGAACACCCTGAAAGAAAAACCGCTTTTGGAAAGGTCGCGAGCCGTCCGCACGATGCTGTCCCGCAGCCGCAGCTCCATGATGAGGTGCTCCGCGTTCTGGTAGCGGTAGGTATGCGTGCTCTTGCGCATGGTCTCGAACACGCCCTGCTGCAGGGCGTTGGCCGTAAAACCGGGGGCCGCCGGGATGGATTCCGTCCGCCTGCCGTTGATCTCGATCACTGCCGGTCACCCCCCGGCGCGTTTTTTGCGGACGCAAGCTGCTCGGGGAGCGAAGACCGCATCCATTCGGTCCACATCGCGTTGTCCCGCGCGCGGAGCTTATGGGAATATTCGCTGAGCAGCGCCTGCGCGGCCGGGTCGAGGCGTTTGAATCCCTCCAGCCTTTGCCGTTCGGCCGGCGGGAGCGCCGGCGCGGCGCCGCCGGACGTGAGCGGCTTTTGCAGATACTTGCAGCCCAGGTCTACCTCGAACCTGCGCGGGGCATAGCCCTGCTGGCTGCCCATCCCCGTATAGCGCAAATATGGCTTGTTTTCGGCTATCCACCCAAGCACGCGCTGCCGGTGCCGCCCGGGGTCGGCGGCGTCCGCCTGGGAGACGGGGATGAACGCGAGGAGTTTTTGGGCCAGCGCGGCGTCCTTTGGCTCGGGCGCGTCAATGCGCTCGGCCACCATCGCGAGGCAGTCCGGGTCCCGGCTCTCAAAAAAGGCCCACTCCGCGTCATGGATATTCAGCCCCTTCCGGTTGCGCCCGAAAATCAGCTCGGCAAGAGGCCGCAGGGAGGTCCGGTCGCGAAGTTCCCGCGCGAGCAATATCCCCGCGCGGTCCATTACACGGTCGTACTCGTCGCCCAGATCGGATTCGGGATATCCGGTCTGCAGCATCCAGCGGAGCACGGGAAGGTCCTTTTCCTCGGCCTTATGGGCGCTTTTCCCGTGGGTCAGAAGCTCTTTGGTCAGCTCGAGCGAGCGGTGGTTTCTGGGCCCCAGATAGGATTCCAGCGCCAGCGTGTCGAGCTGGGGCCGGAGCAGATACAAAAGGGGATAGCGCAGGCTTTGGTCATTGAGCATGCGCACGGCGCCGCGCGCGTCCTGCTTCACCATGTTGTAAAATTCATTCTTGAGCCGCACGCTGCCGAACTGCCGTCTGATCCCCTCAAGATATGCCGCATTTTTCATTTCCCATCATTTCCCCCGTTTGTCTCTCCTTCATCCTATGGGGAAAGCGGCAAAGAGGTTCTGCGCGCAACATAAAAAGAGCATGCCGCTAAAAGCGCTCATAACCTTACTGTCCGTAAACATTTTGAGCCGCTCTCGCGGCTCTGAAGGGCAAAAAGCATGCTATAACCGACTTTGCGCGGGGCAGCAGCAGGAAGCCCGGCACGGCCCCCCGGCTTTTGAAACTCCAAAAATACGGCTCAGAGGCGGAGGCCGCGCCCATAAGGGGCGGGTCGTATATCTTCATACCGCCGTGCGCCGGAACGGCGTTGCAACAAACTCCGAAAGCCGCTCCGGAGACGCTCTCTCATCTCCGGCATGCGCTTCGTTTTCTTTCCTGATAATATTTTTTATCATAACGCGGGGTTCACGTCCAAAGACGCGGCGCCGGCCACCCTCTGAACCCTGTCCCGCCGGTCCTGGGATACGGCCACAAACCGTATCCCAGGTCTGTTTTTATCAGACAAATCACCAAAAAACGACAATTCCGCTGATTTTTATTGTTCTTCACGGACATACAGAGTATAATCTTTCCAGGTTGCATGCCCAGAACGGCAGGCAAGAGGGAGGAATGGGAAAAATGGAAACCAGATTTTGTTCAAGCTGTGGTAAACCGATAGACCCCGGCGCCCTTTTCTGCGAGCATTGCGGCGCCAGGCAGGGCACGCCCCGGCAGGCGCCGCCGGCCGTGTCCCCAGGGCCGTACGCGCCCGTCCCGCCGCAAGGAAAGCCCTCAAAAAAAGTATGGCCTTTGGTCACGGCCCTGAGTGTGGTCGGCGTGGCCGTCGCGGCCATATTGGTGCTCATGCTGACCGGCGTTATTAAGCTGGGCGGCGCCGCGCCTGTCGCTGCCAATCCCACGCCGGTGGCGACATCCAATTATGCGGAGCCCGTCTTTACCCCCGCGCAGCAGACGGACACGTCGTCTCTGGTGGGCCTGTGGCAGTATATGGATACCGAGGATTACACGGTCTACTACATGCAGTTCGATAACAGCGGGGTATGTTCCTTATTCTCCTCCGAAGACCCCGAGCCGATCCTTGCCGACTACAAATACTACGGCAGTACGCTTGAGCTGATACCGGTTTCGGAGGACGGTGAAACCGTATACTTAACGGTATCCATGGGCATCAGCGGGATGACCCTGACCAATTCCAGCGGCGAGAGCCGAACCTTTACCCGGATAACGGGATAAGGACCCGCCGTTAAAGGCAATCAAAAGATTGCGAACAGGCGCGCCGCAATAAGAACCCTTAGCCGTCCATACCCACCCCCTTGACATCAGGCGCTGCATGTTGTATATAGTGTGTAAACAACCTAAGGGCAAAGGTGCCGGCCCTCGGGCCGGAGAATAGGGAACGGGGTGCGAATCCCCGGCGAACCCGTCGCCGTATGCGAAGAGGAAGCTCCGAAGGTGCCACTGGGCCTGTGCCCGGGAAGGCCGGGGCCGACGATGACGCGCGAGCCGGAAGACCTGCCTTGGCCCCAAAATCAACGTGGATCATGGTAAAGTCCGCGAATACAGCTTTCGTTGTATTTGCGGACTTTTGTATATTATACTGAACGAAAGGGAGATATGTTATGAGAAACAAAGTATTGACCATCGCTATCGTTGCGCTTTTCTGTGCGCTGTCGGCGGTGGGCGCGCAGATCCACCTGTTCGGCTCGGTCGCGCTGGACGCGCTGCCGGCCTTCCTGGCCGCGCTCCTCCTGGGCGGGCCGCAGGGCGCCGTGGTGGGCGCGCTGGGGCACCTTCTGTCGGCGTTGACCGCAGGCTTCCCGCTGACCGTCCCGCTGCATCTGGTGATAGCGGCCGAGATGGCGCTGGTCTGTTTTGCCACCGGGTGGGTCGCACGCAGAAGGCCCTACCTGCTGGCCGCGGCCGTGGGCTTCGTACTGAACGCCGTGGTGGCCCCGCTCATACTGCTGGTCTGGCCGGGAATGGGCTGGAGCGTATGCCTCGCGCTGCTGCCCACGCTGGCGCTGGGAGCGGCCATCAACGCGTTCGGCGCCGGGCTGCTGGGGCAGGCGCTGAAGAAGCCGTTTAACGCCATGCTTCTCCCAAGCTGCAATGATACGGCTGAAGACCGTGCGCAACCTGCTGGTGCTGCGGCAGGGGGAAACGGCGCTCATAACGGCGGTGGACTCTTGCGGCGGCATCGGCGCGCTGGCGTGCGACGCGCTGGCCGCCGACCCCGGCATCGTAGGGGCGTATACGGCGCGTACGCCTTTGATGGAAGTGCTGGCGGCGGGGGCCAAGCCTGCCTTCGCCTCCGTTTCCGTAAGCAACGCGCCGGAGGCCGCCCGGCCCATACTCGATGGCGTCCGCGCGGCGGTGGGGGCGTCCCTGCCCCTCATCGTCAGCACCGAAAAAAACATGCCCACCGCCATGACGGCAGTGGGCGTGACACTGACCGGGACCTGCTCCATGGAAAGCCTCCGGCTGGGCGGGGCGCGTTCAGGCGACGCGCTCTACTGCATCGGCCTGCCCTTTGTCGGGCCGGAGGTCCTCGAAAATCTGAACGCCATGCCCGGCCCGGACGACGTCCGCGCGCTTCTTTCAGACCCCAGCGTGCGCGCGGTCCTGCCGGTCGGCTCGCAGGGCGTGGCCGCCGAGGCACGCGTACTCGCGCTGGAAAGCGGGCTGACGGCAGAGCTCGACTTCGGCGCGGGCGTGGACCTCGAAAAATCCGGCGGACCGTCCACCTGCCTCATCGCCGCCGCGGCGCCCGGCGCCCGGGACCTAAGGCTGCCCGTCCCGGTGATGATCATCGGCACGCTTGTTTAAATGTGCCCCATGGTGAAATAGATGACCACCGGCAGGGTGAACATGCACAGCGTCGTGGTCACCAGGACGATGCCGGTCACATAGTCCGGCTCGTTATTGAATTCTCTGGAGATGATGGCCGTGTTGACAGCGGTAGGCGTGGATATGCCGATGACCAGCGCCTGCGCCAGAAGGCCCTTGACGCCCAGCAGCAACACCAGCGCAAACCCGATTACGGGAGCGGAAACCACTTTGACGGCGCTGGCCAGCATCACGTCCCGTATCCTGAAGTTGGCCTTCACCTCCGCGAGCTGCATCCCAAGGCTTATAAGCGCCAGGCCTATGAACCCGTCGGAGATGTAATTCAGCGGGACGGCCACCGGCTGCGGTATGGCAACGTTCAGGAGCTTGATGACGGCGACCAGCGCTATCGCGTACATTGCCGGCATTTTGAGCGTATTCTTCAGTGCCTCCCTGCCGGACGCGCTGCCCGAGCTGGCCTGATACACGCTGAACGTGTTGCCGGTGATATTCTGTATCACGATGATCAGCATTTGCGAGGCCATGGCGACGGGGTTGCTCTTGAAGACGAGGTCGATGAGCGGTATGCCGTAGTTGCCGGTATTAAAGAGTACGAAAGCGTTGGAAAGCGCCTTGCGCATGCTCCGCCTGTAATTGAACACCGCGGAGAGGAGCAGGCTCAGAAGATACATCGCTATCTGGAGCAGCAGGATGAAAGGCACCACGGCCACCAGGAATTCCCACGAAAATTCCATGGAATAGATGTTGTTGAATATGAGCACCGGGACCAGCACATAGACCACAAACCTGGAGATGGTCCCGGTATCCGTTTTCATCAGCTTTTGAAAAACAAAACCCACGGCAATGAGGATAAAGATGGGAAGCTGTATGTTGACGAGGATGAACAAAAACTCTTGCATCAAAAACTCCCGGACCCGGCGCTTGGCCGGTTTTTTGTTTCACCCCACCATTTTACAGCCTATCGCGGGCCGGTTCAAACCTCAATCTCGAAATGCCGGTCCTGCTCGGCCTGCCCGTCCGCGCTTTCGAGGTAGGGCCGGCAGGCAAAGTCCGCGCCCAGACGCGCAGCGGTCTTCTTCGCTTTGCGGTTGAGGTGCGCGGCCACCAGCCGGCAAAAAGGCCTCGGGAGCTTTATGGCAAAAAGGTCCTTCGCTTTGTCCGGGATGGCCTGGCCCGCTGCCGCCGCCTCCAGCGCGAGGCCCAGTGCCGCGGTCAGCCTTTTCCCCTTCTTCCCCAGCGACTCGAGCGGCTGCCCGTCGATGATGGCGCCGCCCCCGTGCCCCAGTCCCCCGTACCACCGCATGCCCGCCTGGCCTGCGAATATCCGGCACTGGCCCAGCAGCGGCTCCAACAGCTCGGCATGCGGAAACCCGCCCTGCCCCAGCGCGAAAAGCCCCTTCCCGATGAGCGTGTCCGAAAACCCGTCGTAGAGCTTTTCCAAAAACCATATAGCCGGGCAGGGCAGGCCGTCGACGTACAGCGGCGCGGACAGCACCAGCGTATCGCAGCGGGCGATGACCGGCGCGAGATCGGCGATATCGGCCTTTCCGTCGAAATAGTCTATGGCATGGACGATCTCCGCGGCCGACCCTTTCTCCAGCGCCAGCCGCAGGAGCGTCCGGAGGAAACTGGCCGACGTCCCTTTTTTGCGCGGACTCATGTTTATCAGAAGATATTCCTGCCTGTTCACGCCTGCGCCCCCTTCCCGGTTCCGGCCCGGGCGCGCATTTTCGACCGGTCCAGCACCAGGCATTTGTACCGGGTGCCCATGTTTGCGGCGTTCCGCCGGGCGAGCATCTCCAGAACGTTGTCCCTTTGCTCCTGCCTGTCCCGGGCAAGGCCTATGGTAAGGATGCGCGGGATGGCGTAACGCATCGGGTGCAGCATGCGCCCTTTTTTGACCGTGTACAGCGGGAGGCCCAGCACCATGAACCTGTCCAGCGCCTTTTTGAGCTGCGAAGGATAGCCGCCGAAGCGGAGCGGGGTGACGATGACCAGAACGCCCGCGTTGACGACGGTGCGCAGGAGCTCGTGCGCGTCGTCCTTCTGCACGCACTGACCGGGAGATTCGAAACTGCAGGCGCCGCAGGAGCGGCAGGGCAGTATGCGCGTGTCCCGGAGCGTAAACGTCCGGCAGCTGTGCCCGCCGCGCTCAAATTCCGCCTCCAGCGCGCGGATGATCGCGGCTTCCTCCTGATCCGGCTTATCCGAAGCGTCAAATATCACGGCCTTCATGCCCTGTCCCCTTCCTCTTATTCTCCTATTCTCCTTTTTCGGCCTGCCCCTGCTTCTGCACTTTTCCGCTGCCGGCGCCATCAACCGTTACGTTTTTCGGTTCGCCCTTGTAAACGACATTGCCAGCGCCGATGATACTGGTTTTCAGCGTGTCCGTCACCTGAACGGAGGCATCGCCGCTCCCCACGATACGGATGTCGGCCCTGACCGATTTGCAGTCAAAGGCGTTGATGTTACCCGAACCCGTGATGCTTGCCTCCAGCGCGTCCGCTTTCCCCTTCAGGTCCACGTTTCCCATGCCCGCTATGCCTGTCTTCAGCCGGGCGCATTCAAGATTCAAATCGATATTTCCCGAGCCATTGACGCGCAGCTCGAAGGCGTTGCCCACAAGCGGACCGCTGCCCTCCTGCGTGACATTCCCGCTGCCGTTTATCTCGTAAAAACCACCCGGCACCGCCGGTACGCGGACCTCGACCGTCTGCTGCGGCGCGGGGATGACGCCGCGCTTGAACGCGACGGTGAACACGCCGCCCGCGCTTTGCCCGACGTCCAGAAGGTCAAGTATGTTGCTTTCTCCGGTCAGCACAGCCTTGCCGGTCAGCGACGGATCGATGATCACGTCGAAAGACCCGGAATTGACCACGCCGGTCAGCGCCCGCTCTATCCGGACGTTCCGTGTCTCCACCCGGCCGTTCCCGCTGACCACGTCGCACCCCGCGGCCAAAAGCGCCACGGTTCCCGCCGTCAAAAGGCACAGCGCAGCCGTTAATACCCGCTTCCTCATCATCTTCAATGCCCCCGTTCTGCATCGCTCCATAAAGTATTTTCAACGCGGGGCCGGTATTCCCCTTCCCGTTCAGTTTATCGGATTTTCGGACGCAAAAAACGAGGTCCCGGCGCAGAACCGGGACCCCTTTTTCAGCTTGATTCAGCCGGCCGGCGGGGGAGTAACGATTGCCAGCAGCACGAAGTTGAGGATGAACAGCGCCGAGGCTACCCAAACGATGGGATGGATCTCCCTGGTCTCTTTTTTGAAGACCTTGGTGACGCAGTAGAAGATAAAGGCCAGCGCGATGCCGTAGGTGATGTTGTAGCAAAACGCCATAAAAGCGCCGGCGAAGAAGGCGGGGATGGCCTCTTTCAGCTCGGGCCAGTCGATGTCCTTGAACGATGCCAGCATCATGATGCCCACCACGACCAGCGCGGGCGCCGTCGCCGCGAAGGGGATGGCGCTGACGTAGGTCGCGAGAAACGCACTTATTATAAAGCAAACAGCGACGACCACGCTGGTAAGGCCTGTCCGCCCGCCGGCCTCGATGCCCGACGCGCTCTCGATGTAGGTGGTCGTGTTCGAGGTCCCTACGATGGCGCCGATGGAGGTCGCTATGGAGTCGGCGAACAGAGCCTTGTCCATCTTGGACTTGAAGCCCGCGCTGCTTTCCATCGCCTTCTCGTCCTCCGCATTGAAGATGCCTGTGCGGCGGCCGGTGCCGACAAAGGTTCCGATGGTATCGAACGTATCCGAAATGCTGAACGAAAGAATGGTAAGAAGGACCAGCGGGAGCCTGGCCGCGTCGGAGAACAGCGAGCCCAGTCCTGCCTGCGTGAAAATCGCGCCGAAGGTGGAAGGCAGCGCATTGACCGCGGCGTTGAAGCTTATTGTGTCTCCCGTTTTTGTAACGCCCATGAAAATGCCGATGACGGCCGTCACGATGATGGAGATGAGTATGGCGCCCTTGACCCTGAGCATGAGGAGCACGACGGTCAGCACCAGGCCAATGACGAACAGCCACAGCGCCGGGGTGTTGAGTATGCTCATGGCCGGGACCCCGGCCCCGAAGTTGATGATCCCGACGTCCACCAGACCGACGTAGGCGATGAATATGCCGATGCCGCCGCCTATCGCATGCTGCAGGCTCCTCGGGATGGCCCTGATGATGTGCTTGCGAATCTTGGTGACAGTGATGATGATATTTACGATTCCACAAATGAATACGATGGACAGCGCGTGCTGCCAGCTGAACCCCAGCCCGAAGCATACGGTGTACACGAAGAACGCGTTGAGGCCCATGCCCGGGGCCAGCGCATAGGGGACGTTTGCAAACAATCCCATGACCAGCGTGCCGACGGCGGCGGCGATAATGGTCGCGAGGAACACGGCGCCCCACTCCATCCCGGACTGGCTGAGGATAGCGGGGTTGACGGCGATTATGTACGCCATCGTGAAGAAAGTGGTCAGGCCGGCGACGATCTCTCTTGGGACCGTTGAGCCGTTGGCCCTGATCCTGAACAGTTTTTCCATCGCTCTCTCTCCTTAATGTATTTATAGAATCAAAAAAAGTACGCTGGACACGTGCTTATTTTGTCTGTTATGCCGCGCTTTATTAAGGTAAAAGGGCCGGCGTTATCCCTCCTTGGACGTCCGGTCATTTTACGCTTTTATTGTATATTATTAGCAGCATAAATTAAAGTTTTAATACGCCTCAAGCTTACTTTTTGGGGTCAGGCCATGGGCGTGCCGTCCGCACGGAAGAGCGGGAGCGGCGCGAGATACCGGATATCATCGCGCTCCCTGGCGGCGCCTTCGGCCAGTATAGCCATCCTGCCCGCAACGATGCCCCCCGCTTTTTTGACCAGCCCCTCCACCGCGCCCATGGATTCGCCGGTGGAGATGACATCGTCTACGATGAGAATACGCTTGCCCCGCATCAACTCGGCGTCCTCCGCGTCGAGGTAGAGCTTTTGCGGATTGGCCGTGGTGATGGAGGTCACGTCCGATTCAAAGACGTCGCGCATGTAGAGCTTGGGGCTTTTGCGCGCCAGAAAATATTTGTTGGCCCCGCTTTGCCGCGCCATCTCGTAAATGAGCGGGATGCTCTTGGCCTCCGGGCTTATCATGTAGTCGTGCTTGGGCGCAATGGCCAGCATGGCCTCGGCGCACCTGACCGTAAGCTCGACATCCCGAAGATGACGAACGCGGCGATGTATATCTCGTCATTCACCCTGCATATGGGCAAATGGCGCGTAAGTCCGGCTACTGTCAGCGGGTAGGTGTTCATCCGGGTCCCTCCTGAAATGCAAAATCCAAAACATTATATCACTTTTGCCGCCCGCGGACAAAACATCGTTTTTGCCGGAGCAATATGAACCTTTGTTTGTTGGATGCCCGGCGCGCGCCAGGCCTGAAACGGAGTACTTTTTAGTATGCGAACCGTTGACAACCGGCGGGGCGTCAACTATCATAAATATATGTGTGCATATTCAAGTATGGAGCCGTAATCATGAGAGATTCCACCGAGCGCTGCAACTGCCGCGCGATGCACAGGAGACCGTGGCCCGGGCCGGCTCCGTCATGCCTCCCCCGGAGGAGCTGTACGGGCTGTCCAGGACCTTCAAGGTGTTCGGCGACCCGACTCGGATACGGACACTGTGCGCCCTGCTTGAAACCGAGCTTTGCGTGTGCGACATCGCCTGCCTTCCGGACATGACCCAGTCCTCCATCTCGCATCAGCTGAAGATACTGAAACAATTGCGGCCGGTAAAGTGTCGAAGGGATGGGAAAACGGTGTTGTACGCTCTGGACGACGACCACGTGAAAACCATGTTCGACCAGGGCCTCATCCATGTGCAGGAGCACCCGCAAAGCGACGCACCCTGCTGACTGTACAGGTATTTTAAGAATATGGAGCGTAGCCGATGAAAAACGAGAAAAAGAAGCCTTCGAGCAAGGGAAGAAAGATACTGTTCATATCCCTTTTTATTTTGCTGGCCGCCGGGGCGGCGGTGGCCGCCGTCCTCTTCAGCGGAGGGCAGAAGGCGCTTGCGGGGGTGTCCGTAAACGGCATCGACATCTCCGGCATGACCCGCGAACAGGCGCTGGAGGCAACCAAAAGCGTCCCCGAGGAGCTGCTCAACGGCATAACGCTCTCGATCAATTTCGGCGGGGATATCCGGGAGTTCACCGCGTCCCAGCTGGGCATAACCACCGACTACGAGGAAGTCATCGACCAGGCCATAGCCTACGGGAACGCCGGCACGGCCGAGGAGAAAAAGCAGGCCGAGGAGACCGCGAAGAACGAGGGCAAAGATTTTAAGGTAAGCGTCCGCGCGGAAAAGAGCAGCGTGTTGGCGGCGCTTGCCCCGGTCAAGGAAGAATACGACAAGCAGGCCGAGGAATCGGGCTTTACGTTCATGCCTTGGGGGTATCTGCCCGACGGCACGCCCTATACGCCGGACAAAGAGTCCATAATCAAAGCGGCCGCGCGCGGGGTCAAGCTCGACCGTCCCGCGCTTACGCGACTGCGCGAGCAGGACATGCCCAACCCGCTGCGCTATCAATACTGGAACGAGACTTATTATGTCAAGGACTATATCCCGGCCGACGCGGACATCGCCCGGTTCCTGTACACCGGCATGATCTTTGATATGGATGCCGTGGCCGACAGCGTCGTAAACGCGGTGGAGACCGGCGACTACGCGACCATAACCGCACACGGGACCATCCCCGAGGACCTGAAAAAGAACACGCAGCTGATATCCTCGTGGACTTCAAGTTACCGCGAGCATTTCAACTACAACCGCAACTGGAATGTCGCCAAGCTGTCGGGCATCATCAACGGCGTCGTGATACAGCCGGGCGAAACGTGGTCGATAAACGAGGAAGCCGGACCGCGGACATCCTCCGGGGGCTGGCTGGACGCGCCGGGAATACGCAACGGCGGATACGTGGACGAGCCGGGCGGCGGCGTGTGCCAGATATCGAGCACGCTGTACAACGCTGCCATCCGGGCCAACCTCGACATCGTGGACGCGTCCCACCACTCCATATCCTCCAGCTACATACCGCTTGGGCTGGACGCGACCATTTCCACCCCGTCCCCGGACCTGAAGATACGCAACCCGTACGACACGCCGATATACATCGTGTCCTACGTCAACCCGACCAAGTATAACGTAACCGTCGAGATATACGGCCCGCCGGTGGTCGACCCCGAACTGGGCGAGGTCATACTTGATTTCTCCTTCAAGGACGGCGGCACCTTCGGTTCGCCCACCATGCGGTACGTGTACAACACCTCCAAGGCGCCGGACGGGAAAGTTATACCGCCGGGGAAATCGTACACCTACGCGCAATCGCGGCTGGGGCGCAAGGTGGAAACGTTCAAGCACTATCTCTCCCTGGACGGCAAGGAACTGAAGAAGGAAAGCTTCCACAGCTACAAGTGGAACCCCTTTAACGGCATAACCTATGTGAACGGTTCGGAGAAGCCGACGCCCACCCCCGAGAAAACGCCAAAAACCACGCCTAAGCCTACGCTTAAACCGACGCAGCCGGCTACCGCGACGCCGCACAGCACGCCGGTTTGGCCATCTCCGGCCGCTACGACGGCTCCGGCGGGTTCGCCCGAACCCTGATCGGCACAAGGCCGGAATGCCACATGGCATCCCGGCCTTTTTTATGCTTTCTCGAAAACCGCCGCCGTCTGAGCCGGTAAGGATAAAATTTGGGGAGATGGAAGCAGGCGATTGCAAAGGCTCTTTCGCTTGCGAGGAGCGGCCGCGAAGGAATCCCCCGGTCCCATCATTGCGAGCCGCAGCGAAGCAATCCAGCGTTTCTTTCCGGATTGCCACGGGGCGCAAGCCCCTCGCAATGAAAGCTTATCTCCTGTCAGCCCTGCCCCCTTTTTTGACAAGGTTGGTCCACTTCACGGCGCATCAACGTTGCCCCGGTACCATGCGCTCCCCTTCCGGCGCACGCGCAAAAATCCTTTGTCCACCGTATTTCACTATCGTATTAGCACACCGTTACGCTTTCCTCGGACGCGGAAAGCGCGCGATAATGCCGGCCTGGAAAACCGGGCCGGCATTATCGTGTCAACAGGGTCTAGCGTTTGTCCGCCGCCTGATCCGGATGGCAGGCTCCGGCGGCGGAACAGCCGGAACAGCCGCAGCTGCAGCCGCCCCCTTTTCTCTGCCTGACCGTCCTGAATATCACAAAACCCACCCATCCGGCGATCAGCGCCCCAATGATTATTGTCGCTGCCATTGAAACGGCCTCCTTTTATAATATCGCTCCGGGCATGGTGGCCAGCCTGCCCGGCCTTTGCCGCCTGAACAGCAGCCACAGTATGGCTCCAATCAGAACGATCGCTATCGCCGCACCCACGCCGAAGCTTGCGCCCATGAAGAGCACGTTGCCCAGCTGGTACACGATGAACGCCAGCGTATACCCCAGAAGCAACTGATATCCAACGGCGATGAGCGTCCACTTCCAGCCCCCCATCTCGCGCTTGATGGCGCCGATGGCCGCGAAGCAGGGCGGGTTGAACAGATTGAATATCAGGAACGACAACCCGCCCACCGCCGTGAACATCGAAGCGATGCCCGCGATAAGCGCGGGGCTGTCTTCCGCCGCTTCAGCCAAGCCAAACAGCACGCCGAAGGTGCCCACCGCGTTCTCCTTGGCCACCAGCGCGCTGATGGACGCTACGGCGCCCTCCCAGCTGCCAAACCCGAGCGGCGCAAACAGGGGCGCGATGACGTTTCCGATGGACGCGAGCATGCTGTCTCCCGCGCTTTCGACCATCTGGAAGCTCCAGTTGAAAGCGGAAAGGAACCAGATGACGCCGCAGGCCACGAAGATGATGGTACCGGCCTTTATCACGAACGACTTACCCCGCTCCCACATGTGCAGTAAAACGCCTTTCATGCCGGGCACGTGGTACTGCGGAAGCTCCATCACAAAGGGCGCCGGATCGCCGGCGAAAAGCCCTGTCTTTTTCAGGATGACACCCGAAACAATGATCATCCCGATGCCCAGGAAGTACATGGCCGGCGCCACCCACGCGGAGCCGTGGAAAAACGCCGCGGCCATCATCGCGATGATGGGTATCTTGGCGCCGCAGGGAACGAAGGTGGTGAGCATCGCGGTCAGCTTGCGGTCTTTTTCGTTCTCGATGGTCCGCGTCGCCATGATGCCGGGGACGCCGCAGCCCGAGCTTATCAGCATGGGGATGAAAGACTTGCCCGAAAGGCCGAACCTTCTGAAGATGCGGTCCATGATGAAGGCCACCCGCGCCATGTACCCCGAATCCTCCAGAAGCGAGAGGAAGAAGAACAGGATGAACATCTGCGGCACGAAGCCCAGCACCGCCCCCACGCCGCCTATGATGCCGTCTACGATGAGGCCCTGCAGCCAGTCGGCCGCGCCCAAAGCGGTCAGGCCGGACGTCGCCCAGTCGGTGATCCAACCGCCGAAGAGTGTGTCGTTGGTCCAGTCGGTCACGATGGTGCCCAGCCAGGACACGGAAACGAAATACACCAGCCACATCACCGCGGCGAATATCGGAAGCGCCAGCCAGCGGTTGGTGACTATTTTGTCTATCTTATCGGACAGCGTCAGCGCGGGGCGCTTTTGCTGTGCGCATTCGCGCATGATTTCGGCGATATTGCGGTAACGCTCGTTGGTAATGATGCTCTCACTGTCGTCGTCCAGCGCATCCTCCACGTTGAATATCACCGACTCCAGCCGGCCTTTGGCGTCCTGATCCAGCGCCAGCGCCTCCATGGCCTTTTGGTCCCGCTCAAACAGCTTGATGGCGTACCACCGCTCGCGCCCCTTGGGTACGACATCGCAGACGATATCGGCAATGGCGGCAAGCGCCTCCTCCACCCTATCGCTGAACCGGAGCTTGGGCGCCGCAGCCTTATTTTCCTTCGCGAGTTCGATGGCCCGTTGCGCCGCCTCCATGGACCCGGTCCCCTTCAGCGCCGAGGTCTCCACCACCGCGCACCCCAGCGCCTCTTCCAGCTTTTTTGCGTCGATACAGTCTCCGGATTTCTGCACGAGGTCGATCATGTTCAGCGCGACCACCACCGGCAGCCCCAGCTCGACGACCTGGCTGGTCAGATACAGGTTCCGCTCGAGGTTGGTGCTGTCCACCAGGTTGATGACGGCATCCGGGGCCTCGTTTAACATGTAGTCCCGGCTGATGACCTCCTCCAGCGTATACGGCGAGAGGGAATAGATACCGGGCAGGTCGGTTATCACCACGTCCTTGTGCCCGCGCAGCCTCCCTTCCTTTTTCTCCACGGTCACGCCCGGCCAGTTGCCGACATACTGGCTGCTGCCGGTCAGATCGTTGAACATGGTCGTCTTGCCGCAGTTGGGATTGCCGGCCAGCGCGATCCTGATGCCCATAAACCCATTCCTCCTCAAATATTAGTCCAGGCTAACTTTCGGGCCAAAAAATAGGCTGCCTCAACCCACTTCGATGTTGGCCGCCTCGTCCTTTCGCAGGGACAGCTCGTAGCCGCGCACGGTGACCTCAATGGGGTCGCCCAGCGGCGCGACCTTGCGGACGTAGATATCCGTCCCCTTTATGATGCCCATGTCCATGATGCGGCGCTTCAGCGCGCCCGTGCCCGCCAGCCGCGCCACGCGCACCGTTTCACCGCATTTGACTTCCTTCAGCGTTTTCATTCCAGGTCGTCTCCTTTATCAAATTCCGCCGCGAGTACGCGGCTTCCCATCGATTTGCTTATCGCCAGCCGCGTACCCTTGACGCTGACTATAAGGTTGCCGTTGAGTTCGGTTACGACGCTGACCTCGGCGTCCTCGACAAAGCCGAGACTCCCCAGCAGCCGCCGCACCTCGTCCCGCCCGCGTATGGCACACACGCGCGCGCTTTGCCCGATGCGCACCATGGTAAGCGGCATGACCCGTCCGGCCGTTTCTTCAACTGGCATATTGGTATCCCCCGTCATTGGTTGTGGCCGGCAGAACAGTTAGATGCTGCTAACCCCTTGTAATTTAAGTTTACAGCATCTAACTTTGTTTTGTCAATAGATTATCCATTCGTGTCGATTGTTTTGTCCGCCCGGCTGTTTACAGTCCGAACAGCGCCAGCAGCCGCTCCCAGAAGCCCGGTTCCTCGGCCGCCTGCGTGGGCGTTTCGGGCGCTTCCGCCTTTTCGATGCCGGCGGTCATCATGACGAACTGGACAGAATCCACATTCGTATTCCTATCGGAAACGAAGGACACGGGATTAAAGTCCTCGGGCAGGTAGGATTCCAGCAGCGCGTCTATCTCCTTTTGCATCTCGACGTCCATGTTTGACGTCCGACGCCTGAGTTCCGCGGTCCCGTTCGCGTACCGCGCCATGCCGCCGTAGAAGGCGTCAGCCCCGTCGCTCAGCTCCGCGCTCCCGGCCACGATATCCGAGAATCCGGCGCACAGTTGGCGGTAGCCCGCGTATATCCCGGAGGCGCCGTCTGTGTAGTCCAGCAACCCGGCGTGGAACCCTCCGTATTTGGAAGTCAGCTTCGCGAGGCCGCTCTGCAAGTCGGCCATGCCCGACGCAAGGCCGGCGAGTTGGGGGGCCAGCGATTGGATGGCATCGTTGAAGTCTCCGTACTGGGCGTTGAGCGCCGCCGCCCCCGCCGCGAGGCCGGGGTTTTCAGGCGTACCGTTGCCGTCGATGCCGGTCTTCAGCCCCGAGATGAGCTGGTCGTTGGCGGTCAGCAGGCCGATGATCTGCGTAAGCTGCTGTATCTGGGAAGCATTGCCTGCCGGGTCGGCGGCCGTCAGCGCGGCGATCTGCGCCTGAAGGTCTTCAATGGTCTCCTGGTTGGCCTGATGCAGGCTGGTGGACGCGCCCCCGGTCTGCGCGCTGATGCCCGCGTCGGCGAGGTCGAAGCTGTCGCTGAGCTGATTAAGCCCGTCCGCAAGGCTGCCTATCCCCTCCGCGATTTCCGTCGAGCCGTTCGCAAGGTCCTCAAGGCCATCCGTCGTGACGCTGAAGCCGCTCAGCTGCGTGTTGATCTCGTTCAAAGCATCCAGTATCCGCTGTGAACCGTCTGCAAGGGCCGGGCCTTTGTCGGCGAGCCGCCCGAAGCCGGTCTCCAGTCCCTCCATGCCTTTTTTCATCTGCGCAAGGCCCTCGCTCAGTTCACGAACTCCGGCGCTTATAGACCCCGCGCCGGATTTCAGGTCCTGCGCGCCCGAATCGAGGTCCGCGATACCGCTCTGCAGGTCGTTCAGCCCGCCGGTCAGCCCGGCTGGGTCCGGGAACTCCATGTCCATGGACAACAGGACGCCGCTTATCTGTATGCCCGGCATCTCAAAATCCCGGACGTCGGCAAAAATGCTGTACCCGGCTTCCCTGCCGGGCAGCTTTATAAAGGAAACGGCTTTATTCTTCCCGGTGCTGGCGATGGTCGCGCCCTCCGCACGGATGTCGTCGCACAGGTCGGTGTCCAGCGTAATCGCGGTCTGCAGCGCGTAATGCTCAGCAAACGTGGCCTTGGCCTTTTCGTTGTCGCGTATCCTGATCCGTATCTCAAGAGCGCCCGACGCACCCGCGAGTTCACCGGCCGACACGGGTTTGCCGTCCAACAGATATTCCACCGTTATGTGCCAGGGCAGCTCCGCCGAATCGAGATTCCCCTGATAATAGAACCTGCCCCTGGGCGCGTCGAATTCCACCCTGTCGTCATCCAACGTTATTTCAGCCTCGGTGGAAAGGTTGGCTACCGCCGTATACGGCCCGTAATCGACGATCCTGCCCGCCTTTTCCATATCGAAGGCGTTTACGACGTACGCCTTATTAAAGCTCCCGTCCCCTTTCAACGACACATAGACGACCTCTTCCTTGGGCGCCTGCGCGTTTTCTCCGGCTGCAAAAGCCGCGGACGGGGCCAGCGCCAGACAGGCCGCCAGCGCGGCCGCAGCGTGCTTTATCTTACGCTTCATGGTTTCATCTCCTTGTC
Organism: Christensenellales bacterium; assembly: GCA_040766645.1. Taxonomy (GTDB): domain Bacteria; phylum Bacillota; class Clostridia; order Christensenellales; family UBA1431; genus UBA1431. The sequence goes on along the minus strand of JAXGQA010000003.1, from coordinate 57,621 downwards.
TTTGCCCAAAACGTTGTCTTTTTAATGAGCGGGTCAAAAACGGCCAGCAGCGCGGGCAGGAACAGCAGCACCATGGCCGCCGATATCAGCGCGCCGCGCCCGAGTATGATGCCCAGCTGGCTGATGATGCCGTTGCTGGAAAAGGACCCCAGCGCAAACCCGGCGACAGCCAGTATCAAGGCCGGGGTAAGTATGGACGGGGCGGTTATCCCGACGGTCGCCCGCACCGACTCCTTTTTGCCCAGCATCCTCCGGTTGTTCAGATAATTCTGGGTGAACAGTATGGCGTAATCGATGGTCGCGCCCAGCTGGACCGAGCTGACGATCTGATAGCCTATATAGTTCATGTGCGCCCCCGTGAAATACGGTATGGACAGGTTGATCCATATGGCGCCCTCGATGGTCAGCAGCAATAAAAACGGCAGGGACACGGAACGGAAGGTCGCCAGCAGCACCAGTCCGACGGCGACGATGGCCGCAATGCTGACAACGGTGTTGTCCCCGGTAATGGTCTCCTTCAGGTCGTAGTTGACCACGCTCTGCCCGGTCAGGTAGTATGTATCGCCGTAATATCTTTGAGCCGTCTGACGGACGTTTTCCACCGCCTGATAGGCCGCCTCCCCCTCATCGCGGGTGGCCACGCTGAGCACCAGGCGGCTGTATCCGCCGGAACGGAACTGAGCGGCCTGCTCCGGGGTCAGAAAGCCCTCGGGTATCTGCGCGCCCACCATGCTGTCGTAGGACACCACCGATTTCACGTCCGGAACCTGGCTGAGCGCGTCCCCCAGCGCCGTTTCCGCCGCCGTGTCCCCCTCGGGCACCAGTATGACCATCTGCACCGAATCGCCGAACCTGTCGGTGATGGTCCGGGCCTCCCTCTTGATGGCCGAGCCTTCGCTGTGCATGCCGGATGAGCCATAAATAAAATCGTTGTGCGCCTGTCCCAGATAGCCGGGAATGAACAACAGTACGACCACCGCGGCCAGCGGCATGCATATCCGCACGACCAGCCGGCCGAATTTATCGAAGGAGGGCAGGAACGGCCGGTGGTGGGTCTTGTCCATCAGCCCGGACGCCGAGAGCGCCAGCACCGGCAGCAGCACGGTCACGCTGATGAAGCTCAGCAGTATCCCTTTAGCCAGCACCCAGCCCATGTCCGGCCCGATCCTGAACCGCATCAGGACCAGCACCAAAAACCCGAGCACAGTGGTCGCGGCGCTGGCCGCTATGGCCGAAAAGGACTGCACCATGGCCTTTTGCATGGCTTGCCCGAGACCGTAGCCCTCGCCCCGGAACCGGGCGAAGCCGTGCAGCAGGAACACGGCGTAGTCCATGGAAACAGCCAGCTGCAATATGGCGCTGGTCGCGCGGGTCACGAAGGATATGTTCCCCTGCACGATGTTGGTGCCTTCGTTGATCAGTATGGCCACGCCTATGGCGGCAAGGAACAAAAGCGGCTCGAACCACGAGCTGGTGGACAGCATCAGTATGATGATGACCAGCGGGAGCAGCAGCAGTATTATGGTGGGTATCTCGCCCATCACCGTCCCCTGCGCCGCGGCAAGGTTCACGGCGTCCCCGGCGATGCTCCCTCTGTCCCCGACGACTTCCCGCAGGCTCGCGATCGCGCTTCCCACGTCGGTACGGTCCACCGTGACCATGAACAGCGCATCGCCGCCCTTATACCATGCCTCAACGGTGTCGCTGTCCGCCATCTCCAGCGGCTGTCGGACGTCTATGACGTCGTCCAGCCAAAGCACGGCATCCACGCCCGACGCAGCCGCAAGCTCGGCCTTCACTTTAAGCGCCTCGGGGATGGAAACATCGCGTATCATGACGGATGCATTGGGGATGTCCTCGTCAAACGCCTGGTCCAGCACGTTCATCGCCACGGTGGACGGCGCGTCCTCGGGCAAATAGTCCGCCAGATTGTAGTTGATGTTGACCAGCGGCATCAGGACCAGGCAGATCAGCGCCGCTCCCAAAAATGTGAACAGCACGGTCTTTCGGTGCTTCAGTATGGCCTCGGCAACTCGATCCAAAGCTTCCTCTCCTTTTGCTAAACACAGTGTTGAATTTGGGCCATGTGTTCATTATAATGAGAGAAACGGGAAAGCTCAATCGCCAATCGCTGCACCGGTGTTCAATTCTGGACAACTTCACAGTGGATTGAGCAGAAAGGCAGAAATATGAAAACGAAGGACGCCGACCGCCGGACACGCAGGACCAAGGCGCTCCTGCGGCAGACGCTGACCGCCCTTCTTTTGAAAAAAGATTTGAAGGATATCACGGTCAGCGAGCTGACGCGGCTGGCCGACATCAACCGCGGGACGTTTTACCTGCACTACAAGGACATATACGACCTTTTCGACCAGACCGAAAAGGAGATCATGGACGATTTCACCGCCATCATCGCAAAACACATGCCCCAGTTCGCCCAAGCCTCATGGCTTCCGATGCTGCTGGAGGCGTTCAGGTTCATTGCGGACAACGCCGACGTTTTTATGGCGATATTGCGGACGCGGGAGACGACGTTCCTTTCCAATATAATCGAGCTGACCCGGCGGCAGAGCATGGCCGAATGGAGGGATCTCTTCGGTCCTGAGAACGAGGCGTATTACGAATACTTTTACACCTTCATCACCTCGGGCTGTGTGGCCATGCTGCGCCGGTGGTTCTCCCTGGGCATGCCCGAGTCCCCGGAGCGCATGGCGGAGCTTGCCGAACAAATGATGATGAACGTCGTCAAGGGGCTTGCCAGGCCCATATAAACCTGGCGTTGCTATTTGTGAACACGCTTGTCGTCCGCCAAATTATATGTTATAATTTCGCATGCGTTTGACGGAAAACTATATAACGAATAGGCAAACTGCGCGAAAAGCGCAGCCGCGCAAAGCCAGGAGTCTAAATCGCCCAGAGCGAATGATCGTCCGGTTGCAAGATGCACCGGCGATATTTGTTTTATAAAGCATCTTTAGCGGCAATAACAACGAACTCCGAACACCCCTCCGCCGGGCAGAACATCCGGAGAGTTACAAGCATGCCCCGGCACAAAACCGTAGGTTTGGAATGCGCCGATTATCAGGCCTTTATTATAGCAGCAGCCATTGTCCTTATCACCGCCGTCAGCGCCGCCGCAGGTACCGCCAAAGAAGGACTGTGAAGGTGAACGGTTTTCAATCCGTGAACCATGGCTTTTCCGACGTTCCCCGGTTTTTGTGGGGTTAAACGGTTATCGCATTGCCCGACGTTGTTTACGCGGGCTGCAGGGAGTTAAGGAGGACGTTAAGAAGTATGGATGCTCAGCTTTACCCGCTCACCATCGGCCAGCGTCTGGTACTCCACTCTGAGCGGGCGTACCCGGGAACGCCCGTGCATAATGTCATGACTGTTGCTCATCGAGGATGAACTGGATTTCGGGCTGCTGGAGGAAGCCATCCGGCTGCTGGTCAGGCGCAACGACGCACTGCGGCTGCGGCTGGTCCTGCAGATGAAGAACGGTGGATTCGGGAAGTTTTATTCCTCGCTGCTTTATAAGGACGTCTTCATGCAGTATGTGCAGGAGGACCCGCCGGTCAGCGTCCGGTTCCTCGACTTCTCCGGCCGGACCCGCGAAGACCTGGACGCGGAGCTTATCCGGATAAATTCGACCCCCATAGACGTCACCAGCGAACCGGTATACGATTTCACCATGGTCAAAGCCGGGGACGGACGTCAGGGCGTTTTCTCCAAACTCCATCACATATGCACCGACGGCTGGATGAGCTCGATGTACGCCAAGCAGATAATGGACCTGTATTACGCGCTGAAAAACGGCGAAGAGCTTCCTCCCGCCCCGCATTCGTTCCTGACGGTCATAGAGGCCGAGAAGGCCTACCTGCAGTCCCCCCAGTACCAGGCCGACAAAGAATTCTGGCTCAGCAAGCTTCTGACGGGCCGACCGCACAACACTTATATATCCGGCGGGAAGAAATTCCCCAAAACCAGGACCGGCAAAAGCGACCGCTACGAGGTCCGGATGGACCCCGGCCTGAGCGAGGCCGTCGGCGCGTTCTGCAGGGACAATGAGATCTCCCAGCCGGTCCTTTACAACCAACTGATGGGCATCCGGCTTGCCCGCGTATCCGGTTACCCGGACGTCAGCTTTACCACCCCCTCCATGCTCCGCGCCACGCTGAAGGAAAAGCGAACGTGCGGCCCCATGGTCAATTTCACGCTGTTGCGCATGCGGATAGACGATAATAAAACCTTTGTTGAATCGTGCAGGGAACTGCACGCCGAACACCTGAGCGGGATGCGCCATATCCGGTTCCCGATGGCCCACGCGATGATTCCAATGCACAAAAAGTACCTCTTGCTTGCACCGCCCTACGATGTGCTCATCGCGTTCCAGGTCGCACTGATCCAAACCAAAGAAAACGTGCGGTTCGAGTCAAAATGGTACCCGAGCGGATATTATCCCAATCCTTTTACGCTGAACATCACCGATATGGACGGGACCGGGACCTATCTGTTCCAGTATGAGTACTGGGCTGAAAACTACAGCGCAAAGCTGGTCGAGGACACCCACCAGAGCCTTATGGATATGCTTGGCAAGGTCCTGCATGACCCGAGTATTAGTGTCAGGAATTTATAGAAGGATATGGTAACGCCGATTACCCTGAAAAGGTGGGAGTATCATGCGAAATTATAATTGGTATCCCTGCGATCCGGTACGCGATTTCCGCGAGCTGGTCCACCGGAGCGCAAGGAAATACAGGCGCCGGGACGCCTTCCGCATGAAAATACCGGGAGGCGGCGTGAAAGGGATCAGCTACGCGCAGCTCAAGGCCGACGTCGAAGCGCTGGGCACGGCCCTTTTTGACCTCGGCATCCGTGGCTGCAACGTCGCTTTGATAGGCGAGAACAGCTACGAATGGGTGGTGTCCTACCTTGCCATCGTCAACGGACAGAACGTCGTAGTGCCCCTTGACAAGGAGCTCCCGGACCACGAGATCACGGGGCTTCTCGAGCGCAGCGACGCTACGGCCGTCATATGCTCGGAAACCTTCTATCGCCCTATCGCGTCCGCGATGTCCCGGCTCCCCGGACTCCGGCTGTGCATCGGCATGCAGGGAACGGAAGGCTTCGATTCCTTCCTCCCCATGGAGTCGGTCATGGAAAGCGGCAGGCGCCTTTTAGCCGCGGGCGAGCGAGAGTTCCTCGACGCTCCGATAGACAGGGAAGCCCTGAGCGTCATTCTGTTTACGTCGGGCACGACGGGGCACAGCAAGGGCGTCATGCTCAGCCAGAAGAACATCGTTTCGGTGGTGGTGGGCGCGATGCAGGCCGTCCGCGTCCAGCGGGTGACACTGTCCGTGCTGCCCATCCACCATACCTATGAATGCACCTGCGGCATACTTACCGCACTCTATGCCGGTGTGACCATCTGCATAAACGACAGTCAGAAATACCTGCCCGAAAACCTCAGGCTGTTCAAGCCGACCATGCTGGTGCTGGTCCCGCTGTACGTCGAGACCATGTAAAAGGATCATGAACAACATCAGCAAGTCCGGACAGGGCGAAATTCTGAAAAAATGCATCCGCGTCACCAACGCGCTCCTGCGCTTCCATATCGACCTGCGCCCCCTGTTCTACAAAGATTCGCGACGCGTTCGAGGCAGGCTCAAGCTCATCGTCTGCGGCGGCGCGCCGCTCAGGCCGGAGATGGTCACCCGCTTCCGCGAGTTCGGCATACAGATCCTCAACGGCTACGGCATCACGGAATGCGCGCCTTTGGTGGCGGCCAACCGCAACCGCTATTACGACGACGGCGCGGTGGGCGTGGTCATACCCGCCTGCCGGGTGAGGATCGACGCTCCCAACGAGGACGGCGAGGGCGAGATACTCGTAGCCGGGGACAACGTCATGCTCGGGTATTACAAGGACGCGGAAGCGACACGAAACGCTTTCGACGGCGAGTGGTTCAGGACCGGCGACGTCGGAAGCCTTGGGCCTGAAGGCTTTTTGCGCATCACCGGCCGGAAAAAAAACACCATCATCCTGAGCAACGGCAAGAACGTCCAGCCCGAGGAGATCGAGGAATATCTCGGGGGCGGAATCCCGTACATTAAGGATGTCGTGGTCTACGCCGCCAACGCCGAAGACGGCGAGGAGTGCATCTCCGCCATAGTCGTCCCGGACATGGATTACGCGGGCAGCTGCGGTCCCTCGGAATTTGAGAAGATCCTGCGCGAGGAGATCCGGAAGCTGAACCGGGCGCTCCCGACGTTCAAACAGGTCAAGAGCATCCGCATCCAGACGGACGATTTTGAAAAGACGTCCACCAAGAAAATAAAGCGATTCAAAGTTATCGGGGAGGCTGTGAGCTATGCTGGAGAAAATTAGGAGCATCATCCTGGAATTCATCGAGGTCGACGCGGAGGATATACAGCCCGAGGCCGACCTCAGGGACCTTGGTCTCAACTCGTACGACTTCATGAACGTGGTCGCGCGCTTTGAACAGGAATTTTCCATCGTCATACCCGACCGCGACATCCACCTGCTTGAGACGGTAAACGACGTCATCGAGTATCTGGAGACCGCGATGGCAAAGCGGTAACGGCATCACGACCGGCGCGCGGGGCGTCGGCAGTCCAGCAAACTTGGAAACGGAGGCTCGACGCATGGGCGAGTACGTACAGTTTAAAGACGTCCATAAGCATTATCTGATGGGCGAGGTGACCATAACCGCCGCCGACGGGGTTACGTTCGGAATTGAGGAGGGCGAATTCGCCGTGGTCATCGGTCCGAGCGGCGCCGGGAAAACCACCGTTTTGAACATACTCGGCGGCATGGACAGCTGCGACAGGGGCGAAGTCGTAGTGGGCGGCAAAACCGTGAGCGCCCTGTCCACGCGCGAACTGGTCTATTACCGCCGGTACGACATCGGCTTCGTGTTCCAGTTCTACAATCTGGTCAACAACCTGACCGCTCTGGAAAACGTCGAGCTGGCCACGCAGATCGGCCGCAACCCCATGGATCCGAAAAAAGCGCTGGAGATCGTGGGACTCAAGGACAGGATGTACAATTTCCCCTCGCAGCTTTCGGGCGGCGAGCAGCAGCGCGTCGCCATAGCCCGGGCGCTCGCAAAGCAGCCTAAGCTTCTTTTGTGCGACGAGCCGACCGGCGCGCTGGATTCGACCACCGGCAAGAGCATACTCCGGCTGCTGCAGGAGCAATGCACCCGGGGCGGCATGACCGTCGTACTGATAACGCACAACCAGGCCATCACGCCCATCGCCAACCGGATAATCAAAATGCGCAGCGGCAAAGTGTCGGAAACGGCGATATGCAGCGCGCCCGCGTCCGTGGACACCATTGAATGGTGAGCCCGCACCCAAAAGCGCCAAGGAAGGAATGAGCACATGTTCAGCCGCGCATTGCTGAAGGATACCCTCCGGGAGATCCTCGGCACTTTCAACCGCTTTTTCTCCATAATCGTCATCATTGCTTTGGGCGTGGGTTTTTTTATGGGCGTCAAGTCCACGGCTCCTGACATGAAACTCACCGCCGATAAATATTTCGACGAGACCCGGCTGATGGACATCCACCTTCTGTCCACCATGGGGTTCGACGAAGAGGATATCAAAGCCATCAAGGCGCAGCAGGGCTTTGATAACGTCATGCCCTCCTATTCGACCGACGCTATCATGGAAAAGAACGGGGCCAGCGTCGTGGTCAGGGTCCTGTCCCTTCCCGATACAAAAGACAGCGTGGGAGAAAAGCTCAACAATCCCATCCTGTTGTCGGGCAGGCTGCCCGAAAATCCGGGCGAGTGCGTCGTGGAGGAAAACACCGACCAGAAACTCTTCAAGTTCGAGCTTGGCGAGACCATAGAGTTCGAGCCGCAGGCGGGAGACATGGCCCTCTCCGATTCGCTGGACACCAACAAATTCAAGGTGGTCGGATTCATCAACTCCCCGCAGTATATCTCACTGGAGCGCGGCGCCAGCAACATAGGCGACGGCTCGATCAGCTGCTATATCATGATTCCCCGCCAGGATTTCAACCTTCCGGTCTATACCGACGTGTATCTGACGGTCAGGGGCTTAAAGGACGTTTCCGCCTTTGGCCAGTACTACGGCGCGCAGATCGCCGAAGCCGTCAGGCTGTTCGAGGAGCTGGGGCAGGAGCGCGCAAACGCCCGCTACGGCAAAATAATCAATGACGCGCAGGCGAAAATCGATGTGGCCAAGGCTGAGCTTGAAAAAGCGGAGAATGACACCGGCAACCAGCTGTCCGACGCGCTTGCCCGGCTGAAGGCGGGCCAGGCCCAGATTGCCCAGGCGGAAGCCGATAAGAACAAGCGGCTGGCCCAGAGCCGCGAGCAGATTGACCAGGGCAAAAAGGACCTGGAGAAGGCCGAAGCTGACCTGGAAAAAGCCGAGAAGGATTACAATAAGCAGATAGCGGACGGAGAGGCCGAGCTTGCGGCCGGCAGAGCGGAATACGAGAAGAACAAGGCCGAGTACGACAAGCAGAAGGCCGAATTCGACGCGACAAAACCCGAGGCCGAGCGGCAGATAGCAGAAGCTCAGGCGCAGCTGGACCAGCTTAATAATCAAATAACCTATTTGGAAATCATCATCAGCAATATGCAGGAATCAGGGATTGCGGTCCTGCAGGGAATGACAGACCAGCTGAATACCCTGAAGCAGCAGTACGCCGACGGACAGGCGCAGCTCAACGCCGAAAAAGCCAAGCTGGCCAAGGCCGAAAGGGACCTCGCTGCCGCCGACAAACAATTGAAGCAGGCCAAAGCCCAGCTGGATCAGGGCGAAGCGGACCTGGAAAAATCGAAAAAGGAGGGACGCGCCCAGCTGGACGACGCGCGCGGCAGATCGACCAATCAAAGGCCGAGCTGGCCGAGGCGGAGCGGGAGTATCAGAAGGGCGTGCGCGACGCACAGCACCAGCTCGACAACGCCAGGTCCGACCTTGCCGAAGGCCGGAGCGAATACGACAAGAGCAAACAGGATGCCGAGCAGCAGCTCGCCGACGCGCGCCTACAGATATCGGACGCCGAGGTGGCCCTCGCGGAGCTTCAAAAGCCCAAGTGGTACGTGCAGAGCCGGCAGGATAACCCCGGCTATTCCGAGTATGCGGACAACGCCGACCGCATAGATGCCATCGCCACCGTATTCCCCGTGTTCTTCCTGATGGTCGCGGCCATGGTCTGCCTGACCACCATGACCCGCATGGTGGAAGAGCAGCGCATGCAGATCGGCACGCTGAAGGCCCTGGGCTACGGCAAAGGAGCCATTGCGGGCAAATACTTCATTTACTCCGCCCTGGCCAGTCTTGTTGGCAGCGCCGCGGGCTGCGCCGTGGGATACTGGCTGTTTCCCACCACCATATACAACGCCTACGACATGATGTACAGCCTGCCCGATCTCAGCGTCACCTTCCAGTGGCCCTACGCGGTGATCGGGGCCATCGCGGGCATCCTCTGCACGGTGGTGGTCGCCCTCATCGGCAGCTACAGCTCACTGAAGAGCAATACCGCCGCCCTGATGCGGCCCAAGCCGCCCAAGGCCGGAAAGCGGATATTCCTCGAGCGCATCGGCTTTTTGTGGTCGCGCATGGGCTTCATCTCCAAGGTCACGGCCCGCAACATCCTGCGCTATAAGGTGCGGTTCCTGATGGCGGTGCTGGGCCTCGCCGGCTGTACCGCGCTCATGCTGGCCGGGTTCGGGCTGAAGGATTACATCTCCGTCATCGTTCCTGCCCAGTTCCAGGAGATTTATTCCTACGACACGGTGCTGGGCCTCCGGAACGAGGTGGGGGACCAGGACGCCACCGCGCTCAAAGCGGACATAGAGACCGACGGAAATATCTCAAGCGCGCTGCTGGCGCGGCAGATGGTCATGGATGCCGCGTACGGGGACCGGAAGATCGAGGTGCGGCTGTTCGTGCCTGACGACGCAAAGCAGCTCCCGGATTTCATCACGCTGCGCCACCGGACGGACGATGCTCCGGTCACCCTCCCCGACGACGGCGTGGTCATCACCGAAAAGATGGCCACCATGCTCGGCGTTTCGGCCGGGGACACCATCCATCTGAAAAGGAAGAAACGACCGTCGAGGTGAAGGTCGCGGATATCGTCGAAAACTACGTCTACCATTATGTGTATATGTCCCCGTGGATGTACCGGGTGACCTACGGCGAGTACCCCATGTACAATTCCGGCCTCGCCAGGATGAACGATCCCGGCCCGGACACGGAAAAGGAACTGGCCACCACCCTTCTGGAGAAGGACGACATCCTCTCGGTCCTGTTCACCTCCAGCATCAGCTCGGATTTCATGGATTCGCTCAAGAGCCTGGATACCGTCGTGCTGGTGCTTATTGCGGCTGCCGGGTGCCTCGCGTTCGTGGTGGTGTATAACCTGACAAACATCAATATATGCGAGCGCCAACGCGAGATAGCGACCATGAAGGTCCTGGGATTCAACAACCGGGAAGTGTCCAACTATGTGTTCCGTGAGATATTCACGCTCACTATCATCGGGATCATTCTGGGGCTCGGACTGGGTATCCTGCTGCACCAGATGGTGGTAGGGGCCGCCGAGGTGGATATGGTCATGTTCGGCAAAAACGTGTTCGCGCAGAGCTATGGATACTCGGTCGCCCTGACGTTTATCTTTACGCTGCTGGTCAACTTTGCGATGTACTTCCGCCTCAAGCGGATCAGCATGGTGGAGTCCCTCAAGTCGGTGGAGTAGACAGGGCAGTTGCCGCATAAAACAAACCCCCGCATCCGAAAAGATGCGGGGGTTTGTTTTATGCGGGTACGAACTCCAGCCCGACGCGTTTCCAAGTTAAAAATGCTGTGCACAGACACAGCTTCATTTGCGGTAAATCCCCGTTCATTTCTCCTTATTCCCCATCCCCAACCGCTCGCGGATGTAAGCGGCTATCTCCCGCATCGCGCGCCTGCTCTCGGGAAGCATCCTCTCCGCGATTGGGAACGCGTGGAACATCCTTTTCCATACCTGCACCTGCACGTCCACGCCCTGCGCGTGCGCCCTTTCCCCCACCATCAGCGAATCGGACAGCAAAAGCTCCCGTTCCCCGGTGTATATCCGTATGGGCGGGAAACCGGTAAAGTCGCCAAAGGCCGGGGACAGGCGAGGGTCGTTGGGGTCATTGTTCGCCCGCAGCAGCTCGGTCAGGCCGGAAAATCCTTTTTGGAGAACAAGGGGTCTTTCCCCAGCATGGTCTTCCTGCTTTCTCCCGACCCGGACAGGTCCGTCGGCGGGGACAGCGCGACGATGGCAGCGGGCATCTTCTCGCCGCGTTCCTTTAACGTATGGCACAGGGACAGGCATAGGCCTCCCCCCGCCGACACTCCGTACAGGGCGATGTTTTCGGGCTTCGCCCCCTGTTCCAAAAGCCCCATATACGCGTCCACAGTATCGTCCAGCGCGGCTGTCAGGGGATTTTCCGGAGCCAGCCTGTAATCCACCGATACCGCGCGGCATCCGACCGCCCTGGCAATATGGATGCCCGAATGCAGGCTGTACGCGCCGCTTCCCATCACGAAACCGCCGCCGTGCAGGTTGAATATCCACCTGTCCTCCGGCGCTCCCTGAGGGAAAATGAAGTCGGTGCGCACGCCGTTCAGGATGGTTTCGCACACTTCGATGTCCTCGGGTATTTTGAGGCGCTTGTATACAACATCCGTCCCTTCGCGGAGCTTTTGGTACTGGGTCAGGTCGATGCGCATCCGCATCCTGGTAAATATCCTGCCACGCAAGGAAGGGCTTTGGTTGGCTATGGTCAGCCATTCGTTGACTCTTTCGGACGGGCGCATGATTCCCTCCCTATCACAGGTTTTGTGTGCCGTTGCCGTTTACAGTAATATACCCTGCGGTCCATTCCCGGAAACGGAAGGGAGACAGGGACAGCCGCTGCCCGAGCGGCGCAACGGCTGTCCTGCCTACCTTGGTTAATTATAGCCTATTTCTTCAGCCAGCCCGCCGCGCGCGAAATGGCCCGGTTCCAGCCGTCGTAAAGCTCCTCGCGCCTGTCGCCGGACAGTTTGGGCTCAAAGCGCTTTTCCATACGCCAGTTTTTGGAGATATCGTCCAGCGAGTCCCAATACCCCACGGCCAGCCCGGCAAGGTAGGCGGCGCCCAGCCCCGTCGTTTCGGTCACGACAGGCCGCTCCACCGGTATGCCCAGTATGTCGGCCTGGAACTGCATCAGGAAGTCGCTCCTGGAGCCGCCGCCATCTGCCCGGATCATGGTCAGGTCCAAACCGGACACGCGCTTCATGACCTCGAACGCATCGCGCACCTGATAGGCCATGGACTCGAGCGCCGCGCGCGCGATGTGGTGCTTGGTAGTGCCCCGTGTTATGCCGAAAATGGTGCCGCGCGCGTAGGAATCGTAGTGCGGCGCGCCGATGCCTACGAAAGCCGGGATAAAGAATACGCCCGCCGAGTCCTCGACCTGCTTTGCAAGTTCCTCAGCCTCGCTGCTTTTGGAGATGATACCCAGGCCGTCCCGCAGCCACTGAATCACGGCGCCTGAAACGTCGGCCATCCCCTCAAGGCCAAACTGCGCCCTGCCTTTGATGTCCCACAGTACGGGAGAGAAAATGCCGTCGGCAGGGGGCACGTAACGCTCCCCTGTGTTCATCACGATGAACGAGCCTGTGCCATAAGTGTTTTTGGCCATGCCCTCTTGGATGCAGGCCTGCCCGAACGCAGCGGCCTGCTGGTCGCCGGCGATGCCGGCGATAGGAACCTTGGCGCCGAAGAACGCCTGCGGGTCCGTATATGCATAAATCTCGCTGGACGAGCGGATCTCGGGGAGAATCTTTTTGGGTATCTCGAGGTAATCGAGTATCCACTCGTCATAATCAAGGGTCTCGGCATTCAGCAGCAGCGTCACCGAGAGGTTGGACGATTCGGTGACATGCGCCGCGCCGCCGGACAGCTTCCATACAAGCCAGGTGTCTATCGTTCCGAAAATAAGCTCGTCCTTGTCCACGCCGGCTTTTACCTTCAGGTCGTTCTTGAGTATCCAGTTGATTTTTGTGGCGGCGTCGTTGGGCACGATGATCATGCCGGTGCGCTTCACGATAGCGTCGCCATCTTGCGCTATGAGATCCTCGCAGATGGGCAGCGTGCGGCGATCCTGCCACACGATGGCCCGGCAGGCCGGTTCACCCGTCTTCTTATCCCAAAATACCGTGGTCTCGCGCTGGTTGGTGATGCCTATACCCGCAATCTCGTCGGGCTTGACGTTCCCGTCCTTGAGCGCTTCGCCCGCGACGCGCATGGTGACTTCCCATATCTCGTTGGCATCGTGCTCCACCCAGCCGTCATTCGGGAAGTACTGCGTGAATTCGCTGTACGCAGTGCCCACGATGTTGGCCTGCCTGTCGAAAATGATCACCTTGGTGCCTGTCGTGCCCTGATCGATACCCATGATATACTTTCCCATGACTATAACCTCCATATCGTTATTTCTTCGCTTGGCGCGCAAAGTTTTTCCGGCATAGCTTATCTCTGGTATACGACCTGGCCGCCCTTGACGGTCATAACCACTTCGATATCCCTGATTTTATCGGGCGGGACCTTGAGCGGATCGCGCGACAATACGGTGACGTCCCCCAGCTTGCCCGGCCTCAGCGAACCCTTCACGTCCTCCTCAAAGGCTGTCTTGGCGGCCTCTATGGTGAACATGGCGAGGGCCTCGTAAGGCGTCACGCCGTTTTCCGGGTAAGGCGGATTCACGGCCGCGTGCATCCCCAGCACCGGGTCTATGGGCGTGACATCCGAGTCCGAGCCGCCGCCTACCACAAGCCCAGCGTCCAGAAAACGCCGCAGCGGGTACCCGGCGCGCTCCCGCGCGTCGCCCAGACGCTGGTTGTACACGGTGCCCGGGCCGCCCCGCAAATAGGTGAACGAAGGCTGCGTCGAGATCACCGCGCCCAGCCTGGCCGCGCGCTCGACGTCCGAAATGTCCGGGAATCCGAAATGCTCGATGCGCGTGCGATGGTCCTGGACGGGACACGCCGAAAGCGCGTATTCGAGGCTGTCCATCGCCTGCCGTACGGCCAGCTGCCCGATGGCGTGGAACGCGACCTGCAGGCCGTTTTCCAGCGCGGTGACCATGAATTCCCGCACCCGCGCGTCCGAATAGTGCAGATACCCGCTTGTGGACGGATCGTCGCTGTACGGCGCTTCGAACGCCGCCGTCCGCGAACCTATGGAGCCGTCCAGCAGGATGTCCCCGCCCCACCATCTGAGGCCGGCGTCCAGTATTTTTCTATGGTCTTCGGTCGCCCAGTACAGCACGACGCGCACCGGAAGCTTAGCCGACAATTCGGTAAGTATGGGGATATCCGAATCCGCAAAGAGCGCGCCCCCTTCCTGCGCGTGCAGGGTGGTCACGCCCTTTCGGGCCGCTTCCTCAGCGGTAAAGGTGAAAGCCGCTGCGCGCTGCTCCGCGTCCTGCAGCTCGAAAAAGGCCATCTTGGCTTTGGCGTTGGCCTGGTCGTGCAGCCTTCCGTTGATTTTTCTGCCGGCATCCCTGCGCACACCCTGCGTGTCCGGCGTGAGTCCGAACATCTCAAACGCCCTGGTGTTGACCAGCGTGTAATGCCAGCCGCGGTCGACGATATACACCGAATGCCCGGGCGCGACGGCGTCCAGCTCCGCCGCGGTGGGCGGACGCCCTTCCTTCAGGCGGGACTCGTCCAGGCGCTTCCCGAACACCCACCGGTTCTCGGGATACGCCTTGGCCGCCTCGGCGACCTTGTCCAGCACGTCGGCCACCGAAGCGCAGTCGTACATGTCTATGCCCAGCGAATTCAGGCCCGTGCCCATCATGTGGACGTGGCAGTCGTGCAGGCCGGGCACCGCGACGTTTTGTCCGAGCAAAATCACCCGCCCGCCCAACGCTTTGCAGCGGGCCTCTATCTCCCGGCTCCCGCCCATTGCGGTTATTTTACCGTCCTCGATGAGTATGGCGTCGCTTTCGGGCGTTCCCGGCTCCATGGTCAGGACCCGTCCGTTTGTAAGCGCCAGCACGTTCTGCATTTGGCCCATCTCCCGTTATCAGATTTTTCGCACACAGAAATTCTCTATAGGTAAATTATAACACACCCGGCCGCCGTATCCAGCAAGAAAAGCGAGGATCAGCTGCATATAAAAATAAACCACCCTTGGCCTTGCCCGGCTCCAATTGCCTTCAAGCGCCAGATACAGGCTCAAGAGCAGAGTAACATATCCCGCAACCAGGAAACTTCCCCGCCGATAACGCCGCCGGGCCACATCCTTTCGGATCGTGGCCCGGCGGCGTTCTTCAGCTTCGGGACGTCGGCCCCGACGGGCCGCACGGGTTAAGGCCGGGTTAAACCGGCACGCGCGCATCCCCCGGGAACGAAAAAAAACGGCAGGGATGTCCCCTGCCGTGCGGCTGTGTGTTCTGCTTATCTGTTCTGGAGCTTATACAGTATCCTGAACCCGCGGGCCTCCATGGATTTCTCAATCTCCTCGGTGTTGAACGACTGCACGCCCACCACGACGGCGCATTTCCCGCTGGAGCCGCGGTACACGGCCACGTGCGTGATGTTGGCGCCGAACTCCGCGAATATGCCGGCAATGCTGGCCATCATGCCCGGCATGTCATCGGCCTCGATGGTCAGGCGGGTGCCGATGTCCCTGAAGCCCAAAAGCTCGGTGAACGCGTCCAGAATGTTGGTCTCGGTGATGATGCCCACCAGCTTGTCGTCCTTAATGACCGGCAGGAAACCGACCGCGTGGTCCCGCATGGCTACCGCCGCCTCCTCCAGCAGGGCGTCGGGCGAGATGGTAACCGGGTCCTTGGCCATGACCTGGCTGATCTTCGTTTTCTCCAGCAGATACTTGAGCTCAGCAACACTCAGGGCCGTAGCCTTGGACGGCGACACCTGCGCGATGTCCCCTTTGGAAACCACGCCGACCAGTCTGCCGTCCCGCAGGACCGGCAGCCGCTTGACGCCGTTCTTCTCCATGATGTCCAGCGCTTCAGGTATGGAGGTGTCGGGAGAAACCGTGAACGGATGCGTCGTCATATTGTTCCTGACAAACATCTTTCATCCCCCCAGATAGGCCTTTTTGATTTCTTCGCTCTGCATCAGCTCGGCCCCCGTGCCGGACAGCACGATGGAGCCGTTCTCCAAAACATAGGCCCGGTGCGCTATCTGCAGCGCCATCCGCGCGTTCTGTTCCACCAACAGTATAGTCGTGCCCGAGGCGTTGATATCCCGGATGATGTTGAATATCTCCAACACTAAAAGCGGTGCGAGGCCCATCGACGGCTCGTCCAGAAACAGTATTTTGGGGCGGCTCATCAGCGCGCGGCCGATGGCCAGCATCTGCTGCTCCCCGCCGGACAGCGTGCCCGCCGTCTGCTTCCGCCGGTCGGCGAGTATCGGGAACCGTTCATAGACGTTTTCAATGTCCCTGGCTATCCCGCTTTTGTCGCGGCGCAGGTACGCGCCCAGCTCGAGATTCTCCAGCACGGTCAGGGTGGAGAATATGCGCCGCCCTTCCGGCGCTTGCGAGATGCCCAGCTTGACCCGATCGCGCGCGGACTTATTGGTTATGTCCTGCCCGCCCCACCATATGGATCCGCTGGTTGCCTTTTTGATGCCCGACGCCGTGTGCAGCGTCGTGGTCTTGCCCGCGCCGTTGGCGCCTATAAGCGTCACGATCTCGCCGTCGGCCACCGTCAGCGATATGCCTTTGAGCGCGTGTATGACGCCGAAATGCACGTTGATGTCCCGTATCTCAAGCATTGGACACATCCTCCCCCAGATACGCCTTGATGACCAGCGGGTCGGTCTTTATCTCATCCGGCGTGCCCTCCGCTATGATGCTGCCGTAGTCCATCACGTATATGCGCTCGCAAATCTTCATCACCAGAGACATGTCGTGCTCGATCAACAGGATGGTCAGGCTGAACCGGTCCCGCAGTTGGGCGATGGTCTCGGTGAGCTGCGCCGTTTCGCCCGGATTCATGCCGGCCGCCGGCTCGTCCAGCAGCAGGAGCGAGGGCTTAGTGGCCAACGCCCGCACAATCTCCAGCCGGCGCTGCTCGCCGTACGGGAGGTTGCTTGCCAGCTCGTCCCGCTTGTCGCCCAGATTGAATATGTCCAGCAGCGCAAGGCTCTCCTCCAGTATCCGCGCTTCCTCCCGTGCAAAGGACGGGAGGTGGAAAAAGCCCGCCGCCAGGGAGTATTTCGCGTTCTGGTGCATGGCGATGCGCACGTTGTCCAGCACCGAAAGCTCGCGGAACAGGCGGATGTTCTGGAAGGTCCGCGCGATCCCGCAGTGGCTTATCCTGTACGGCTTGAGCCGGTTGAGCCGCGTTTCTTTGCCGTCGCGCCTGAACACGATGTCTCCCGACGTCGGCTCGTATATCCCGGTCAGCAGGTTGAAAACAGTGGTCTTGCCCGCGCCGTTGGGGCCGATGAGGCCGACCAGCTCGCCGGGGTTCACCTGCATGCTGACGTTGGAGACGGCCATCAGCCCGCCAAAGGATTTGGTCAGTTTGTTTATGCTCAGTTCTGCCATAACGTCATACTCTCTTTTTCTTGAATGTCAGATTCGCGCCGATGTTCCTCAAAAGATTGAGGGACACTTCCTTCGAGCCCATCAGCCCCTGCGGCCTGAATATCATGATAACGATGAGCAGCACGGCGTAGAGCACCATGCGTATCTCCGCAAAGGACTGCAGGAGCGAGGAGATGACGGCCAGCACCACGGCGGCCAGTATGGAGCCGGACAGGCTCCCCAGCCCGCCGAACACCACGATGACCAGTATGTCCACCGACTTCAAAAACCCGAACAGGTCGGGCTTTATCACATAGAAATACGAGGCGTACAGCCCTCCGGCGATGCCGGCGCAAAATGCCCCGATGATGAACGCTATGACCTTGTATTTGGTGGTGTTGATGCCCATGGTGTCCGCGGCTATCTCGTCCTCGCGGATGGACTTGCAGGCCCGGCCGTGCGTGGAGTTGATGAAGTTGGCTATCAGCAGGACGATGCCCACCGTAAAGACAAAAAGCCATATCCAGGTGACCGACCGCGGTATGCCGGAGATGCCGGCCGCGCCGTTGGTGATCTCCAGGTTGACGAAGATGATGCGGATTATTTCCGAAAGTCCCAGCGTCGCGATGGCCAGATAGTCGCCGCGCAGCCGCAGCGTGGGCAGGCCGACCACCACCCCGACGACGCCCGCCGCGACGGCGCCCAGCAGTATGCCGGCCAGGAACCCCCCGATGCCCCAGGAGGACGCCACGCGCATAACGAATATGGCGCAGGTGAAGGCGCCGATGGACATGAAGCCCGCGTGCCCCAGCGAAAGCTGGCCGGTGAACCCGGTGATGAGGTTGAGGCCCACCGCCAGTATGATGTTGATGCAGATGGTAACCAGAGTGGCAAAATAATAGTCGGTCAGGACGCGGAAAACAAGCAGCGCCTGTATGACGATGAACACCGCCGCCAGACCGATGCTCTTCATAACTACCGGTTTTTTGACAAGCGTCTTCACGTTACACCTTCTCTCTGATGTTTCTGCCCAGCAGCCCTGTCGGTTTCACGATCAACACCAGTATGAGTATCGCAAACACCACCGCGTCCTTGAGCATCGAACTCCCGTAGCCCGAGACCATGACCTCGACCATGCCTATGGTATACCCGCCTATCATCGCGCCGGGTATGCTGCCGATCCCGCCGAACACTGCCGCAATGAACGCCTTGATGCCAGGGAGGTACCCCATCAGCGGGTTTATCGAATTGTAATAAACGCCCACCAGCACGCCGGCGATGCCCGCGAACGCGGAGCCCAGCACGAAGGTGAACGATATGGTCGAATCGACGTTGATGCCCATCAGCCGGGCGGCGTCGGCGTCCAGCGTGACCGCGCGCATGGCCTTGCCCATCCGCGTCTTCTTGACGATGAACTGCAAAACGACCATTATCAGAAGCGTTATGCCCACGATGATGATCTGCTGCGCGGAAACGTAGAGCGAGCCTATCTTGTACTGCTCGGCCAGCAGGCCGGTCACCGCGGGATAGGTGCGCACGTCCGCCCCCACCAGGAACACCATCCCGTATTCGAGGAACAGCGAAACGCCGATGGCGGTTATCAGCACCGCGATGCGCGAGGCGTTCCTAAGGGGCTTGTAGGCCACCTTCTCGATGGTGACACCCAGGATGACGCAGGCCAGCATGGATACGACCAGCGCCGAAACAAAGTCCATCTTGAACACGCTCAGGCAGAAATATCCGACATACGCGCCGATCATGTATATGTCACAGTGGGCGAAATTGATGAGATTTATGATACCGTACACCATGGTGTACCCGAGTGCTATCAGCGCGTAGATGCTGCCCAGCGAAAGGCCGTTGATGACCTGTTGCAGAAACTGATCCAAATAGCATTCCCTCTTTCAACGCCGCTGCAAGTTACCAGTAACAGAATACCATAAATCGATAGGATTTGTTAACGTTGTTTTACTGGAAAGTTCCGTATTTTTGCCGTGAATAAATATACAAAAAGTGAGGGCCATGCGGCCCTCACTTCATTGCGGTATCCCGTGTTCAGAATTCCATGCGCGTGCTCTTCACCTGCTTGCCGTCCTGAAGCTCAATGACGACCAGCGACTTGACAGGGTTGTGCTTCTCGTCGATCCTGCACGTGCCGGTTACGCCCTTGAAATTGGTGGTGGCCGCCAGCGCGTCCTTCACGCCCTCGCCGGTCAGCTCGGATGCGCGGCTGGCCGCGTCGCAGGCGAACAGGACGAGGTCATAACCCAGAGCGTTGAAGGCGTTGGGCTCCTTGCCGTACTTTTCCTTGAAGGAGTTGTAGAAGGACACGACCATCTCATCCTGGTCCAGCTTTGTGTAGTGGTTTGCAAAATAGACGTCGCTGCAAGCCTTGGCGCCTGCAAGCTCCGCAAGCGTCGGGGAGTCGTAGCCGTCGCCGCCGATGATGGGCACGTCGATGCCCTGCGCGCGGGCCTGCTTGATGATGATCCCGGCCTCGTTATAGTAGCCCGAAACGAACATGCAGTCGAAGTCCTTGTCCTTGATCTTGGTTATGACGGCATTAAAATCCGTTTCACCGGCCACGAAGGCTTCCTGGGCCACGATGGTCCCGCCGTTGTCCTTGAAGGTATCGGAGAAGCTCTTGGCAAGACCCTTGCTGTATTCGCTGGCGTTGTCCAAAAGGACAATGGCCTTTTTCAGCGAAAGGTTCTTTGACGCGAATTCACCGGCCGCCTTACCCTGGAGAGAATCCGTGAAGCAGATGCGGAAGGCGTATTCCTTCACCTTGCCCGATTCATCGATTGTCACGCTGTCCGCCGTGGCCGATCCGGTTATGACCGGGACCTTGTTGTCGGTGGCCACCGGGATCTCGGCCAGGAAGGGGCCGGTCGTCGCCGGACCGAGTATCGCGATAACGCCGTCCTGCGTCGTCAGCTTGGTCGCCAGCGTCACCGCCTCGTCCACCGCAGATTTGTTGTCGTACTTGACCAGCTCGACGGTCTTGCCGTCCACGCCGCCCGCGGCGTTGAGCTCCTCAGCCGCAAGCTCGATACCGTCCATCGTATCCTGTCCATAGGTGGCAACGGCGCCTGAAAGCTCCATATTCACGCCGAGCTTGATGGTATCCCCGCCCGCCTGCTGGGACGGCGTACAGCCGGTAACGAGCAGGCCCAGGCATACGACTGCCAGCATCGCAATAAGAATCTTTTTCATATGCATCCTCTCCTTGTTAATATTTGGTTAAGCGCGATTTATGGGTATATACTATTGAGTTTATCCCCCGATGTCAAGCGCCGGGAACATAAACCGATAAACGTCCGCAGGATGATACAGGCCTTTACGGCCCATTTTGGCCCGGGAAAAGGACAAGCCCCGCTTATACGGCGCTTTCCTCTCGTTTTTCCGCTTATGAACATAGCTTTCCCGGAATCCGCGCTTTTATTAAGCCGTCGGTCAGCCGGCGATGAAGATACGCTGAACCAGCACCATGTAGACCACGGTGCCGGACAGTATGCTTATCAGCGCGTTGCGCTTCCAGACGTGCAGCGCCCCCACCACAAACAGGGCGATGAACTCGGGCAGGCCGTGGGGATACTGCGCGACGCTCACGCTCCGCAGGCTGTATACCACCAGCAGGGCCATAATGGCCGGGGGCAGAGCCTTCCCGAGGTAAGCGACCCAGTCCCGCCGGGCCATCAGCCGGCGCTGGAGCGCGAAGGGGGCCGCCCGCGTCATGAAAGTGACGGCAGCCACCGTCAGTATCACCACAAGGGAATCCAGCGCGTCAATCCGCATGCCGCGCACCACCTTCCTCCCGGGCGTCAAGCGCCGGGGAGAGCTTCCCCTTCAGGGCGGTCAGCACAAGCGCCATTATCAGCAACGCGGGGATGATGAACCCGTCAGCACCCAACAGCAGGAGCGCTCCCACCGCGGCCGCAAGCCCGATGGAGACGGGGACATGCGTCGTTGAGGCCAGCCACTGGTCGATGAGTATGGTCATGAAGAGCGCCGTCATGGCAAAGTCTATCCCCGTCGTGTCGAAGCCGATTAAGGAACCGGCCACCGCGCCCAGAACGGAGCCGGCTATCCAGTACGACTGGTTCAAAAGCGCGATGGCGAACCTGTACTGATGCGGGTCGACGCCGGCCGGCACGGTACCCGAGCAGAGCAGGGAGTAGGTCTCGTCGGTCAGCGAAAAGACCATGTACGGCTTTTTTTTGCCCATCCCGCTAAACGTCTCCAGCAGGGACAGCCCGTAGAATACGTGCCTGAAATTGACGATGAGCGTCATCAGCGCAACGGTCGGAAGCCCGACGCCCGGCGCGAAAAATTCCAGCATGACGAACTGCATCGACCCGGCATAGACCGTCAGACTGACCAAAAAACGCCCATATGAAGCTGTAACCCCTTTGCGAAAACAGCATCGAACGCGACGCCAACGAAAAGATACCCCAAAAAGCACCGGCACCGTAACGGGGAACGCCCGCTTCTAGCGCTTTTACCATACACACCCCGCCCAAACCTGTTGTTATTCCCGCCTAAGGCTGCAAGCACCAGTATATATGCTTTTGCGGGCGTGTCAAAAGGCCGGCGGCGACGCATCTGTTCGGTCCGCTTGACGCCGCTGTCGGCGCGGGATGCCGGTTCTGCCTTCAAAGTCGCTTCCTTTGGCGGGTCCCGGACTGCGGAGCACGCCCTGCAAGCACACAAAAGCGCGTGCCCGGGAAAGTCCCCGGGCCCGCGCGTTGCTGGAATCTTTTGCTGGATTGATCGTTTTTACTGTTTTGCCAGGAACGCGTCGATCTCTTCCCTGGTGGGCAGGGACGGCTGCGCGCCCAGCTTGGTGCAGGTCAGCGCGCCCGCTGCGTTGGCGTACTTCGCGGCCGCCACCAGATCGCCCGTTTCCACGAAGGATTTGGCCAGCGTGCCTGTGAAGGCGTCCCCGGCCGCGGTCGGGTCGATGGCATCCACCTTGTACGGCGGGACCAATTCGTCGAGGCCTTCGCCGTAGAGGTAGGACCCCCTGTCGCCCAGCTTGAGCACGACGTACTTGCAGCCGTTGCGCTCCTGAAGCTTCCTGGCGGCAGCCCGGCATGTGTCGATATCGGCCGGGTAGATGTCCACCAGCGCCTGCGTCTCGGTCTCGTTGGGAGAAAGGATGGTGACCGGCGGGAGCTTTTCGAGGTCGTAGCTCTGCGCGGGGCCGGCGTCAAGGACGGTGATGATGCCCTTTTGATTGGCCAGCTCGATCGCGCGCGCGTTGGTCTCGAACGGGATCTCAAACTGGAGCAATATGGCGTCGAACGGCTCCTGGAGGGCCTCCTCCAGCTTGTCCGGAGGGGTGAGCATGTTGGCGCCCGGGAAGATGATGAGCCGGTTCTGCCCGCTGTCCTCCAGCGTGATGGCCACAAAGCCCGTGTTCGCGCCTTCCTTGACGATGGTGTGGGTCGTGTCGATACCGGCCTCCTTCCACTTCTCAAGGAGATACTCGCCGTTGGAGTCCTTGCCCACCGTCGCGTAGGCCGAGACCTTCGCGCCCGCGCGGGCCGCCGCTACCGCCGCGTTGCTCCCCTTGCCGCCCGGGGCGTTGCGGTAATCGTGGCCCAGCACGCTTTCGCTGGGCTGCGGCGCGCGCTCGCACCGCAGGATAAGGTCCATCATCACACTGCCGACCAATAGTATTCTCGCTGCCATGGTTTCGCCTCCCCTTGACTAATGTTATTAACATTGATAGTATCACGGCGTGTGAAGAATGTAAACCATATCCGTCCGCGCTTTTTCGCGCCGTGAACTCCGCGGCGCTCCAATCGGTGCCCGAAAAGCCGTCAATAACCGTAAAACCCCCGGCCCGATTCTCTTCCCGGGCGCCCCGCCCGCACCATTTTTTTGAACAGCGTGTGCGCGCGGTACCAAACGCATCACGGCTTTCAATAGGGTGCCCGCAACGGCAGGCTTTCGCGGAGAATGCCGCGAGGTACGGCATAACGATGCTCATCACCACCGGAGAACTGCCCAGTGGCGCCGACACACTGGCGCTTGCGGGCAAGATAACCGAAGCAGCATGCTATAACAGATCTTTGCTTATTCAATCAAAGAGGCCTTTAACCCTCTATTTACCAAGGGTTAAGGCCTCTTTGATTCGTCTATGGGAGCCATATTCCCATGGCTCTTATAGTAGTCCTTTCGTTAGTGCGTTTTTGCCGTAGAGCCCTGAATTATTCACTCTCCCCAGATTTCTTCAGGCGTTGGAATATGCGCCTTCGGGTTGGTATACGCTATCCTGCTCACATTGACCAGATGGATATAGCTTAGGTTCTCACTAATACTGTTGTTTCCCCAACTGCCGCAACCCAAAGTACCTGTAGGAACGAGTCCGTTAACATACGCACCGCCCAGGCCGCTTGATCCTATTCCGTTAACCAGGAACCGCGATACCGGTACATTATTTGCGGCATACTCGATATGCTCTTTATTATCGGAATGCATGGTTATACTATGGCCCTTGCCTTCAATATAAAGGTTAGCGTTTGCATTAGCTACCGCTTCTTCCCATGTCTCATACGGATAAAAAACAAGTACCGGGAACATTTTTTCTTTCCCGAGAATATCGGCTTTTCCCGGTCCGTCGGCCTTAACCGCAATCAATCTTGCCTCACCCAGAGAAATTCCTGCCGCAGCCGCCACCTCTTGTACAGATTTCCCCACAAGCTTCTTATTTATCATTCCATCAAGGAAACACGCGTCTCTAAGGCGTTGGGCTTCTGCCGGGTCTTCCACAAATAAGCGCCTTTTTTTGAATTCCTTCACTATTTCATCATATGCGCCCGCAGGGCAGTGGACCGCCTGCTCACAAGTGCATAAAAGCCCGTTGTCAAAAAGCCGTCCGGTTATGATTTTATCCACTGCTTCGGCAATGTTTACATCTGTATCGACGAGACACTGGTTATTGCCGGCCCCCACGCCACATCGCAGGCTTACCGCTTGAATAAGCCGCCCTAACGACTCCGCCGCCGCCTGTCGATATGCACACATCCGCTTGTTTTCATTACTTCAGCGGATAGCTCCATTGTCGGTTCTTCTATAAACTGAATCAGATTCTCAGGGGCATTGATTTCTTTTAATGCCACGATCATGATATCTATTGTTGCCTTACAGGTTCTTTTAGCAGAAGGGTGAGGACAAACGACAATCGTATTTCGGCCCTTTAGCGCTATCATGGCATTCTGCATCGGCGTCATAATGGGATTTGTCACAGGCGTAATGACGCCTATCACGCCTTTTGGCTTGGCAACCTCGACGATC
Organism: Christensenellales bacterium; assembly: GCA_040766645.1. Lineage (GTDB taxonomy): Bacteria > Bacillota > Clostridia > Christensenellales > UBA1431 > UBA1431. The sequence goes on along the minus strand of JAXGQA010000003.1, from coordinate 32,721 downwards.
CCTTCATCATCAAGATAACGGATGACCCCGACGCTCTTTTTGCCCTTAAGATAGTTCCAGGTAGCCATCGCTTTATTCTTGCACTTCGCTACTTTATGGGCATAATTACCCATCTTCGTCTCTTCCATTGCAAGTTCCCCAAGGGCTTCCCCCGCATCATACACTGCCTTTCCTATTGCCCTGACGACCTGGTCGACCTGTTCCTGGCTATACTTTTCAAATTCGGCCTGCGCAATTCTTGACTTTTCAATCAGCTCTGAGACAAATTTCTTGACATCCAGTTCCATCTCGAACCCTCCTAGTTTATTGATATTTCATAGCCCTAAGCGACCTTAGTTCAGGTGTTTAAGGTTACAGAACAAGGCGAGCATCTACCACAGCGCATCCGTCCGGATAGCAGAAAACGGGATTGAAATCCAACTCTTTGATTTCAGGATGTTCAGAAATCAGCAATCCCGTATTTACAATAACCTCACATAAAGCGTCGATATCGCAAGGCTTATCCCCCCTGACACCTTGCAGTAATTTATACACCCTGGTTTCTTTAACCTGCCTTAACGCTTCCTCTTTGTCATATGGAGCCAAGCGGAAAGATACGTCTTTGAAAACCTCTACATACACTCCGCCCATACCAAACATAACAACAGGTCCAAACTGCTCATTTTTCAGCGCTCCTACAACCACTTCAATGCCTTTTGGCATTTGTTTTTGTATTACAACGCCGCCTATTTCTGCCGTTGGACAATTCTTTTTTACATTAGACATCAGCCTATCATAAGCTTGATCCAAATCTTCCATATTGGCGATACCTACTATAACACCGCCTACATCAGACTTGTGAACAATCTGACGGGAAAATATTTTCATTACGACCGGGAAACCCATTTCTTCCGCGGCTTTTAAACATTGCTGCTTGTCTGCGACCAGACTTGTTGGCGGACAATTAATGTTATATGCCTTACATATCTTTTGTGCTTCAAGTTCAGGAATGACAGAATCCCCGTCGGCAAGGCATTTATTTATTATATCCTGGCAGTGCATTTTACCCTCCTAAGTACTAAGAATTATTTTGCTGAAAAGCTGGCCTTAATCAAATCTCCGCCGGTATGCACTATACTTAACCAAATTTATCATAACCCTGGCTGCATCATCCGGATATTCGAATGTCGGCAAACCCGCGCTTTCCATAAGCGTTCTGCACTTTGCTACCGCGTTGCCCGCCATCAAAACGGAAAGCAGCGGTTTTCTCTTTTCCGGCGAGACCGAGTTGTAAGCGGCAATAACAGCATCCGCCATTTCCTGATCTCCAATAAAGCCCGGCGGTGTAGTCATAAATATAATGCCGTCAATATTGTCATCTTCCAGCAGCAGCTTGAGAACATTTTCGTGCATGACAGGTGTAACCGCAGCTGTCATATCGATATAACCGTCAGGATTGCCAATGGCTGCGCTGGCAGACAAATGCTTTGCCAACTCTTGTTTAAGTTCATCTTTAAAATGCGCTAATTGGATATCGCCTGTTGATACAAGTTCATCAACACAGATAGTGCTTGGGCCGCCAATAACAGTTAAAATACAGATTCTGTTCCCCTTGGGAAGAGGCATCTTATCAAATACCCTGGAGGTATGATAAAATTCCGCAACATTTTGAGCCCTTATTAGTCCCGCCTGTCTAAAAGCGCCCTCATAAATATCATTGTTACCGGCGATAGAAGCTGTATGGCTTTGAGCCACATTTGTACCCATAGCTGTTTTTCCGGCTTTAATCGCTACGACCGGTTTCGTCCGTGTTACTTCCGCAGCTATTTCAAACATGCCGCGTGCATCATTGATTCCTTCAAGATACATTGAAATAACATTTGTTTTTTCATCTTTAGCCAAATAATTCAGCAAATCTCTGAAGTCTACATCAGCCATATTGCCCATGGAAACGAACTTGTTTATACCTACCAGTTTTTGATCCTTCGCCCATCTTATGAACGAGGTCGCAAAAGCGCCGCTCTGGCTTATTATGGATACTCCGCCCTTTGGAGTATTTGGCGGTACGGTGAAAGTCGTGTTAATACCATTAAATAAATCTACAACCCCTTGGCAATTTGGCCCGAGTATACGTCCGCCGCAGGATTTTATAGTATCTATCAGATCGATTTGCAACTGCTCTCCTTCTTTTGTCCCCATTTCCTTGAATCCGGATGTAACTACGGCAACAGCACCCGCATCGCCTTTTTCCTCGCGCCTTTGTTTTATTTCTTTAGCGACGCTCATACTGTTTTGTGGTCCTACGGCCATTACAATCAAATCGACCGGTTCGGGAATTGAGAGCAGATTTTTGTAGCATCTCAGCTCTGCAATTTCATCCATTTTGGGATTTACCGGGTATACCTTGCTGTCTGGACTCATCCCTTTTGCATTTATCACTATTTGGTGATTCGGACTGCCTGCTTTAGCTGACGCGCCAACGATGGCAATCCCTCTGGGTTTAAAAAACTCATCCAATTTGGCTGTCGATATTTCTGCCATTTTATTTCGTCACTCCTTTTGCTAAACACAGAAAATAATCAATGCTGATAAATGATTTGATGTGTGCGTTCATTGCACTTTTACGGCGAGGGTATACCATCTAGTATTGCAAATTCCACTCACTCCCACCTTTTAAACAAATCATTTTCCAGATTTAAACTGTCCAGTATCTTCCCGACAACATAATCGATACAATCGTTTATCGTCTGCGGCTTGAAATAGAATCCCATGGACGGCGGGATGATCGAAGCCCCAAGATCCGAGACCGTAAGCAGGTTCTTCAAATGTATGCTGCTCAGAGGCGTTTCCCGCGGAACAAGGATCAGCCTCCTTTTTTCCTTGATGGTTACGTCGGCAGCCCTGGAGATCAGATTGTCCGATAACCCGTTCGCGATACAGGCAAGGGTCTTCATGCTGCAGGGAACGATGACCATCCCGTCGTTTTTGAAAGAGCCGCTGGACACCGAGGCCGCCAGGTCGTCTACGTCATAGCATACGGAGGCGATCTTCCTTACTTGTTCCACGCTGTACCGTGTCTCGCATTGGATGGTCTGCTGCGCCCATTTGCTGATTATTAGATGCGTCCTCACCCGCATCTCCTCCAGCTCTTCCAGGAGCCGGATACCCAGTATGGCGCCGCTTGCACCGGTCATGGCCACAATGATTTCTCGCATCGGGTTCACCTCAAAAACAAATACTGCCGGTTTCGGTGACGTAGGCGATGGTGGGCTTCAAGATATATAATCTTCAAGATGGATATTGTTTTCACCGGGGATCCTGATCTTTTCAAATTTTCCCTCGGGTTCCCCCAACGGGACAGTCGCGTCAATGCCCATCTTATCGCTCAGTCCGTTGTAGGTCGACGGATCCAGCTTATTTCCGCACGCGCCGCTGATGATCATGACGTCTCTGGCCGCCTGGCACCGTGTCGCGATCGCCCAGTTGACCTCAATCGGATCAAATATGTCGACATCTTTATCGACCACCACGACATGCTTGACTTCCTGACTGCTTCCAAACGCCGCGCACATCGCGTTCTTCGCTTCTCCCTCGTTTTTCTTTTCCATCTGAATCACCAGATGGTATCTGCCTGTGCCGCCGGGGGTAAGATGCACCGCGCTGACGGTCGGGACCGCGTGCCGCACCAGTTGAAGGATGCCTCCCTCGCGGGGGATCGTGCCCAACAGAAGGTGTTCGGGCGTTGCCGGCACGATGGTCTGGAAGATCGGATGTTTTCTGCTGGTCATGCAGGTTACCTCGATATGCTCCCGAGCTTCCCGGGGGCCGTAATACTTGGGGTACTCCCCAAACGGGCCTTCCGGCTTGCGGACGTTGGGGAGTATCCTGCCCTCGAGCACGATCTCCGCCTGCGCCGGCACTTCCAGGCCGACCGTCTCGCACCTGACCAATTCCATGGGTTCGCCGTAGAGCGCGCTCGCGATGCGGAACTCATCCTGCCCCAGAGGCGTCAGCGCCTGCGACGAAAGCATCACGATGGGGTCCAGCCCGATCACGATCGCGATATCCAGAGGCTGGTTTTTCTTTTCGGCAATCCGCTGGAAATGCATCAGGTGCCTTGGAAGCATCAGTATCCCCAGATGGTTTTTATCCGTAACCTGAAGCCTGTGGATGGATACGTTCTTTTCGCCCGTTTCCGGGTTTTGGGCGACCACGACCCCGGCCGTTATGTACGGACCGCTGTCCTTTTCGTGATGTACGGGTATCGGAAGGCTGTACAGGTCGACGTCCGTCGTTATGGTCTCCTTCACCGGCGCCTCGTCGTTCCCGACCAACACGCAATCCTGCGGATTTGCCTGCGCTTTTTCGAAATGGTCTGCCAATGCGTCTATCGGGACATCCAGCGCGTATGAAAAAAATTCCCTTGAGCCTGTCAGTCCCGTAACGACCGGGATCTTGCTGTCCTTGACGTTATCAAACAGCACGGCGTATTTCCCGCAAGCCTTTTTCCCGACCGCGGCGATCTCAAACGCCCTTGAGACCTCTCTTCGGACGTGTTTGAGCTTGCCGCTGGCTTCAAGCAGCGCCATCCATTCGCGCATTGACTTATATTTCATAGGACCCTCCAAAATGCTTAATAGGCGTCGCCGACTATCTCCCTTATTTGCGCTTCCGTTGCCTTTCTGCAGTTAAACCTGAGCTGCACGCTCAGCAGCGCATCCTTAGCGACCTGATCCAGAAGCTCTTCCTTTGCGCCGATATCCCGAAGCTTTTTGGGCATACCGCACAAATGGACAAGCATCTTCACGGCGTTAACCGCGGAATATGCATTTTCATACAGGTCCCCGCCTCTCAGGTCGATTCCAAAGGCAAGCGCCATCTGCACATATTTTTCCGGCGCGGCCGAATAGTTGAATTTCATGACATAGGGCAACATCACCGCATTGGCCACTCCGTGGGGGATATGGAAAAGCGCGCCCAGCGGGCTTGCGATCGCATGGCTCAGGCCAAGAAAGGCATTGTTGAAAGCCATCCCCGCCATCAGCTCGGCCTGCATCATCATTGTCCTGGCTTCCAGGTCCGTCCCGTTGTTCACCGCCTTGGGCAAATACCGGTAGATCAGCCGCATCGCCTCCAAAGCAAGGACATCGCTGATTGGTTCGCTGATCAAGGAAGTGTAGGCTTCGATCGCGTGGGTCAGCGCATCCAACCCGGTCGCGGCCGTAATTTTAGGCGGCAGCGTCAGCGTCAGTTCAGGGTCCAGGACCGCTACGTCGGGAGCGATCCGGGAACTGGTGATAGTGAACTTGGTGTTGGCTTCCAAGTCGGATAAGACGGCAAATATGGTGACCTCGCTCCCGGTGCCTGCCGTTGTCGGAATGGCGATAAGGGGGATACCCTTGACCTTTACCTTATCCACCCCCGCGTAATCCTGAAGTCGGCCTTCATTCTTCATTAACAGGCACGCGCCCTTGGACGCGTCCATCGGACTCCCGCCGCCGATAGCGATTATGATATCGGCATCTTCCTGTTTCGCTTTTTGATAGATCTCCTCGATCATTCTCGTACTCGGGTCAGGTTCGACCTTATCAAATACAGAGTACTGTATATTCCCTCCCTCGATTATTTGCGTTATTTTCTCCAGAATCCCGGCGTTTACGACGCCTTTATCCGTCACAATCATTACTTTTTCACAGGCGAGCTGCGCTATAAGGCCCGGGAGTTTTTTTGCAGTTCCTGCTCCAAATTCGATCCGTGTCGGGGTAGCGAATGTATATTGATACACTTTACTCCGCCTCCAAAATTAATTGCAATCGCATCCCAAAGTGTGGTTTGCATTCGTGTTATAAAGCGTTTACAGTCAAGACCAAAGCATCAAATATATGTTCTCCATGCATCCGAGATATCATATGGAACACCCACACCGCCCTGCAATGTTCCCCTGAGCGTTAGAGACCCCACAATCCTATTTCGGCTGTATCCTTATTTTAATTAGGGCGGAATATTAACATACCCCGCCCTAATTCTCATTAAGCGCAGGTTAGATCACGTCAATGCCATTGTATGCACACATGTAGATGTTCTTAATGTCATCAACGGAAGGCGTCCTCGGGTTCGGAGGTGTACTGCCGTCCGCTATCGCATTCTTGGCCAGCATTTCCAGCTTGCTCTTGAAGTCCGCCTCGTCGACGCCCATCTGTTTGATAGTCGTGGGCATGCTCAGGACCTTCTGCAGATCGCGGATGTACTCAACGAATTTAAGCGCTCCCTCGATCGAGGTCTGCCCATCGTAGTCTCCGACCGCCTTCACGATGTCGGAGTACCGGTCTGCCGCGGCGGCCATATTGAACTGCACGACATAGGGCATCATGATGGCGTTCGCGAGCCCGTGCGGGATACCGTACTCAGCGCCGATCTGGTGGGCGGTGCTGTGCACGATACCGAGTGCGGTATTTGTGAACGTGAATCCGGCCATCAGGGACGCGTTATGCATCTTCTCCCTTGCCAACCGGTCATCGCCGTTGGCATACGCCTTGGGCAGCCATTCAAAGACCATCTGGCATACGCGCAGGGCAATGGGGTCGGTCAGGTCGGAAGCATTCCGGGAAACATAAGCTTCCGTCGCGTGAACGAGCACGTCGAACCCGGTGTTCGCGGTGATCCTCGGCGGCATCGTCGAAGGAAGCTCAGGATCGCAGATCGCGATATCGGGCGTAACTTCATACGAAAGCGTGAAGTCCTTCACATTGGGAACCACGTCGCGGTTGGTTATAACGGCCGCAAGCGTAACCTCGGTCGCGGTACCGCTGGTGGAGGGGATGGCGATATACTTGGCCTTGTTGCGCAGCTTGGGAACGCCGGTGAAGGGGACCCACAGGTCATCCCAGTTCGCATCGGGATACTCGTAGAATATCCACATACCCTTGCCAGCATCGATGCAGGAGCCGCCGCCCAGACCGATGATCCAGTCGGGCTCGTGTTTAAGCATGAATTCAGCGCCCTTTTTAACGGTCTGCCTGGAAGGATCTGTTTCCACTTCGCTGAACACGACGCTGTCTATTCCCGCTTCTTTCAGGTACGCCTGCACTTTTTCGGGGAATCCCAAGCCAACGCAGACTTTATCCGTAACGATAACGGCCTTTTTGCCTTCCAGTTCCTTCAGGTACTCCAAGCTGCCCCAGCCAAAGAAGATGTCTCTCGGGATTCTGAATCCTTGATAAGCCATTTTAATGTCCTCCTTAGTTTTTGGGTTCGTTGCATGTAGAAGTAACGCTGTCGAAGTTACGCTTAGAAGTAAGTCGGTTTAATATCGAAGTTGATGTGCTTGATCTCCGTGCATTCAAGCATCGCTTCCTCGCCGTGCGTCCGGCCGATGCCGCTTGCTTTGTAACCGCCGAATTCAACTTCGGTGTAGAATTTGTTGAAGGTGTTGACCCATACCGTGCCTGCCTTGATCTCCCTGGCAACACGCACTGCGCGGTTCACATCCAATGTCCAGACGGCGCCCGCAAGGCCGAACCTTGTGCCGTTGGCCAGACGGATCGCTTCCTCTTCGGTGCTGAACTTCTGTACGACGAGCACCGGCCCGAATATCTCTTCCTGGACCAGAGCCGAGTCCTCTTTCAGTCCCGTTATGACAGTCGGGGCCACATAGAAGCCTTTTTCCAGACCGGCCGGCTGTCCTCCGCCTGTGACGACCGTGCCTTCCGCTTTGCCGATGCTGATATATTTCAGCACCTTATCAAGCTGCGGCTTAGAGATCAAGGGACCGATGTGCGTGCCCGGATCCATCCCGTTCCCAACCTTCAGCTTTTCAATTTCGGCTTTCAGCAGACCGACAAATTCATCGTGGATGGTATCCTGGACAATAAGCCGCGTTCCCGCCATGCAGAGCTGTCCCGAAGTGAAAAGGAACGCCCAGATAGCCCCCGGAACGGCTTTGCTCAGATCGGCGTCGTCAAATACGACGTTGGGGGATTTCCCGCCCAGTTCAAGTGAAAGCTTCTTAAGGGTCTTGGCGGATGACTCAGAGATGTTAATCCCTGTGCGCTCATCCCCTGTAAAGTTGATCAAGCCAACATCGGGATGGCTTACCAGGGTTTCACCTACGCTGCCGCCCGGTCCGGTCACGACATTTACGATGCCCTTGGGTATGCCGTCCACCTGAGTCAGGATCTCGATCAAAGCCATTGAGATGGCCGCAGTAACGCTGGCCGGCTTGACTACCACCGCGTTTCCGGCTGCCAGTGCGGGCACCATTCCCCGGATCATCAGCCATGCGGGCCAGTTGAACGGCGAAATGACGCCGATAACGCCAATAGGCTCCCTGACCAGCACCGCCAAAGAATCCTCGGACGGAACCACACTCTTCCCGAATACGTTCCTGGCAAGGCCGGAATAGTAGCGTAGGCCGTCTATGCAGGAACCGATTTCAGCATGCGATTCCCCGATGGTCTTGCCGTTGTTGAGCGTAAGCAGTTCCGCGAGCTCATCTTTCCTGGCTTCAACAAGATTAGCATACTGCATCAGCGCAGTGCTTCGCAGTGCCGAATTGTATCGCCAATTCGTAGCATGGAAAGCTTCGTTGGCAACGGCGATGGCCTTTTCCATGTCGCTTGCGTCGGACTCCTGCGCGTAAGCGATAACATCGCCGTTGGCAGGGTTTATGCAGCTCATGGTCTTGCCTGTGCTCGCCGCAACGAGTTCCCCGTTGATGTAGTTCAGATACGTCTTCATACTCTGCATCCTTTCCTTTTCATAGGCAGCCTTCGGACGACAAAAAATATCAAAAGGTGCATATTTTCGGCGTCATCCCATATTAAAGGCCCCTATTCATTAGTTGCAAATGGTCTTCATGTTTTGTATACTGGTTTTACGTATTGGATCCTCGTGGGCAGATACTAAGACTTTAGATTTTTCTTTCTCAACCCGGCCAGGTTTTCAGAAAGTTCGGTCTTGTATTTGTCCACTTTTTTGAGATGCAGGTAGTTTCAGCCCTCCTTCCTATATTATTTCCAATGCTTTTCGTTTCGCATCATGTGGGTACCCACACCATCTCCTCTCACCCTTTTTATTTCCGGGAAGAAGAAAAGCCGTTCAAATCACTTGCGTGATTTTTGTTCATAGTGTTTTATACGTGTACTCCGCGCTGGCGCAGCCATTTGGGCAGCAGTTCGTTCTCGACCCTGTCGCTCACCGCCGGCGCCTTGTTCAAAAGCAGCTCGGCAAGGGGCTCGCTCACGTTGATCCCGCTCATGGCGCCGTCAAAAATGATGACTTTTCGGGTATCCGCTGCCTTATAGGCAAAATCCATGGCGGCCTCGGTGCTTTTGATTACGGCTGCGAAATCCATATAATTGATGTTCAGGGGGTCCATATCGAAAAGGTCTGCCTGTTCTTTTCCGACCACTACGGTATTGATCTGTTCCGAAAAGAACGCTGAAGGGTACCCGGTCCACGAATAGTTGTGCACGCACATCCTGATGGCCGGATTGATGGATGGGATATCTTTTAAGAGAGGTTTTCCGTTTTTGCCGTAAAAGGCCTCCGTGTACCATGTATACGGCATGAGCGGTACGTCGAGGTCGTAGAGGTCCGTGTTCGCGCCGGCGAAATTGGCATAGATGACTCCGGCGGCAAAGACGTAAGGCACGGGGCACGGAAATCGAGCACCGCGATGCATTCGTCTATTTCTCCGAAAAGCGTCGCGATCTTTTCCGTAATACCGGCATCCGGTGAAGGTCACCTTGTCGTTGAGCGCATACAGGTCGTTGTCCACGTCCACGCCGACGATGCCGTTGGGCGCCACGTTCAGAAACGCGGCGAAAGCGAACTTTTTCTGCACGAAATCCGAGTCGAACAGCGCGCGTGCCACAAAGTTCGCGGCCCTCGGCCCGAGGTTCTGATGGTAGGTGGACTTGTCTCTATGCGCGCGTAGGACGTGCCGAAAGGTTTACCGCCTTATCCACCTGCCGGTGGAAGTGGACTTCGCGCACGTCGCTGTGGTGGGAATGGACGATCCAGTCCGCGTCATACGCTTTTCTCAGCCCGTAGAGCGTGCCGATCTCGGTTTCGATGGCCACGCCCTGGTCGACAGGCGCTATCCCGATGGCTTTCCCGTTGAAATAGGTATCCAGCCCATACCGCTTGATATATTCCTCGGTCTCCCGGAAGCGCATGCCCACGCCGGCGCGCAGGCGGATGTCCCCGCAGCCGGTCCGCTCCTCTATAACGTCCTTGATGGCTTTGATAAGCTCGGCGTACGGCTCGCCGCCCATCAGGGTGAAGCCGTGGTGCGAGGCCAGTATGTTGACCGAATGCTCCGGCTTGATCATGGACATATCCACGGCGGACAGAGCCTCTATCGCCGCTTCCCTGACCTTGGCCAGCCCGTTTTCCCCGGGGAAAATAATATCGGGGAGGTCAGGGAAAAGGTCTTTTAACAGCACGGAGGTGATTCCCGGAAGCTCAGCAGCACGGGTCTTCACAAAGGATGGGTCTATACCATACTGGGAGTGTTTCGGAGGTATTGGTTTTATTGGCGCTCTCATTCTCCTGCCCCCCCTTTCTTGCCCTCTTCAACAAGCTTTTCAAACAACGCCCGGTCCTCGTCGAAATAAAAGCCTCTGGAGTCGTATTTTTGCTTGATGTCTTCGGAAAGGTCCCAAGCGGTGGCCGTCCGTCCGTACCATTGCCAGCCCCCTTCCGGAGGCTGCAGTTCGCAGCCGGCCGCCTCCAGCAGCCGCAGCAGTGGCTGGATGCACTCGATGGTGCACCCCGTCCGCATTCCCGTCACCAAAGACACGTCTTCGGGCGTCCTGGCCCCGAGCAGGATAGCCGCGGCGACCTCGTCGGCGCGCGTTCCCACGCAGTAGCACAGGCGCTGTTCCGGATGCAGCTTTGCCTTCTCGCACAGCGCGATGATCTCTCCATAGTCCACGCTGTTTATGTCCACGCCGATGGTCAGGGGGGCTTCCCTCCGGACCATGGTCACGGCGCCGGTCGGGCAGCGCTGCTCGCAATTGGCGCAGCCGCGGCAGCGATCCGCGTCCACCAGCGCCTTGCGGTCCACCACTTTGATCGCCAATACAGGGCATACCCGTTCACACGTGCGGCATCCTATGCATTTCTGCTCATCCACCCTGGACAAAAGGGTAACTGTTTTCATTGTCATCTCTCCCCTATGATGTTGAGAGTTGGTACGCGACGTCGACGATCATGTCCTCCTGTCCCCCTACCATTCCCCTGCGTCCCAGTTCCACAAGGATATCCCTGGGATCGATATCGAATCGCTTGGCCGCCCGGTAGGTATGCAGCAAGAAGCTTGAATAAACACCGGCGTACCCGAGCATGAAGGAAACGTTGTCTATAACCTGCGGCCGGTGCATCATGGGCTGCACCAACTCTTCAGCGACGTCCATGATCTTATACATATCGATGCCCGTTTCGTATCCCACCTTATCCAGCACGCCCACCAGCACTTCCAGCTGCGCGTTGCCGGCCCCGGCGCCCAGTCCCCTGCATGTTCCGTCAATAAAGGTGGCGCCGGCCTCCACTGCCGCCAGCGAATTGGCTATAGCGAGGGACAGATTGTTGTGGGCGTGGAACCCGACGGGTATCTTCACCGCGGCGGTCACCGCCTCTATCCGCTCCCTGACGTCGTTGGGAACCATGGCCCCCGCCGAATCGGCGATATTCACATAGTCCGCGCCGTAGGATTCCATGAGCGCGGCCTGCTCCGCCACCTTCTCGGGCGGCACCATGTGCGTCATCATGAGCATACCGGCCGACATCATGCCCAGCTTCTTGCCAACGCCGATATGCTGCATCCCGATATCCGCTTCGGTTACGTGCGTCGCCACCCGCACCAGCTTTACGCCGCAATCCGCCGCCATCTCCAGGTCCTCTATGGTCCCCACGCCGGGAAGCAGGAGCACCCCAGCCTTCCTTTCTTTATGGCGCCGCTTGCCGCCCGTAGGAGGTCTTCCTCTTTCGTTTTCGATTTCCCATAGTTGCACGATGACCCCGCTATGCCGTCTCCGTGTGACAGTTCGATAAACGCAACGCCCGCCTCGTCCAAGCCTTTTGCGATGGAAGCAACCTGCTCGGCCGTGTACTGATGGCTGACGGCATGGCTGCCGTCGCGCATGGTCGTGTCTACAACATGTATGAATTTCTTGTCAGCCATTTAATTTTTCCTTTCAAGCAGCATCTTGTGTGCCAGCTTTTCCGCGGTGCGTATCGCGGCAGCGTTGATGATGTCCAGATTCCCCGAGTAGCGCGGGAGGAAGTCCCCCTGACCCTCCACCTGAAGGATGGTGGTCACGATGTCCCCTTCGAGGATCGGCGGCACCCTGAGCCTGTAGTCGGGCACGAAAACCTGCATTTCCTTTATCATGGCATCCACCGACGCTCTTATCGCTTCCATGTCCGGTTTCTTGACCTGAACATAGATCGTGGTGGTCATCATGATGGGCGGTTCCGCCGGATTCAGGATAATGATGGCCTTGCTGGTTTCCGCCCCGCCGACGACGCGCAGCGCCCTGGCCGTTGTCTGGGTGAACTCGTCGATGTTCTGGCGCGTGCCCGGCCCCGCGCTCTTGGATGCGATGCAGGACACGATCTCCGCGTATCTGGCCCCGGCCACGCGGCTTATCGCGTAAACGATGGGCACCGTGGCCTGCCCGCCGCAGGTCACCATGTTCAGGTTGGGCTCGTCGGACACCTGATCCAGGTTCACGCTGGGGACGACATACGGCCCCACCGCAGCCGGAGTAAGGTCGATGGTTATTTTGCCGGCTTCCTTCAGCGCCGGCGCGAACTCATAGTGCGCGGTCGCGCTGGTCGAGTCGAAAACGATTTTGATGCTGTCATCCTTTACGATATCGTCAATGCCCTTGATGGAGGTCCTGAAACCCATGCTCTCGGCCCTTTTTATGCCGTCGGAATAACGCCTTCCCGCCATCATTTCCATTTGCATGTATTCGCTGCGCATGATCTTGAACATCAGATCCGATCCGATGTTTCCCGGACCGATTACGGCCACCTTCACCTTATCCAACTTATACAAACTCCTTTACAATAGATTTACACATTAAGCCTGGGCCGTCATATGAACTTCAGGTTCAGGCTGCCGAGGCCGTGGAACGAAACCGTGAAGACGTCTCCCGCCTCTGCCGGCACCGCCGCGGTCAGCGCGCCGGACAGGATGATCTCGCCCGCCTCCAGCGCCAGCCCGAACTCGGACAGCTTGTTTGCCAGCCACGCCACCGCCGCGGCGGGATTCCCCCATACCTCGGCGCCCACGCCGCTGTTCACCGCTTCTCCGTTCTTTTCCAGCAGCATCCCTATAAGGCGCAGGTCCACGTCCCCGACCGGCGCCATCCGGCTGCCCAGCACCAGCCGGGCGCTGGAGGCGTTGTCGGCCACCGTGTCCGCCAGCTTTATTTTCCAGTCGCGGATGCGGCTGTCGACGATCTCAAACGCCGGGACCACGAACTCCGTCGCGCGGTAGACGTCGGCGATGGTCACGCCCGGGCCTTCCAGGTCCTCTTTGAGGATGAAGGCCAGCTCCCCCTCGACCTTGGGCTGCAGAAGCGCGTCCCGGCTGCACGGCAGGCCTTCGGGGATGAGCATATTGTCCAGCAGCTGTCCGAAATCGGGTTCGTTCACCCCCAGGAGCTGCTGCATCCCCCGGCTGGTCAGCCCGATCTTTTTCCCGATGATCCTGCGCCCCTTGGAAAGCTTGATCTCGATAATGGCCTGCTGGATGCGGTATGCGTCCACGATGGACATATCGGGGTAGGCATCCGTCAGCGTGCCTACAGGCTTACGGTCCTTCTCGGCCGCCACCAGTTGGGTCGCTATTTTTTCATACTCCATGCCCGTGTCCTCCGCTGTTCGTTTTGCGCCACCGTTCCCGTAAGGCCCCGGCGATGTGTTCCGCAAGCGAGGCGTCGTCCATCTCGTCCCGGAGTCCCGCGATCAGGCGGTCGCATCCGAGCTTTGCCTCCTCGTGCGGTCCGGGGAGCGCCACGAGATACGATAATCCCGTCCGCCCCACGGCGATGCGCACGCCTTCCTTATGGTGCCGGTGGTAATCCGGTTTGAATTTCAATATCCAGGGCGTATGCGCGTCCGCGTCCAGACGCAGGATGGCTTCCACGCTGAAGTCCTTGTCTTCGGCCCCCACGCCGCCGGTCGTAACGATAAGCCCATACCCCTTCTGAACAGCGCCCTCCAGCCTGACCGCCGCCGACTCGGCGTCGTCCTCCAGAATCCCGCCGAATCTGGCCTTATAGCCCGCGCTTTCCAGCTGCTTCATGATATAGGGGGAATTGGTATCCTCTATCTTCCCCGCAATAACCTCCGCGCCGGTCGCGAACACCATCGCCCGCCTGACCACGGCCCTCGCGATATCTTCGGCCATCCGCGCGGATTCTTTCAGCACCCTTTCCCCTTCGCGCGGGTCGATGGCTATCAGCCCCAGCACGCCTTCGGAATGCACGGCCGCCTCGGGTCCCGGCATGACCCCGGGAAGTTCGGACAGCCGGCGCAGTATCTCTTTTTCCCTGCCGACCACGCTGTCGGCCCGCACCTTCCGCTGGAGGATATCGAAGGCAACCAGACCCGGCCGTACGTCCACGACGATGACCTTATCCTCGGGCAGCCCCAGCGCGCCGGCCGCCGCGGAGGCGACCTCGGTCAGGTTGGCGTCCGCCAAATCTATATCCACGATCCAGAACGTCGTTTTTTCGAGCAGGTCCCACTCCACGCTGCGTCCTTCTTTCGTATTAATATGGGTCTCAATAGGCGGACGGCAGGACATCCAGGCTCAGGTCCAGTATGGGCGCGTCGATGATGCCTCTGCCCGCTTCGATGATGTCCGCGCCGGGTCCTGATCGCGGCTTCGATGTCCGGCTCCCGCACGCCGCCGGCAAACGCTACTTTGACTTTGGCGCGCCAGCCGCCGGCCTCCGCCGCCGATACCGCGGCCTCCAGGTCGGATATCTTCCCGGTATCCACCATGACGATGCCTGCCCCGGCATGATACGCCTCCGCCGCTTCTTCCCCGACCGGCCCGGTCTCTCCCCGGACCTGTACGGAAACGGTCCTGTCCGGGTCGTAGGCCCTGGCCTTATGGACGGCATTGCTGACGCCGCCCAGCATGCGTACGTAGTTCTTGTCGAGGTATATGAACGGGTCGTCCGTTATCCTTATCCCGGCGCCGCCGGTCATTATGGCCTGGCGCAGATCGCCTCTGAGCTTGGGCGAGACCTTTTTCCACGCGCCGCAGACCACTCGTACGCGTCCGCCGGCTGTTTTGACAAGGTTCGCGGCTGCCGTGGCGACGCCCGACGGCTTTCCTATGACGCCCATCAGCGTTTCTTCCGCCCGGATTATCTGCTCCGGGTCCCCCGAGGCTTTGAAAACGCAGCCGCCGCTTTTTACCTCGTGCCCTTCGTTTACCGATTTAATATTTTCCAGCCCGATATCGTAGGCCAGCTGTCTCAACTGCGCGACCCCGGATACGATACCCGGCTCCCGGGTGGTTATGTTGAAATACCATTTCCGGTCCCGCAGGCCTTTGAACAGGAATTCCCTAAGCTCCACCGCATTCACCCCCGACTTTGGGACGATATCCCAGGCTCGCCGATATTTCCCTGGCTGCCGCCAGAAGGTGGTCCCGCAGCTCGCATATCCTTTGGTCGGTCATCCTCGAGCAGGGTCCCGAGATGCTCATTGCGGCGCAGACCTTATTGGTATAGTCCCATATCGGCACCGCGATGCAGCGGAGGCTGTCCATGATCTCCTCTCTGTCCTCGCCATAGCCCTGCTCCCTTATGACAGCGAGCTCCTTCTCCAGCCGCTTGATGTCCGTGATGGTATTCTTCGTGTAGCGTTTCAGGCCCTTGTTCTTCACGATGCGCTTTACCTCCGCGGAAGGCAGGTGGGCAAGGAGCACCTTCCCCACGCCGGTGCAATGCACCGGGAGCCTGGCGCCGACTTCGGAAACTACGATCCGCAGGGATTGGGTGCTTTCATGTTTGTCTATGTACAGGACCTCGTCCCTGTCCAGAACCACCAGGTGGATGGTCTCCCCGATTTCGTCCACCAGCTGCTGTATGAAATCCGAGGCTATCTCCCTGACATCGATGTTGTTCGCGACCTTGCACCCGACTTCAAAGAGGGCTATGCCCAATTTATAGTTTCCGTTAAAAACCGATTGCTCGATGTATCCGAAATCCCTGAGCGTGGAGATCAATCCGTGGGCCGTGCTCTTGGCCATGCCCATCTTCCTGGATATCTCCGCCAGCGACATCCCCTGCTTCTTTTCCGCCAGAAGGTTGATGATCGATAGTGCTTTTGCTACAGAATGAATCTGTGTATTTTCCGCCATCTCTGCATAACCTTTCTTTATCCGAAGCCCGCCGTTGGGCATTACCGAACACCTTTCAGTATTTTATGATATTAGTATTATACGATACCTTTTTGCAAACTCCTACCTCAAAAAGGCTTTTTCTGTTCGGCCATGTCGAATTATTTACGTGTTTGTAACAAGGGAGCCGGCAAGGCCACCAGGGCATTTATTGTTTATCGTGAAGGTACTTATCGACCGCCTGGGCGGCCTTTTTGCCGGCGCCCATGGCGAGGATGACGGTGGCGGCGCCGGTCACGGCGTCCCCGCCGGCGTACACGCCGGGGATGGACGTCTGGCCGGTTTCCTCGTCGGCCACGATGCAGCCCCGCTTGTTGGTCTCCAGCCCCTCGGTCGTCTTCTTCAGTATCGGGTTGGGGGAGGTGCCGATGGCCATGATGACTCCGTCCACGTCCAGCGTGAACGCGCTCCCCGGCTTCTCCATCGGCCGCCTGCGGCCCGACGCGTCCGGCTCGCCCAGCTCCATCTCTATGCACTCGATGCCCTTGACCCAGCCCTTGTCGTCACCGAGTATCTGCACCGGGTTGCACAAAAGCTTGAATATGATGCCCTCTTCCTTGGCGTGGTGTACCTCTTCCTTGCGCGCCGGCAGCTCGACCTCGCTGCGCCGGTACACGATGTACACCGTCTCCGCACCCATCCGCTTGGCGCACCGCGCCGCGTCCATGGCCACGTTCCCGCCGCCCACCACTGCGACCGACTTGGGTCGGAAGATGGGGGTGTCGTATCCTTCCTTATACGCCTTCATCAGGTTGATGCGGGTCAGGAACTCGTTTGCGGAGAACACGCCGTTGAGGTTTTCCCCGGGGATGTCCATGAAGGTAGGCAGCCCCGCCCCGGTGCCGATGAATATGGCCTCGAACCCTTCCTCGAACAGCTCGTCTATGGACACGGCCTTGCCCGCGATGGTGTTGGTCTCGATCTTTACGCCCAGTTCCCTAAGCTTGTCTATCTCGTGCTTCACGATGGCCTTGGGGAGCCTGAACTCGGGGATGCCGTAGATCAGCACGCCGCCCGGCGCGTGGAACGCTTCGAACACCGTCACCGCGTACCCCAGCTGCGCCAGGTCTCCCGCGCAGGTCAGGCCGGCAGGGCCCGCGCCCAGCACGGCCACGCGGTGGCCGTTGGACTCCGGCTTCTCCAGCTTGTCGTCGCAGTTTTGCAGGTACCAGTCCGACGCGAACCGCTCCAGCCGCCCGATGCCCACCGGGTCGCCCTTCTTCCCGCGCACACACTTGCTCTCGCACTGGCTCTCCTGCGGGCATACCCGCCCGCACACCGCCGGCAGCGAGTTGGTCTCCTTGAGCTTGAGGTACGCGCCCTTGAAGTCGCCCTCCTCGATGCGCTTGATAAACTCGGGTATCTTCACGTTGACCGGGCACCCTTGTACGCAGGCCGGGTTCTGCACCCCAGGCACCGCGCGGCTTCATTGACCGCCATCTCTTGCGTGTACCCCAGCGCGACTTCTTCAAAGTTCTTGTTCCTGACGTTGGGTCCTGCTCGGGCATGGGGGTCTTTTCCTGCGTCATGTTCCTCTTTTCAGCCATTGAAAACACCCTCCATCCTGCATTTATGTTGCTCCACCGCCTGCTGCTCCTGCGGCTTGTACATCGAAGCGCGGCGTATCACCTCGTCAAAGTCGATCTTGTGCCCGTCGAACTCCGGCCCGTCCACGCAGGCGAACTTCGTCTCGCCGCCCACCGTCACCCGGCAGCCTCCGCACATCCCGGTCCCGTCTATCATGATGGGGTTCATGCTGACCACCGTCCGCAGCCCGTACTTTTCCGTAAGCTTACATACGAACTTCATCATGATCAGCGGCCCGATCGCGATGACCGTGTCGTAGCCCGCGCCCGCGTTGATCTGCTCTTCCAGTTTGTCGGTCACCAGCCCGTGCTCGCCGTAGCTCCCGTCGTCGGTCATTATGAACAGGTTGTCGCTGGCGGCCTTCATCTCGTCTTCCAGTATGACAAGGTCCTCGGTCCGGAAGCCCGCGATGATGTCCACCCCGGCGCCCATCCGGTGCAGGGCCTTGGCCTGCGGGTACGCGATGGCGCAGCCCAGACCGCCGCCTATGACCGCCGCTTTCGATGCCCGAGATGGGAGGGCCCCAGCGGCCCGACCACGTCGGCGATGTATCCGCCTTCCTCGATTTCACTCAGCAGCATGGTGGTCTTGCCCACGATCTGGTAGATGATGGTCACCGTGCCCCTGTCCCGGTTCTTCAAAGTCGGCCACCGTCAGGGATCTGCTCCCCTTCCTCGTTCACCCGCAGTATGATGAACTGCCCGGGCAGACACTTCTTCGCCACCAGCGGCGCTTCCACTTCCATCAGCTGCACCTGCTCATTCAGCTCCCGCTTCTTTACGATTTGTACATAAACACCTCCATAGGCATTGTTGTCCTCAATTCTCCCCTGATACCGAACGGTATCTCAGGCTCAGGGAAATTTCCCGGGCCACCTCCAGGAGAGGGTCCCGCAGCACCACCAGATGAACGGTCTCCCCCGCCGCGTCCACCAGCTTTTGCACATAATGAAAGTCCGTACTCCCTCCGGCCAGAATGCCCGCGACCCTGTAGGCGACCTCAAAGAAAGCGCCGCCCAGCGTATAGCTCCCGCCGGGGATCAGCTCCTCCACCAACCCGGACTCTGTCAGGCCGGAAATGGATGCGCGCACCGCGCTTTCTTCGGCGCCCGTCTTCGCGGTCAGCTCGGACAGCGGCATCCCGCGTCTGGCCTCGGTCAGGAGACGGATGATCTTTGCCGCGTTCGGGTCGGAACGGAGCCGGGGCACGTCTATTCCGGTCTTCTCCGCCATATGTCATCCCTTTCTTAACCCTTATGTTCGTTATTACAGAATGCCGTTCGGCAATTTGTTGTATTCAATTATACGAGTTTGACAGAAAAAAACCATGATGATATGCAATTTTCTGTACGATATTGTCGAATTTTACACTATCTATAGAAAAGCATAAACGGTTACCATTACTGATTGACTAAAATCCGGCAATATCGTACGCCATTTAGCATTACCGTCTGTTTTTTCCGGGTTGTTTGTGTTATATTCAACACACAACATACACTGTTGACCTCCACTCTCAATAGCCGCCTTTCTGAACTCGGTCAGGAAGGCGGCTATCCCTTTTGTAAAGTTTCTGTTCAGAATCGTCGAATTGTTTTCGCCGTCCGTGTCTTACGGTTTCCCGCCGGTTATTACAGAGTTTGACCGTAAAGCAACATAAAAAGGTAACGTATCGGCCTCGATACACAACTCAAAAGGAGTGAATGGATATGGATAGAGGTTACACGCGCGAAGCCCCATGGAAGCTTGTATTCGCTGTTTTTCTTTTTATCATACTGGCCTGCGGCGGGATAGGGGCCTTCACCTGGTTCTCCGGGGAGCAGGCGCTCATCATCCCCATCCTGGTTATCACCGCCGCCGCGGCCGTGACCGCGGCCGCCCTCTTTGTCCTGCTCTTCCACCGGCTGGTGACCATGCCTCTCCGGAAGCTGACGGCCGCCGCCGAACAGCTGGGTTCGGGGCGCACGGATATCGACCTCCCGGCAGCATCCGCAAACGTTACCGGCAGGCTGGGCCGGGCGCTGGCCGGCGTCCGGAATTCCGTTCAAAGGTTGGTTCAGGACGCGCGCACGCTCTCGGAGGCGGCGCGGCAGGGCAGCCTGCGCGAACGGATCGACGCTGCGGCCTGTCAGGGGGACTATCAGACGATAGCGGCCTGCATGAACGGGATTTTTGACAGCATCCTGCCCGCGTTCGATGAATTCAAGGGACGCATAGACGAATACTGCGTCAACGATTTTACCAACGTCGTGCAGGGGGAGTATAAAGGCGACCTCAAGGGCATGGCCGATTCCGTGGAAACGATGCGCGGACGCTGGCTTGCGGTGCAGGGCACCTACGTGGCCATGTCGGTGGGCGATTTTTCGCAGCTGCCCAAGCTGGAGGCCATCGGCAAGCGCAGCGCCAACGACGAGTTCCTTCCCCCCGCCATCAAGATGATGAAGATCATCAACGGGGTCATCGACGAGGCCAACAGGCTCTCGGACGCCGTGGTGCGGGGCGACCTTGAGACCCGC
Organism: Christensenellales bacterium; assembly: GCA_040766645.1. GTDB lineage: Bacteria > Bacillota > Clostridia > Christensenellales > UBA1431 > UBA1431. The sequence goes on along the minus strand of JAXGQA010000003.1, from coordinate 12,205 downwards.
GGGGACAGCTCGCGTTTCGAGGGCAGATACCGGGAGATCGTCGAGGGCGTCAACCTCATCATGGACGCCATGGTCCGGCCGGTAAACGAAGCGGTGCACGTTCTTCAGGCGCTGGCAGGGAACGATTTCACCGTCGCAATGTCGCAGGATTATCAGGGGAGCTTTAAAAGCCTGTCCGTATCGGTCAACCGGGTGCGGGAAACGCTGGACACGCTGATGCGGGAGATAAGCGTCGCCGCCGAGGAAGTGGCCGCGGGCACCCGCCACGTTTCGGACGGCAGCCAGCATCTGTCGCAGGGCGCGAGCGAACAGGCCAGCGCGCTGGAGGAGCTGACGGCTTCCATCCGCCAGATCGCGGTGCAGACCGGGAAGAACGCGGTCAACGCCAAAGAGGCCGACGCCCTGTCTATCCAGGCCAGGGATCTTGCGGAAAAGGGCAACGGCCACATGCAGCAGCTTCTGCAGTCCATGCAGGACATCAACGCTTCGGCCGCCAGCATCTCCCGGATCATCAAGGTCATAGACGACCTCGCGTTCCAATCCAACCTCCTTGCATTGAACGCGGCGGTCGAAGCCGCGCGCGCCGGCGTACACGGAAAGAGCTTTGCCGTGGTGGCGGACGAGGTCCGCAACCTGGCCATGAAGAGCGCCCAATCGGCAAAGGAGACCGCCGCGCTCATCGAGAATTCGGTTGCCCGGACCGAGGACGGCACCCGGATAGCGACCGACACCGCGGAGGCGCTGGGCGAGATCGTTAAAAGCGTGGAGAAAGCGGCCGAGCTGGTCAACGAGATAAGCGTCGCCTCCAACGAGCACGCCGCCGCGATAGCGCAGATCAACCAGGCCGTGGATCAGGTGTCCACCGTGGTCCAGGACAATTCCTCGACGGCGGCACAGAGCGCCTCGGCCAGCGAAGAGCTTTCCGGCCAGGCGGCCCGCCTCAGGGAAATGGTCTCGCAATTCAAGCTTTCAGGCAGCTACACCGGGGAGATTTCACCCGCCGATACAAATATCGTCCCGTTAAGGAAAGTCATGCCCAAGTATTGACGTCCATTGCGAAAGCGGCCGCGGCGTACTGCCGCGGCTGCTTTCGTATACACCTGATGGGATGCCTTGCTCTCACGCGGGAGATTTCCCTGTTAAGTGCCATGCGCGACCGCCGCCATCATCTTGCCCGAGAAATACGGCTGATTGGCAGCGTGGCGGCACCATATGCTCCACCAAGAATCCCATCCCGCCAGCATTGCAGGATGGGATCCTTTTCGCCCTGTCCCGGGCATCGGGCGGATCATTTCAGCCGTTTTCCTGCCCATACCGCATATTCCGTCGTCATGCCCGCGCGGGCCGCGTCCCAGCGCCTTACCGTATATCCTTTGAGAAATGCTGATAATCCTTGGTGCTGCCTTTCCAGTCGCCGCCCCACGACCATCCGCGCGCCTTGAACAGCTTGTAGCACAGGTCGGCGCGGTCGATCTTTCCGGGGAAATCCTTGGAGCGGTCGGCGTACGGGGCGCCGTTGGCGGGCGACACCCTGCTCCCGGCGATATACGGATTGAGCTTGGGGTTGACGTCGATGGCCATGCCGTAGCTGTGGAGCGACATGGTCTTTGACCCGGACACGCGGCGGTAGTTGAACGCGGAGGTGTTGTTGGCCGCCATCGAGAGATTGTCGTCGGCAGCCTCCCCGTAGTCGTCCACCAGCCGCACTGACGTTAGCGGATACTTGGCCTTGTACAGCTCGTAGAATATCTGGGTGACCTCCTTGGCGAGCTTTTTATGGACGATAAGCTCCCCGTCACGCGCCTTGCCCTCGAAATCATAATGCCGGAGCCTGATGTAGCGCAGGTCGCTGTAGCTGATCCCTGCGCCCTTGTCGTTGGCCGGATAGCTCAGGCCGGTGATGCGCGCCTTGATTCTGCTGTCCAGCGTCATGTAATAGAAGCCCTGCGCCACCACCACCTTTTCGCTGCTTTGGGTGGGCTTGGGGGTGGGCTTTTGGGTGGGCGCCGGCGTAGGCTTGGGCGTCGGCTTGGGCGTGGGTTCCGGAGTGGGTGTCGGCGTCGGCGTGGGTGTGGGTGTTGGTGTAATGGCAGGCGTCACCGCCGGCGTCGGCACGCTTTCGGCCGGCGCGCATCCCGGCGCCAGCATCAGCAAGGCGAGCGCGGCGGCGAGCGCTGGTATGCGTCTGTATCGCACTGTCTTCCCCCCGTTTCTTTTGCGTCGTTTCCCTTATTATACAATACAGCCCGGAGCGAACCCGAGGGACAATCAAAACCCGTGCCTGCCATTTAATGGATAAAATCTTGGCGATGTCGTGCACGATATTGTCCAGTTTAACGTTTTTTCTCAAGTTCCTTTCAATTTTTACGATAACTTAACCGAAGGGTATTGAAAGGAGCGTATCGCCGAATGAATAACACGGACATCCGTTTACGGGACCTTATCGACCTGAAATTCCTGCAGCAGTTTCAGGATTGCTTCGCCCAGGCGGTGGGCGTCGCCAGCATTTCGGTGGACAACGACGGACCGGTCACCGAACCCAGCTGTTTCACCGAGTTCTGCATGGACCTGACCCGGAAAAGCGAAGAGGGATTCAAACGATGCAACGCCTGCGACATCAAAGGCGGAAAGGACGCCACCAGGACCGGAAAGCCGGCCATCTACTACTGCCACGCGGGGCTGATGGACTTTGCCGCCCCCATCATCGTGAACGGGCAGCAGATCGGCACCATTCTGGGCGGTCAGGTACTCCCCCAGCCCCCGGACACGGAGAAGTTCCGGAGGATCGCGCGGGAAATCGGCGTGGACCCGGATAAATACATCCGCGCGCTCGAAAAAATACGGATCATCCCAGAGGAAAGCATCCGGTCGGCGGCGCAGCTGCTTTTCGTCGTCGCCAATACCGTTTCGCAGATCGGGTACCAGAGGATGCAGAATATAGAACACGCGGGCAACTTCGAGGATATGGCCATCAAAATGCACGACTACGTGAACGGATTGTATCAGAAGATCAAGGTTACCCACGACGAGATTGAGCAGCTGTCCTCGGTGACACGGGAATTGTCGGTCTCCTCCGCGGATACCATCCAGAAGGTCCGGGAAACCGACAAGATACTGAACATCACCAAGCGCATCGCCGACCAGACCAAGCTGCTGGGCTTGAACGCCGCCGTGGAAGCGGCGCGCGCCGGCATGGAGGGGCGGGGCTTCGGCGTGGTCGCCGCCGAAATCAGGAAGCTGGCCGAAATGAGCGTGAACTCGGCCAAAAAGATCGAGTCGATATTGGAGCTGATACAGGACGGTATCCACCACGTGGAAACCAACGTGGAGCAGGCGAACACCGTCGTGGGCAGCCATATCCATCACATCGAAGGCGTGAATCAGATGGTCGAGCGGGTGGAAGCCCTTGCCGAGGACCTGCGCGCTCTATCCGGCAATTTAAAGGAACGGATACAGTGACCCCCGGCGCCCGGCCGAGCCGGACGCCGAGGCGTGGCACTATAGGCGCGGCGCCTCTCACAGGAGTGGGGAACGAACACCTCCAACCGCAAGTGATTTTGAGATTCCGAGCAAAGCAACCCTCTGACGCATCATACTGCGTCACGAACAGCGTATAGTAAATGGTTCCGATAACGGCCAGCAGGGAAAGCGCCAGCAGAGAAGCCCCCGGAAAGATCCGGACAATATCCGGCATCGCAGGTATGGGAACGATGAAGGTCCCGCCCGCTATCGCGTAGACATTGGCCGCAAACAGCGCGAAGACGGCCGCGCCCAGCACAGCCACGAAAGCATACAATATGATATCCAGCAGAATCATCACGAAATCGAGGAAGACTGCGCCGACCTTTGTCAGAGCGTTCGCGCTTCTGGCTTGTGCGTATCGGCCTGCGGGCCGATGACGAACTGCTGCGCATGGCAATATTATCCGTAACCTGCACGGTATTGAACCCGATATCCGCCCAGGCCCTTGGTCCCCGTCATCCCTGCGGCCTCTCCCGCCATTCTTGTGACATATGCTATTGACATTTTTGGGCATATCTTCCTCATATAAATGTACTATCATAAATGACAACACAACTGAGCATATCATCGATCAGGCGCTGCTGTTTCTCAGCTTGAAGCCGGGCATCAAAATGGAGCATGGTTCATTACACAACCTGGACATATGAAAAATCACGCCGCTGTTCAGACGCAAGAATGGGTACAGGTTATTTGAGCAGGCCGGAGACCAGCGCTGCCGCAAAGCCCTCCGCTCAAGCCGGCCCGCGTGGTGAAAGGCAAGCACGTCCGACGTACCTGAAACGTAACAGGAGAACCCGCCATGAAAAAAAGAATTCTGGTCTTCGCCGATTCCAACGGCTGGGGCTATGCCCCCGGAAGCGGCGCGCGTCTTGACGAAAATTCGCGCTGGCCCGCCATCTCAATTCGCTGCTGCCCGGCGACTGCCAGGTGATTGAGGACTGCGCGAACCGACATCGCGTTCGACGACCCCATCTGCGAATACCGAAACGGCATCAAACAGATAGGCGCGTCCCTTTACTGCAACGACCCCGTCGACCTGCTTATCGTCATGCTGGGCATCAACGACGTGCGTTACGTCTACAGCGCGAAGCCGCCCTTCATCGCCCGCGCCCTGCAGAGCCTGGTCGAAAAGGCCATCGCCGAGGGAACCCCCGGCATGAAGATACTTATAGTCACGCCTCCCACCCTGCGCGCCTGCGCCCTTACCGGCCCCCTCTCCTATTATTACGACGAGGAGTCGGTCCGGAGCTGCGAGGGACTGGCCCCCTGCTATCAGGCGACCGCAAAAAAGCTGGGCGCGTATTACTTTGACGCTTCTGCCGTAACCACCCTTTCCGACATCGACGGCGTACATCTGGATGCCGGGAACCACCGGAAGCTGGCCCAGGCCATTCTGCCGGTCGTCACGGACATCCTCAACGATACCATCTGAGCGTCGGCAGCGTTGTCACCGCCCAATAAAAACAAGGAGGAATCGTCATGGCAAAAGAGTACATCATGAGCATCGACTTCGGCACCACCGGAACCAAGGCCGTCATTTATCAGCCGGACGGCACCGAGGTCGGGCAGGCCTATCTCGCCACCTCAATGGGTTATCCCCGCCCCGGCTGGGTTTCCCAGGATGCGCAGGAGATCGTCGACAAAACCCTGCAGGCCGTGAAGATGGCCATTGAGAAAACCGGCGTCAAAAACGACGAGATTGTGGCCATCGGCGTCACCAATGTCTGCACCACCTGCGTCCCGGTGGACAAGGACGGGAACTTCGTGTACAGCATCCTTTCCTGGCAGGACATGCGCGGCGGGAAATGTTCCCCTACATGCGCGAGATTTGGAAAAAGCACGGTTACGACGACGCGAGCATGCTTCGAAGAGCGGCATCCGGGCTCCCTGCCCACGCTGTCCAAGGTCCTCTGGTTCCGCGAGCACGAGCCCGAGTTGTGGGCAAAGACCGACAGCTCGTGCATGTCGGCCATGCTCAACCACGCTGACCGGCGGCCCCTATTACGACGACAAGCCTGAAATCACCCAGTCCTTTCTGGCCAACCCGGACACGCTGGATTTCGATCAGGAACTGTTGGATATGTACGGGATCGACCGCTCCAAGTATCCCGACTGGCTGGACGCCACCGAGCTGATCGGCCCGGTTTCCAGGGAAGCGGCCGCGATCACCGGGCTGAAGGAAGGCACGCCGGTCTACATGGCGGCCGGCGACTGCCGCGTCGCCCCGCTGAGCGTCGGCGTTACGAACGAGGAGAAGCTGTCCATGACGCTGGGCACCATCGGTATCTTCCACGCCCTGAGCACCAAGCCCATGCGCGACAAAAACGGCAAGCTTTACACCGTAGGCAACTGCATCAAGGGCGTATGGCAGTTTGAAGCCTTCGCCCAGGCCGGCGCGAGCTGCCTTGAGTGGTTCAAGGAGAATTTCTGCCAGCTGGAGGACGCCGACGCCAGGCTCACCGGCCAAAACGTGTACCAGCTCCTGAACCTGGAAGCCGCCCGGTCCCCATCGGCGCCCGCGGCCTGCTCTTCGGCCCGTGGCTGAACGCGGCCACCTGCATCCGCGAGGACTTCGACGCCCTGGGCACCTTCATCGGCCTGACCTACGCGCACAATAAGAGCGACATGGTCCGCGCGGTCATGGAGGGCGTATGCTTCGAGATGAAGATGGTGCTGGACGCTATAATAGACAGCGCCGGCACCCAGCCCAAGGAGATACGCAGCGCCGGCGGCGGTTCCAAGTCCGACCTGTGGAACCAGATGCAGGCCGATATCTACAATCTGCCCATTCAGCTCACCAAGACCTCCGAGGCCACCAGCCTGGGCGTCGCCATGTGCGTGGCCGTCGGCCATGGTTTCTACAAGAGTCTGCACGAAGCGGCCGAGAAAATGGTCAAGCTGGACAAACGCTACGAACCCATCCCCGGGAACGTGGAACAGTATCGGGAGCTGGCCGCCATCTACGAGCAGATGTACGCCGCCACGTCCAAGGTGTTCCCCGCCCTCAACAATTACCAGAAGACCCATTATTGACAGGCCCGGAGGTGTGCGGCCTCCCCGCATACAGCCGGCAAGCCCCCCTGTTTCAGATGAAGCAGGGGGGCTTGTTCAATCACGGGAACATCGGCCGACAGCGGCATAGTTCTGCCGCAGCCCAAAATCTCTCCCCTCTAAACGCCGGAAGGGGACAGCTCTCTTGCCGGAAGCTGTCCCCTGCCCGGAGGTATCGTATTATTGTATGGTGGTTTTTGCTTGTGTTACGCGGTCTGCTTTTTGGGCTGGCCCAGCGCCGCGGCGATGAGGCAGATCGCGATAATGACCAGGGGAACCACGATCCCGGAGGTAAGGTTCAAAGCCGGGAAAATGGTCATGGTGAACAGGGACGTAGTGAAGATGGCCATTGCCGGGGGGTCAACGTGCACGTCGCCATACGTGTAAAAGCAGTCTGCAAGGAATTCGGCGAGGAACGCTCCCGCAAGACCTATCGCCAGACCCCAGACAAGCGCATCGCCGACCGCGATGCCGGAGATCGACCCGCCGTTTGCCGTTACCAGCATCAATACGCCGTAGGCCGAAGGCAGGGTGATGTGGTGCGTAACGGGGATATCCATGCCCATCAGCAGCAGTATCAGCGAAGACGCCGAGATAAAGAAGCCGACGAACGGAGCAAAGCCCGAGGTCTCAGGGAACTGGAACAGGAAGAACGTGGCATAGGCCGAAACGAGCGCCCAACCGGTGCCGATGACAAACTTCTGCCAGCCGCCACGCTGCTGGGGAAGCCAGCATGCGACCAGGTGCGCGCCGAAGCGTCCGCCTTGGGCCTTGGCCTCATCGGGAACCTTCCCGACGATGTTGCCGTCAAAGATGGCCTTGATAATAAGGGAAAGCGGGAAGATGGCGGTGGCGCCGCCGTCGGCTTTCAGGCCCAGGAAAGCCGGGCCGGTGAGCAGCGTCATGGTAACATAACCGATCGCGCCGGTTATGCCGCCCACCAACAAAACGTCGGGTTTTCTGAATCCGGCACACGCGCTGTTCGCCGCCACTTTACCGGACTCCGCGTAGCCCATCTTGCGAGCGTATGCGCCCGCGGCCACGGCGCCGAGGAATGCCATCGCCGGATGGAACCAGAACCCGAACGGGACGGCGCCGATGAACTGTATCCCCCCGCCCAGCGCGGCATCGACGCCCATGGCGGCCATACCGACCAGGCCGGTCCATACGAACGCCTGGGTCCCGCCGATCGTCGTACCGACGATACCGGCCGCAAACGCCAAGATGATGAAAACAAGATCCATAGAATAATACCTCCTATTTTTTTTATGGCCACAAAGAGACTCCCTCCTTTTGGCCAAATCTTGAGCCGAAATGAATAGGACGCAATAATGAAACGGACGAAAATAAGTGTAATAAAGCGCAATTACGATAATAATCGGAATAAACCAAAATATATGCTTGTTTATCTTATGATATAATATTATTTGGCTAAATACTATGTACCCCCGAACCAATAATCCGCCCAATTATTGTACTTTCGACACAAACAGCGCCTGCCGGGGTGGCATTTGAGATGAATATTCATTATTATTGATTTGGAATGATGTATCTAACAGACTTTTTATTGGAGTGACGGTTGCGATGCTCGATAGCGGATTGGCTCAGGCAGTGGTCGAACGGATCATGAAGAAATTCAGACATAACATCAATATTATGAACGAAAGAGGGATCATCATTGCCAGCGGGGAACCCCGGCGCATAGGCGATTTCCACCAGGCCGCCTATGAAGTGATGGACCAGAGGCTCGAATACATAATAGTCCGGCCCGATAGGAAGGATTATATCGGGGCAAGGCCCGGCGTGAACATGCCCATCACGCATGACGGTGAAATCATCGGCGCGCTGGGCATATCCGGAGACCCCGAAGAGGTGCTCCCGTTTGCCGATCTGGTGCGTATGTCCGTTGAAACGATGATCGACCACGCCTTTTTCAAGGAGCAGGTGCGCAACAGGCACCACAAAAAGGACGCGTTTTGCAACGCGCTGCTTTTTGAGCCGCTCAACATCAACAAGCTCGAGCACACGGCAGAGCTGTTGCAATACGATATAACGATACCCCGCGTACCCATTAAAATCGGCGTGCCCTGGTCAAAAGAAAATGAAGCCGTGCTGGAAAAAATCAAGCGTACCCATCCGCAGGATATGGCTATGGCATTGGGCGACAATTGTATAGCCATCTTCAAAACGATCGCCAGCAGCGATGCCAGCCGATACAGGCAAATTATTTTCAAATATATCGATGGCATCCGGGCCATACTGCCCCAGCCGGAAAGCTCCATATTCCTGGTCAGCACGGTGCAGCGGCGCCTGGGAAATTACCGGCAGGCCTTCGGCTACGCGACCTGGATGGAAGACCATATCCGGCCAAATCCGGGCAGTGTCTGCTTTTTTGTGGACTATGTCGATCAGTATTACCATGACCTTGTGCCTTTTGAGGTCTACGACTGCATTTTTTCGGCGTATCTGGACTCCATCGACAAGTACGGCAGGGAAATATTTATCGAGACCGCAGACGCGCTCTATGAATCCTCCATGAACATCAATGAGGCGGCGCAAGCCCTCTTCGTACACCGGAACACCGTCATTTTAAGAATAAAAAAGATGAAGGAACTCCTGGGGCTGGATCCTATCCACAACATAAAGGACCGGCACTTCTTCTTCCGCCTTGCCGAGTACGTGGCTGACGCGGATGATAAACCGTCTTTTAAAGAAAAGGACGCATTCTCCCTGAGGCCGTCCTTGTCCGCCGTACGTCAGTGCCGCTGAACGCGGAGCCTGCTGTTTTTCCCATTTGCACAGAGCAGAAACCCGCCGCAGCCAAGGGCGCGCTGACGCAGGGTGTGAAACAGCGCGCGAACAAGCCCGTTAAGGCCAGGCGCGGTGTTCCGGTTCAGGACGGACGCGACGGATAGATGCGTATCCTTTCAAAAGCGCACCGATGTTTGATAAGCACCGCGGTCCCGTGCAGGCCGCATACCGGCACGATGTACAAGACCGTGCCGGCCCCACTTTTCCGCATCATTGTCGCAGCCGGCGGCCAGCAGCCGGCGAATCATCCTTCCGCCCTGCCCGGCGCCGAAACCATTGTCCTTTTAACATATTTTATAGAAGGGAAGATCGTTTTGGACCTCCCCCTCACCCTCCTGAAAGCAAATTATTATGCCCGTTATTTCGGGATCATGCCTTACGAGCCTGTTGCGCTTCACTCCTCGGACGCGCCATGCGCGTGCGCGTGAAACACGCGGTTCTTGCCTTTCATCTTTGCCGCGTAGAGCGCGTCGTCGCTCAGTTTATAGAGCGTTTCGATGTTGGTTTCCCTGTCCGAAGCAATGGTCGCGGCGCCTATGCTCACCGTATACTTTATTTCAGAATCCGTTCCCGCCCAGGAATCCTCTATCGCCTTTCTGAGCCGCTCGGCGATCCTGATGGACTCTTCACGGTCGGTCTCGGGCAGCAATACGGAAAACTCGTCTCCGCCGTATCTGCCGAAAACATCATAACTCCTGAGAGACTTTTTCAGTATGTCCGCAAAATGTATCAATATCGCATCTCCCGCGTAGTGCCCATGCTCGTCGTTGATTTGCTTGAAGTCGTCGATATCGATGAGCAAACAGGAGATCTCCTCGCGCTTCCTTATGCACAAAGCAATCGCTTCGCCTGAGCGCATGACAAAATTTCTGCGGTTGTAAATGTTGGTCAGCCCGTCCAGGGACGCGGCTCTGAGTATTTCATGGTCCGTCTTTTCCTTATCCATGAGAATAAATCCGACGCTGCCCCCCAGCATCACCAGATAAAGCAGGAGAAACAGTCCGGTATTGAAAAAATCGGATGACGACAGATCCATGGTTATATCCGAGCTCAGCGCCCCATAAGTCCGGCAGAGCAGGAAAAGTATGGTGACGCCGTAAAAAGCGGCGACCACCCTTTGGAGCAGTGAAGATTTGCCGTCCGTGAAAAGCACGTATACGGGAAACGCCATCAATACAGCCCCGACAAGCGACGCGGCCGCTATCCTGGCGCTCTCCCCGGTATAGCTCGCCGCCACCGCGATAAACACGAGGGCGCACACGATCAACAGGCCGATATACGCCTTTTTCCGGATTTTCGTATAGCTGTTCTTCAGGATAAGTAAAGCTGTAAGCTCCAGGGCCACCCCAATAAACAATGTGCCGTTTGCGGCGATTTTCAAAATCATGCTGGGCGTAACGACCCTGAGCACGACCATGATCCACGCAGCCAGCTGAAAGAGTTTTGAGAGTAAAAAAACGTTCACCGCCGTGCTTTTACGCCTGGCCGAATATGAGACAACGAGTATGCCCGTTGTAAGCTGCCCCAGGATGAGAACGATCAGCATCGTTCCCGTGTTCAAATCAAACAGATCCACGCACATCTCCCCGCCTCTCGTCCGGTAATCGCCCCTTCCAAATCATGACAAGCCCAGCATTGCCTCTAAATTATATAGCAGGCCATGTCACCGGTTCAATCCTGTGATAGTATCCATTTGAGAAATACGGCCGCGGGGAAGAAGCAGGTGTTGTGATATAAGATGGTTTTGCCGGGCGATACCAAAGCGTCCCGGGACCACCCGGCGTGTCGAAATTCAACCTTCCGCGTTTGGGGCCCTGGTGACAGCCTGTATTCCACCCCCGCGATGCAGTCTTATCGTCAGGCATGTTTGGAAGCTCCAGGGCGGGTGCCAGGCAGACGGGTTTCCTTCTGTTAAACGGAATCAAACCCGCCGTGTTCCACCAATCTTTTGTATCAGTGGCGCCCGGCCCGTCAGCGCTGATCATCAATCCCCGATCTATGCAATTTTCAACGGGTATAATGCCCGCTCGATTTCTTGTTTTATACGGTGTCCGGCCTCCATACTCCTGCCTTCATACCGCACGATCAGTTCGGGGCCGGTGTTGGATGCGCGGACCAGGCCCCATCCGTCCTCAAAGCGCGCACGCACACCATCGACATCCACGATGCCGGAAGCGATGCGGCCAAGCTCTCGACGGGCTTTTTTCACGTAGAACGCTTTCTCCTGTTCCGGACAGGGCACGCGGATTTCCGGACTGGCGTAGGATTGTGGCAGATCGGCCAGCAGTTCATGCAGCGTACGGTCGGAATTGGAAAGTATGCGCAGCAGCCGCGCGGCGGCATAAACCGCGTCGTCGTAACCGTAGTATTCGTCGGCAAAGAACATGTGCCCGGACATTTCGCCGGTAAAGACGGCGTTCATTTCCTTCATTTTAGCCTTGATCAGGGAATGCCCGGTCTTATAGAATACAGGCTTCCCGCCAAGCTTCCTGATTTCATCGACCAGCAGGTCGGAGCATTTCACCTCCACGATCGCGTCCGTTCCCGGATATCTGGGCAGAATCTCGCGCCAGAACAGCACCATCAGTTTGTCGCCCCAGATGATTTCGCCGGTTTCATCGACAACGCCCAGCCGGTCACCGTCGCCGTCGAAGCCGAGGCCCAGATCAGCGTTGTGTTCTTTCACGCTCCGGATCAGGTCCTGCATGTTGTCCACGCGGGTGGGGTCCGGAAAATGATGCGGGAACGCCGGGTCGGAATCACAGTAGAGGGGAATGACCTCGCAGCCCAGCCTCTCGAACACGGCCGGGGCAAACAGTCC
>JAXGQA010000029.1:0-11577 GCA_040766645.1 Christensenellales bacterium | reverse complement strand
CGGCTATCCCCAGCGCGAAAAGCGCCAGCACGATCAGCGCCGCGAAGATGCCCGCGATGCGCCGCCGCCTCCGCGCGCGCCGCCGCTGCGCGTATCCCCTTCTCCGCTGCATGTCCACGCCTCCCCGCCCGTGTGCTTTTAAGAATGTATGCGCGGCGCAAGGCGATGATGCCGGGCCGGTGACAAACCTTTGCCGCCGTGATTTTTTCCCTTCCGCTTCGCATCCGGGAAAGAAAGAAGCGCCCGATAAACGGGCGCTTCTTTACTTTGGGAGAGTATGTCAGCCAGCGGTTTTATGCAACGGTCTCGGCGCTTCCCTCAGCCCTGACCTGCCTGCGCCGGTCTTCCAGCACGAACACGTGGTCGAGGTGCTCCCGGGACAGCTTGGGGGTCAGCAGGCTGACCACCGGCACGACGATAAGCCCGGCGAACATGGAGATCATGCCTATCACCGGCGCAGTCAGCGTGCTGAACAGCACGAGACACCCGGTCACCAGCACGCCGGACGCGATGCCGGCCCAGGCTCCTGCTTTGGTCGCGCCCTTCCAGTACAAACCGTAGAGATAGGGCGCGAGGAAGCTCCCGGACAGCGTACCCCATGAGAACGACATCAGCGTGACAATAGCGTTTATTTTGTTGGTCGCAATAAGGACCGAGATCGCGATGAACACCACGCACAGCACGCGCATGAGAGTCATCACCTGTTTGTTTCCCATGTCGGGGCGCAGGCGGCCCTTGACCAGGTCCATGGAAATGGCCGAACTGGACACCAGCACCAGCGAGGACAGCGTGGACATGGACGCCGAAAGCACGAGTATGACGATGAGCCCCAGGAGCGCCCCGGGGAGCGCGATGGAAATGACCTGCGGCATGATCATGTCCACGCTGGCGGCGCCGGTCGCCGGGTCAACGGGCATCTGGTTGTTCAGGAACAGCCGCCCGAAAACGCCGGAGAGATACGCGCCGCCGCCGATGACCAGGCAAAACATGGTGGACAGCCTTGTCGCGGTCTTTATCGCGCGCTCGTCCTTGATGGCGTAGAACTTGTGGATCATCTGCGGCAGGCCCCAGGTGCCCAGGCTGGTCAGCATCACAAGCCCCAGCAGCGAGAACCAGTTGCCGCCGCCGGTGATGTCGGTAAGCACAGGGTCTATGGCCGCAAGGCGGCTCAGGCCCTCGGAAAGCCCGCCCACCGCGGGATTTGAAAGCACCAGCGCGACCATAGCGATGACGCCGCCCAGCATGATAACGCCCTGAAACACGTCGGTAAGCGCGGTGGCGAGGTACCCGCCCAGCAGGAGGTATATGCCGGTCAGCACGGCCATGCCGATGATGCAGTAGATGAACGGGATACCAAACGCCATCTCAAAAAGGTAGCTCAGGCCCTGATACACGGACGCGCAGTACGGCGTCATGAAGATGAAGATGATAAGGGCGGCGGCGACCTTCATTCCCTTGCTTTGATAGCGCTTTTCGAAGAAGTCGGGCATGGTGGCCACGCCGAGGTTCTGGGTCATGCTGCGGGTGCGGCGCGCCAGCACCTTCCACGCGGCGTAGTTGCCGATGAAGGCGTTGCCGACGCCGATAAGCGCCGCCGCAATGCCGAAGCCCCAGCCGATGTTGCCCGCGTAACCAATAAATATGACCGCCGAGAAATACGTCGTGGCGTACGCGAACGCACTTAAAAGGGGGCCGATTTTGCGGTTCCCCAGAAAAAAGTCGTCTACCGTTTTAACGCGTTTTGCGCTGTACCAGGAAATGAAAATAAGACAGAGCACATAAAAGGCCAAAAAAACGTATGACATATCCTACCATCCTTCCCAACAAACAAAAAAATCCTGCCTTGGCACCATACTACGGACGTTATTATACATTAACCGGTGCGTGGGCACAAGTGGTTTGGGGGCAGGGCGCAGGCATCAGCTCATACTTTTGTGCGTATTGTCTAGGCTGGCCAAGTAAAACCAACACTCCTCAATCCCAAGGCCTTGCAAATATTCAAAAGTCTTATCTTAAAAGTCTCTTCGCCTGGTTGAATCCGAATTGCTGCCATTTGGAGCAAATATCACAAAGCCTTGGCGGGCACGGGTTAGCAAAACTCGATATGCGTTTTGGATGGGCTGCATATCCCGGCGAATTAAAATATTGCAATTTTTCACATAGGCTTGTTCCATTGTCGCGCAAGTGACCGCAACAATACGCGACAGCGCGTGCTGTTTTCCTATTTTTTATATTTGGGCGCTGAATGCTGTTATCGTTGAATAATGTATGTTTATTGTATATAATGGCTTAGAATGCTGAGTTTGAGAGGGGGATTTTATGAAAAAGTTAATAGCTGTCGTTGTTTCTGTTCTTCTGTTCTGCATCGTGCTGGCCGGATGCGCCGCTCCGGCCGCCAACCCGACGGATTCTCAGGCGCCCGTCCAGACGTCCAACGCAAACAACCTTCCGTCAGGCAGCATAAGCGCGTCCTACACCGCTTATCTGGAAGCCAAGGGCGCTATGCTGACCAAACTGTCCAACGGATTGACCACAGTCGAACCTATGGCGGCGATGAATCTGCTCGGGCTTTCGATGATCGATCTTGCGTTGCTGCCCATTTCGGTCTTCGGACAGGACCAGGCGGGCATTGAAACCGGCCTTGCCATGATGGGCATAAGCGACATCCACTATCAGGCCAACGGCAATACCTTTACCATGAGCTATAAGGATGAGGAAGGCGTTTCAACTCTGTTTGAGACCACGTATGACCCCGGGACCGAATTTGTTTCCACCACCGTTTCCCAGCAGGGCGCGGATGTCATCACCTTTGAATACTGCAAAACTTCCTATGGGTACGCCTCGCAGTATTACATGAAAAATGATGACGGAACATTCTCCCTGTATAAGGGCACCTACTTCAACGGAAGCGACGGCGTCGTCGGAATCACCAACGCAGCCGCCAGCGAGCCGCCCGCGCTGACGGCCGGTGCCGCAAAGGACTTCCCCAAGGACTGTGACAGCTGGTACGCCGTCGATGGGAATTCGGGCACAGGCGTCAACGAAGAGGGCGCAAACATCAGCTTTACCGTTCCCGAACCGACCCCGTAAACGATCGATACAAAAACAAACCCCGTCCAAAAGGGTGGGGTTTGTTTTTGTGTTTATCTTTTATGTTATGGCAACACCGCACAAGCGGTGCGCGCCGTCCTCCTAAAACTTTATGCCGGAAACGGCATCCAAAATGCGCGAAATAACGCCGCTATTTCCTGTGCTTTTGTCCTTGTTCCGCGCAAAAATCTCTCACGATTCCGACACTTCTTTTGTGCGGTGGTGCCTTAGAAGGAAAGCGCTTAAAACCCAAGTTCCTCTCCGATAATAATCACGTGAAAGTCGGAATCCAGCGGCTTTTTGTGGATGACGGCGGTCATGTTGCAGATGCGTTCAGACCTTGCGCAGTCGGCGCATTTGCCGGTTGTCACGCAGGGCATGACGCTGTCGTATTTGATGTTGTTCATGGGCGCGGCCATAAATCCCACGCGGGCGCGCGCCGCCTCCACGTCCGGCGCGAGCTTGTTGACCCCCGCCACCACGATGATGCGGTCCGGGCCGTACATGCTTCCGGCCACGCGGTTGCCTGCGCCGTCGACGTTGACGATCTGCCCGTCCATCGAGATGCCGTTGGCGCCGAGTATAAAAACGTCGCTGACCAGATAGCGCATGAGTATCTCGCGCATCTGCCGCTTTGTCCCCAGCTTAATGTAGCCGTATTCCCCGCTTTCCTGCGCGTGGGCATTCAGCGCGCACAGGTGGGAGATGAGGGTGCAGCCCCGCGCTTTCAGCGCGTCCTCGGCCCCCAGGGCGAACAGCGTGTGCGAATCCCCGCAGCCGATGGTTGCGCCCGGCGGGACCAGGGACAAAAGCAATTCGGCGGCTTCGGCCCTGTCCTTCGCGTAGTACGCCTCAAAGCCGTTTTTCTGCAGGGCTTTTACAGCCGCTTTCCCCTTGGCGTCGTAGAATTCCCGCCTTATCCTGTGGGTGTCGAACGCTCCCGCCGCGATGGACGGAAGCTTTTTTGCGAACTCATCCCATTCGTTCTCCAGCATACGGTCCTCCCCCTGCAGCTCAAAGAAGCGCCGCGTAGTAGTTTGAGATCATATAGTCAAAAAGGAGCTTCGCGGCCACGATGCCGGTCACGTTGTTGCTGTCCAGCAGGGGGTTCACCTCGACGATGTCGATGGAATCCACGTACGGGGCCAGCGCCTTTACCAGCGCGAAAAGCTGGGCGCTTGTAAGGCCCCCCGGCTCGTTGGCCCCGCTCCCCGGCGCGAACGCGCTGTCCAGCACGTCTATGTCCACCGAAAGGTGAATGTGCCCGGTCCCGTCTCCGGCAGCATCCAGCGCTTTCCGGGCCGCTTCCCGTATTCCCAGCTCAGACAAACGGCTCGCAGGAATGAGCGTTATGCCGCTTTCGCGTATGAAATGGTAATGCTCCGGCGAATTGTACCCGCGCATGCCTATCTGCGCGAAGTTGCGCGGGTCGATGCGCTCCAGCTCGCTTGCGCGGCGCATCTGGCTGCTGCCCGAATACGGTCCCTGCACCGGCGATTCCTTGATAAGGTCGAGATGCGCGTCCACATGGATGACGCCTATCCTCCCTGTCGTGTTGTCGTGCAGGCTCTTGATTGCCGGCCAGCCGGTGGAATGGTCCCCGCCCAGCAGGATGGGCGCGTACCCCGCTTCGTATACTTTATCTATGCAGCATTTTATCTCTTGCAGCGATTTTTCGTGATTATAGCGGCTTATCCTGTCGGTGTCGCCGAAATCCTTCAGCTCGATCTCGCGCATGTCCACCAGGCGGTCCTCTTCCACGTCGAAGAGCATGCCGTCCTCAATGCGGTGGAATATCCACCCGAGGGCTTTGCGTATCTGCTCGGGCGCGTATCGCGCGCCGGGGTATCCTTTGGACGCGGAGGTGTCGTAGGCCATACCCAGCAGGCCGAATCTTTTCTTGCGCTTTATCTCCATCGCTTTTCCTCTTTTGTGTCGTTTTCCTTATTATAAAACACATGGCTCCCGGGCACAAACCCGGAAGCCATGTGTTTTATAAATGAGCGTTAGTTTCCGCTTACCTGGAACTTGCCGTCCTTGACCTGTACGATGATGATTTCCTTTGCAACCGGCTCCCGCGCACCGGTGAAGTTGATGGTCCCGGTGACCCCGGCAAAGGACGTAGTCGAAGCGATGGCGTCCTTGATGGCCGCACGGTCGGTGCTGCCCGCGCGGGTGATGGCGTCGGCCATCAGCCTGACCGCGTCGTAAGCGTACGCGCTCCACGGGTCAACGGCAACGTCGGGGTACTTCTCCTGGAACTTCCTGATGTAGTTCTGGACCGACTCGGTGGGGTCTGAGGCGTGGAAGTAGCAGACGATGTATACGCCTTCGGCATCTTCCTTGGCGAGGTTGATAAAATCATCGTTGTACACGCCGTCAGTGGCGTACACGGGAAGGTCGATGTTCAGACTCTTGGCCTGCATCATGATCTTGGCCGCAGCGGTCTGATATCCGCACATCACTATCGCCTGCGCGTCTTTTTGCTTCAGCGTGGTCAGCAGCACGCTGAAATCATCGGCATCGCCCGCATAGGATTCATCCATAGCCACGGTGCCGTTCAGCTCTTCATACTTGTCTTTGAATGCGGTTGCAACGCCGGTGCCATAGTCCGTATTCTCATAGATGACCGCCGCCTTGGTAAGGCCCTTTTCGATAAGAAGCTCGGCCAGCGCGCCGCCCTGATAGTTGTCTCCCACATTGATGCGGTACACATAATCACCTATTGTAGCGACTTTCGGGTTGGTGGAACACACCGCTATGGTCGGAAAGCCGTTTTGCTGATAGACCGGGCCGGCAGCCTGCGTACAGCCGCTGAACATATGCCCGATAACGCCCACGACGCTGCTGTCGCTCGCTATTTTCTGTGCCACGCTCACCGCGTCGGTCGAGCTGCCCTTGTCGTCCTCATACGCGACTTCAAGCTGCCTGCCCAGCACGCCGCTCGCCCCGTTGATCTCCGCAAGCGCCAGCTCGACGCCGTGCTTCATGTAGTCGCCGTAGATGGAGTCGCTGCCGGTGAAGGGAGCAGCCACCGCCAACTTGATCGGATCGTTGGTCGCAGCCGTGTTCGAGCCGCCGCAGCCGGTCATCAGACCCGCCGCCAGCGCAAGCGTCGTAACGAACGCGAGAATTTTTTCATTTCCTACCCCTCATTTCTTAAGATATTTGTTTACCAAAAAAGCGCCCCGGCCAACCCGGATCCTCCCTAAAGGCGCCTTGTCAGACGACATCATTCCTCGCCCAGATATATCTTCTTCACCTGGGGGTCCTCCATCAGCGCCTCGGCGCTGCCCTGCAGGATGATCTCCCCGCTTTCGAGCACGTAGCCGGTGTCCGCCGTGGACAGCGCCATCTGCGCGTTCTGCTCGACCAAAAACACGGTCACCCCTCCGCGGTTTATCTCACGGATGATCTCGAAGACCTCCTCCACGATAAGCGGCGCAAGGCCCATGGAAGGCTCGTCCAATATCAGCAGATACGGTTTTTGCAGGACCCCGCGGGCAATGGCCAGAATCTGCTGCTCCCCGCCGGACAGCGTCCCCGCCGACTGCTTCTGCCTCTGCTCCAGCACCGGGAAGCGCTCAAATACGGCCTGCATCTCGGACATAAACTCCCTTTTGGAGACGGTGCGGGACGAAAAGCTTATCAAAAGATTTTCCCGCACCGTCAGCTCCGGGAACACGTGCCGCCCTTCCGGAATGTGTATGATGCCGATGTCCCGGGCTATCTTCTCGGGCCTCAGGCCTGTGATGTCCCTGCCCTCAAAAACGATCCTGCCCTGCGCGGGCGTCACCAGATTGGAGATGGCCTTCAGGGTGCTGGACTTGCCCGCGCCGTTGTTGCCGATAAGGGCCGTTATTTTCCCCTTCTCCACCGTAAAGGAGATGCCGCGCACCGCCCGGATGCCGCCGTACTGGATGGAGAGATCTTCAACCCTGAGCATGCGCTTTTCCCCTTCCAAGGTACGCTTCGATGACCTGCTCGTTGTTCTGGACTTCCTGCGGCGTGCCCTCCGCTATCTTGACCCCGTAATTGAGCACGATGACGTGGTGCGAGATGTTCATGACCACCTTCATGTTGTGCTCAATAAGGATGATGGTCACACCCTCACCGTTGATGCTGCGTATGTAATCCATCAGGCTCCCCTGCTCGGAGTGGTTCATCCCGGCGGTAGGCTCGTCCAGCAGCAGTATCCTGGGCCTTGAGGCCAGCGCACGGATAATCTCCAGCTTCCGCTGCTCCCCGTAGGCGAGGTGCCCGGCCCGCTCGAAGGCCTTTTCGCCGAGGTCGATGCTTTGAAGCAGGCGCATGGCCTCGTCGTAACATTCGTTTTCATCCCGCACGTTCTTGCGGGTCCGCATCACGCAGTCCCAGACGCTGGACTTCTGGCGGAGGTGCAGCCCTATCATCACGTTCTCTATGGCGGTAAGGCTGGAAAAAAGCCGGATGTTCTGGAACGTCCGGGTTATCCCCAGCCTGGCTGTCTGGTAATCGCGAAGCCTGGTGATATCTTTTTGCCCTCAAATATCTTTTGGCCGGAGGTCGGCGCGTAGATGCCCGATATCATGTTGAAAAGGGTGGTCTTGCCTGCGCCGTTGGGCCCGATGATGCTCAGTATCTCGCCTTCCTCGGCGTCGAAGGAAACGTTCTCCACCGCGTGCAGGCCGCCAAAGTATTTACACAGGTTCCGGATGCTCAGTATCTTCATGCCTTTTCCGACCTGCGCTTTCCGATTTTTACCGGCACGCGCTTTTCCGGGATAAAGCCCTTGGAGCGGTAGACCATCATGAGAATGATCATGACGCCGTATATCAGCATGCGGTAGTTGGCCACCGGCCGCAGGACCTCGGGCAGCAGGAACAATATGGCAACGCCCGTGATGGTCCCCAAAAAGCTTCCTTTGCCGCCGATGACCACCATGCAAAGGATCAGGATGGACTCGTTGGACGTAAAGTTGTTCGGGTTGATAAAGGTCATGTAGTGCGCGAAAAAGCTGCCCGCCGCCCCGGCGAACGCGGCGGCTATGGCAAACCCCATCACCTTGTAATACCCGGTGTTTATCCCCAGCGACGTGGCCGCTATCTCGTTGTCGCGGATAGCCACCAGGCTCCGTCCGAAGCGGGTGGTGGATATGCGCTTTGTCACCACGTAGGTGACGAGGCACAGAAGGCTTATGAAGTAAAACATCATCTGCTTGGAGCCGAGGCTGAGCCCGAAAATGCCGGGCGGCTGGATGCTGTTTATGCCCAGCGGACCGTTGGTCAGTTCCTGCCAGTTGAGCATAACGTAGCGCATTATCTCGTTGAACCCCAGCGTTACGATGGCAAGATAGTCCCCGCGGATGCGCAGCGACGGAATGCCCAGTATAAGCCCGAACAAAAACGCCAGCACGATGGCGGCCAGGAACCCGGTCCAGAAATCTCCGGTCAGCCTTTGCATCACCAGGCTGGACGCGTAGGCCCCCACGCCGAAAAACGCCGCGTGCCCGAGGTCCAGCTCGCCGGCCACGCCGGTGACGATGTTCAGGCTGAGTCCCAGCACCTGATACACGCCCAGCAGGATGAGTATATGCAGGATGTACATGTTTTTGCATATGATAGGAAAAAGGGCCGCCACGACCAAAAACAGCAACGGATACAGCCTGCGGTCTATCTTCTCCGTATATTTCAAAACAGCGCCTTTGATATCCAATCCGTCCACTACACCTTTTCCACTTCTTTTTTGCCGAACAGCCCGGTGGGTTTCACAAGCAGGACCAGAATGAGGATAACGAACGCGACCGCGTCCTTGTATTTTGCCGAAGTCAGCAAGGCCCCCATGGATTCGGACATGCCCAAAAGCACCCCGCCCAGCATGGCGCCGGGTACGTTTCCGATGCCGCCCAGTATCGCGGCTACGAACGCTTTGAGGCCCATGGTATAGCCCATGGTGAAAACGATGGTATTATAGTACATGCCCACAAGGATGCCGGCCGCCCCGCCCAGCACCGAGCCGATGGAAAAGGTGACGGAGATGACCTTGTTGACGCTGATGCCCATCAGGCTGGTCATGACCGGGTCCTGAGCCGCAGCCCGCATATGGATGCCCATGCGGGTCTTATAGATGAAGAGATACAAAAGGACCATCAGCGCCACCGAAACGCCCATCAGGATGAGCGCGGTGCCGGACATGGTGACCCCCGCCACATCGAAGGTGTTGTTGACCAGCACGGTGGGAAACGACTTGGTGTCGCTTCCCGACGTGAGCATCACCAGATTCTGCAGGACGATGGACACGCCGATGGCGCTTATAAGCTGCGAGCTGCGCGCGCCGCCCCGCACCGAGCGGAAGGCCACGAGCTCGATAAGCGCGCCCAGAAGGCCGCAGACCCCAAGCGAAATCGCAAAGGCCAGCAGGGGATGCAGGCCTAGGATGGCGACGCCGAAAAAACCCACGAAGGCGCCCACCATGTACACGTCGCCGTGGGCAAAGTTGATGAGCCGCAAAATTCCGTAAGACAGCGTATATCCCAGCGCCACCATGGCGTAAATGACCCCTATGGTCAGTCCGTTGAATAGTTGCTGCGCTATCATCCCGTCGTCCGTCCCCTGTTCTCTTCTCCGCGTTTCGCGCCCTGCCGCAACCGCCGCATGACAGTCCCGGCCATGAATAGTAATGAATGCCGTATGCAGCCGTCCCCGTTGGCTCCAAGCCCGTATCTTCATACGAAAAGACGACAAATCGCTGCTCGTTTCGACACAGCGCATTTGCCATATGTTGTAGTATATATGCCGCGTAAGCGGGCTGTCAATTGTATCTTTATGTAATAAAATTACAGCCTCCGGGCCGCGTGAGCAGCCTGTTCGGGCCGCGGAAGACCGGTTTATTACCGTATCCGTACTGTGCTACAAAAGGTTTCCCTTTTGCCCTGCTTCCGCGGCGCGGGAGCTATGGTATGCCGTACATCATGCGTACCGCCTTGCGGATCTGCTTGCAGCTCCTGCATCGGCAAAGGTTGGATTGGAGCCATTATTCAATGACAGCTCTTCCTGAATAAAGATGCTGCGTTTTCAGCGCGCAGCATACCATCAGAAAGCCCGAAGTGCAATGACCGCACTGAAATGCGTTCGCTTCCACAAAAGCCTTGCAGCGCGGCATCGCTCGCGCGCGCCTCAGTCAGCTTGGAGATGCCCTTGAAAATGCCGACCGCCTTGCGCAGCTCGGGGTTGTCGGATTCGACGCGCCCGGTGTTTACGTCGGACGTATCGCGAAGGGAGAAGCGCGGTTGTCCCTTATAAAGCACATCCTCGCGCATAGCCTCTGTAACCTCGACATCAGGAACCGCATGCCCGGTCACGTCGATGGTCTGCACCTTGCTCCCCCACTGGCGCACGTATTTATCCATAAATCGCGGTATATTCTGCGACGAGCGCCCGCTAATATCATAGAAATCGGACATGCCCTCGCCGCCAATGGTGAGGCCGTCGCCGGAAACGCGTGCAATTTCTCCATTTGCAGCGTCAGCAGCGGCAATCATCCTGCCGCCTAAATCTTTGCCATACACTCTTGCAATTTCGTCCTGCGTCGCGGCTAAATTCTCCAAATCCGATATGCGCTCGCCCGCCGGGTTATCGACGCCTACGATATAGCTTCCGTCCCCGGTATTCCGTATCCGAATTTCTCCAATCTGCTTTTGCAACGCATACCTGTCCGCCTGCATCTTTCCGGTCGTCCACGCGACGTATTTATAATCGCCCTCAGCCGCCATGCGAAGGATGTGCTTCATTACGTACTGGTGCCATGTTGTGCGGAAAGGCGCGTCGGGCACGCTTTGTGGGTTTTTAGGCATATACCCAGCCTCCCGCCCCTCTTAATGCCAGTCGCTTTGAACCTCCTCGATAAAAAGCACCGGGGTCCGCCGTCTCAAAATCCTGCAAGCGGGTGTGGGCCACGACATTACGCTCGTTCCAATGCTCGGATCGGTATTCGCCTTCGACCTTGGGCAAAGTGAATAGGACCTCGCGGTAGTTTTTGCCGCCGGGAAGGGCGTATTTCTCATATCGCGGACCGCCTGATTCTTCTCTCCAGTGCTCGCGCTCGCTCTCCGCTACGTCCCTTGCGTATTCAAGCGCAGCTTCATAAGTGTCAAATTCTTTGTCGTTAACAGCATCATACCATGTGCCGTCGCCTAACTGCCGGACAGAAGCAGCTTCCCCTTCGCCGGAATACACATTAATTCTGTCCTCAGAGTAGTCTAAAGAAACGACATCTTCTCCAACTTCTCCAACTTTAATAACCTCTATCTCCAAGCTGTTTCCTGTTAAAAACTCGGCCAGCTCCGCCTTGGACACACTCTTTTTCCCAACGATATACTGCTCAATGCCGCTCCATTTGATTTCCTCGGCCTTTACACCGCGTCCCGAAAGGTACTGAATAAGCCCGCTGGTTGCGATTTTATCGCCTTTGTACTCGTCAAGAACGCGCTGGAGATTGGAGTACATGGGG
>JAXGQA010000028.1:0-11921 GCA_040766645.1 Christensenellales bacterium | reverse complement strand
TGCACCATCCCAAAGACGATTACCGAAAGCGCGAGCGAAATCCACATCCCCACGTACATGGTGTGCTTGGCGCGGTCGAACCGGCAGGCGCCGAGGTTCTGCCCGGCCATGGAGGTGACCGAGGATCCTATGGCCAGCCCGGGCAGTATGGCGATACCGTTGATGCGGCCCGAGATGCCGACGGCGGCCGAAGCGGGCACGCCCATGCCGTTGGCGATGGAAACCAGTATCATGAACGAGAAGCTGACGATCATGTTTTGAACGGCGGAGGGCAGGCCTATCTTCAAAAGCAGCCGGACCTTGTCGGCGTGGAGCTTGAAGCTCCTGAGCCTGAAGTCGAACACGAAGCCCTTGTGCATCAGGTAGATGACCGAGAGAATAAAGCTTACGGCCTGCGCGATGATGGTGGCCAGCGCCGCGCCGGCGGTGCGCATGCCCATCGGGCCGACGAACAAAAAATCGAGGCCGACGTTTATTACCGTGGCTATGGCCACGAACACCATGGGCCGTACCGAATCGCCCATGCCCCGGAGCATGGCACACACGGCGTTGTATCCGAAGATGAATACGATTCCGGAAACGCAGATGTCCATATAGGCCTTGGCGTCGGCCATGGCCTGGGCAGGCGTCTGCATCAGCTGCAGTATGTTGCCGGAAAACAGCAGCATCAGAACGGTGAGGACCACGGCGGATATCGCGTACAGCGAGAACATGGAGCCGATGGTGGCCGAAAGCTCGTGGTGCTGTTTCGCGCCGAGGTACTGCGCTATCAGAACGGTTCCCCCCACGGCCATGCCCACCACCAGGAAGGTGATGATGAACAGCATCTGGCTGCCGGTGGTGACGGCCGAAATGCCGACGGGACCGACGTAAATGCCGACGACCAGCATATCCACGATGTTATAAACAGCCTGTAAAAATGTCGAAAGCAGGAACGGCCAGGAGAACTTTATAAGCTGGCGCGCGATGTTCCCCTCCGTTAAATCACAGTAAAAATTATCCATTCAAACGTTGCTCCTGTTCGGGGGAAATGCCGATATGCGGCTATAATCAGCTTTTTCCAGCATAAATCCCCGCCGTGCGTTTGTCAACACGCGAGAGGGGACAATTCTTTCCCGCACCGGCCCCGTGTGGTATAATGCCTGTGTAGAAACGGAACGAAGGAGGACGGATATGCCGAGAAAACCGCTGGCCGAAATGGCCATGCCCGAATACACGCTGGGCGAGGAGATATTCAACGCCGTATCCCACGGCGTGGGCGCCCTGCTGTCGGTCGCCGCGCTGGTGGCGATGCTGCTCATGGCCGCGGGGACGGGGGACATTACGCGCGTGGTGGCGTCGGTGGTCTACGGCGCGACGCTCCTGACGCTTTACTCCATGTCCACGCTGTACCATTCCCTTCGGGGGAAAGCCAAGCGCGTTATGCGCATATTTGACCACTGCAGCATCTATCTGCTTATCGCGGGGACCTATACCCCCTACACGCTCATTCTGATGCCCGGGACCGAAGGCAGCCTGTTGCTGATAGCCATATGGTGCGCCGCGGCGCTGGGGATCGCGCTGGCCGTTTTCGACCTCGAGCGGTTCAAGAAGTTTTCGATGGCCTGCTATATCGTGATGGGCTGGGCCGTTGTGTTCGCGATGCAGCCGCTTTCCGCCGCGCTCGCGCCGGCGGGGCTCCGGCTGATGCTCGCCGGCGGCGTCGCCTACATGCTCGGCCTCATCTTCTACGGCCTCAAGCGGTTCAGATACATGCATTCGGTGTGGCACCTCTTCGTGCTGGGCGGGAGCCTGATGCATTTTTTCTCCATCCTGTTCTACGTCCTCCCCGCGTAAGCGTGTATACGATAACTTGGCGGACCCTCCCGCACAGAGCGGAGCGGCCGCCGTTTTTTGTTTTGGCCTGAGCGCCAAACGGTGACATACGCCAGCGCCCCGCCTCATAGATTGTAATAAAGCTTGTATACGGGGGGCGCTGCAGGTGAAGGATTACATTGAAAAACGGGCACTGGAGATCGCGCAGTTCATAATCGACACGGGAGCGACCGTGCGCGAGGCGGCCCGGGTGCACAAGGTTTCCAAGTCCACGGTCCACAAGGACATGTCCGAACGGCTGCCGAGAATCAACGCGCAGATGTACAAAAGCGTGAAGCGGATCCTCGATAAAAACAAGGCCGAACGGCATATCCGCGGTGGAAAAGCCACCTATTTGAAATACAAGAACGGCTTCAAAAAGCCCCGAAAAATTATGTCAATAAAGCGTTAGGAATTGACATTACATAAACCAGAGGGTATTATTGTTTCAGACACACAAGTCATTTTTTTATTGTGTGCTTTTTACAGAAGTATTAAAAAAGTATGAAATGTGTGAAAGGAAACGATAATACATGCGTTGGTTTGAGTTTAACGACGTTGGCATAGATCTTGGTACGGCGACCGTTTTGATATACATAAAGGGCAAGGGTATCGTATTGAGGGAGCCCTCGGCGGTCGCGATCAACAAGGTGACGGGCAAGATGCTGGCTGTGGGCGACGAGGCGCGCAAGATGCTGGGCAGGACGCCCGGCAACATCATGGCCATACGCCCGCTTCAGGACGGGGTTATCTCGAATTATGACATAACGGAGCGTATGTTGCGCTATTTCCTTCGCAAAGTCGTTGGCCGCAGGGTCTTTTTCAAGCCCCGTGCGGTCGTTTGCGTGCCCAGCGGCGTGACCGAGGTGGAAAAGCGCTCGGTGGTGGAAGCGACCGAGCAGGCCGGCGCCTCCCGGGCCTACTGCATCAAGGAACCCATAGCGGCGGCCATCGGCGCCGGCATCGACATCGCGGCGCCCAACGGCAATATGATTATCGACGTCGGCGGCGGGACCACCGACGTAGCCGTCATCTCCCTGGCCAACATGGTCATCAGCGATTCCATCAAATGCGCCGGGGACAAGTTTGACGAGGCCATTGCGCGGTACATGCGCAAAAAGCACAATCTCCTGATCGGCGAGCGTACGGCCGAGCTCATGAAGATGAATATCGGCTCGGCGTTCCCGCGCAAGGAACCGGCGTATATGAACGTCACCGGCCGGAGCCTTGTGGCCGGTCTGCCCAAGGAGATCACTGTCAGCTCGGACGAGATGATCGAGGCGCTGGAAGAACCGCTGCAGTCCATTCTGGAGGTGGTGCACTCCATACTCGAGCGCACGCCGCCCGAGCTTTCGGCCGACATCGCCGAGAACGGTATCTGCATGACCGGCGGCGGTTCGCTCCTTTACGGATTGGACAGGCTTTTGTCCGAGCACACCAAGCTCCCCTGCTATGTGGCCGAGGACGCCATCTCCTGTGTGGCCATAGGGACGGGCAAGGCGCTGGAGAACCTTTCACTGTATGCGTCCAACGCGGTGTTTGATTACAGGAGAGGCGACTATTACGAGGAGCCCTGAGGCTTTTCCGAATCACTGCCAGGTATTGGCACTCCTTTGGGAGTGCCTTTATTGTCGGAATTTGGCGCGGACCGGCCGTAATAATGCCGTTTGACATGCAGAAACTTATTATATATAATGCTATTCGTTAAGTATAAAAGCCTGTGAAAAGCTTTTTGCCCCGGCCAAGGGGCCTGACGGAGCGGAAGCGGAGGGATTATGGCGAAAAATAAGGATATAGTGTCCAGGACGGCGAAAAAACCGAAACGGAAAAAAATAATAAAAGCGCTTTATATCTCGATCGCGGTGCTTGTCGTGGCGGCCTGCGGCATCGGGGCATTGGCGTATTTCAAATTCCAGAATGCGTGGCAGAACCCCGGCGACACGTTGCGGGCCGGGGAGACCGACTCGCTGGAGCGGAATAACGACGTCGTGAACCTCGTTCTTCTGGGCTCGGACAGCAGTGAGGAGCGCGAGGCGCGGCACATGGGCGCGCGGACCGACACCATAGTGATCTGCGCGATAAACATCAAGGACTATACGGTACGGGCCATCACCATACCGCGCGATACCTATATCGACGGCATCAACCAGATCAATAACAGCGGCGAGGTCATCGGCCAGGGGGTCAACCGCATCAACACCGCGTATATCCGGGGCATCCACGGCAGTCCGGGCGGCGATTACCAGAACACGCTCACCGCGCTGGAGGACCTTTTCGGGAACCGGGTGCCCTTTAAATACTATGCCGCCATCAACATGGACGGCATCGCGCCGCTCGCCGACGCTGTTGGCGGCGTTCCGGTGACGCTGGACGCCACCATCCCCAAGGTCGGCCAGAAAGGCCAGACCCTGTATCTTAAAGGGAAAACGGCCGAGAACTACGTGCGCACGCGCCACGGCGTTACCGGCGATTCCGACATTGGCCGCGCCGAGCGCCAGCAGGCGTTCTTCCTCGGACTTGCCAGGCGCATCAAGGAGATGGGCGCCGTGGACGCCGTGCAAAAGCTGTGGGACAGCCTCAACAAATACATCGAAACCAACCTGAGCCTGGAGCAGATGGTGGCGTTCGGGAGCATCCTGAACAAGATGGAAATGGATAAGATAGAGTTTACGATGCCGGTGGGCACCACCGGCATGCTGGACGGCAAGAGCATGTTCTTCCCGGATGACGAGGCCCTCCAGAACCTCGCGCTGGATACGTGGTTCAACCTGCCCGATGGCACCAGCCTGTGGACCACCACGCCGCGCAGGACGCCTTCGAAGATACTCAGGACGCCGAAGTCGACGTCCTATGTGATAGCCACGCCGGTGCCGACGCCCACGCCCACGCTGACGCCCGAGCCGACCATGGAGCCCGAGCCTTCGGACGGGTCGGCAGGATCGACGGACCCGCCTTCGCCGACCACGAGTGCGCCGCCGGCGACGGCGACACCGATGCCAACGGCAACGCCGTCGATAGCAGCGACAGTGCCGCCGTCAGCCACGCCGTAGCCGCACAGTACCGAATATAAAACCAAAGAGCGCCGCCGGATTTCCGGCAGCGCTCTTTTCGCGTGTTTCAGGCCTCAGGCGGCTTGGCTTTATCCCACAGGGCGTATTTTTCGGTGTTCTGCAGCGCGTGGAGCATCCGTTCCTTGACGCCGGGCATCCGCGCGGCCAGAGACGAGATGAACTCCTTGGTCTCCTGGCGCCGGGTGCGGCCGTTTGCGGGGCAGAGGTTATGGACGACAGGCAGCCCGAGGCGCTTTACCGTGTTGACGATGTGTCGTTCGGGCAGGTAGAGCATGGGCCGTATCAGCGTCAGGCCCGTGCGGTCCAGATAGGAGCGCGGCGAGAGCGTAAAGAGGCGTCCCTCGTAAAACATGCTGAGGAACAGCGTTTCCAGCGCGTCGTCCATGTGGTGCGCGAGCGCGACCTTGTTGCAGTTAAGGCGCAGGGCGGTCTTGTGCAGCACCCCGCGGCGCATCTTGGCGCACAGCGCGCAGGGGTTCTTCTCCCTGCGCTTGTTGAAGACGATGTCGGCGATGTCGGTGTCCACGATGTGCAGTTCCACGCCGCTGGCCTCGGCATACGCCTTGAGCGGTGAGGGATCCATGCCCGCAAAGCCGGGGTTCAGATGGATGGCGGTGAACGTGAAGGGCACGGGGGAAAAGTATGTATACAGCTGCATGGCGTGCAGCAGAAGCATGCTGTCCTTGCCCCCCGAGATGCCCAAAGCGATGCGGTCATGCGCCTGGATGAGGTCAAAATCCCGGCAGGCGCGGCGGATGCACCCGAGTACTTTCTTCATTCCGTTTCGCTCTCCCCCTTGAACAGCCATATAGCCCTATTATAGCCGTCACGGCCCGCTTTGCACAGGTTCTCGTTGACACGCTTTCGCCGCAAGCCTATAATGAACGTGACACAATGCGGCTTACGCTGCGTTGTGTCAAATGTACATGGAGCGATTCCGGCCGCGAGGCGGCCCGCTAAAAGGAGAAAGCGATGAACAAGAAGTTCTTTACGTCCGAATCGGTGAGCGAGGGACATCCGGACAAGGTATGCGACCAGATAGCCGACGCGGTGCTGGACGAGATCATCGGGCAGGACCCCGCCGCGCGCGTGGCCTGCGAGACCATAGCGACCACCGGCCTGGTGCTGGTGATGGGCGAGATAACCACCCGATGCTATGTGGATATAGAAAAAATCGTGCGCGCGACCGTGCGCGATATCGGCTACGTGTCCTCGGACACCGGCTTTGACGGGAACACCTGCGCCGTCGTTACCTGCATCGACGAGCAGTCGCCCGACATCGCGCAGGGCGTGAACGCTTCCCTCGAAACGCGGCTGGGGCAGGCCTCCGGCGAGACCGGCGCGGGCGATCAGGGGATGATGTTCGGCTATGCCTGCGACCAGACCCCCGAGTTCATGCCCATGCCCATCGAGTTCTCGCACAGCCTCATGCGCGCGCACGCCCGGCTCCGCAAGAGCGGCGAGATTCCGTTCCTGCGGCCCGACGCCAAGGCGCAGGTGACCGTGGAATACCAGGGCGGCCGCCCGGCGCGGGTAGACACGGTGGTCATCTCCACCCAGCACGCGCCTGAGGTGTCGCAGGAAACCATTTATCAGGAAATCGTGGAAAAGCTGATAAAGGCCACGCTCCCCGCCGGGCTGCTGGATGAAAACACGCGCTATCTCGTCAATCCGTCCGGCCGGTTCGTGGTGGGCGGCCCGCACGGCGATTCGGGGCTGACCGGCCGGAAAATCATCGTGGACACCTACGGCGGCTACGCGCGGCACGGCGGCGGGAGCTTTTCGGGGAAGGACCCGAGCAAGGTGGACCGCAGCGCGACCTACATGGCGCGCTACATCGCCAAGAATCTGGTGGCCGCCGGCGCGGCGAGCGAGGTGGAGCTGCAGATCGCCTACGCCATCGGCGTGGCCCGGCCCATTTCGGTCAATGTAAACACCTTTGGCACCGGCGCCATACCCGACGGCGCGCTGGAAGAACTGGTGAAAAAGAACTTCGATCTGCGCCCCTCGGCCATCATCGAGCAGTTGAATCTGCTCCGGCCCATATACAGGCAGACCGCTGCGTACGGGCATTTCGGCCGCCCGGACCTCGACCTGCCCTGGGAGCGCATCGACCGCGTGGACGACATCCGGCGCGGTCTGTGAGAGGGCGCCATGGTCGAGCTTGAAGGCACCGTGGAGGAGGTCGTTTTCCGCAACGAGGAGAACGGCTTTACGGTGCTGGAGCTGGCGACCGAGGAAGGCCTGGTCACGGCGGTGGGCTGCATGCCCCTGGTGGGTGCGGGCGAGCGCCTGCACATTACAGGGAGCTGGCGGGAACACAGCGTGTACGGCCGGCAGGTGCAGGTGGAGCAGTATAAGCCCTCCCGCCCGAGCTCTGTGGAGGACATGGAGCGTTATCTCGGGAGCGGCCTCGTCAAGGGGGTCGGCCCGGCAACGGCGGCGCTTATCATCGAGCAGTTTGGCGAGGAAGCGTTCGACGTGCTGATGTCCCGCCCGCATCTGCTGACGCGGGTCCGGGGTATCGGCGCGGGCAGGGCCGAGGTCATCGCCCAGTCCTTTCAGGAGCAGGCGCGCATGCGCGAGGTCATGATGGAGCTGCAGGGCTTTGACATCACGGTGAATCAGGCGCTGAAACTCTATAAAATCTACGGCGGGGACGCCGTGCGCAGCATACGCGAGAACCCGTACCGATTGATAGCGGACGTGCCGGGCATCGGCTTCAGGACGGCCGACCGCATTGCCGCCGGCGTGGGCATCGAGGCGGATTCGGCCTTCCGGGTGGCGGCCGGCATACGGTACACGCTGGAATATGCGCTGGGGGAGGGGCACACCTACCTCCTGCGCGACCATCTCGTCCGGCTTTCGGTGCGCCTGCTGGAGGTGCCCCGCAAGAGCGTGGAGCAAAGCCTTGCGGCCCTGATAAACGAGGGAACGCTTGTTGAGGACGAGATAGAGGACAAACCGTCGGTGGCCGCGGCGTGGGTGCGGCAGGCCGAGATGGACGTGGCCGCGCGCCTGATGCGGCTGGATAACAGTCAGACCGTTTTACAGGATCTTCGGTTCGAGGGCAGGCTATCCGAGCTGGAGGCGGCGGAGGGGACACAGCTGGACGAGATTCAGCGGGAGGCGGTGCTGGAGGCGCTGCGCGGCGGCGTCACCGTGCTGACCGGCGGGCCGGGCACCGGCAAGACCACCATCACCCGGTTCATCATCCGGCTGATGCACGCGCTGGGACTGGAGGTCGAGCTGTGCGCGCCGACCGGCCGGGCCGCCAAGCGGATGACTGAGGCGACGGGCTTTGAGGCGCGGACCATCCATCGCCTGCTGGAGTACGGGCGCAGCCCGGGCGCGGTGTTCGCGCGCAACGAGAGCGCGCCGCTCGAGTGCGACGCCGTCATCGTGGACGAGGTGTCCATGCTGGACGTGTTCCTGATGCGCCATCTGCTGCGCGCAGTGACCGACGGGACGCGGCTGGTGCTGATAGGCGACGCGGACCAGCTTCCGTCGGTGGGGGCCGGGAACGTGCTTTCGGACATCATCCGCTCCGGCCGGATACGCGCGGTCAAGCTGCAAAGGATATACAGGCAAAGCGAACGCTCGCACATCGTCATAAACGCGCACCGCATCAACGCGGGGGAGATGCCCATTTTAAGCGGGGGCGAGGACTTTTTTTTCCACGCCGCCGAGGACGTGCAGAGCATCGCGCAAAAAGTGATGGAACTGGCGTCCGGGGAGGCCGCGCCCGGCCTCGACCCCCTGCGCGACGTGCAGGTGCTCGCGCCCATGAAGAAGGGCGAGCTGGGCGTGTGGAACCTGAACGCAAGGCTGCAGGCCCTTCTCAATCCGCCAGGGGAGAGCACGGCGGAGCTGACCCACGGGGGCGTGACCTTCCGGACAGGCGACAAGGTGATGCAGACCCGCAATAACTACCAGATGGAATGGAGGCAGGAGACGGAGACCGACATTGCCAGGGGCCTCGGCGTGTTCAACGGGGACATCGGCTTCATCACGGCGGTGGATCCGAAGGCGCAGGCGGTGGCCGTGCTCTTTGACGACGACCGGCTGGCGGCGTATGACCGCACGCAGATGGACGACCTCGAGCTGGCCTACTGCGTGTCGGTCCACAAGGCGCAGGGGAGCGAGTTCCCGGTGGTCATACTGCCCATCGCGGGCGGCGCGCCCATGCTGATGACCCGAAACCTCCTCTACACCGCGCTGACCCGCGCGCGCAGCGGGCTGCATCTGGTGGGGCGGCGTTCGGGCGTAGCGGCGATGGTGAAAAACGACAGGATACAAAAGCGTTACTGCGCGCTGTGGCATTATCTGCGAACGCTGTAGGCGCGCATAAGGGGGCGAAGACGTGGGAAACTTTCTGCAAAGGGCTCGCGAACTGTTCATCCGCACCGTGTATCCGCATGACATAGCCTGTGCGATTTGTTCGAGCGAAGTGGACGTTGCGCCGGGGTACGGCGTGTGCGCGCTCTGCGCGTCCCGGCTGCCCCGCGTGACAGAGGGGATATCGGCGGACGGCCGTGCTTTCGACGGTCTGGCGGCCCCCTTTTACTACGAAACGCCGGTCAAGGAACTGGTCCACCGGTTCAAGTACGACAACAAGCGCTACATCTCCAAAGGCCTGGCGCACTATATGAAGGACGCCGTGGACCAGGCGGGCTTTTCCGGTATGGACGCCGCAGTGCCCGTGCCTCTGCACGAGACCCGCGTAAAGGAGCGCGGCTTCAATCAGGCGGCGCTTCTGGCCGCCGAGCTGGCGCCGCTGTTGGGGATACCCGTGTACGAGGACGTTCTTGTGCGGGTGCAGGAGACCCGCACGCAGACGCTCCTGCCCAGGGAAGAGCGGGAACAGAACGTGAAGGACGCGTTCGCGGTGCCCGAGTCGGTGGACGTTAGCGGCCTGACGCTCCTGCTGGTCGACGACGTGGTCACCACCGGCGCGACGGTGGAAGCCGCCGCCCGGACACTGAAGGCGGCCGGAGCGCGGGCCGTCTATGTCGCCAGCGCCTGTACGCGGGCGTTAGAATAAGAAAAATTGCCAATGATGAAGAAAAAGAAATTATCGCTTGTGTTTTGGTTACGTTATGGTATAATGAGTTAAATTTACATTATTTCCGGGTCTGTGGTTGAAAATCGATGCCAGTCGCAGGCGAAGCGATCCACGTAAGTCGGGTAAAAGTGCCCGATGATCATGGTGCGGCCTAGATGTAAGCCCGGCCAGGTTTGGAATCATCCGTGTACGAAACGTTTTGTCCTTTTCACATCGAAGAGCCACGGCGTTGGGAACGAAGGGGTCCATACCTGAGAGGAGTGTCAGTGAGGAAGGTAATGCTTTGAGCGAAGCTTCCAGTCGGCGAGTGTGGGGACAAAGACCAGGTCAGCCGGGAATGATGTGAATGGTAAAAACTATATGCGAGGGGTAAATTTTTCATGTACCAGGACAAAACGTTGATTTGTAAGGATTGCGGTGTGGAGTTCATTTTCACTGCCGGCGAGCAGGAATTTTACGCGGAGAAAGGTTTTATGAACGAGCCCGGACGCTGCAAGACTTGCAGGGACAGCCGTAAAAACAACGGCAGGAGCGCAGGCAAGCCCAGAGAGATGTACGATGCCGTCTGCGCCCAGTGCGGTGCGGCTACCCAGATTCCCTTTATTCCCAAAAACGACAGGCCTATCTACTGCAACGATTGCTTCCAGGCCCGCCGGTAGACTGTCGGCCCCGCAAACTGAACGCGAAGGAACGCCCCCCAAAAAGGCGTTCCTTTTTTGGTTTTTGGTTTATTCATATGAGTGTAAGCCAAAACTACCTCTGGAAGGATTTTGACGGACATTTGCCGAATTCCTCAGTGTCAGTGCCCTGCACTGTGTTATATTTGGAAAGGAGTGGACAGTATGCGTATTTCCATCACGTCAAGGAATGTGGAAGTCAGTGACAGCCTGAAGAACCTCATCGAGAAGAAGGTGCAGAAGCTGGGGCGGTATTTCCGGGAGGACACCGAGGCCCTGGTCAGCCTGAACCTCGAGAAAAACCGCCACATCATGGAGATCACCGTATACTTCGACGGCATCGTCATCCGCGCTGAAGACCATTCCAGCGACATGTACACGACGCTTGACAACGTGCTGCGCAAGCTGGAGCGCCGCATCCGGAAGTACCGCACGAGGCTGGAGAAAAAGCTCCACGACGGGGCGTTCGAGTCCGAAATGCCGCTGTTCGGCGGGGGCGACGACGCCGAGGAGGACGACGAACCGAGGGTGGTCCGCACCAAGACCTTTGCCGTCAAGCCCATGTCCGTCGACGAGGCCATCCTGCAGATGAACCTACTCGGCCACAGCTTCTTCGTGTTTCGGAACGAGCGGACGCTGGAGGTCAACGTGGTTTACCGCAGGAACAGCGGGAACTACGGCCTCATCGAACCGGATTATGACGCGGAACAGGATTAAACAAGACATTTTGTCCGTTCATGTATAAAGGTTAAGAAAGTGTGACAAAAGCGCCGCCATTATTGAATGTGGCGGCGCTTCATGCTAGAATGAAGTATTGCAAAACCGGAATGGAAGTGGATAAGTGAGCCTTTTAAACAAGATATTGGGTACCGATTCGGGCGGGCAGCTGAAAAAGCTCCAGGCGCGGGCGGACGCCATCACGGCACTCGAGCCCGAGGCGCAGAAGCTGACCCACGCGCAGCTGCGGGAAAGGACCGAGCGCTTCAAGGCGGAAATCGCCGCGGGCGCGACGCTGGACAGCATACTGCCCGAAGCCTTTGCGACGGTGCGCGAGGCGGCGGTGCGGGTGCTGGGGATGCGCCATTTCGACGTGCAGATCATCGGCGGCATCGTCCTGCACGAGGGGCGTGTCGCGGAGATGAAGACCGGCGAGGGCAAAACGCTGGTGGCCACGCTCCCCGCGTACCTCAACGCACTGCAGGGCAAGGGCGTGCACCTAGTGACGGTCAACGATTATCTGGCCAAACTCGACAG
>JAXGQA010000027.1:0-12704 GCA_040766645.1 Christensenellales bacterium | reverse complement strand
GACCATCAGGTCTTTTATTCCTGGATGATGGCGGATGAAGAGCAGTTTACGACCGAAAAGATTTCCTACATCGCAGACCATGCGGTAAGGCCGCCGGTGACCGTGGCCAGCGTTGCCGCCGCGTTTATAACGGGCATGCGGGATTATCGCAAACTCCTGCCCTTTTGCCTCCTGTGCCTGTGCCTTTTTCTTTGTTTGACATCGCGAAAGGGCAAGGTTCTGCCGCTGCTGGTATTTGGCGCGGTGCTGTCCGTGCATCTGGCGTTCATTGCCATACAGCGTGCGCCCGCGAGGATCGTTTCTCCCCATTACGTCCTGGGCATATTGCTTCTGCTCCTGATGATCGACTATTCAGCATTCGGATCGGAGCGCCTCGGGAGGGCAAAGCGTACGGCCTGCGGGGCGGCAGCCATCGCCGGCGTTCTGGTGGTTTTCCTGCTGAACGGTTTGGTGGCCCAAACCACCTATAATGTGACCAGGGACAAATACGCCTGCTTCGTCGCGCTGGACAACTACATCGTGGAACATAAGGACAGCGTTTTTCTCAGCAGTGTTTACGCGACCGCCGGTGCGTTCAGGGGATACAGCATTTTTGACGCCCCTGAACAGGGGAAGCTGGAGAACTTTTCCAGCCTTGGGGGATGGCAGGTAAAGTCCCCCCGATATTTTGCGTTCAAGCGCAGGTATAAGATGGAAAACATGTTTTTGAGCCTGACCGATAAAGGCGTATATCTGATCGACAGGCAGAGGCCCGAGCTTATCAGGAATTATCTGTGGGAAAACTATGGGATACGGACACGTGCCGAGAAAATCGCGGGTTTCGAAGGTGTGGCCGTATACAAGCTGCATCGGGAAAAGCCGTCCCGTCCCGGGCGCTCGCGTTTGTCCAGGCCCAAGGTTTCGGGAAACAGGGCAGCCGCGCTTGTAGTTTGGCGCGGCATTGATTATAATTGAAATATTCCATAACTGGAATATGAAGGGTATGCGATTCTGTATGGGGGTGCGGCGGCGTGGCGAAGAATAAGACGATAGTGAATATCGGACACCACGAATATACACTGATGGGCGAGGAAAGCACGGAATACATACATCGCGTCGCCATCTTTGTGGACAAAAGGATGCGGGAAATCATGGCCAATTCCGTGAGCGCCAGCGACACCATGCTGGCCATGCTCACGGCCATCAACATAGCGGACGAGCATTTGAAGCTCCAGGACGAGAGCGCGCGTTTAAAGCGCGAGCTGGAGAGGGCGAAGGAGGAGATCGCGCAGTTGAAGCGCGCGCAGAAGGACGCAAAGCCCCTTCAGGTCGTACCCATCGCCAAACAGCAGGCGCACAGGCCGCAGACCGACGGCAGGAACGACAACCGGTTCTGAGGCCGTATCGGGCGGAAAGACCCAAGAGCAGCGCGTCTGGCTGCTCTTTTCTATACCGGTCCTGAGGGGGATTTGAGGAAGCATATGCCGGAAAAAACAGCCAAACTGCTGGAATTTGACAAGATACTGGAGATGCTCAGCGCGTGCTGCGTGTCCGAGCCGGGCAAGGCGGCGGCGCGCCGTATTGAGCCGCGGCCGGACCTGACGGGCGTCGCGTTTTTGCAGGACGAGACGCAGGCGGCCGAAACCTGCCTGCTTGCGCTGGATACCTACCCGGTGATCGCGTTCGCGGACGCGGGGGACGCGGTCGGCCGCAGCCGCGTGGGGGCCGCGCTGTCCATGCGCGAGCTGCTGGACGTGGCCGGGGTCCTGCGCGCGGCGCGGCTTTTGAAGCACGCGCTTTTGGACGCGGAGCTGGAGGGCATCGACGTTCTCCGGCGGCAGGCGGCCAACCTGTACGAGGACATGACGCTGGAAAAGCGCATCCACGCCTGCATTTTAAGCGCCGAGGCGATGGCTGATTCCGCCTCCCCGAGGCTTTACGACATCCGCCGAAGCATCCGGCGGGAGAACGCGCGCGTGCGGGAAAAACTGGGGGAGATCGTCCAGTCCGCGAAATGCCAGAAGTACCTGCAGGACGCCATCATCACCCTGCGCGGCGGGCGCTACGTCGTTCCGGTCAGGCAGGAGTACCGTTCGATGGTGCCCGGCCTGCTGCACGACCATTCCGCGAGCGGGCAGACGCTTTTCATCGAGCCGATGGCCGTGGTGGAGATAAACAACGCCATACGCCAGCTGCAGGCCGAGGAGCAGGCCGAGATGGAGCGCATACTCGAGGAGCTGACCGCCGAGGTGTCGCCGGCGTCCCACGAGCTGTTGAACGACATCGACATACTCGTGCATCTGGACGTGGTGTTCGCCAGGGCCGTGCTGTCCAAAAAGATGCGCGGCGTACGCCCGGAAACGGACCAAAGCGGCGCGATACTGCTGCGAGGCGCGCGGCACCCGCTCATTCCCGACGGGCAGGTCGTGCCCATAGACGTGGAGCTTGAAAGCGGGCAGTTCGGGCTTATCATCACCGGCCCCAACACCGGCGGCAAGACGGTCACGTTGAAGACGGTGGGGCTTTTCGTGCTGATGGCCCAGGCCGGGCTGCACATCAGCGCGGAGTACGGCGCGCGGCTTCCGGTGTACGACAGCGTGTTCGCGGACATCGGCGACGAGCAGAGCATCGAGCAGTCCCTCTCGACGTTTTCCTCCCATATGATGAATGTCATCGGCATACTTGAAAACATTACCGGGCGTTCGCTGGTGCTGATGGACGAGATGGGAGCGGGGACCGACCCGGCCGAGGGTGCGGCGCTGGCCATGGCCATACTGGACGCGCTGCGCGAAAGAACGCCACCGTGCTGGCTACCACCCATTACAGCGAGCTTAAGGCCTTCGCGATGGAGCGGGAGGGCCTTGTCAACGCCTCCATGGAGTTTGACATGGAAACGCTGCGGCCTACCTACCGCGTTCTGATGGGCGTGCCCGGCTCGAGCAATGCGCTGGAGATATCCCAAAAGCTCGGGCTTTCGGAGGAAGTGGTGCGGAGGGCGCGTGCGTACATGGCGCGGGAGAAGGTGGACTACGAGGCCCTGCTTTCCGAGGCACAGGACCACCTGAATAAGGCGCAGCGTGAGCGGGAGGAGGCGCGGCGGGACCGGGACGAGGCCGCTGCGCTTTTGGAACGCGTCCGGGCGGAGGAGGAAAAGCTTGCTGAAAAAAGGGAGGACGTACTCACCAGGGCGCGTGCGCAGGCCAGGGAAATCGTACAGGGCGCGCAGGCCGAGACCGAGCGTGTGATAAAGGAACTGCGCAGGGCAGCGGCCGACGCACAGACTGCCGCGCTGGAACGCGAGATACAAAAGGCGCGCGGCGACCTGCGGGCGCAGGCAGAGGCGGTCGGAGACCTCGCGCAGAGGTGCCAGGGCGCGCTCTCGGCCCCGGAAGGCCTGATGCCGGGAGAGACCGTCGAGCTAATCGGGCATAATTTAAAGGCTACGGTATTGTCTCCGCCCGATAACAAGGGCGAGCTGCAGGTGCAGGCCGGGGTGATGAAACTTAACGTGCACGTTTCCAACGTGCGCCGGGGGAAGGCGTCCGCGCCCCAATCCGCGCCTGCGCCGCGCGCGCCGGGGAAGGGACTGGCCGTGCGCAGCGTGGCATCCGAGCTGGACGTGCGCGGGCAGACGGTGGAGGAAGCGTCCCTGCATGTCGATAAATATCTTGACGACGTTGCGCAGACCGGCCTGAGAGAGGTCTTCATCATACACGGCAAAGGCACGGGGGCGTTGCGCGCCGGGCTGCACAAGAACCTGAGGAACCATCCGCACGTCAAAAGCTTCAGGCTGGGAAATTATGGCGAGGGCGACGCGGGCGTGACGGTGGTGGAGCTGCAATGAAGCCGGTCATACTGGTCAGCGCCTGCCTGCTGGGAGAATGCTGCCGCTACGACGGCAGGGATGCGCTCGCACCGTGGGTGGAGCGGCTGAAGGACGAGGCCGTGCTGGTGCCGGTCTGCCCGGAGGTGCTGGGCGGTCTGGGCGTGCCCCGCGACCCGTGCGAGATCGCCGGGGGCACGGGCGCAGACGTCTGGAACGGTGCGGCGCGGGTGGTGACCCGAAGCGGCGCCGACCGCACGCAGGCGTTTATGGACGGGGCAAAGCAGGCCCTGGCGGAGGGCAGGGCCGCCGGGGCGGGATATGCGATAGTAAAGAGCAACAGCCCGGCCTGCGGGCTGGGAACGATATACGACGGGACCTTCAGCGGCAAAAAACGCGCGGGGAACGGCGTTTTTGCCGAGCTGCTGCTGCGCGAGGGGTGCGTGTCGTGGCCGATATTGGAGCGAAGGGAAACGAATGGAGGGAAAGCAATGCGGACACATCACGAATATACTGAACAGGACGCTGGGGCCAGGGCAAAAACGCGTCATATGGACGCTGGTGGCCGTGCTGGCCGTGCTCCTTGTGCTCATCGCCGCCGGGATCGCCATGGTGCTTCCCATGCTCAGAGCCGAGGCACAGCAGCAGCCGGGCCAGGCGGCGGTAACGGCAACGCCGGCGGCGCAGGTGACGCCGGGATCGGCCACGCCCAACG
Organism: Christensenellales bacterium; assembly: GCA_040766645.1. Lineage (GTDB taxonomy): Bacteria > Bacillota > Clostridia > Christensenellales > UBA1431 > UBA1431. Next base: position 8,187 of record JAXGQA010000027.1, on the reverse strand, counting down.
CATGATTTCGGCCAGCAACCCGGTCGTGGATATAGCCAAGGCCGTGGGGCCGAGCGTGGTGGGGGTGACCAGCACGCAGAAGGCATCGTCCGGATCCGACTTTTTCGGCGAAGATATGCGCGAATCGCAGTTCTACGGGTCGGGGTTCGTGGTGACCGACCAGGGGCACATCGTGACCAACCAGCATGTCATTGCCGGCGGCACGACCTTCACCGTTACCGTCCCCGGGGGCAAGGAGCTTTCGGCCAAGCTGATCGGGGCGGACGAAACGACCGACCTTGCCGTCCTGCAGGTCAAGGACTCGATCTCCCGGTGGCGCCGATGGGCGATTCCGCCTCGGTGCAGGTGGGGGAACTTGCGGTTGCTATCGGGAACCCGCTGGGCAAAGAGCTGGCCGGCACGGTGACCACCGGCATCATCAGCGCGACGCAGCGCTCCATGCGCGTGGGCAACACCTGGATGGACGTTTTGCAGACCGACGCCGCCATCAACCCGGAAACAGCGGCGGGCCGCTTGTCAACAGCAAGGGGCAGGTGATCGGCATCAACACCCAGAAGACGGCGGTGGCCGGCGTGGACGAATACGGCCGCACGATATCGGCCGAGGGGATAGGCTTCGCCATACCCATCAACGAGGCCTGGCCCATCATTAACGAGCTGATATCCAAAGGGCACGTCACCCGCGCGGGCATCGGCATCTCCTGTTTTGAGATAGACAAGGCGACGTCCGACGCCAACGGCATCCCGCAGGGCATCTACGTCGATCAGGCCAACGCCCTGGGGACGGCCTACCGCGCGGGCGTGCGCGAGGGCGATATCATTACCAGGCTGGACAACAAGGCGATAACGGGCATCAAGGACTTCACCGAACGCCTGCTCGCCAAAAAGATTGGGGAAAAGTGTCGCTTACCATATGGCGTCAGGGTGCTCAGGCCACTATCACCGTGGAGGTGATGGACATCAGCGAGCTACAATAAGGAAGGCGAGACCTGATCCATGATATATCTTGACAACAGCGCGACCACCGCACCGTTTAAGGAAGCCGCGGATGCGGTGCTGGCCGCGTTTCAGGAAGACTTTTTCAATCCGTCGGCGGCATATGCCCCGGCGGTGCGGTGCATACGCGCATCGAACAGGGACGCGCGCATGCTGAAAACGCTCAACGTCGAAAACGGGAGCCTCCTTTTCACGTCGGGAGGCACCGAGTCCAACAACTTTGCGATATACGGGGCGCTCGGCCATGCGCGGCAGGGCGCGTCGTCACCACCGCGGTGGAGCATCCGTCGGTCTCGGCGGTGTTCCGCCTCGCTTATGGACGAAGGCTATGACGTCGTAAAACTTCCGGTCAACGCGCAGGGCGCGCTGGAGCCGGAAACGCTTGACGCGGCGCTCACCAGAGACACGCGCCTTGTAAGCTTCATGCAGGTGAACAACGAGGTGGGCGCCGTAAACGACATCGGCGTGCTGGCGGCGCTTGTTAAGGCGCGCTGTCCCAAGGCCGTCGTCCACTGCGACGGTGTGCAGGCCTACGGGCGGCTCACGCCCGACCTTTCAGCCTGTCCTGTCGATCTGTACAGCATCAGCGGGCACAAGTTCCACGGACCAAAGGGTGTGGGCGCGCTGTATATCCGGAAGGGCGTCCGCATGGCGCCCATGTTGGTCGGCGGCGGGCAGGAGGACGGCCTGCGGTCGGGGACCACCAACGCCCCGGCCATACTCGGCATGCTGGAGGCCGCGCGCATCTGCCTGCAGGACAACGACGCCATACTCCGGCAACTGCGGGCCTGCAAGCTTCGGCTGGCAGAGGCACTTCTGGATATCGAGGGCGCGCGGGTGAACGGGCCGCCGCCTGAGGAGGGCGCACCGCATATACTCAACGTGTCCTTTGAGGGCGTGCGCGGGGAAACGCTGATGCACAGCCTCGAGCGGCACGAGATCTACGTATCCACCGGCTCGGCGTGCAGCGCGCGCGCCAAAAAGGAGAGCCGGGTGCTCGAGGCCATGGGCATAACCGGCGAGCGCGCGCTGGGCGCGGTGCGCATCAGCCTGGGGGCGCTGAACACGCCCGAGGAGATGGATGCTGCCGCCGACGCATTCAAACACGAAGTGGAACAGTTGAGAAAATACAGGAGAACGTAACCTATGGAGACCATGCTTGTCCGATACGGGGAGATACATTTGAAAGGGCTGAACCGCCCTTTCTTTGAGCGCGTGCTGCTCCAGAACATCAAAGCGGCGCTTGAGGACTTTGCCGGAGTGACTGTCGAGATGCGGGAGGGACGCGTCTACGTGCAGGGGTACGCGCCGGCCGCAGAGGAGCGGGTGGCCGACCGCCTGTGCCGCGTCTTCGGCGTGCACTCGGTCAGCCCGGTGATTGCCGTGCCCAAGGACTTCGAAAGCATCTTTGAGGCGGCGCGCGCGCTGATGGCGCAGGCGGCCTCCGGCGGCGCGGCGACGTTCAAGGTGCGCGCGCGGCGCGCGGACAAACGCTTTCCCCTGACCTCGATGGAGCTGGCCGCCGAGATGGGCGGGCGGCTCATCGGGGCTTTCCCAGGCCTGAAGGTGGACGTGCATCAACCACAGGTCATGCTGGACATCGAGATACGGGAGCAGGCCTATCTCTACACAGGCGCGAAAAAGGCGGTGGGCGGCATGCCGGTGGGCACCGGCGGCCGCGCGATGCTGCTTCTGTCCGGCGGGATAGACAGCCCGGTGGCCGGGTATATGATTGCCAAGCGCGGCGTGACGGTGGACTGTCTGCACTTTGAAAGCTTCCCCTACACCAGCGCGCAGGCGCGGCAGAAGGTCATCGACCTCGCGAAAATCATGGCCGGGTACTGCGGTCCCATGCGCCTGCACATCGTTTCCTTCACCGAGATACAGAAAAAGCTGTACGAGGACGGGCCGCCCGCCCTGCTGACCATACTGATGCGCCGCTTTATGATGCGCATCGCCGAGCGCCTCGCGATAAAGCGCAAATGCGGCGCGCTTATCACCGGCGAGAACCTGGGGCAGGTGGCCAGCCAGACCATGGACAGCCTGCACGCTACGGGGAGCGTGGTGTCCCTGCCCGTGTTCCGGCCGCTCATCGGCTTTGACAAGATTGAAATCATGGACCGAGCGCGGGAGATAGGGACCTACGAAACGTCCATACTGCCCTACGAGGACTGCTGCAGCGTTTTTGTCCCGCGGCACCCGGCCACGCGGCCGAAGCCCGGCGAATCGGAGCGCGCCGAGGCGGGGATGGACGTCGAGGTCATGATAGAACAGGCGCTTTCAACGCTGGAAACGCTGGAAATATCCCCGCGGGACAGCGGGTGGTGAGGTGAAAGAGGTATTCTCGGAAAGCCTGGCAATATTGCCGTTCTTGACGGAAGCATAGGATGGCGGAACAGTGTCAACAGAAGGGGCATTGACCGATGCGCCGCACGGAAAAATTCGTATTGATGCGCTCGTACGGTCAAGTACTCCTTTTTATTGTCGCTGTTGAAAAATAGGTGGCAGGAGGAGCCTGATAAAGGACAAGCCGTCATTGCAGAGGCTTCAGCTATGAGTAAAACATAATCAACGATACTATTTAACAGAGCCTTTTTTATGATGCGGCAGGTTCCGGCTCACAAGCCTTACGGAGAAGCGGACGGTTCATAGAAGAACGGCGTTTCGGTCGGTTCGGGCGTGTCGCCGAACCGGAAGAACCCGGACGTGGGCGTCGGCGTAGGAGCCAGCGTGGGCGTCGGTTCCTCCGTATCGGGCGCAACCGGGAAGAAGTCCGAAAGCCCGCCCTTCGGCTCGGTCCCCCGCAGGAAATATTCCTCGAACGTCGCCTCGCCCGTAGGCTGATCCGTATAGGCCACCCGCAGCGTGTCGGCATCCAGCGTGACCCTGACCACGCTGTCCGGCTGGACGAACCACGGGCCGTTCTGTCCGTAGGCGTTTTCAAAGACGTACTTCAGGAGCTTTGCCGGACCCGCGCCGCCGGTGACGCCGGCGGGCAGCCGGTGCTGGGCGTCGGTCTTGTCAAAGCCCATCCAGCCGCAGGCGATGTAGTCCGGGTTGTAGGCCACCGTCCAGGCATCGCTGTTGCCGTCACCGTCCGCGTAGTCGGTGGTGCCCGTCTTGGCCGCGAGGGGTACGCCTTGGATGTTCAGGCGGGTGGCCGTGCCCGTTTCGACGGCCGAGCGGAGCATGTCGGTCAGCAGAAAAGCGTTGCCCGCGTCCATCACGGTGTATGACATCGCTTTATTCTCGTACAGCACGTTGCCCTGTGCGTCCGTGATGCGCTTGATGCAGGCGGGCTGCGTGTACGTCCCGCCGTTGGCGAAGGGCTGGTAGGCGGCGCAGAGCGAAAGCGGGGATACGCCGTCGGTCAGCCCGCCCAAGGCGAGGGACAGCCCCGTGTCCTGTTCATTGAAGTCGATGCCCACGCTTTTTGCGAAGCTCTTGCCCGTTTCCACGCCGATGTCGTCGAGTATGGAAACGGCGGGCACATTCAATGAGCTGGCCACCGCCTGCCGGAGCGTGACCTTGCCCTTGTATTCACCGCCGTAGTTTTGGGGGGAATAGTTCCCGAACGTCGTTGGTTCATCGTTAAGCTGCGATATGGTGGTGTACCCGCCGCTCAACAGAGCGGGCGCGAACACCAGCACCGGCTTGATGGCCGAGCCGGGCTGCCGCTTCATGTCGGTCACGCGGTTCAGCCCGGCGTAGTCGCCGGTCCGGCCGCCCACCATCGCCGCGATGCTCCCGGTCCGGGCGTTCAGGATCACCATGGCTCCCTGCACCGGCGTGCCGTCCTGCGCGTTTGCGGGGAAGAGCGAATCGTTGGCCATGGCGGCCTCGGCCAGCTCCTGCATCCGGGAATCCAGCGTGGTGTATATCTTATAGCCCGACGCCATCAGCGCGTCCATGTCCATGTTCAAAAGCCGGCATGCCTCCTCGGCCGCGTAGTTGAAAAAGTACCCCTGAGATGGGAGCGTGTCGGCCTCGGGCGCGAGCTTCAAAGGCTTGCTGCTTGCCTCCTGCTTTTCGGCCTCGGTGATGTAGCCGTACTGCGCCATCAGCGAGAGCACGAGGTTCCGGCGCTTCACGGAGGCCTCGGGCTCGATGTGCGGCGCGTAGTTGGTGGGGGACTTGAGCACCCCGGCCAGCAGCGCGCCCTCGTCCAGGGTCAGCTCGCTGGCCGATTTCCCGAAATATTCCCGGCTGGCCGCCTCGATGCCGTAGGCGCCGTGGCCGAAATACACGCAGTTGAGATACATTTCGAGTATCTCGTCCTTGGTGTATTCCCGCTCCAGCCGGAGCGCGAGCAGGGCTTCCTTGAGCTTGCGCGAGAACGTCTTTTCACTGGTGAGGTGGGTGAGCTTTACAAGCTGCTGGGTAATGGTGCTGGCGCCTTCTTTTAAGCTCACGGTCCGGATGTCCTCCCACAGCGCGCCCATTATGCGGATGAAATCCACGCCCCCGTGCTCGTAGAACCGCGCGTCCTCGGCCGATATGAACGCCTTTTGGACGGCGTCGGGCACCTCGCTTATGGGTATCGCGATGCGGTTGACCTTGCCGTGCACGCCGGCGCAGAGCGCGCCGCCGTCGTCATAGACCAGCAGCGTCTGATCCATATGCTCCAGCAGCGCGGTATCCAGCGTTTGCCAGTTTTCTATGCCGGCTATGTATGAAAACATGAATACGAGGAATACTAGTATGGATACGAGCACACTCAGGAAAATTTTGCGCAAAATACGCACTGCGCGCCGTGACTGTACGCCGGGGTCCTTTTTCGACATGAGATCACCGTCCATCGCACATAGCGTACCCATCGCCGGCGGCGGTTAAAGCAGGCGGCAATGACCAAATACTTCAAAAAAAAACAAAATGCGCCAGTGATTCGATGAAGGAACGCAGGCGGCGTTCCTGAATCATGAGCAGGGAGGAAAGGAGGGGCGACCATGGCATTAAAGAATACCCGGCAGGGCAGCAGCCTTATTGTGCATCTGTCCGGGGAGCTGGACCATCACTCCGCGGCCAGGGTGCGCCAGGAAATGGACAGGCTTTTGCAGGATGCGGCCATCAAGGAGCTGATACTGGATATGAAAGGCCTTGAGTTCATGGATTCCTCGGGGATAGGGCTGCTGATGGGCCGATACCGCACGCTTTCCAAACGCGGGGGCAGGATACGCGTGCGGAACCTGAGCGGGCAGGTACAGCGCGTGTTCAGGGCGTCGGGCCTGTACCGGATCATAGACATGGAGGCATAACGCTTGATTGGGAGGTAAAACGGATGCTTCAGAACGAGATGGTCCTTAAATTCGACAGCCTGTCGGGGAACGAGGGGTTTGCGCGCGTGGTTGCGGGGGCGTTTGCGCTGCAACTGAACCCCACCCTCGAGGAGCTGTCGGATATAAAGACCGCGGTATCCGAGGCGGTGACCAACGCCATCATCCACGGATACCCCGGCCGGGTGGACAAGGTGGAGATGCGGGCAGGCATCGACGGGCGCAAGCTGGTGCTGACCATCATAGACCGCGGCGTGGGCATTGCAGACGTGGAGAAGGCGCGCGAGCCACTGTATACGACCGGGGACAGCGCCGAGCGCTCGGGCATGGGGTTCACGATGATGGAAACGTTCATGGACGGCGTGGAAGTCGAATCGGCCCCCGGCGTGGGCACCACCGTGCGGATGACCAAGACCCTGTCCGGGAAAAAGGATGCGGATGCAAAGAAATGAACGACAGACTCCTGACGCATGAGGAGCTATTGCAGCTCATACACAGGATGCGCGCGGGAGACGCGGACGCGCGCGAGGAGCTTGTTGAGCGCAACACCGGCCTCGTAAAGAGCATTGTCAAGCGGTTTCTGGGGCGGGGCGTGGATTACGAGGACCTGTACCAGATAGGGTGCATGGGCCTTGTCAAGGCGCTCAACAACTACGATCCCGCGTTCAACGTGCGCTTTTCGACCTATGCCGTGCCCATGATCGCCGGAGAGATCAAGCGGCACCTGAGGGACGACGGCATGGTCAAGGTTTCGCGCACCTTAAAGGAGCTCGCGCAACGGGCCATGGCCGCGTCCGAGAGCATCTGCCGCAAGACGTCGGTCGAGCCGACCATCGAGGAGATCGCCGAGGCTGTGGACGCGGCGCCGGGGGACGTGCTTCTGGCGCTGGAGGCCGCGCGCTCCCACCTTTCGTTGTTCGAGCCTTCGATGGACGAGCGCGGCGAGGAAGGCCCCATGCGCATAGACCGCATCGAGCAGGCCGACGAGAACCTCGCGCTGGTGGACAGGATACTTTTAAAGCAGCTTTTGAAAAAACTTGAGCCGGGGGAGAGGAAGCTCATCGTCATGCGGTATTTCCGGGAGACCACGCAGAGCGAGATCGCGCGGGAGATGGGCGTGTCCCAGGTGCAGGTCTCGCGCATGGAATCGCGCATCATCCGCAAGCTCCGGGAGGCGATGCGGCAGTAGCCAAAAAAGTCGAGCCAAAGGGAAAACCGCTTTGTGAACGTCGTGCACGATATGCAGGACAAAATGCATAAAATTGCATTTCGCGCGGAAGGATAGTGAATAAAAAAACATAATCCGCGGTAAAATGACGCCAGGGCCGGCATGCTCTTCATATTGGAAGAAAAAGTCGGTCCGGCAATGGCGAACAGGGGGCGAAGAGGCCCTTATTTTATTGGATTTATAGGGCCAAGAGTCCTTGTCTTTTCGGCCCATTTAATATAAAATAGGCTACAAATCGCAAATTTCACCATTTAACGGTGGGAATGGAATTCAAATAAAAACGGAGGGATACTCACATGGCGCACAAATACGTATATCTTTTCAGCGAGGGCAACGCTGGAATGCGGAACCTGTTGGGCGGCAAAGGCGCCGGTCTTGCCGAAATGACGCGCATCGGGCTGCCGGTCCCCCAGGGCTTTACGGTGACGACCGAAGCGTGTACCCGCTACTATGAGGACGGGAAGAAAATCGGGGCGGACATCATAGAGCAGATGGACGAGGCGCTCAAAAAGACCGAGGAGATTGCGGGCAAGAAGCTGGGAGATCCCAACGACCCGTACCTCGTGTCGGTCCGCTCGGGTGCGCGCGCTTCGATGCCGGGCATGATGGACACCATCCTGAACCTTGGCCTCAACGACCAGACCGTGGTCGGCCTGGCCAAGCTCACCAACAACGAGCGCTTTGCGTACGA
>JAXGQA010000026.1:0-13412 GCA_040766645.1 Christensenellales bacterium | reverse complement strand
TCCAATGACAGCGCTCTTTAAAACGATGCCGATGCCTTTGATATTGGTCGAATAATCCGTCCCGGTCGTCGCGCCCGGATTCAGGTATTGCTTGGGGTTGTGTTTCAGCTTGAACATCCGATGTCGTACCACTTCCGTATGATGTTATATGCATTATAACATTTTATGGCGGCAAGCACACTGCTTTCACGTGGCCGCGTGTCCGGAAAAGCGGTTGGAAAACCGTGGGAAGGCAATTATAATAGTATGAGAACGCGCGGCAGGGGTGACAGCTTGGATGGATGAGGCGCAGGCAGACAGGGGAAGATGGCTGGCTCTGGGGATCGTGGTCATGTCCGTGTTCATGGCCACGCTGGACAGCAGCATAGTGAACGTGGCGCTCCCGGTGATGCGCAGCGACCTTGGGGAAACGGCATCCGGAATCGCCTGGGTGGTGAGTTCGTACCTCATCGCCATCGCGGCCACCATCCTCGTGTTCGGACGGCTGGGCGACCTGATGGGGAAATCCTTCGTTTTCCGCTGCGGCCTCAGCGTGTTCACCTTCGGCTCGCTTTTGTGCGGTTTCACCCATACGCTTTTCTGGCTTATTGTTGCCCGCGTGATACAGGCGGTGGGTGCGGCGTGCACGATGGCGACCACGCAGGGCATCATTACGCAGATATTTCCCCCGCAGGAGCGGGGGCGGGCGCTGGGCGTCTCCGGTGCGTTCGTGGCGCTGGGCACGCTGACCGGGCCGGCGCTGGGCGGCCTTATCGTGAGCGTGGCGCGGTGGGAGTATATCTTCTGGATCAACGTCCCGGTTGGCATCGTCGTGCTGCTGATGAGCCTTAAACACCTCCCCCGGAAGGAAAAGGCGCCGGGTGGGAAGCTGGATATCCCGGGGGCTGTGCTGTTCTTTTTTGCCGTGGTGCCGCTGTTCATATCGCTGGGGCAGGTGGAAACCGCCGGCTCCATGGACGCGATGATGCTTGCCGGTCTGGGCGTGTCCGCCGCAGCCTTTATCGCGTTCGTGCTGGTCGAGCGTCGCACGCAGTCGCCGCTTCTGGACCTTTCCCTGTTCAAAAACCGATGGTTTTCCATCAGCATCGTCTGCGGGTTCATCAGCTTCCTGGCCATGTTCTGCTCCAACATCGTCCAGCCCTTTTATCTTCAGGACGTGCTGCTCCTCTCACCGGCCGCGGCGGGGCTTTACATGAGCATCTTCCCGCTGGTGCTTACGGTGGTGGCGCCCGTGAGCGGTTATCTTTCGGACAAGGTTGGCTCGGAGCTCATCACGGTCATCGGCCTGACGTTGATGGGCGCCGGGCTTATCGGCCTTTCCACGCTGGACACGACGCCCTCGTATATCCTGATGGTGCTCTATATCGTGCTTCTGGCCCTTGGGAACGGCATGTTCCAGTCCCCCAACACCTCCCTTATCATGTCCACCGTGCCGCGGGACAAGCTGGGCATCGGCGGCAGCGTGAACGCGCTGATACGCAACCTTGGCATGGTCAGCGGCATCGCCCTTTCCACCGCCCTTTTGTTCGGCAGCATGAGCGCGTTCGCCGGGCAGCGCGTCACCGACGTGCCGGGGCACGGCGAGGCCTTTGTCTACGGGATGCGTATCGTGTACATTACGGCCGCTGTCATATGCTTTGCGGGCGTCGTCATAACGGCGCTCCGGCTGATCGGGCGGCGGGGCCGGGCGGCGGCGGAGGTCCGGGAGCAGGGTTGACAAAACGCTAGAATTGGAATATAATGCCCACATCTCTTTGCACTGCATGTTGCTACAGTACAAACTGATCAGGCGATGGACGGCTATGTCCATGCGGCCGGGCCGGAAGACGGCAGCAGGTGGAAAATCCCGATACCTGTGGGACAGTGGTTCCCGCGGGTATTTTTTTATCCCCCGGGACGCACTTTTAAAACATGGCAGAGCACTATTTGCGCAAACGGAGGACGATGTCATGGACGCGAAGGCACCCGAAACGGGACTCACCGGCGCGCAGGCCAGGGCGCTGCTCGCAAAGTACGGAAGAAACGAACCGGCGCAGGAGAAAAAGGAGGGCCTTCTGCGCAAGCTCCTGCAGGTCTTAAGACAGCCCATGTTCCTGCTGCTGATGGCGGCGGCCGTCATCTATTTCCTGCTGGGACAGCCGGGCGACGGCGTGGTGATGCTGGTGTTCGTGGCCGGCATCGTCGGCATCGACGTCGTGCAGGAATGGAAGACCGACCGCACGCTTAATGCGCTGCGCGACCTTTCCGCACCCCATGCGCGGGTCATACGCGACGGAGGGGAGAAGACGATCCCCAGCGCCGAGCTGGTGCCCGGCGACCTGATGCTCCTTTCCGAAGGCGTCAAGATACCCGCCGACGGCGTTATCGTCCGTGCGAACGACCTGTGCGTGGACGAATCGACGCTGACCGGGGAGCCGGAAGGCGTATGGAAGTCGGCCGGCGAGGGCTGCTTCGCCGGGACGCTGGTCACGCAGGGCTCGGCGCTGGTGCGCGTCCAAAAGACGGGGGCCGGGACCGAATACGGCAAGATAGGGACCCGCGTCGCCGAGGCGCCCGACCGGCCCACCCCGCTCGAGAAGCAGACGGCGCGGCTGGTCCGGCTCTGCGCCGCCATCGCCGCCGGGCTGTTCCTGCTGGTGTTCGTCATCACCTTTTTCAATTCGGGAGGGAGCCTTGGGGACAGGGCCACCGAGAGCGTGCTCTCGGGCATCACGCTGGCCATGGCCATGATTCCGGAGGAGTTCCCGGTCATACTCACCGTTTTCCTGTCCATGGGCGCGTGGCGCCTCGCCCGCAGGAACTCGCTGGTCCGCCGCCTTCCGGCCGTGGAAACGCTGGGCGCCGTATCCGTGCTGTGCGTGGACAAGACCGGCACCATCACCGTCAACCAAATGACCGTGAGCAGGACCTGGACGGCGGACGAGGGCCGCCTGTGCCGGGTCATGGGGATGGCCTGCGAAACCGAGGCCTACGACCCGATGGAAAAGGCGATGCTGGCGTACTGCGCGCGCTGCGGGCTTAAAAGCGCTGAGCTTTTCTCGGGAGCGCTGCTGGCCGAATATCCGTTCACCAACGAAAGCAAGATGATGGGGCACGCGTGGCGGCGGCCGGAAGGGGCGGTCGTGGCCGCCAAAGGCTCCCCGGAGCACCTTTTGAAGCTGTGCGCCATGCCGGACGCTCAGCGCGAAAAGGCCGAAAAGGCCGTGCGGGAGATGTCGGATGAGGGCCTGCGGGTCATCGCGGTGGGGGAGATGCGCCTTGAGGGCGACACGCCCCCCCGGCGCCTGGACGACGCGGTATTTGATTTCTGCGGGCTGGTCGGCCTTTCCGACCCGCCCCGGCCGTCGGTGCGCGAGGACATCCGCCGCTGCGTGCGCGCGGGCGTGCGCGTGGTCATGCTGACCGGCGACAACGGGGTTACCGCCGCGGCCATAGCGCGGCAGGTGGGGATGCCGGAGAGCGGGCGCGTCCTCACCGGCGACGAGTTGGACGCGATGACCGACGACGAACTCCGCGCGCGGGTGGGCGGCGTCAGCGTTTTTGCGCGGGTGGTGCCCGAGCACAAGATGCGCATCGTGCAGGCCCTTCGGAACAGCGGCGAGGTGGTGGCCATGACTGGCGACGGCGTGAACGACGCGCCCGCGCTCAAGTACGCGGACATCGGCATCGCGATGGGCAAGCGCGGCTCGGAGGTATCGCGGGAGGCGGCCGACCTGGTGCTGCTGGACGACAATTTTTCCACCATCGTGGATACCGTGCGCGACGGGCGGCGCATATTCGACAACATCCGCAAAGCGGTGGGGTACGTCTTTACCATCCACATCCCCATCGCACTGGCGTCGCTCCTCGCGCCCCTGTTGGGCATCGGGCCGGGCGCGCTGATGCTCCTTCCCCTGCACATCGTGCTGTTGGAGCTTATCATTGACCCGACCTGCTCGGTGGTGCTGGAGCGCCAGCCGGCCGAACGGGACATCATGGAACGCCCGCCGCGCAGGCGGGACGCCGGGATACTGACCGCGGGGAGCCTTGTGAAAAGTGTCGCGCAGGGGCTGGCGCTGTTCGCCGCGGCTTTTGGCCTATACTATGCCTCCGTGCTGGGCGCGCCCCAGCATCCGGCGCTCGCGCGGACCATGGGGCTGGTCGTGCTGTTCATCGGCAACATATTTTTGGTACTGGTCAACAGCTCGGAGCACGACTTCATGTTTCGTACCATAGGGCGCCTCCTCCGGGATAAGGTGGTGGCCGGCGCCCTCGCCGGGACCGCAGCCGCGCTGGTTCTGATGCTGTATACGCCTCTGTCCGCGTTTTTCCGGCTGACCCCGCTTTCGGCCGGGGAATTCCTGACGGCGGCGGGCATTGCCATATTCGCAACGGTATGGTATGAATTGGTAAAGTTATTCAAGCGCCTTTCCCGGCGCAGGGGATAGGGCAATATGTGTTGCATGGAAGGAGGCGGGGAATATGAAATGCCCGGTATGCGGGGACAGAGAACCTGTGATGAGCGAGCGGCAGGTCGTGGAGATCGATTACTGTCCGGGCTGCAGGAGTGTGTGGCTGGACCGCGGCTAACCGGACAAGATCATTGAGCGCTCCGCGGTGCTGGAGAGCGGAGAGCGCCAGTTACGGTATGGGGACAAGCAACAGCCCTATGGCCGGGAACTCTATGGTGAAAGACATCAAAAAAGCGCAGAAAAGGCTCGTTCCTCGAAGAATATTTGTCTTCGGCGACTGAACGGGACGGTAAGTAAGTGCCCCGTCTGGTATACGCGTTTCAGGGACACCGGGGAGCAAGTTCGATTATCTCTTGTTTATGGCTCCAAGGCTTCAGCCAGCTCCGCGATGCGCGACTGCCGTTCAACGGGCAGCCCGGCGATGTGCTTTAAAAGCGCCGATTCCCATTCCCGCAGGTCCACCGAACCGATAATGGAAGGCATGCGCGCGCGCAGCAGCGCCAGCGCGGGGTCGTCCAGCGTGGACAGCACGGCCCCGTATTCGCTGCCAAACAGGCAGCCGCCGGCCAGCAGGTCGGCAAGGTCGGCTATGCTTCGGACCTCCCGTTTGATGATAGCGAGCTTGTCTTGCGTATAGCGGCATTCGCGTATCTCGTCCGCGAGGCGCCGGAACGTTACATCGTCCAGCCTTTCCCCGTCTTCAAACCGCACCGGGGGCGCGGGGGACGGCTCCGCGAAGCCGGGAAACACCGTGTCCAGCCGCTTAAGCGCCAGGGCGGCCTTGATGCGCACGGGCAGGCTGCCAGCGCAGCGCAGGACCACCGCTTGCAGCCCGGGCATATCCATTTCGATACAGAGCCTTTGTCCGGCGTCCGCCAGCGTACGCCGCAGCGCGTCGTCGGGCAAGCCTGCGAAAAGGGCCGCGAGGCGCTCCCTGTCGGCAGGGGCGATATCCAGGCTGCGCGCCCCGTTTCCGCACAGCGCCGACGCGATGGCGTTTGCGCAGACATGCTCAAAGATGTTGACCAGCAGGTCTTTGTAGCGCAGGTCATGACCCAGCATCAGGCGGTGGACGTCTTCGGCGGGCCAGCGCAGGCAGAACCGTGTCTCGGCTTCGAGAAGCGCAAGATAGCGCAGGATGTATTCGACGCCGTTAAGATGGGAGAGGTCCTGGCTCAGGGGGTAATCGATGGAGCCGGGGGTCTGGTGGGCTGCAAACTCGGGATCGTATTCGCGGAAAAAGAGCGGAAGCCCGGCCTGCACGGTATCGTTGTACGCCTGGTTTGCGGTGACGAAGCCGCTGACCTGCACGATTTTGAGCAGGTGCGTGGCGGTACGGACCTTGCGCCTGACCAGCCGCATGCCTTCCGCGTGCAGTTCCGCGACCTGCCGCGTCCGGAGCGCGTGCAGGGCGGCGTCCGGATCGGGCAGTCCCTTAAAATAGAGGCCGATGGCATAGACGATGGACGCGAGAAGCTTTTCCGCCGTTTCGGTGCGCAGGGAGCCGCTTTCTCCGTTGGTGAAACGCTCGGCCTGCAGCCGCAGAAGCTCCATGGTCTGGACGCCTATGTCCTCCGCATCCTTACCAGTCAGAAGCCCGATGGACAGGGCCGTTTCCATCAGGGACTCGAAATACCGCGCCGGGTCCAGAGCGCTTGCATCCGGCAAAACAGGCTTTTGCAGCTTAGTCATGATAATCCTCCGTTTCATCCGGGTCTTCCGCGTTCTCCGCGGACGGGCGGCCGAAAAAGCGTATGTCATGCGCGAGCTGTTCCAGTTCCCGGTGCTGCAGGAGGTCGATGGCGCCCCGGCAGGACCCGTCAAAAAAATCCTTCATACATGCAATCAGCTCGTCGTCGCCCAGCGCGTCCAGCGTTTCGTTTTTGAAATAATAGAATGTTTCGGTCAGCGCGTGCAGGGTTTCGACGTAGTTGTGCCGGTCCAGCCAGGGTGAATCGCAGAAGGCTACAATAAGTTTTTTCAGGAGGTCTCCGGTAAAATCCACGCGTCCCGAGGCCTTCAGCGCAGCCGCGTGCGTCTCGGCCAGAGCCTGGGCGTCCGCGGCTGTGAGCGCAAGGCCGTAGCGATGGGTGATCGCGTTGCATTCGAGAAGCTCCCGTAAGGTCGCCTGACTTGCGGGGACGCCTGCGGGGAACCAGAGCTTGCCGTCCAAAATAATTCCACACCTTTTAAAAAAATATTGACAAACGAATAAATATATGATAAAATTTTAATTTAATAGACATAGTGTTTTGTTTAGGCCAATAGATAATATACCATTGGCGTGGTTTTCACGTCAATGGTTTTTTTGTTTTTCAGGATCATCCTGTTGGAAGGGACTGCCGCCTGCCGGCTCTGAGTGCCGTATACACCCCTTCCGCCGAGGAATTTCTGACGGCGGGCGGGCATCGTCGCAATTTCTGCCGTATGGTGCGAACTTGTCAGGCTTTTCAGCCGTCCTATCGGACGCAGGGATGATAAACGCCCCAAACAGCCATCGCAGCGAGGGGTTCCCCGTCGGTGGCTTTTGTTTTCGTCGGAATTATCCTATATAATTAACAATCGAGGCATAGTATCGATGACGGGGGAGAACGAATGGCGAATCGGACGCAGAAGCGCAGATGGAAGCTGAAGCCGGGCTGCCTGCTGCTGGCAATCATCATCGTGGCCGGCGGGTTGGTCGCTTCAAAGCTGGTCGGAGTTTGGCCGGAGAATTACTTTACAGCCGAGGATTTCGGCATCGAGGTCATCAGGAGCCAGTCGGACCGCGACGGGGACGGCATAGACGATTATACGGATATCATGCTGGGCGCGCGCCGGGAAGTGCAGACCCTGCCCGTGTACAAGAGCGCATACTATGAGGGCGGTTATCCGCCCGACAACGAGGGCGTCTGCTCGGATGTGATATGGCGGGCGTTTGCGGACGCGGGCTACAACCTCAAGGATATGGTGGATGCGGACATCGCCGCCAACGTGGACGCCTACCCGCGCACCGAGGGACGGCCGGACCCCAACATCGACTTTCGGCGCGTGGCCAACCTCCGGCCCTTTTTCGAGCGCAACTGCACGTCCCTGACCCTCGACCCGGCCGACATCGCCGAGTGGCAGCCGGGGGACATCGTGACCTTTGGCGACGACCACATCGGCATCATTTCGGACAAGCGCACGGCAAGCGGCCGGGCCTTTCTCATCCATCATTCGGGGGTGGATCATCCCAGCCGGGAGGAAGACGCGCTTTTGAACGATGAGATAAGCGGGCATTTCCGGTTCGATATCGATATGAGCAGATTCCCGCAGTCAACGCCCCCCAAATGGGGCTGAGAAGCATACAGCAAGGGGCCGTGCCAAGCACGGCCCCGCTTCAGACCGATGACAAACTGCGTTTGCCATCGGTGTCTTGCCTCGCTTGTGCTGCGCACGGCCAGCGGGGCGCTTTGTTTTGCCCCGAAAATCCTGTTTGGCGGACTTTTACCGCGCATGTCGCTAAAAGTCCTCATAACTTTGGTGCCCGCATAAACGCTTTCTCCTGGGCTGGACTTTGTCAGCAACCTGAGCAAGGGGCCGTGCCATTGGCACGGCCCCTTGCGCTTAATAGCTGCGCTTTTCCCGGCCAAAGGCCGGGTCTACGCGGTAGAAGCTCCGCCTTCCGGGGGCTGCGCCTCCCGGAACGCCGGACGGGCGCGGCAGCAAAAACGCCCGAATCTTTTTATACCATACCATACCTCAGTTTTCAACAAAAGCGACGCCGTCCTTGAGGTCGCGCATCTGCGCCAGCTTTTTCAGGATGCTGGTCTGCTTTTTAGGGTGCGGGTGGTGCTGCTCAGCCTGCACGTACTCCGCGAGGCGCTGAAAGAACCGGTCCCGGGCGTAGGCGTCGTGGATGGAGTCGAAGCAAAAGTCGAGTATCGGGTGGGAAAAGCGCACCTGGTCCTCGCTGACGCTGGCCCTGAACACAACCTTGTTGCTTTTGTACGTATGGAGCTTGAGCGCGAGGTTCCGGCTGCCCAGTTCCTCGACGTCCCGTATGTATCCGCAGCTGGTGCACAGAAACAGCTCGGGGTTCATCCTGTTCTTCCGGCTGGTGTGCCGGCAGACCGGGCAGGTGTTGAACACGTGGGTCGGGCTGACCGTAACCGGCCTGGGCAGGCCGGCCAGCTCGGCCTTGTAGGCTATAAGCGCTGCCAGCTGGTTGTATTTGCCCATGTTCAAAAGCGGCACGGCGTCGTGCGCGTCCAGCATATCCTTCTTCTGCCCGAGGTTGTAGACGATGATTTGGCTTTTGAATTGCAGGGCCAGCTTTACGACCTCGTTGGCCAGGGCGTGCAGCAGCGCCTTGCCGGCGGGCCGGGGGTCGAGCGCGTCCCGGGGGGAGAACAGATGTCCCGAGTACAGCTCGGTGTACTCGTTTTCGTGCACGCTCACGCACAGATAGCCCTTCAGGCTGCGGGTAACGCCCATAAAGCTCCTGGTCTCCAGCGGTTCGGGCGCGGGGCAGGCCAGCTTGACGTGGAGATAATACTCCCCGTCCTTTGGGACCAGCAGCGCTGTCTTGAGCCGATCCGGCGCGTTCAGCGCCGTTTTCAGGTATTCCTCCTGCCACTTGCCGAAGTCCAGCGGGACGATAATATAACGGCGGGGCCGGAGGTCGTTTTCCAGCGCGCGTCCGCCCAGACCTACGTACCGGAGCCGGGCCTGATCCGGCTCCCCGGACGGGGACCGGCGCAGGGGGGACTTTGCGCCCAGCAGGTAGAGCTTTGCGTAGAACCTGCCGGTTTTTTCGTCGTACAGCAGGCAGTAGTCCCGGAGCGCGTCGTAACGGTAAAAGGGCAGGGGGCGTGTGAAACGGTGTTTTTTCAGCAGCTTATCGTAGGCGTGCCTGAAGTCGCGGACATTTTTAAAGGACGCGCACAACGCGTCGAATCGCTGTTCAAAGTCGGAATCTTCCAGCCGCGATGTGGGCCAGGACGCCTTTTTCCCGGCGCGCAGCCTGCCCAGGTAGCTGGTGAGGGTGATGGCGGCGTCCATCTTGAGGGCATCCTTGAAGGGCTGCACACCCAGCTCATTCAGGCGCTCGAGCATGTCGCGCGTAAAAAGGCGCATGATCTCCAGGCGCGAAACGGGCCGGGAGCGCATGTCTTCGGGCAGAGGCTCAAGCTGCCGGAGCGCGTACTCGAAGGCCAGCGCGTAGCGCGTGAGGGCGTCGTCCAATATCGCGCGCTTATGGGCGGAAGGGTTGTGGAGTTTGAGCACCAGCGTTTTTATAACCATCGGTCAGGCACGCCTTAATCAAATGTATTTTACCGTCACCTGCTTATCCATCATGCGCAGATACCGGGCGATTTCTGTGACCAGCCTCAGCTTGAGGTTCAGGTTGAGGGGGAGGTCGGTGTTCTGGTGTGCGGGATTGAGCGCCCGCCCCACGATGAATTGTGCCCCGGTACACTGCTCGATAAGCATCTGCGCCAGCTGCGAAGCGCCGTCCTTTTGATAGTGCAGCGCGTTTTCGCGCCCAATCTGTCCGCTCTGGTACCGCCGGATGTGCTCGAGCGCCTTCCCGAGCGTGATGACGCCCTCGGTCACCAGGTCTATCCCTTCTATCTGCGCAGTAGGGGGGATGTCCGGGCATACGTAGTTGAGGGAAACGTCCAGCGGGCGGCCGGATATCCGGCTGACGATCTGCGATGTGGTCCCGCCGCACACGATCTTTTTCCCGTCCGATTCCAGGAGCTCGCGCACCACCCGTTCGTCGTTGGCCGAATCTATCGGCGGCCCCACCATGATGTGGGCGACGCAGGGCGTGCGGAGCTTGCAGACGGCCACCGTCGTGTCGTCGCCGGGCTTTCCCATGTACAGATTGTCGCAGGCCATGAGCAGGAGCCTCTGCATCGTGTAGGCGGAGATATCCTTTTTATAGGAGCGCTCAAGATATTCAAGTACGTTTTTGTGCTGCCACCCGAGGTTCAAAAGCTTGCCTACCCCTGCGTGGACCACGCCGTCGCTGAACATCACGCAGATGTCGTCGGGCTGAAGCTTCACGGTCGATTCCTTTATTGTCTTGCCGGCCACGACCACCTGGTGCTTTTCAAGCGGCAGAGGCTGGCCGTTGCGCAGGATGACGATCTCGGGGTTATCGTACTCGGCGATGTAGGCTTCCCCATCCTCGGATATCCTCAGGATGGTGAAGGTGGAATAGGCCACATGCCGCTCGCTGCAGACGGGGAGGGTGGACGCGATGGTCTCGATGACGTCAACGATGTCGGCGCCTTCCTTGAGCATGGAAGCGACGATGCGGCTGGTGAGCGAGGCGAGTATGTTGGCCTTCACGCCGCTGCCCAGGCCGTCGGACAGGACGATAATGGCCTCCTTATCGGTCTTGAGTATCTCTACCTTGTCGCCGCAGAGCTCCTCGCCGTATTTATTCAGGCTTTGGTGGCTGGTTTCAAAATACAGGCTCATTCCAGATCACCCTGGCCTATTGTGTTTTTCAGCTTGGTGAGCACGGCCTTGGTCTCGCCGGTGGTCTCGCCGAGAAGGCTGGCTATCTCCTGCGCGACGCGCATTTGTTTGTCGATGACCCGCTGCGCCGCCTCCAAAGTGTCGGCACGGAGCGCGGCCAGCTCCTCGCGCTGCTTTTCCTCGCCGGTGATGTCGCGCACGATGACGAGATAGGTGTCGTTGTCCTCGATGTGCAGGATGCTCTGTTCAATGGCGAGGCCCGAGCGCTCGATGCGTATCCTGTGGTCGAGCACGTTCTGGCCGGTCTCCCTGACCTTGTCAAAGTCGCCTTTTTCCAGCAGCATGTCGATGGGCATGCCGATATAGTCCATGTCGCTCAGGTTGAATATCACCGTCGCCGAATGGTTGTATTCGAGTATTTCGAAATCCGTGTTCAGAAGAAAGATGGCGTTGGGCGTGTGGTCCAGTATCACGTTGGACATGGACTCGGCACGCTCGCGCATGTAGGGCACGCACATCTTCACGTCGGCCTTGCCCTGGAAGACGGCGATGGCCTTGTCACGGCAGGTGGGGTATCCGCAGGCGCCGCAGTTGTACATCTTTTCCTCGGTGGTCTTGCCAATGCTGGCGAGTATGGCGTTTATGGTTGCCTCGTCGGGCAGCTTTTTCATCAGCCGGTGGTCGTCATATGTTGCGTGCATGTCCACCTCGAAGTCCTCGGACAGGGGCTGCGGCGTGAGGGGTCCTGGATTTGGCCGAGTTGACGATGATGTTGTTGGCGGACAGCTTGGGCGTATCGAAGGCCCTGAGGGCGGGGCCGCCTATGCAGGAACCGGCGCACGCGCTCATCTCGACAAAAAAGCCGGAAAGGCTCTTGTCCCTGAGCGATTCCAGCGTTTCCATGCATTCGTCCAGCCCGTCCACGGCCACGCATTTGTATGCCCTGCGGTGGTTTCCAGGTATGGTGCGTATGATGCCGCCGGGTACGGGGTAGAGCCGGTGGATGACAGCCCGCATCTCGGCCGGCCGCGGGTCGGGTTCGCGCAGGTCTATGCCCTCGGCTTCCAGCCAGTCGCGCAGTTCATCGAAAAGCAGGGTGGCGTTGATGTCGCTGCTCTTGGACGCCTCGTGCTTTTTGGAGATGCAGGGGCCGATGAACACGGTCTTGATGCGCTGGCCGTACACGCTCTTCATCATCCGGGCGTGGGCCACCGCCGGCGATACCACGGGCGCGAGGCAGGGAATGAGGTCGGGGTAGTATTTTTCGACCAGCAGGACGACGGTGGGGCAACAGGTGGTGATGATGTTCTTCATGCCGCCTTCCCGGGTCAGTTTCGCATACTGCGCCGAAACCTGCGCGGCGCCGATGGCCGTTTCCTCTACGGCGGTGAAGCCGAGCTTTTTCAGCGCATTGGATATTCTGGGGAAATCCGCCTCGGGGAAGGCCGACGCATAGGAGGGCGCGAGGCTCACGTAGACCTTTTGGCGGTTTTCGATATACCCTTTGATGCGCTCGACGTCGCTTTGTATCTGCTTTGCATTTTGTGGGCAGACGAGGTAGCAACTACCGCACAGGATGCATTCATCCTCCAATATGGTCGCCTGATCGTTCTGGAACTTGATTGCCTTCACATGACAGTGCCGGATGCAGTTATAGCAGTTTTTGCAGTTCGCTTGGATGGATTGTATAATACCCACAAAAAACACCTGGCTTTATTGAAAAATCATAATCGACGGAGTATTTCGTCGGCAAAAAAAGCGTCGAGGTTCTGCAGAGTTATCCCGGTAAACTGTTGGTCGCCGATACGCACGCAGACGGGGTCCGTGCAGTTGCCCATGCAGAAGCTGGCTTTCAAAGCAACTTTTTTGGTCAGCTTATTTTTCAGTATAAGCGATTTGAGGCGCTCGACCACCTCGTAGGACCCTTTCAAATGGCAGGAGCTCCCGATACAGACATAAACATCCAGCATCAAATATTTCCCCCGGATAGTTAAAGAATTAACCCTATCCAGCATACTCCATCCGGGGGAAATATTCAAGTCAGGCGGTCAGGTTTCGGCCAGCGGCAGGACCCGCGTGTTGAAGAATTCCTTGACGGTCTGCGCGTCGACGCTTTCCACCTCGCCGTCGTCCAGCCTGACGGAAACGGCCTGCGTGCAGTGGTTGAGGCAGAACACGGCCTCGATGCCGACGCGGTCCCCGAGGTTGTTGGCCTCGATGAGTTCCTGGAGGCTGTTTATCACGTTGTACGATCCCTTCAAATGGCACGCGCTGCCGATGCATACGCTGATTTTTACCATGGGTTCAGTCCTCCTTTTGATGGTAGTGTACGTGCAGGAGTTCTTTGGTCCTGCCTTTCAAAAGTCCGCTGTACAGAGCCATAACGATGGGGTTCTCTTCCGAGCGCTTCACCTGCGAGAGCTTGTCGGTCTTGTACAGGCCGACCGCCCGCTTTTCCTTGTCGGCCCGCAGCGCGTAGGGCTGTCCGGCGCCGGCAATGCAGCC
>JAXGQA010000025.1:0-14876 GCA_040766645.1 Christensenellales bacterium | reverse complement strand
GGGCTTGTCCGCCATCGCGCCGTTGACGCGCACGCGCCCCGCCGCTATCAGCTCCTCGCATCTGCGCCGCGAGGCCACGCCGCACATCGCCAGATATTTTTGTAAACGCATACGCTCCCCTTATCGCTTAAAAGATCGATTCGAGTATGTCGCTCAGCCAGTCGCCCAGCGTCTTTGCGGGTATCCCCTGATGCAGCAGTATATCCATGTCCACCGCCTTGTATTCCCCTATGAACACCTCGATGCGGCCCACCTGCGTCCCCGGCCGCACCGGCGCCCGGAGCGACGACACCAGCGACACCTTCACCGTTATGGCGTTTTGTTCCTCTTCGGTCAGCGGAAGCAGGACGTCCTGGTCCATGTCGACGGTCACGTTTTCGAGCTCCGCCCTCTTCACCGGGATGTTTCCCAGAGGCTCGCCCTCGCTCAATACGGGCGTCAGGTCAAAATCCTTGAACGCGGCGTCCAGGAGCTGTATGCTCTGCTCAAACATGGAAGACGAATTCAGCACGACACAGATGAGCTGCATGTCTTCGCGCAGGGCCGAGGACACGAGGCACTTCCCGGCCGCCTTGGTGTAGCCCGTCTTCACGCCGTTTCCGCCCTCGTACTGCCAGAGTATCTTGTTCTTGTTCTTGAGGGTCCGCACGCCGCCCTCCGGCCCGGAGATCTCTTTATATTTGGTCTGGCATATCCTGCGGAACACGGGGTTGGCCATGGCGCATTTGGTGATGACCGCAAGGTCGTAGGCCGAGGTGTAGTGGTTCTCGGCGGGCAGGCCGTTGGGGTTGACGAAGTGCGTATTCTTCAGCCCCAGCGCCTTGGCCTTATCGTTCATCATCTGCACAAAGTCTTTCACCGACCCGCCGACATGGCAGGCGATAGCCACCGACGCGTCGTTCCCCGACGACAGCATCAGCCCGTACAGGAGTTCCTCCAGCTTAAGCTTTTCCCCTTTTTTCAGGTAGATAGAGGAGCCTTCCACCCCCACCGCTTCGTCGGGTATATCTACCGTGTCGGACAGCTTCCCGTTTTCCAGCGCGATCAGCGCGGTCATTATCTTGGTGGTGCTGGCCATGGGCATGCGCTCATCCGCGTTGTCCGCGAACAGCACGCGCCCGGTCGAGGCCTCCATCACGATAGCCGCGCTGGCAGATACCTTCCGGGCCGCCGCTTCCGCGGCGGGCGGGGACAATCCCGCCGTTATGATATAGATTAGCATCGCCAGAGCGGTCATGCAACATATCATTCTGCTTTTCATCGCTGGTCCTCCCATAAAAAAAGAAGCGACCGCCGCCACTTCTTTCGTTATTGTCCGCTGCTCAGGACGGGCTCACGGTGATGTCCACCTTTTTGTCCCTGGAGTTCCTGAACGCGTCCTTTATCTCGCCTATCACCTGCGGGACCGCGTTGATCTGGCCGTAGATGTTGCCCGCGTCCAGCGGCATCAGCTTTACCTGTCCGCCGCCCACCACCAGAAACGCCATCGGGTTCACGCTGACCCGCGCCCGCGCCGCCGCCGAACGGCAGGTCCTCGCCGGCCTGCGCCGTCTGGGAATCGGACATGGAAAAGTCGTCCTTACCGCCTTCCCTGCCGCCGGCTACGCTGTACTCCGCGCCGCCGGCCACGAAGCCGAAGGACACGCGGGAAACGGGGATGATTACCGAGCCGTCCTGCGCCTCGACCGCGTCGCCCACGATGGTGTTCACGTCTATCATTTCGGTGATCTGCTCCATCGTCGTTTTCATTATGTTTTCAATGGGATGCGCCTGCATTGTTCAAACCGCCTTCTTTCGTTTGCGTAATAGGTTGTTCCACCCGGCACTAATAATATGTTCCAACCGCAGTGTGATTATGCACTTGCCCCTGAAATTGAAACAAGCTCTGTTGAAGCGGGGAAGTACGACGATGCGCTTTTCTTCGATGCCTTTTGGCGGATAAAAAATGGCGACCGCCGCGAAAACCACCGCCTGCACCAGCCCGGCCGCGAGCGCGGTCGCGGCCGCGTCCGAAAACAGCCCGAGTTCCGCGTCCACCTCCAGAACCTGAATATCGGCGCGCCGGTACAAATGCTTTAAAAACTTCCTCTGGTCCCGTCGCCGGCCCTTTTTCCCCTTGCGGATATGCGTCATCAAAAACCGCCGCCCCCGCCTGTCCTTTATCCAAAGCCCGTGCCCGCCTCCGGGGAGGTTGGCGATGGAAACGCGCCATTCCCTTTTGATAACCCCCCCCAGCGCGTCGACGGCAAACAGCAGCTTCTCCCTGGACGCTGCCCGCACCAGCACCAGAAGGCAGACGCGCAGCGGCACGAACAGCACCGTAATAACGGCGGCCAGCAGCACGGCGGCAACGACGATCCACACCATACTCCAAAAAACTCCTTTTCATGCAGGGACTTCCATATTATCCTGCCCAAAACCGAAAAAAGCATGCCCCAAAGCATGCCTGCAGGAAAAGGACGGTTATTCTTCTTCTGAAAGACCGGAGGTGTCGGGGACGGTTTCAGGCACCGGGTCGGGACGGGGCGGAAGTTCGGACAGCGAGGAAAGCCCGAAATGCCGCAAGAAGGCGTCGGTCGTGCCGAACAGCCGCGGTCTGCCTATGGTGTCCTTGCGGCCGACCTCTTCGATAAGCCCGTGCTCGGATAAAACGGCGATGGAATGGTCACACTTGACACCGCGCAGGGCCTCTATCTCAGCCCGCGTAACCGGCTGCTTGTAGGCGATGATGGACAGCGTTTCCAGCGCTGCCTGGGACAGCGAGCGCTCCTTGTCGGTATGGAACATCTTTTTAATGTGGGCGGCGTACTTCTCGTTGGTGCAGAGCTGGAGCTTGTTGCCCAGCATCAGGAGCTGTATGCCGCGCTCCTGCTCGGCGTACTGCCGCCGCATCCGCTCGATGACGGGGATGATCTCTATCTCGGTAATGTCCAGCGCGGCGGCCAGCTCGGGCATGGCGACCGGCTCCCCGCTCACGAACAATATGGCTTCTATAACGTTGAAATAAGCCTGTTCCGTGTCCTGCACAGGTCAGCTCACAACCTTTCGCTTTTGCCTGTAAACAATGTTGAGCCGCGCGCCCTGCCCCTCCTGCGTGACCGAAACCGCGCTTTGATGCATCAGTTCCAGCAGCGCGACGAAGGTCAGTACGTATTCGGCCCGGGTCGCGCCCGGCTCGAACAGCTCGTCGAACGCCATGCGCGGCTTCTTTCGCAGCCGCTCGACCAGGCGGCGCATGCACGCTTCCACCGTGACCGTTTCCCGCCGTATCTCCCGTACGACGGGCAGGGCGGCCTGGGGCCGCATCCGCTGGAGCACCGCCATGAAAGCCTCGAAAAGCGCCTCCCTGTCCCCGCTCGAAAGCTCGAAGTCCCTTTGCTCAAAGAACGCTTCCTCGGGAAGCTTTATATAACGCCCGCGGGCGCTCTGCTCGCGGGCGCGCAGGGCCTCGCAAAGCTGCTTGTAGGCGCGGTATTCGTTCAGCCTGCGGATCAGCTCCTGCGCGGGGTCTTCCTCCGGCTGGCCCGACTGCTCTTTGGGCGGGGCGGGCAGAAGCGCGCGCGACTTGATATACAAAAGCGTCGCGGCCATGGCCAGAAAATCGCCGGCTGTATCCATATCCAGCGACATGCCCTCTATGCACTCCATGTACTGCTCGGTGATGCGGGATACGAAAATGTCCTCGATGGCCACCTTCTGCTTGTCCACCAGATGCAGAAGGAGGTCCAGCGGCCCCTCAAACTGTTCGAGTTTGACGCTTAATGCCATGGCTTTGCCCTCATTGAAAAAACAGCAGGAACAGGGCTTCCTGCGGGAGGAAGGTAAGCGACCAGTTGATTATCGGGCCCAGCACGTTGGAAAACGCGCCCAGGAAGACGAACGCAATGAGTATGAACATGCCGTACTGCTCGTACGTGGCAAAAAACCGGTAGGGTATGGTACGGATGAAGATATTCTTGAAGATGTGATAGCCGTCCAGCGGCGGTATG
The DNA here is from genome assembly GCA_040766645.1 of Christensenellales bacterium. Taxonomy (GTDB): domain Bacteria; phylum Bacillota; class Clostridia; order Christensenellales; family UBA1431; genus UBA1431. Next base: position 10,887 of record JAXGQA010000025.1, on the reverse strand, counting down.
GGCAAAAGGTTGAACAACATGAACATGATGTTTATCAGGTACATGAACAGGAATATCCGGATAAACAGGACGTTATAAAAACCCAGCACCTGCAGCCCCACATACAGTACGGCCAGCGATACCAGCGCTATCACGAGGTTGGCCCCCGGCCCGGCCAGCGACACCAGTATCTCGTCGCGGCGCAGGTTTTTGAAACGCCGGGGTTGATGGTCACCGGCTTTGCCCAGCCCCAGCCGACCAGCATCAGAGAGATGAAGCCGATGGGGTCGATGTGCTTCATAGGAGCGATGGTCAGCCGGCCCATCAGCCTGGGCGTGTCGTCGCCCAGCCTGGTGGCCGTGAGCGCGTGCGCGTACTCGTGGAAGGAGATGGCGACCAGGATAGCCAGCAGGGAATATAAAAAAACCAGGATATCAAAGTTTCCGGTTCTAAACATGGACAACAGCATAATTTTTCCTCGTTTACGCTTATTTGGTTTTATTATATCCTACGCCAACGGTCCTTGCAAGGTGTGCGGACCCGCCCCGATCCTTATGCGGCGTGAACGCGCCACAAAAATGCCGGGCATAGCCCGGCATTTTTGCCCCGGCGATTTTATCTAAAAGAGTTGTATCCAGTCGCGCAGGAACGCATGGATACAATACAGGAACGTATCCTCCTCGATATCCTCGGGGACCGTCAACGGCGCCTTTGCCAGGACATTGTCATTGAGCATGACGTCTACGCTCCCGATTTCGGCGCCCGCCTTTACGGGAGCCGAGATGGAGGCGTTAAGCGTGACCTCACGGGTGACGGCGCCTTCCTGCCCCTTAGGGATGAGCACGGTCACGTCCCGCGCGCTGACGGCGTTGGTCTTTCGCTCAAGCCATTCTCCACCGGCACGTTGCGCTGCACAATCTCACCCTTGCGCAAGACCCTGACCGACGAAAAGTTCGCAAACGCATACTCAAACAGGCTGGTGGCGTCCTTTTGACGCTGGGTCGAGTCCGAAGCCCCCAGCACGACCACGATGAGGCGCATTCCCGAGCGCTTGGCCGTGGCAGCCATGCAGTAGCCCGCGTTAGCGTTGGAGCCGGTCTGCAGCCCGTCGCAGTCCGCGTAGGCGCGTATCAGGCGGTTGGTGTTGGTAAGCTCGGTTTCCCGCCCTCCGGGGTGTAGCAGCGTGTCCAGCCAGATGTCGCAGTATTTCAGGATCTGCGAATAGCCGGCGGCCGCGCGCGCAATGGCGGCGATGTCTTTGGCCGAGAGCTTCGTCTCATCCCCCAGTCCGGTACAGTCGGTGAAAGTCACGTCCAGCCCTAGTTCCTGCGCGCGGGCGTTCATGCGCTCGACGAAGGCTTCCTCGGTGCCGGCCAGCTTCTCGGCCAGCGCCATGCACGCGTCGTTTGAAGAGTTCATGCAGACTGCCTTCAGGAGGTCCCCGACCTTGTAGGTGGCGCCGCTGTCCAAAAAGGCGGTCGACCCGCCAAGGCCTGCGGCATTCGCGCTGACCGTCACGTGCGTATCCAGGCTCCACTCGCCCTTTTCCAGCGCCTGCGCGAACAAAAGGAGGGACATGGTCTTCACGACCGTGCTGGCCGCGCGCTTCTCGTCGCTGTTTTTCTCGTAAATGACCTGGCCGGTGCCGCTGTCCATCACAATGGCCGCGGGCGCGTTCACGGTGACCGGCCCGGCCGCGGCAAGCACCGGTCGCGCGGCCGCCGGGACCGCGAGGGCGCACGCCAGCGCCAGCACGACAGCCGTTATCGATCGCTTCATAAAAAGAATCACTCCCCCTGCGTATTTTCTCTTAGTTTTGCACGCGGGGGGAGCAATATGCATAGACGTTTTGGCGCGGTTGTCCCTTACAGCCCGATGGCCGCTTTAAAGGAGGTCCCGATGGGCCATTTGGGCATATCCAGCCAGTCGACCACGGTGGCGGCGATGTCCGCGAACGTTTCGCGCGTGCCGATGTTGACACCGCTTTTTATCAGGCTGCCGGCTGCCAGGATGGGAATATACTCGCGCGAGTGGTCGGTGCTGGATGTGGTCGGGTCGCAGCCGTGGTCGGCGGTGATTATAAGCAGGTCGCCTTCTTTGAGCGCGTCCAGTATCCTGGGTATCTGCAGATCGAAGGCTTCTATGGCCTGCGCGTAGCCGCGCGGGTCATTCCTGTGCCCGAAAAGCGTGTCGAAGTCCACAAGATTGGTAAATATCAGCCCGGGAAAATCCTGCTTTAAAAAGTTCAGGGTCGTTTCGACGCCTTCCTCGTTGGTGTGCGCGTGGATGGATCTCGTTATCCCCCTGAAATTGAATATGTCCTCTATCTTCCCGACGGCGGCGACCTCCATGCCGGCGTCGGTAATGGCGTCCAGTATGGTCCGGCCGGTGGGGGGAAGCGAAAAATCGCGGCGGTTGGTCGTGCGCTTGTAGTTCCCGGGCGTCCCCACGAACGGCCGGATAATGACGCGGCCCACCGCGTTCTCTCCCTGCAGGACCTCCCGCGCTGTCTTGCCGATGCGTATCTGCTCGCTCAGGGGTATGACGCTCTCGTGCATCGCGATCTGGAACACGCTGTCCGCCGACGTGTACACGATAAGCTTGCGCGTTTTCTGGTGCTCCTCGCCCATCCGCGCGATGATCTCCGTGCCCGAGGCGACGACGTTGCCCATGGTCTTATAGCCGGTCCGTTCCTCGAACGCGCGGATGACCTCCTCCGGGAACCCGTGCGGATACAGCGGGAAAGGGCGCTCAAGCGGCAGTCCCGCGATTTCCCAGTGGCCGCCGGTCGTGTCCTTTCCGGCAAAGCGCTCGGCGGCCCGGCCGTAGCTCCCGGTCACTTCTGCAGGGCGCAGATCGGAAAAGGACACGCCGTCGATGTGAGCGAGGCCCAGCTTAAGCAAATTGGGTATACGAAGGCTGCCGACCCTCCGCAGGATGTTGCCGAGCGTGTCGGCTCCATGGTCTCCGAAGCGGGCGGCGTCCGGCATCGCGCCGATGCCCACGCTGTCCATTACGATTATACAAGCTCTTTTATACACTGTTCCCACCTAACATCCATTATACAGCAAATCCACCATATGTGAATGGATAGTTTGGCGGTTATACGAGTATTCTCGCCAAAAAATGCATGAACATGGGCGAGATGAGCACCTCCAGCAGCACGCCGAGGAACATTGCGGCGGCTACCGGCATCCACGGCCCAGCCGCGGACCGCGCCCTGTCCGAAAGCCCCATTCTGCTGCGGCGCATGACCTCCGTCCGGAGCGAACGGCTGGTGGCCATCGCCAGGTTGGAGGCGTACAGCCAGACAACGAACACATAGGCCGCGGGCAAAAGCGCGCCCAGCAGTATGATGCCGGCCTTGATGCCGGCGCTGTGGAAAAAGAGCGTGACGGTAAATCCCATGGAAAAGCCGTAGCAAAGCATCAATACAAAGGTGGCCGCCGCGCCTATGCAGAGTATGGCACCCAGATAGAGAAGGAAAAGGCTGCCGAAGCGCATGAGGAAAGACCAGAGAAAGGTGGAGCCAAGGTCGGGGATCTGCTGCGCGAGACCCTGTATGAGCGCGCCCGTGTATTGGATGGAGGAGAAACGCCCGTGCTCAGACAGCGTGGATACGGAAAAAACACCGCACAGCGCGCCGGTGAAAAACAGGAATATGAGCAGCAGATATCTGGAGAAGTGCTCTTTAAAATGCGCGACCAGCCTGCGGTTCATCTTTGGTGACAACGCCATCCCCCCGCCACATCGTATCAGATTTATGATACAAGCTATGCGGCGCGGGGAGCGAATATGCCGGGGCCGTCACATGCAGATCTTTATCCTGTCCGCGATCATCGCAATGAACTCGCTGTTGGTGGGCTTCCCCTTTTCGGAATTGACGGTAAACCCGAAATACTCCTGTATCGCCTCCATGTCCCCGCGGGACCAGGCCACCTCGATGGCGTGCCGGAGCGCGCGCTCAACGCGGGTGGGACGCGTACCGTACTTATCCGCGATGAGCGGGTACAGCTGGGTGGTCACGGCTTTCAAGAGTGTCATGTCCTTCAGGACCATCAGGATGGCCTCGCGCACATAGTGATAGCCGCGGATGTGGGGCGGTATCCCGATGCGGTGTATGGCATGGGTCACCGTAGCCTCGACCAAGCCGGCGCCGCCGTTTCCCTCGGACAGCGCGCGCTTGCCGGGGCAACACAGCTCGACGATACGGCGCAGCATGACCATGGAATCAAACGGCTTAACAAAATAATACGTAGCCCCCAGCTCGACCGCCATCTGCGTGACCCGGTCCAGCGCCAGCGCTGAAACGACGATAAACTTCGGTTTTTCCTCAAGCTCCAGCCGGTTCACGCGCTCCATTACGCCCAGCCCGTCCAGCTGGGGCATGATGATATCGAGTATCACCACCGACGGCCGGTGTTTCGATATCGCCTCAACGGCCGCCTCCCCGTCATGGACGATCTCCACGATCTCAACGTCCTCCGACGACTCCCACTGCAGCGCGAACAGCGCGCAGTACTCCCGGTTGTCGTCCGCGACTACAACTCGGATAGGGTTCGACATCGATCACACCACCATATGCTAAAATATTCATACCCGCGCGGAAAGCCCGGCCGTTCATCCGATTTCCGAAAGCATCCATTCTATGAATATCGCGTATCCCTGTGTCGGATCGTTCACGAATACGTGTGTCAGCGCGCCCACTATCCTGCCGTCCTGCAGTATGGGGCTGCCGCTCATCCCCTGTACGATTCCCCCCGTTCGCTCCAGCAGCGTGGGGTCGGTTATTTTTACCACCATGCCCTTGGTCGAGGGCGCGTACTGCCGATTCACCCGCACGATCTCACACTTGTATTCGTGGATCCCGGTCTCGTCCACGGTGGTAAGGAGCGTTGCCGCCCCGGTGTGCACCTCGTCCATGGCGGCTGCGGGCAACGCGTCGGGATACAAATCATTCTCAAGCGGCTGGTACATTGTGCCGTATATCCCATACTCCGTATTTTTTTCAAGCTTGCCCATCAGGTTGATTTCCGTGTCGTCGAAGTCGCCCTGAAGCTCCCCGGGTTCCCCGCGCACGCCCTGCCGGACATCGATGATGCTCGAGTGGAATATCTCGCCTTCCTTTACGTTGAGATTGGTGTGTGTATCCACGTCGGTTATGGCATGCCCGAGACTCCCGAACTTTTTGGTGGCCGGGTCGTAGAAGGTGAGCGTGCCCACGCCCGCCGTGGAATCCTGACCCAGATGCCCAGCCGGTATTTCCCGTCCTGATAGTCGCGCACGGCCTGAACGGTGCGGGACAGCGTCTGTCCGTTTCTTTGGATGGTGAGCACCATGCTCGCGCCCTTCATCCCGTTTATGATCTCCGAGAGATGGTCCGCGTCGCGTATGTCGGTCCCGTTGGCGCTCAAAATCACGTCGCCGGGCTGGACGTCCCCTTCCTGCGCCGGGTTGCTCACCTTCCCCTGCGCGTCAATAAGCTCCGAGGTCCCGACCACCAGCGCGCCCCGGGTGTACAGCGTCACCCCCACCGAATGGCCGCCCACCACCAGCCGCCGCGCGTTGTCCACCTGTATGGTGACGGCCTTGACCGGGATGATGCCGAACGCCGTTATGTTCAGCCTGACCTCGCCGATCCCGACCGATTCGATGGTAACCGGGTCGCCCAGCTGGAGCTGCGCGCTCTCGCTCAGCGTTTCGCCGTTGAATTTTAAAGCGTCTATGCTGTCGCCCCCGAGCGTCGCGCTCAAGGGGAGCTCGAAATCGAGCGTCCGTTGTTCGCCCTGCCGCAGCGTGATGGTGTCGGGAATGTCTATCAGCCGCTGGACCCTCACGTCCAGCATCACGGTCAGAAACAACAGCGCGAAAAGGCACCCGATTATCTTCTTCAGTGTTCTGCTATGCAATCAGCCTCAATCCCTACGATTGTTATTCGCCATAAAAGGCTGTGCATAGTTTTTTTATAAATGCCGGCAATTATCCTGACAAGAATCTGCCAACTGCCGGAATCACTTTATTTGTTTTTTAAATGCGTCGGCGCCGTCCTTCATCTGGCGCGCGTGATCCAGCGCCGCGTCTGTCACCTCGCCGCCGGCGCCGGAGAGCCGCGCAATTTCCCGTATCCCCTGGTCCGCATCCAGCCTGCGCACATGCACCGACGTGCGCTTTGTATCGTCCGTTTTTTCGATGAGCCAGTGCGCATCGGCCATGGCTGCTATCTGCGGCAGGTGCGTGATGCACAGGACCTGCCTGTCCCTGGCTATCTTCCCCAGCTTGTGCGCGACCACGTGCGCGATGCGCCCGCTCAGCCCCGTGTCTATCTCGTCGAACACCAGCGTGCCGATGTCGTCCAGCTCGGCCACGATGGTCTTGAGCGCGAGCATGATTCGGGACGCTTCCCCGCCGGACACAATGCGGGACAGCGGCATCAGCTGCTGCCCGGGGTTGGGGCTTATCCGGAATTCAATGCGGTCCAGCCCATCCTCTGAAAGCCGGGCGCCTTCGGTAAGCGATGCGGGCAGCTCCTCCAGCGCGATATCGAACCGCGCGTTCTTCAGGCCGAGTTCGGAAAGCTCCTCACGAACCAGCGCCCCAAGGCGCTGCGCCGCCGCTTTGCGTGCTTTATGCAGCGCGACGCAGTCCTTATACAGCGCCGTTTCCAGCGCGTTAAGCTCCTTTTCCATCTGCTCGCGTCGGTCGGCGCCGGTATCCAGCGCGTCCAGTTCGGCCCGTGCTGACTCGTAAAATTCCAGCACGGAAGCAATGGTCCCGCCGTACTTGCGTTTCAGGCGGCTGAGCTGGTCCAGCCGCGCCTGCGTCTGCTCGAGGATATCGGGGTCGAACTCGAACCCGGCGCAGGTCGCGGATATCCGCTTCGGCTTCCTCCAGCATGTAGTACGCGTTGTTCAGCTTTTTCGGCGACACGCAGCCGCGTACGCACCATCAAAGCCCTGTATCCTGCCCATCAGGCCGCGCGCGCGGTCGGGTAGCCTCTCAGGGCGGCGGGCCCACATAAATCCCCCTCATACAGCAACGTGTACGCCTCGTTCAGGGCGTCAACGATCTGCTCGGCGTTCTGCATCCGCTCCCGGACGGCCAGAAGCTCCGTTTCTTCCTTTTCGTCCGGCTTTACGGCTTTTATCTCCTTCAGCTGAAAACGCAGGAAATCCGCGCGCTTCTCGCGCTCGCCCGGGTCGCCGTACAGTTCGGACAGCCGCCTGGTAAGCGCCTTATAGCGGTGGTACTTTTCCCGGACAGCGTCCTTCGCTTCCTTTATCTGCGTGCCGCCGAAGCGGTCCAGCGTGGACATCTGGCTCCCGGCATCAAGACGGCCCGCCTTGCTCGTGCTGGCCAGGATGGCGCCAGTGTATCCCCCAGCTGTCTGAGGGCGGCAAGCGTTATCATCTGCGTGTTGGCCTGCAGGCTCTTGCCGTTTGCGTTTATCTGGCGGGAGAGTATCCGGCATCCCGTCGTCGTCCTCTATCCCCAGCTTGCGCGGCCATGCGTTCCCCGCGCGGCCTCGTTTGGGACACGTCGAACACGGCCTGACCCGCGCGCTCTCGCCCTTGCCCCGGTCAGCAGGCGTTTGGGCCTGACGCCGCCACCAGTCCCAGTGCGTCCACGATGATCGGAACACTTGCGCCCGTCTCGCCGGTGAGTATGTTCAGCCCCTGCCCAAAGTCCAGCTCCATGGCGTCAGTAGAGCGCGATATTTTTTGGATGCTCACCCTGCAAAGCATGCTCTATTCTCCGCTGTATATCATGGACTTGAATTTTTCCAGCACCGTCTTCGCGGCCGCGTCCCCGGGCCACCACCAGAATGGTGTTGTCGCCTGCTATGGTGCCCATGATCTCCGCTTGGTTGTAGATCTGCCGAAAGCTGGCCGCGGCGCTGCGCAGACGTTATGGTCTTAATCACGATGAGGTTGTTGCTGCGTCTACGGAAACGACAGTTCCCGTAAAGATGCGTATGATGCGGTTAAACATGGTGGATTCGGTCCTGTCCACGGCTGCGTACCGGTAATTTGCCCTTGCTGTCAGCACCTTGACCAGCCGAAGCTCCTTTATATCCCTCGATATTGTCGCCTGCGTGACGTTATGGTTCCGCTTCTTGAGCTCGGCGGCCAGATCTTCCTGCGTCTCGATGGACATGGATTCGATTATGCTGAGATCATGGCGTATCGCAGCTTTCATCGAGCAACCCGTCCTTTGCTTTCCTTGGCCAGGACGTCCTCCCCGTATATCTTGGAGCGAACAATCTCCCGTAAAAGCGATAAGACTTTATATGCGCGAGCACGGCAGGGCGCCCTGCCGATAACAGCTCGCTTCTTCCTCCAGGCAGAATACCGAACTTCCCATCCGCTGAAAGCTCCATGAAAAACCGCAGCCGGCCTGCGGGCGGACGCCGGATCACGCTCGACCCCAGGACCACCATCGGCCGCATGCTTATGACGTGCCGGATATGGGCGTTATTATCATCGCGTCGATGTCCGGATGCACCAGCAGCCCGCCTGCAGGAAAGGGAATACGCACTGGGCCGGTGGCCGTCGCCACCAGCACCCCGTCGCCGACGACGCTCCCGGCCAGCTCGCCGTCGATGAGGATATCGAGGCGAACCACGCGCCCGCCCCGCTGGCAGATGACGCTCACTTCGTTGAGGAGTTGAAGATCAGCCTGGGCACATCTTCTCCGTGGTTTAAAAGCTGCGCCTGCAGCATGTTGCGCGTACCCAGCGTCAGCTCGTTTTTGTCTATGGCCGAAAGCACGTCCTCTATCTCATCCGGGGACGCTTCGCTCAAAAAGCCAACACGCCCAAGGTTAATGCCCAGCACCGGCTTTTGCATGCCTGCGGCCACATTGACTGCCCGAAGGACCGTCCCGTCGCCGCCCAACGCAAGTATGAGCTCCGCCCTGCCGCATATCAGGCACAGCGGGAGGCCCTGCGCCCCGCCGATATTAGCGGCCAGATCCTCCTCATACAGGCATTCGTGCCCCCGTTCGGTCAGCTCTTTTGCAAGCCTGACCGCAACGTCTGCCGCACCGGGCTTTGTTGTGTTGGCAGCGATGCCGATGACCAAAGCGTTCACCTCTACATATATAATAACATTATAGAAAACCCGGTTTAATTTGGCAATTCCGAAATCGCTCTAGGGCTGCAGCGCCGCGTGTGCCGCCTCCACCACGGCCTCTGCGTCCACGGGCATCGCAGGCTCCGCCTTGGCAAGATGCAGCAGGAACTCAATGTTCCCTTCCGGGCCCTTCACCGGAGAATAATCGAGGCCGCGAACAAAAAATCCGCAGTCCCGCGCCTTTTGCATGGCCGTGTTAAGGACCGCCGCGTGGACTTTTTTATCCCGCACCACGCCGTGCTTGCCCACCAGTTCACGCCCCGCCTCAAACTGGGGCTTTATCAGAATCACGGCCTGCCCGTTCTCCCGCATACAGGGGTAGAGTGCCGGCAGGATAAGCGCGGCCGATATGAACGAAACGTCCATGACCGCGATGTCCAGCGGCTCGTCGAAGGCACCCGGCGTCAGATACCGTGCGTTGGTGCGTTCCATGACCACCACCGCCGGGTGCGTGCGCAGCCTGTAATCCAGCTGCCCATACCCGACGTCTATTGCATAAACCTTCAGCGCGCCGCGCCGCATCAGGCAGTCGGTAAAACCGCCGGTGGACGCGCCGATGTCGGCGGCCACCCCGCCCGAAACGTCGATATCGAAGACGGCAAGCGCCTTTTCCAGCTTTTGCCCGCCCCGGCTGACGAAGGCTTCGCCCCGCGCGCGGACCTCTATTCGGGCCTCCTCGGCCACCTGCATGGACGGCTTGCCCACGCGCCGGCCTTCCACGAAGATCTCGCCGGCCATGACGGCCCGCTTGGCCTGCTCCCGCGTACCGAAGAGCGCGCGGCGCACAAGCTCGGCGTCCAGTCTCAGCTTTCCCAAAGCCCGTCCCCTTTCCTCACCTGTCTCCGGCCACTACGGCCAGCACGCGCCCCACCAGGAACACGATCTCCTTACTCTTTTTCATGGCCAACGATTTCCCCAGCGCCTTCCCGCCCACGGTCAGCGCGGCTATGAGGCTGGATATGCCGATGTCAACCATCCTCTCCACCGTGTCGCCCGCGTTCAGTATGATGCTCGCGGCAATTGTGGCGCCCGCCGCCCCGCTGACGATGCCGCAAATGTCCCCTACGACATCGTTGCAGATGTTGGAATAGACCGAGGCGTTGTTGACGATGCGCACGCACCGCCGCGCCCCGAACACGCGCTTGGTGGACATGGCCACGAACGGCGCGCGGTCGGCCGCGGCGATGGCAATGCCTATTATATCGAAAAGGATGCCCACCGCCACCAGTGCCAATAACACAAAAACAGCCACCAGCAAAGGCACGTCCCTTAAGAAGAACCGGGAAACGACGCTAATGCCAATGGCGGTTATGAATGTCAGCAGCGTGATTTTGAGCGCCCAGAGGCGAGCGCTCCTGCGCCAGGACCTTTTCTTTTTCGCGTGCTCTTGCACGTTCGATGCCCTCATAAAAAAAATCGGTGGTGGCATACCAGGTAGACATTGCGGCTTCGGTCCAGTTGGTTTTCCCCACGGCGTACTTCCCGTCACCGATAGAAGCGGTTTCCCTTCAAACACCGCGGCGCCATGTCGCCATGCGCGCGACTGGATTGCCATTCAGACCACACTATAATCCCCGGCATGCCTGGCCTACAGCCTAGGAGCTTTCCTCAACAGCTACCTGATCCTTAGCCTCTTTTGCAGTAAGGGTTTCACAGGGCAATCGCACCTTCCGGGCTTGGCCATGCCCGGCCGGGCGTAATCCCCGATCCACACGGTACCACTCAAGGCAGGCTACACTGTACACAGCCTGCTCGACCGCATTACAGGTTTAATCCT
>JAXGQA010000024.1:0-19404 GCA_040766645.1 Christensenellales bacterium | reverse complement strand
GGTCCCGATCTCGGCCATCACCCGCTCGCTTTCCTCCACCCCCAGCTGGCAGCCGGTGTGGTCGAAGACCTTGTAGCCGTTGTATTCGGGCGGGTTGTGGCTGGCCGTTATCATGACGCCGCCCGCGCACCCCAGCTCGCGCACCGCAAACGACACCTGCGGCACCGTCCGGATGCCGTCGAACAAACAGGCCGGGATGCCATTGGCGCACAGCACCAGCGCGGTTTCCAGCGCAAACTCCCGGGACATGTGCCGTGAATCGTACGCGATGACGACGCCCTTGTTCGCCGCGTCCGCGCCGTACTTCAAAAGCGCCTGCGCCAGCCCCTGCGTGGCCCTGCGCACGATGTGCACGTTCATGCGGTTGGTCCCGGCGCCCAGCTTCGCACGGAGGCCAGCCGTGCCGAACATGAGCTCCTGATAAAAACAATCCCTTATCCGCTGTTCGTCGCCCCGCATTCCCTCGAGTTCCGTCCGGAGCCGGTCATCCAGCTCCGGCTGAGCGAGCCAGCTTTCATACTTTTCCATTGTTTCCATCGAATCCCTCCATTCGCATGCCGCTTCCCGCGCGAAACAGCCAGGCCACCGGGGCGCGTGGTACCACGAAAAAACGGCTGTCGGCCGATGCAGCCGTTTTTCTTCCGGGTCATGGCGCTGCGGATAACCCTTGGCCGGAGGCTGTCCCCTTTTCAGGGGGTTTTTAAAGGGTTTTCCCCTGTTTTACCCCTGTTTTACACAGTTATCCACAGAGTTTTCCACAAACGGCTTCATTTGCCCTCAAAATGTGCGTTCAGTTTGTTGACCAAATCGTCGGGGTCCGCGCCGTGCACCTTGCACGCCATTTCCAGGCTTTCCATCTGCGCGCCCGGGCAGCCGAGGCAGTGCATGCCCATTTCGATGAACAGCGGGGCCACCGCCGTATCCATCTCCAGCACTTCTCCCACCAGCATGTCCTTGGTTATCTTTTTCGACATCTTTTCGTTCTCCCTTCGTATGTTTACCCCGCATGCCCGGCCCCGGCTAAAGCCTTCACGTCCGCGAAAGGAGCAGCACGCACCCCAGCGGCATGAGCGTGACGGTCGTTTTTCCGTTCCTCAATAAATAGTATTGTCCCGTTTGCGCGTCTTCAAATCCGATGACGCCGGGGATGCGGAAATCCTCCGCCCCCTCGTACTCCGTATTCAGGTCCAGCGTGACCGTGCGCGGCTTCTGCTCCCGGTTGGCCAGCGCGATGTACAGCCCGGCGTTCTTCGTCCGCTCCCACCGAAATACGGCGATGACGTCCCGGTCCGGCGCGGCCGCCGTGAACGCCCCGGATTCAAGCGCGGGCGTGTGCCTGCGCCGGACGATCATCCGCCGGTAAAACGCGAGCAGTTCCTTATCCTCCCGCCCCCACGGGTAGGTTCCGCGGTTGAAGGGGTCGCGCATGCCCTGCATGCCGACCTCGTCCCCATAATACACACAGGGCGCGCCGGGCAGGACCATCTGCAGAAACACCAGCGTCCGCATGCGTGCGCGGGCCGTTTCCAGCGCTGCCGGCGAGGGCCGCCACTCCGCCTGCTGCGCGCGGGTCAGGGCGGAGGCCGGGGGCGCGCCGGACAGCACGGTAAGTGCGCGCTCCACATCGTGCCCCGATACCAGATTCAACAGCGCATAGAAAAATTCCTGCGGGTAATTCTCCCACAGCGACATCATGCCCGCCTGCAGCGCGCAGGCGTCCATGCGCCCGGTCAGAAAATCGAGGAGCAGCGCGCGGAGCGGATAGTTCATCACCGAATCCAGCTCGTGCCCGTACACATAGGCGCGCCGGCCGCCCATCGATACCTTATTGGACGCGTCCTCCCACACCTCACCGATGACGACGGCATCCGGGTCTACGGCCTTGACCTCCTCGCGCAGCATGCGAATGAAGGCGTCGGGCAGCTCGTCGGCCACGTCCAGCCGCCAGCCGGAGGCCCCGGCCCTGAGCCAGCGCTTCACCACCGCATCGTCATCGCGCAGTATGAAATCGAGGTAGTCCGGATGCTGCTCCCTGGTTTCGGGGAGCGAGTCGAACCCCCACCAGGACGCGTATTTCAGAGGGAACTCGGTGAAGTTATACCAATTATGATAGGGCGACGCCTCGCTCTGGGCCGCGCCCACCGAGCGGTAGCGCCCGAACTTATTGAAATACACGCTGTCGCTCCCGGTGTGCGAAAACACGCCGTCCAGGATGATGCGGATGCCCTGTTCCTTCGCCGCGCGCGCCAGACGCCCGAACGCTTCGTTCCCGCCCAGCATGGGGTCGACGCTGTGGTAATCGCCCGTATCGTAGCGGTGGTTGGATGGCGATTCGAAAATCGGGTTCAGGTAGATGGCCGTTATCCCCAGCGATTTCAGGTAGGGGAGCTTTTGGAGGATGCCCTCCAGATCGCCCCCGAAAAAATCGTTGGGCACGTATTCTTTCTGCCCTGGCTGCGGCTGATAGAAGGGTTCCTCGTCCCAGCTCTGGTGGACCACGATGTCGCGGCCCGCCCGTCTGTGCGCCTCCGCGCCGCGCAGGAAGCCTTCCCTGTCCCCGCAGCGAAACCGGTCCGGGAATATCTGGTACACGACCGCCCGCTTGAACCAGTCCGGCGTTTTGAACGCGCCGTCGTAGACGGTGATCTGGAACGGCGGCGGCACGTCCCGACAGACGACGGCCTGCCCGCCGGTCCGCGCCTCGTTGTTCCCAAGGTATGTGAGCGAATCGCCGTCGTTCACGATGAAATAATAATACACCAGCCCTGTGATCCGCGGCAACGCCAGCGTCCGGGAAAACCAGACGCCTTCCGCGGCCGGCGTTCTGTCCATCAGATACAGCGTTTCGCGGCCCTTAATGCGTACGGCCAGCAGCGCTTCCGACTCCCTGTGTCCGGCACCCGCCCGCACGCTCAGGCGCACGCTTGCCCCCGCCTCCCGCGCGCCGGGCGGGTCGCGGTAGGCCCTCAGCCGCGAGTGGTGCATGAGCTCCCCGCCGCGTTCCATCTATGCCTCCAGCGGCTCCAGCCGCCATATCCGGTCGTTGTACTGGCGTATGGTGCGGTCGCTGGAAAATACGCCCGCGCTTGCCGTGTTCAGCACCGCGCTGCGATTCCACGCCCTGCGGTCGCGGTAGCTTTTGAACATCGCGGCCGACGTCCTCGCGTAGGAATCGAAGTCGGCCAGCAGGAAGAACGGGTCGGCCGGACAGTCCGCGGCCGGAAAGATAAGCGAGTGGTACAGCTCGTTGAACAGGCGCGGACAGTCGGTCGTGAGCGTCCCGTCGATGAGCGTGTCCAGCACGCCCCGCAGCCTGTGGTCCACCTCGTAAACCTCGCTCGCGTGATAGCTTCTCGCCATCTGCGCGTGGCGCACCTCCTCGGCCGTCAGCCCGAATATGAAGATGTTCTCCCTGCCCACCGCCTCGGACATCTCGACGTTGGCGCCGTCCAGCGTGCCGATGGTCAGCGCGCCATTGAGCATGAACTTCATGTTTCCCGTCCCCGACGCCTCCTTGCCGGCCGTGGATATCTGCTGGCTTATCTCGGCGGCCGGTATCAGGCGCTCGGCTATGGTCACGCCGTAGTTCTCCACGAACACCACCTTGAGCTTCTCCCGCGCCGCCGGGTGCGCGTCTATAAGCGAGGCCACCGCGTTTATCAACTGGATGATGAGCTTTGCCCGCGTGTACCCCGGCGACGCCTTGGCCGCGAACAGGAACACCTGCGGCGGCATGTCGACGTCCTCCCCGGCGTCGATGCGGCGGTACAGGCTGATGATGTGCAGGACGTTCAAAAACTGGCGCTTGTATTCGTGCAGACGCTTGGCCTGCACGTTGAACACCCACGCGGGGTCTATGGCGACGCCCTGATGTTCGATCAGGAACCCGGCGAACCGCTCCTTGTTCGCGCGCTTGATGCGCTCGAACCGCTCCACAAACGCCGGGTCGTCCGCGAACGGCCTGAGCCTTTCCAGCAGGTCCGGGTCGCGTATCACGTCGCCTCCCACCGCCTCGTTTATCAGCGCGCACAGCGCGGGATTAGCCTTTGCGAGCCAGCGCCGCTGGGTGATGCCGTTGGTAATCCCCAGAAACTTTTTGGGGTCCACGATGTAGAAGTCGCGGAACACGTCCTGTTTGAGTATCTCGGCGTGGAGCCTGGATACGCCGTTGACACGGCGGCAGGCTGCCAGGCAGAGGTTGGCCATGCGGATATGGCCGTGGGCGAATATGGCCATGTTCGCGATGCGCTCGTACTGCCCCGGATAAAACTTCCACAGCATGCCGGTCAGATGGTCGTCGATGGCCTTGATGATGACGTACAGCCGGGGCAGGAGCTCTTTGAAGATGTCCTCCGGCCAGGCCTCCAGCGCCTCGGCCAGCACGGTGTGGTTGGTATAGTTGAACATGCCGGTCACGATGGCCCAGGCGGCGTCCCACGAAAGGCCTTCTTCATCGAGGAGTATGCGCATCATCTCGGGGATGGCCAGCGCCGGGTGCGTGTCGTTTATCTGCACGCTCACCTTCTCGGGAAGGCGCGTAAGGTCGCTCCCGTGCTTTTTCTTGTATTCGCGCACGATGTGCTGCATGGTGGCCGAGGAAAAGAAGTAGTGCTGCCTGAGGCGCAGCCTTTTGCCCTCCAGATGGTTGTCCTCCGGGTAAAGCACTTTGGAGATGACCTCGGCCAGCTGCTCCTCCTCAATGGCCTTGATGTAGTCGCCGCGGTTGAAGGAGGCCATGTCCATGTGCCTGACCGCCTGCGCGCTCCACAGCCGCAGCGTGACCGTCCCGCCGGTCCCGCCGATTATCGGCATGTCGTATGGCTGTGCTATTACGGTGTGGTAGCCGGTGTGCTCGACCTTCAACCGGCCGTCCGCCTGCCATTCTTCCTCCACCTTGCCTCCGAACCGCACCTCCACGCTGTCCTCCGGCTTTTCTATCTCCCAGACGTTCCCGTCGTGGGAGCCAGTCGTCGGGGAGCTCCTGCTGGGCGCCGTCCACGATTCTTTGCTTGAACAGCCCGAACTCGTGGCAATTTTCAGCCCATGGCCGGCAACCGCAGGACGCGAGCAGATCCAGGAAGCAGGCCGCCAGCCGCCCCAGCCCGCCGTTGCCCAGCCCCGCCTCGGGCTCTGACTCCCTCCAGCCCCTCGACGGTGAGACCCAGCCTCTCGAACGCTTCCTTGTACGGGGCGTACGCCCCAGTTGAGTATGTTGTTGGTCAGCGCGCGGCCATCAGAAATTCCACCGAAAGATAGTAAAGCTGCTTCGCGCCGCGCGCTTTCCGCCGCCGCGTTGTTGGTCACGTAGAGGCGCATGATGTCATCGCACACGGTCATGGCCGCCGCTTTATACAGCTGTGCGGGCGTCGCCTCGTCCAGCTCTTTCCCGAAATGGCTCATCAGCTTGCGCCTGACGTCCTGTTCAATATCCGCACTGCTTCTTGAAAAAGCGCTGCCGTCCATTTATCCTCCTGCGGGCCGGCGTTATCCTGCCAGCACTCTGTCGTATATGCCTTGGTATTCCCGCGCCGAGCTTTCCCAGCCAGAAATCCTGCGCCGTAGCGCCCTTCTGCGGCGCCGCCAGATCGCGCGATCTCATAGAACCCGAGCGCGCGGTCGATGGTATAGAGCATATCATGCGCGTTGTAATTTGTAAAACTGAAGGCGTAGCCGGTGTCCTCGTATTCGTTGTAGGGCAGGACGGTGTCCTTCAGCCCGCCGGTCTCGCGCACGATGGGCAGCGTGCCGTAGCGCATGGCTATCATCTGCGTGAGGCCGCAGGGCTCAGCTTTGATGGCATCAGCGGGATGTCCGCGCCCGCGAATATGCGGTGGCTGAGGCTTTCGTTCATGCCGATGTACACGCCGCACCGCCCCGAGAACCGGAACGCCCCCCAGTTGAACAGGTCGACATACTTCCTGTCGCCGCTCCCCAGCACGGCCAGCTGGACCTCCCGGTAAAAGATGTCCTCGAACGCTTGCTCGACGAGGTCCAGTCCCTTCTGGGGGGTGAACCGCGTGACCATGCAGATGATGGGGACGCCGTCCGCCGTTTCCAGCCCCATCTCCTCCTGCAGCGCGCGCTTGCAGGCACGCCTGCCCTCCGCGAGGCGCCTGCGGGAGTAGTTCTCCGCAAGCCCCGGGTCGGTCTCCGGGTCATAGGCCGCCATGTCGATGCCGTTGAGTATGCCGGCCACCTCCCGCACCTGGTCGCGCAGGAAACCGTCGAGATTCTCGCCGAACTCGGGGCGCATGATCTCCCTGGCGTAGGTCGGGCTGACGGTGGTCACGATGTCGGCATATTTCAGCCCGCCCTTCATGAAGCTCACGCTCCCGAAAAACTCCAGCGCGTCGGCCGTGAAACACATGTCCGAAAGGCCCAGCAGGTCCTTCATCTGGCCCCACGGGAAAACGCCCTGATAGGCGAGGTTGTGAATGGTGAACACGGTCCGGATGCGCTCGTAGCCCGGAACCTGCCGGTACTGCGTCCTAAGAAGCACGGGGATCATGCCGGTCTGCCAGTCGTTGCAGTGCAGAACGTCGGGGACAAAGCCGGTGTGGGCCAGCGATTCCAGCACGCCCCGGCAGAAAAAGGCGAACCGCTCGCCCTCGAACTCGCCGCTCCCGTAAACGCCCTCGCCGCCGAAGTAGCTCTCGTTGTCGATGAAGTAGTAGGTCACGCCCTTATGCCGCAGCGATTCTATGCCGCAGTACTGTTTGCGCCAGCCAAGGCTGACATAAAAGTTCAGCTCGTGGCGCATCTCCTTTTTCCACTTCCGCGGGATGTCGCGGTATTTGGGCAGCGCCACCGCCACCTCCACGCCCAGCGCGTTCAGCGTCCGGGGCAGCGTTCCCACCACGTCGGCCAGACCGCCCGTCTTTATGAAGGGCTCACATTCGGATGCAACAAAAAGCACCTTCACAAACCATACCTCCTTTACACGGTAAGCAATGATTATAATGAAGAATGCTGGATGGGCGAGCTGGCTTTGTGTCCTGCAAGGAGCCAAATCGACGAAATAGCAGCGCTATTTCTAGATTTGAGCGACACAGCGGGACGCGAAGTCCAGCCGCTTAGACAGCGTTCCGAATTAATCAGTGCTTACCTATACAATACCGTGCTTGCGAATGATCATGGGAAACCGCTCGCTGCCGGCCAGCATGCGGTCCCGTTGGACCACCACGCTTTTGTCGAGGATGGCGTACTGGAGCGTCGCCCCCTCCTGCACCTCGCTGTTCTGCATGACGATGCTGTCCTTTATCACCGCGTTTTTGCCCACGCGCACGCCCCGGAACAGCACGCTGTTCTCCACCTGCCCCTCGATGATGCAGCCGTCGGCCACCAGCGCGTTGACCGCGCGCCCGTTCGCGCCGTAGCGTGCCGGGACCTCGTCCTTCACCTTGGTGTAGACCTCCCCGCCGTTCCCCAGAAGGTCGGCGCGCGTGTCCGGCTCCAGAAACATGCGGTTGGCCGCGAAGTAGCTCTGTACCGTATCGATGCGCGCCACCGCGCCCCTGTGCTCGTGCCCGCAGACCTTCAGGTCCCCGATGCGGCGCAAAAGGACGTCCCGCACGAAATCGTAGCGGTCGCGGCTCACGTTCTCCTCGATGAGCTGCTCTAAAAGCCGCTTGCTGAGGAGGTAGGCGCCCAGCGACATCATGCGGGTGCGCGGAAGGGACGCTTTGACCTCGATGTCCCAGATGCGCCCCTCATCGTTGGCGTAGAGATACACGCGCTCCACGCCCTCCAGCGCCTCCACCAGCACCGGCTGGACCTGATGGTACAGCACGGTAATATCGGCGCCGGAAGCCATATGGGCGCGTATCATGTCGGTGTAGGTCGTGTTGTAAAGGGCGGTGTCGTCGATGAACAGCACGTTCTCCTGCGGCGAGCGCCGGATGTAGTTGCGCACGCTGTTCAACGCGTCCAATGTCCCGCGATATGCCCCCGGCGTCTGGTTGGTCACAAAAGGCGGCAGGACGAACAGCCCGTCGCGCTTGCGGCTCAGGTCCCATTCCTTGCCCGCGCCGAGGTGGTCCATCAGGGAGTGGTAGTTGTACCGGGTCACTATGCCGACGTTGGTCGCGCCCGAGTTCACGAGGTTGGAGAGGATAAAGTCGATGGCGCGGTACCGCCCGGCCACCGGCAGCGCGGCCACCGCGCGCGAGCGGACCAGATCTTTGAGTTCCAGCGCTTCCTGCCCCGCGTAGACGATCCCGAAAAACTCAAAGCTCATGTGCCCACGCCCTCCTCCCGCCGGACCACCGAGTTCTCGTCAACCATGCTCCCCCGCTCGTACACGCCCCCGTCGGGCACGAAAACGCCGTCGCCCACCACCGTAATATCGGCGTTCCCCGCTTCCGCGGGCCCGCCTATGCGGCAGGCCCGGCCCACCACCGCGCGCTCGGCCACGATGGCCCGTTCCACCCGCGCGCCCTCTTCTATCCGCGCAAAGGGCATCACCACCGAATCGCGTATGACCGCGCCCTTGCCGACGTACACGCCGGAGGAGATCACCGACCCGTGCACCTCGCCCAGCACGGTGCTGCCCTCGGCCACCAGGCTGTGGACGATATGCGCGCCGTCCCCTACATAGTGCGGGGGGAGGTTGGGGTTTTTCGAGTAAATGCGCCAGGCCGGGTCGTAGAGGTAGAACGCGGGGGGCACCGAAACGAGGTCCATGTTCGCCTGCCACAGGCTCAGCACCGTGCCCACGTCGCGCCAGTATCCGCTGAAGGGGTAGGCGTACATCTTCGCGTCGTCCTCGATCATGGCCGGTATGATGTCCTTCCCGAAATCGCTGGACGAGGAAGCGTCGCTCGCGTCCCGAAGAAGGTATTCCTTGAGCGCCTTCCAGCGGAATATGTAAACGCCCATGGACGCAAGGTCGCTTTTGGGCATTTTCGGCTTTTCCTCGAACTCGACGATGCGCCGGTCATCGTCGCAGTTCATGATGCCGTAGCGGCTCGCGTCCTCCATGGACACACGCACCACCGCGATGGTTGCGTCCGCGCTCGTTTTTTCGTGCGCGCGGAGCATGTCGCTGTAGTCCATTTTATAGATGTGGTCCCCTGAGAGCACCAGCACGTGCTCAGGGTCAAACCCCTCGATGAACCCGATGTTCTGGAAGATGGCGTTGGCCGTGCCCGTGTACCACTGCCCGCCATCCCCACGGTGGTTGGGCGAGAGCACGAACACGCCGCCGTGCAGGCGGTCCAGGTCCCACGGCTGCCCGGTCCCCAGATAAAAATTCAATTCGTGCAGCTGATACTGCATCAGCACACCCACCGTGTCTATGCCGGAATTGGTGCAGTTGCTCAGCGCAAAATCGATGATGCGGTACTTTCCCCCGAACGGCACGGCCGGCTTGGCCATGTCCCGGGTGAGCACGCCCAGCCGGCTGCCCTGGCCCCCGGCCAGCAGCATGGCGATGCACTTCTTCCTCCTCTTCATGCCTTTTTCCTCCTGTTATTCCTGTCACTGAGCTTCCTGACCGTATAAAACGTGGCCGACACCGGGGGGAGTTCCAAATCCAGCGACTGCCCGAATCCGCCCTCCGGGGTGTCCGTTGTCCGCACCGGTTTTGCCGAAAAACGACCGTTCCCGCCGTATTCCCCGGCATCCGAGCAGAAGGCGGGGAGTATAGGTTCCGCGCAGGGGGACGCCGGTGCGGTAGGCAGGCCGCGCGACCGGCGTAAAGTTGAAGGCGCAAAGCAACGCCTTTTTCTGCCCTTTGAATAGCGCATGAACACCAGCACCGAACTCAGGCGGTCGTCCACGCTGCACCATTCAAAGCCTTCCCATCCGCCGTCCGATGCATAGAGCGGAGAATGTTTCGCATAAAACGCGTTCAGCGCCCGGACGTAGCACTGCATGCCCCTGTGCTGGCCGTATTCCAGCAAAAACCAGTCCAGAGGACGTTTTTCATCCCACTCGATGAACTGCCCGAGCTCGGCGCCCATGAACAAAAGCTTTTTCCCCGGATGCGCATACATGTACCCCAGCAGCAGGCGAAGGTTCGCGAATTTCTGCTCGTACTCCCCCGGCATCTTGTCCAGCAGCGACTTCTTGCCGTGCACTACCTCGTCGTGAGACAGCGGCAGGAGGTAATCCTCCGAAAACGCATAAGTCATGGAGAAGGTCAGCCGGTTGTGCTTTCCCGAACGATACAGCGGGTCGGTCGCCATGTAATCCAGCACGTCGTTCATCCAGCCCATGTTCCATTTGAAATCGAACCCCAGCGATCCGTCCATCCCGCTTTTCCGGGTGACCCCCGGATACGCCGTCGACTCCTCCGCAAACATCAGCGCGCCGGGGCAGCGCGATCGCACCGTCTGGTTCAGCCGCCGCAGAAATTTCGCCGCGCGCGTGTTCTCGCGGCCCCCCGACTCGTTGGGGAGCCAGTCGCCACCGCGCCCGTAATCGAGATACAGCATGCTGGACACAGCGTCCACCCGCAGCCCGTCCAGGTGGTATGTATCCAGCAGAAACGCCGCGCTGGACAGCAGAAAGCTTTGCACCTGCGGCTTTTCCAAATCGAAAACGTTGGTCCCCCATTCCGGCTGCTGACCGCGCCGCGGATCGGGATGCTCGAAAAGCGCCGCGCCGTCAAACCACGCCAGGCCGTGTTCGTCCCGCGCGAAATGCCCCGGCACCCAGTCCATGATGACGCCGATGCCCTCTTTGGTGGCAGGCGTCCACCAGCGCCATGAACTCCTGCGGCGTGCCGTACCGGGAGGTAATGGCAAAATAGCCGGTGGCCTGATACCCCCACGAGCCGTCGTACGGATGCTCGCACAGGGGCAGAAGCCTGTCGTGTGAATCCCATGTCGGCCACGTAGGACACCAGCGCTTCGCAAAGCTCGGTGTAGCTTAAAAGCCCGCCGTCCTCCCTGCGCTGGAACGACCCTGCGTGGACCTCATAGATGGCCATGGGCGCGGAAAACGGGTCTTTCGTGCGGCGCCTGCGCATCCACGCCCCGTCCTGCCACGCGTAACCCGAAAGGTCCCACGCCCGGGAGGCGTGCCCGGCCGCACTTCGGCGTACACCGCGAAAGGGTCGGCCTTGAAGCGCTGCTGGCCATCCGGCCGGGTCACAACGTATTTATATTTGTCCCCCTGCTGCACGCCGGACACTTCGGCCGTCCATATGCCCGGCCCGGAATGGAATTCCATCGGATGCGCGGTTCCGGACCAGTCGTTGAAGTCACCGGCCACGGCCACCGCCCGCGCGTTGGGCGCCCAGACGGCAAACCGGCAGGTTTCCGTCTCGGTGAAATGCGCGCCCAGAAAGCGCTGCGCGTTATCCAGCGCGCCTTCGCTGAATCCGGCCAGGTCGGCGGGGTCGGGCCATGCGGTCATCACGGGTCCTCCTTGTATACGCCACGCAACAGAATTATGCTATGCGTCCGGGGCCGGAAAATATGCCGTCCTATTTCACGGACCCGCTCGGGAAATATATTGGAACGATTCAAAATCCGATAAAGATAAATAAAGGGAAGAACTGCAAGAGCTCTTTCTTTACGGTCCGGTTTCCCCTGATGTCATGCCATATTGCCGCAAGAAAGTCTGCCCTTTTTTAAAAGCGCACAAGTTTTATGGAATCTACAGCTTTTCCTGCTATGCATCGCGCACCGCCCCGCCCGCGGGGCACCTCCAAACCATTATTTACGGTTTCAGTATATCAACTAACGGCTGTTAAAGCAATGTTCCCGGCAAAAAAATCAGCCCTTTCCAGGTGCCCGCGATTTGCTTTGGGGGATGCGTTGCCCTGCCTGTTTCGACCTGCTATAATCAGGATATCAATGGGCTGGAACTGAACCTGCCCGCGGAAAGGACAGGTGGATAAATGGCCATCGAACGCACAAGGATGATCATGGGCAGGGGTTTTGACCCCTGGTACAATCTGGCGCTGGAGGAGCACCTCCTGGATACCGTCCGGCCCGGAGTGTGCACCTTTTATCTGTGGCAGAACCAGAACACCGTCGTCATAGGCAAAAACCAGAACGCGTGGCGCGAGTGCCGCACCTATCTTCTGGAGCAGGACGGCGGAAAGCTCGCGCGCCGCTCGTCCGGCGGCGGCGCCGTGTTCCACGACCTTGGAAACCTCAACTTCACGTTCGTGATGGAGAAAAAGGACTACGACCTGCACCGGCAGCTGGGCGTCATACTGGACGCAGTCAATTCGTTCGGCTTAAACGCCTGCTTCTCGGGCCGCAACGACCTGCTTTTGGACGGGGCAAAATTCTCGGGAAACGCGTTTTTGCAGCGAGCGACCACCGCGCTGCACCACGGGACCATCCTTTTGGATGTGGACATGTCCAAGCTCTCCAAATACCTCCAGCCCCCCGCCGAAAAGATGCAGGCCAAGGGCATCGAATCGGTCCGCTCCCGCGTCACCAACCTGTGCGATCACGCTGACATCTCGCTGGACACCATGAAGAACGCGCTGATACAGAGCTTTTCAGACGAATACGGCGTGCCCGAGGTCCTTACGCTCGACGACCTCGACCAGGAAGCCATCGACAAGCTGTATGAGCGGTATTCATCCTGGGAATGGCTTTACGGCAGGACGCCCAGGTTCGACATCACGCTGGAAACGCGCTTTGCCTGGGGCGGCGTGGAAGCAGGGCTTTCGCTTTCGCGCGGCGTCATCGAAAGCTGCAGCGTGTATTCGGACGCCATGGATCAGGCCTTCATAGAGGCCATCCCGGCCGCGCTGACCGGCTGCGTTTTCACTTCCGATAAAATGGCGGAGCGCATCGAGGGCATCGCATGCGACACGGGCACCGAGTGCATCCGCGAGGAGTTGGCCGGCTGGATACGCCAAAAAGGATTTTAGCATCCTTACGAATATGGAGAAAGGAGGGGACGGATGCGGATAGTATATCTGTATAACAGCGGGTTCGCGCTGCTGCACGGGAAAAGGGCCATCGTTATCGATTATTACCGGGACATGCCCGCGCGCGGCAAACAGGGGCTGGCGGGCGGCGCCGTCGCCCTCGAGGACCTGCAAGCGTATCAACAGGTGTACGTGTTGAGCAGTCACGCGCACTACGACCACTTCAACCCGGCGGTGCTGGGTTGGCAAAATGCGCGCCAGGGCGTAAAGTACATATTCAGCGAGGACATCCGTAGCAGCCTGAAGGCCGCCGACATCACCCCGGGCATAACGTTCCTGCGAAAGGGGCAGGGTTTTGACGACGGAAACGTCGAGATCAAGGCCTACGGCAGCACGGACGAGGGCATCAGCTTCTATATCGGAACGGACGGCTTGAGCATATTCCACGCGGGCGACCTCAACTGCTGGCATTGGCCGGAGGAGTCCACGCCCGAGGGCAGCCGGCAGGCCATCGCTCAGTTTGAAAAGGAGATGGAACCGGTGATCCGCGAGGTGCAGGAGCCGGACATCGGCTTTTTCCCGCTGGACCCGCATGGTCACCGATTATGACCGCGGCGCCCTGTACTTCGCGAAGCTGGTCCGCCCACGGCTGTTGGTGCCCATGCACTTCCGCGACAGCGTGGGCGCGCCCACGGCGTTCGCCGAAAAGCTCAGCGTCCCCGCGTGCAGGTCTGGCCCGTTGCCGAACGCGGTGAGAGCATAGTCTACGAAGGAGAAGGAACACAATGAAATTCAGGTATTACCACTGCAACATCAACGTTTTCGACCTTGAAAGAGCATCGCCTTTTACGAAAAAGCGCTGGGCCTGACAGTGGCCAAACGCAAAAGGCCGGTGACGGGAGCGCTATGAGATCGTGTTCGCGACCGACGGCGATAAAAACATCGAGGCTGACCTGGCTCCGCGACAAGAAGAGCCGTACAACCTCGAGGACAACGAGGCCACATCGCGTTCCAGGTGGACGACTACGAGGCCGCGCACGCCCTGCACCAGGAGATGGGCTGCATCTGCTACGAAAACGAAAAGATGGGCCTTTACTTCATCAACGACCCGGACGGCTACTGGCTGGAGATACTGCCCGCCGACCGCGGCAACGTCCGGCACTGAGCAAGAAAAAGACTCTTCCCGCGCCCGTAACCCAAGCCCCGCTTATGCTGCGCGGCCAGCGGGGCGCTTTGTTTCGTCTGGAAGAGTCCCATTGGGTGGACTTTTACCGCGCATGCCGCTAAAAGTCTCTCATAAATTCGGCGCCCAAATAAACGCTTTTCTCTTGGGCTGGACTTTGTTGGCAGCCTGAAGCGCCTGCGCGGGGCGCGTCTATCGACTCTTGTCAGTGTGCCCCCGAGGGCTATGCCCCGCCGGGGCTTTTGCGCCGCCTGTTTATTTCCCCCGCTGCGCGCGCTTGCGCTTTCTTGCTCATTTTGATCTTTGCGTGCTGTTCCTTTTCTTTCCTGTACTTTCCGTACAGATATCCGCCGGCGCCGAACACGCCTACCACAAGGCTTTCGATCGGATATTTCTGGTCCATGATGAAAAATGCCGCCAGCCCGCAAACCACCCGAACACTGCGCACAGCACGTAATCCTTGGATTTCAGCATCATACCGCCCCTTCCCGCTTCCAGCGCAAGCAGCGCTTTTTTGACCTCCAGCCCCCCGCCGAAACCGCCCGGAGAATGCGCCGCCACCACGCGGTGGCAGGGCACGACGATGGCGACGGGGTTTTTCCCGTTGGCCGCGCCGACCGCGCGCGCCGCCCGGGGCTTCCCGACCCGCGCCGCGATGCCGGCATAGGTCGTGGTCGCGCCGTAGGGGATAGCCCGTAGCGCTTCCCACACCGCAAGCTGGAAGGGCGTGCCCCGCAGGTCCAACGGCATGCCGAACGCCCTGCCGCTGCCCGAAAAGTACGCGTCCAGCTCCCGCGTCCAATCCGCGGGGATATCCTCCCCCGCCCACCTGAACGCGCCGCTTTGCAGCATGCGGTCGGTGGCGTCCGGCCTGAAATCCAGCCGCATCAGGCCCTTTCCCGAGCGTACGAGATACAATGGCCCGACCGGGCTTTGGTATACCCCCGTATACACGCTTTCCATGCGTTCTCCTCTCCGGCGCGCTAGAGCCACTCCAGTTCATCCAACGGCCACACGACCGCGGTAGCGCGGCCGATGATATCGGTTATGGGGATAGCGCCGACCTGCCGGCTGTCCATGCTGTCGTTCCGGTTGTCCCCCATCACGAAGACGTGTCCGGCGGGCACCTGCACCGGGTCCATGGAATCGAACATCGGCTCGGTGTTGTGGTCGTTCTGCAGCGGTTCCCCGTTGATATACACGCGCCCGTTGCTGACCGCCACCGTTTCGCCGGGCAGGCCGATCACGCGCTTGACAAAATGCGCGCTGCTTCCGGGAAAGTTGCAGATGACGATATCCATGCGCGCCGGTCCCGAGCCCAGCGTATAGGCCAGCTTATTCACCAGTATCTGCTCGTCGGTGTGCAGCGTGGGGAGCATGGATGGCCCGTCCACCCGCGTGATCTCGAAAACGAACATGCGGACGGACAGCGCGATGACCGCAGCCACCAGAACGGTCAGCGTCATCTCCAGCCACACCGGCATGTGCCGGCGTTCTTTCAGGGTCCCGTCGTCTTCGGATACCATCGTATGCTCCTGGTACTCTGACAAAACTATCGCCGCCTATTCCTGCTCCGGGCTCCCGGCGAAAGACTGCAGTATTTTTCGCGCCCGCTTGATGAAAACTTCGCGTTCGAGCATGACCACCCGGCCGCAGCCGAGGCATTTTATTTTCACGTCCATGCCCGTGCGTATTATAGTCCACCTGTCGCTCCCGCAGGGGTGCGGCTTTTTCATTTGGACCACGTCCCCCAACGCGAATCCTTGGATCATTCCTGTATATCCTCCCCGGGATACGCCCTCTCGTGCACCATATGCGGATAGGGCGGCCTGATGCCGTCCTTTATGAACTGCTCCATGATGGAGGACTGCAGGAGCCATTCCACCCTCCACTGGGCCGACGGCCTGGTCCTGCAGGTCACGCGGACGGTCGCTATCGAATTCTGGACGCCGGTCACGCCCGATATATTGGGCGGCTCGAGCATGTCCTCGCTCCGGGCGCGCGCCGCTTCCCCGGCCCGGCGTATGGACGCGTAGGCCGCTTCAAGGTCCTGCTCGAAGGGAATCTCGACGTTGACCACGGCCAGCGATTCCCCCCTCGAATGGTTGACCACCTGATTGATCTGGCCGTTGGGGATGATTATGAGCTCGCCCCTGAACCCGCGGACATGGGTAACGCGCAGGGTTATCTCCTCCACCACACCCTCGGCCGAGGCCATCTCCACCGTGTCCCCGACCACATACTGCCGCTCGAACAGAAGGAACGCGCCGCTGATGACGTCCTTTATCAGGCTTTGCGCGCCGAAGCCGACGGCCAGCCCGCCGATGCCGGCCGTAGCCAGCAGCGAGCTTGCCGTGACGCCCAGGCCCAGTATGTCCAGCGCCGTCGCCGCGCCCAGAAAATAGATGGTATATTTAAATACACTCGTCGCTACCGATTGAACCGTCTTGATCTTGGCGATCTTGCCCGCATCCGGATCCTTGCGCATCCGCCGCCGCGCGACGCTGCGGATGATACGCTTCCCAACGAACAGGATGACGTAGACGGTGACGAAAAGGAGCGCCAGCTCTATCGCCGCCATCAGCACGCCGGTCATCGGCGAATCGGGGGCGGTCCACCAGCCCGCGATGGCCTTTGCGGCCTCATCGAACAGATTTGCCATGCAAAAACCCCCAGGGTCGTCTTTTAACCAGTATACCAAATCTGCATTCAACCGCAAACAGGGAAAGCGGCCCGTGCGAATTTCCAAAAAAATGCACGCCGGCCCCGGCGGAGCCCCGCCGGGTCATGGCGCACCCTTGTCTAACTTGAAAAAAGCAACGCTCAGGTCCTTGTGAGGAACTCAAGCGCCGCCTCGTTGAATTTTTCGTGTTTCTCCTCGTGAAGCATGTGGCCGCAGTTGCGTATGGTCATTATTTCGGAATTTTTGAGTCCCGAATGGAACAGCTCAATAAGCGCGGGCACATGCCAGTTGTCATCCTCTCCCCGGCACAGCAGGATTTCCTGCTCAACCAGGCGCAGGTTCTCCATCACGCCCGCGTCGTCGTATGCGTTGATGCTGCGCAGGACTACCGATTTCCCCTCCCCGGTGAGGAGCGGGCGCGCGTATTCATCCACCATCCTGTCGGTGATGCAGGTCTGGTCAAAAAACGAGTCCTCGAGTATCCGGTGCAGGGACGCCTGATTCAACAGCCGGATAAAGAGGCCGCCCAGGACCGGACGGTCCAGCATGCGCAGGAGGAACGGATGGTTCTTGGTCAGGCCGCCCGGCGTGATGAGTACTGCCTTTTCGACGCGCTCGGGGTTCCGGATCATGAAGTCCAGTGCGAAGGTGCCGCCCGAGCCGAAGCCGATAATATGCGCCTTCTCTGTTTCCAGCGCGTCCATCAACGCGAGCACCATGTTCGCGTGGTCCGAAATGGTGTATCCGATATCAGGCTTGTCCGAATAACCGTAGCCCAAAAGGTCGGGCGCGAGCACGCGGAAGCGCTTGGCCAGCGCGTCGATGTTGTTCCGCCAGGTATAAAGCGACTGCCCGACGCCATGCACCAGTATGACGGGGAACCCTTCACCCTTTTCAAAATAATGCATGCGGACGCCTTCGAAATCTATGAAATCCCCGATGTTTGCGTTGTTCACAAAAACGCTGCGCGTGCGCTTGTTAAAGCCTGACATTCAAATCCCCCTGAGCAAGGTGTTCTCCGGCTTCTGCCGGAGTGTTACGGTTTTGTTTCGGTTTTGTTTCCGTATTTCAGGTCTTCATAATACCTTTTTTCACAACTTTACGCAAGTGTGTTTGAAACCGCCAAGCCCGCTTATGTGGTCGGTCCCGCTTTTAAACCGGCCTTTTTCCTGTTTGCACGCCCACAGTGCCGTTTTATGAATCCTTATCCAGAAGCTGGTCGATGCGGATGGCCTCCAGCGCGCTTACCAGCGTTTTCTGTACGCCGGCCAGCGCATCGTGTACCGAACAATGGTCCGCAAAATTCCGATTGCAGTAGTTTTTGTCGAGCAGACAGCGGTTGATGGCTATAGGTCCATCCACCACCTCGATGATCTCCCTGAGCGTGATCTCTTTGGCCGGCCTGTTGAGCGCATAGCCTCCGTTCACCCCGCGGTACGCGCAGGTCAGCCCGTTTTTGGTGAGCTTGTTCAGCGTTTTCAGCGTGAACTGAACCGAGATGTTCATCGCTTCGGAGATGGTCCTGGCGGTGCTTTTCTCCCCCTCTGGCAGCCCCGCAAGATAGAGTATAACGCGAAAGGCGTTGTCGGCCTCCTGTGTGATGCGCATCTGTAAACCCCTCCCATTCGCTTGAAATTGGTTATATCTTAACGCAATCTTTTCATAATAAGTCTAATATTATCTGATTTTGTCTATGGTTGTCAACAATCCTTTGCTTTCCAGCGTTTACTGTTTATTTTGCCATTTTCTAACGTTTTCTGCTGCTTGTGAAACCTATGAGCGGAACCGGCCTTTTTAGACGAATTGCTGAAACTTGTATTATTGGTTTTTGTATCGTGAGGAGCGATTTTGTCTCTTGCTTTCCAGCCTGATGTTCTTGTCCGAACATGTTTCAAATATGTGTATGTTTCCGGCTTGGAAAAAAAGGCCGGGACGTTTCATCCCGGTCGCCCTTTTAAGGGCTTTTCTCCCGGCTTTCCGGCCCAAAATCTGTTGGTTGATAAAAACTTGACAAACATAGCCCCGCTCCCTTATATTGGAGTAGGCATGGTCTGTCGTGCGTAGGTTCCGCGCGGCCGGTCGCCGTACCCGGAGAGTGGTTTGTTTTTCACCCGCGAAAGCGCGGTGTATGTTTACGGTGTTGTAAGGTGTAAAGGTTCATTTTTTACCGCAAAGGAGAGATCGTAGTGGTTACTTTGACTATCGATGGAAAAAGCGTCCAGGTACCCGAAAATACCACGGTTCTTGAAGCAGCCCGTCAGGTAGGCATCCGGATCCCGACACTGTGTTACCTTAAAGGCGTCAACGAGATTGGCGCCTGCCGCATGTGTGTCGTCAAGGTCGCCCGGGCGCGCAGCCTGCAGGCTGCATGCGTGCTTCCCGTTTCCGAAGGAATGGAAGTTTTTACGCACACGCCGGATGTCGTGCAGGCCCGCCGCGTGAATCTGGAGCTGATACTGTCCAACCACGACCGCCGCTGCCTGGAGTGCACGCGCAACCGCACCTGCGAGCTTCAGGCGCTTGCCGAAGAGCTGAATATCGACGATATCGCCTATAAGGGACAGACCATCGATCGTCCCATTGACACGCTGTCCCCCTCCATAGAGCGCGACCCTAACAAATGCATACTCTGCCGCCGCTGCGTCGCCACCTGCCATGACGTGCAGAAGGTCGGCGTCATCGGCCCGACCGGCCGCG
>JAXGQA010000023.1:0-22971 GCA_040766645.1 Christensenellales bacterium | reverse complement strand
TCGACGGCGTACAGGCTGCTTCCCGACGAACGTTTCGTGTATTACGGGGACAGCGCGCGCGCGCCGTACGGCTCCCGCACTCCGGAGGAGATATCCGCCTTTACCGTCGAGTGCGTGTGCAGGCTGGCGGAACACGACATGAAGGCGCTGGTCATCGCGTGCAACACCGCGACCAGCGTGGCCATAGAAAGAATCCGGGCGTGGCTTCAGATACCCGTCATCAGCATGGAGCCGGCGATAAAGCCCGCCTTCGAGCAGCGGAAAGACGGGCGCGTAGCGGTGATGGCGACGCCGGCAACGCTCTCCCAGCCCCGGTTTCTGCGCTTGCGGGGCCGCATAGACCCGAATAACGAGGCGCTTCTGCTTCCCTGCTCCGGGCTGGTGGAACTTATCGAGAAAGGCGATTTCAAGTCGCAGGAGATTTTCGCGTATCTGGAAGACCTTTTCGCGCCGCATAAGGACCAAAAGCTCGATTCGGTGGTGCTTGGGTGCACGCATTTCGTGCTTATCGCCGAAGCGGTGCGCAGCGTGTGCGAAAGACTGTATCCGGGCATCAGCATATTCGACGGGAACGAGGGGACGGTGCGGCATCTGGCCCACGTGCTGGACCAGCGGGGCATGCTCAATTCAAAGCCCTATGGTGGGGACCGGGTGGTTTTTTTTTCGTCGGGCGACGCGGACAGGCTACGGGAGCTGTTCGACGGCTTGATATACAATGGCGAGCGTTTGCAGGGAGCAAAATGATCGACATAGAGAAAATCAACAGATTGCTGGCTTGGCATGGAAAATACTGCTCAAATATCCTTATCTTTGAACGGAGCTTCTACGATCCATTGGTGAAAACTCTTGGCGATGACGAGGCAGAGATTATCCTTCATCCAGGAACGCAAACCATGACACGCGACAATGGATCTCCAGCCTCATTGAAGAACTGCGGCAAAAATTCCCCGGCGCGGAGATGGAAGCCGCGATAGACGCACGCGTCAGAAGAGTATGGCCGGATGCTGTGAAAATAGGCGTTGCGCGTCAGAAAAATGGAATAATATGCATGAAGCGCCCGTTTGCCGGGCATAAACTGCCGCATGGCGCCTTGAAAGGCCATGCGGTTTCTGCTACTATATGTAGCACTCACTGCGCATAGTTAATACTATATCTGGGTGCAATGGAATCATGGAGGCGAGGGTATGGAACTGAGCAAAAACGCGGTCACGGTCCTGGAGAAGCGATACCTGACCAAGGACGAAAACGGCAGGTTGGTGGAGAGCGTCGAGGGCATGTTCCGGCGCGTCGCGCGGACCATCGCCTGTGCGGAGCTGAAATTCGACGCCGGGGCGGACGTGGCGGCACTGGAGGAAGCCTTTTACCGGCTGATGACCGAACTGAAATTCATGCCCAACTCGCCGACGCTGATGAACGCGGGCAAGCCGCTGGGCCAGCTTTCGGCCTGCTTCGTGCTGCCGGTGGACGACAGCATGGAGGGAATATTCGATTCGGTCAAGAACGCGGCGCTGATCCACAAGAGCGGGGGCGGCACCGGGTTCAGCTTCTCGCGGCTCCGCCCGAGCGGCGCTGCCGTGCAGTCGACGGGGGGCATCGCCTCCGGGCCGGTAAGCTTCATGCGCGTGTTCAACGCGGCCACCGAGGCGGTCAAGCAGGGCGGGACGCGGCGCGGGGCCAACATGGGCATCCTGCGCGTCGACCACCCGGACATACTTGAATTCATACAGTGCAAGCAGGACAAGCGGGACCTGACCAACTTCAACATAAGCGTCGGGCTGACCGAACGCTTCATGCGGGCGGTGGAGAACGAGGAGGAATATCCTCTTATAGACCCGCGCACCAGGGAGGAGGTCGGGCGCCTCCCCGCCGTGAAGGTCTTCGACCTCATCGTGGACATGGCCTGGAACAACGGCGAGCGGGCATCATCTTCCTGGACCGGCTCAACCGCGACAACGTGGTTCCGTCCGCCAGGGAGATAGAGAGCACCAACCCATGCGGGGAACAGCCTCTTTTGCCCTGCGAATCGTGCAACCTCGGCTCCATCAACCTCAACGTCCTCACCGTTCGTACAGACAAGGGCTGGGCGTTGGATTACGACGAGCTTGGGCGCGTGGTCGACCTTTCGGTCCGTTTTCTGGACAACGTCATGAGGTCAACCAGTATCCGCTGGAAGAGATCGAGACGATGACCATGCAGACGCGAAAGATAGGCCTCGGGGTGATGGGGTTTGCGGACATGCTGTTCAAGCTGGGCATCCCCTACAACTCGGACGCCGCCATACAGCAGGCCGAGAAGGTCATGCGGTTCATACAGGAGCGCTCCAAGCAGGCGTCGGCAGAGCTGGCCAAGGAGCGCGGACCTTTCCCGCTGTTTGCCAAAAGTACGCTGGCTGGCGGCCCTGTCCTGAGAAACGCGACCACTACTACCATCGCGCCGACCGGGACCATCTCCATCATCTGCGACGCGTCCAGCGGCGTGGAGCCGCTGTTCGCCGTTTCGTTCGTGCGCAACGTCCTGGACGGGGACAAGCTTATTGAGGTACACCCTTTCTTCAGGGAGACGCTGACCGAGCGGGGCCTTTACAGCGAGGAACTGATGCTGCGCATCGCCCAGGCAGGGAGCGTATCCCACGTCGAGGAACTCCCCGAGGACATCCGCCGCGTGTTCGTGACGGCGCATGATATCGCTCCCGAATACCATATCCGTATGCAGGCGGCTTTCCAAAAATATACGGACAACGCGGTCTCCAAGACTGTCAACTTCGCCAGGAACGCGACGCGTGAGGACGTCAGGCAGGTCTACCTGGAAGCGTTTTTGCTGGGGTGCAAGGGCGTAACCATCTACCGCG
This sequence comes from Christensenellales bacterium, assembly GCA_040766645.1. Classification (GTDB taxonomy): domain Bacteria; phylum Bacillota; class Clostridia; order Christensenellales; family UBA1431; genus UBA1431. The sequence goes on along the minus strand of JAXGQA010000023.1, from coordinate 20,123 downwards.
ACGGCAGCCGGGACGCGCAGGTGCTGAGCGTCGGCGCGGGGCAGGAACAGGCGTCTGAACAGCCAGAGGCCGCATCGGACGGCGGAAAGACGGCGCTCCAGCCGCGGCCCCGGCCGGAGGTCACGATGGGTATCACCGAAAAGGTGCGCATCGGTTGCGGGAACCTGTATATTACCGTCAACTACGACGACAAGGGGATCTGCGAGGTGTTCACCAATCTCGGCCGCGCGGGCGGGTGCCCGTCGCAGTCCGAAGCAACCAGCCGGCTGGTGTCTATGGCCCTGCGCTCGGGGATGGACGTGCACACGATTATCGACCAGCTGAAGGGCATACGTTGCCACTCCACGCTCCGGCAGAACGGGCTCAAGGTCCTTTCCTGCCCGGACGCCATAGGGCGCGTGCTGGAAAAGGTAGTGCGCTCCTCGCCGTGGAACGGCGGCAGGCCGCCCATGCAGAAGGGTGTGGCCGCAGGCAGCAAGAAAAACGGGCACTGCCCGGACTGCGGCAGCACGCTGGAGCACGAGGGCGGCTGCGTGATGTGCCGCTCCTGCGGATACTCCAAATGCGGATGATGCGTTGAAAAATCGCTTGCAGGCGAATATAATATCAGAGGATTGAAACATGGTGCGTCCCGTCCTCGTCATACACGGTGAGAGGGTCAAACAACGGGGGGTGGACTCCATCGACTGCAAGGGATGTCTGGGGAAGACAGACGCGTATTTCGACGGCGAGCTGGACGCCGACGGCCGCCGTGCCGTGGACGAGCATATCGCCGCATGTCCTGCATGCGCGGAGGCGTACGCCGCGTACGGCCGCGTGATCACAGGGTTGCGGGCAATGCCGCAGGCCGACCTGCCGACCGGTTTCCGCGCGGCGTGGTCTGGTGCCGTACGGCTGGAGTATGTGCGCAGGAAGCGCGTCCGCGCTGGCATGCGCATGGCCTCGGCCGCAGCCGCGCTGTTCATCGTGGTGGGGGCAAGCCTCCTTTTCGCCCTGCAGGGGATGCCGCAGGAGCAGGCGCTGGTAGCGGACGCCGACGATATAGCCGGGAATATGGCGTCGCAGGTCATAACCTCGCAAACCGATTTTACGGCGCAGGCGCGGGCGCTGGCCAATACGGCCCAACCCGTCGCTGACGCGGCTGTTTATGAAGCCAAAGTCGTGGTGCAGGACGTGACCGAGGCCGAGAACGCGCTGGTCACGCTGGCCGCGCTCAACCGCATGCCCATGGAGCGGGTGTCCGAGGCCGCGTACCGCGTGCAGGTGACTCCCGCGACGCGCCCGCTGCTGGAAAGTTATTTTGCGCGCTACGGGATTCGGGAAAACGCCCTGTACGAAGTGTCGGTCATGACCATCCGCATAACGAAAGAATAACCATTCCGGAGAATATACCGCAAAAAAACACCCGAAAGGGTGTTTTTTTGCGGTATGGAAGATTTGGCATTTTCTTTTAAAGGGCGTTTCTGTTAAAATATTAGTTGACTTTGAAAAAGGCCTTTTAAAACGGCTCACGGAGTTATTGCCGGTTCTATAAACCTGTGTAAGATGAATGAGGGGGAAAAAGGCACATGAAGGACTATCAGGCCAAACAGATTCGGAACGTATGCGTTATCGGTCACGGCAGCGAGGGTAAGACCACGCTGGTCGAAGCCATGCTCTTCAACGCCGGGGCGACGGACCGCATCGGCAGGGTGGAGGACGGCACGACAACGACCGACCATGATCCCGAGGAGATCAAGCGCCAGATTTCGATAAGTACCGCGTTTGCGCCCATCGAGTGGACAGGGCATAAGATAAACCTCATTGATGTTCCGGGATACTTCGATTTCATCGGCGAGATGACGGCGTCTCTCAAGCTCGCGGACGGCGCGGTTATAGTCGTCGGCGCGGTATCGGGCCTGGTGGTCGGCACGGAAAAGGCCTGGGACGCAGCGACCCGGGAATCGGTCGCCAAAATGTTCCTCATCAACCAGATGGACCGCGAGAACGCCGATTTTGACAAGACGCTCGGACAGCTCCGCGAAAAGTACGGCATGGGCGTCATCCCGTTCCAGCTGCCCATCATGGAAGGCGGCGCCTTCGTGGGCTACGTGGATATGATAAACAGGACCGCCAAGCTGTTCGATAAAAACGCAAAGCTTAAGGACGCGCCCGTACCCGACGCGCTGGCAGGAACGATTGAGGAATACCGCGAGGCTATCATAGAGGCGGCGGCGGAGAACGACGACGCGCTCCTGGAAAAATTCTTTGGCGGGGAAGAACTGACGGCGGACGAAATCGTACTGGGCCTGAAAGAGGGCGTGCGCACGGGCAAGGTCGTGCCGGTGCTCTGCGCTTCGGCGGCCCAGAACAAGAACGCCAACACGCTGGCCGACGTCATCGTCGCGTACATGCCTTCGCCGGACGTCATGCCGCCCGTCAAAGCGAAAAATCCCAAGTCGGGCGAGGAGGTGCTGGTGGAGGCCGACCCGGCGAAACCCTTCGCGGCGCAGGTAATGAAGACCATGGCCGACCCGTTCGTGGGCAAGCTTTCGATATTCAGGATATTTAGGGGCACGCTGACCCCCGACATGACTATGCACAACCCGGAGGCCGGCAAGACCGAAAAAGTCGGCACGCTGTACGTGATGCGCGGCAAAAAACAGATCACGGTAGAGAAGCTGTTCGCCGGGGACATCGGCGCGGTCGCCAAGCTCCAGTACACCGTGACCGACCACACCCTGTGCGACCCGTCCAGCCCCGTGCAGTTTGCACCCATCGACTTCCCCAGCCCCAGCATATCGCTGGCCGTCTCCGCCCAGAAGGAGGGCGAGGAGGACAAGGTGTTCTCCGGCCTGCGCCGGCTGGAGAGGAGGACCCGACCTTCCGCGTGGAAAAGCAGCCCGAGACCGGTGACATGCTCATGCAGGGCCTTGGTGAGTTGCATCTCGAGGTGCTGTGCCGCAGGCTGAAAAACAAATTCGGCGTCGAAGCCGATCTGACCGAGCCCAGGATACCCTACCGCGAGACCATCCGCAAGAGCGTGAAGGCGGAAGGCAAGCACAAGAAGCAGAGCGGCGGGCACGGGCAGTACGGCCACTGCTGGATAGAGTTCGAGCCCATCATGGACGGCTCGGCAGACTTTGAGTTCATTGACAAGATCGTGGGCGGCGTGGTGCCCAAACAGTACATACCCGCGGTCGAAAAGGGCCTGCGGGAGAGTGTGCAGAAGGGCGTGCTGGCCGGGTACCCCGTGGTCGGCATCCGCTGCACGCTGTACGACGGCTCGTTCCACAGCGTGGACTCGTCCGAAATGGCGTTCAAGACCGCCGCGCGGCTGGCCTTCAAAAGGGCTGCGCCGCGGCCAGTCCGTGCTGCTCGAACCCATCTACCGCGTGGAGGTGCTGATACCCGACGAGTACATGGGTGACGTCATCGGCGACATCAACCGCCGCCGCGGCCGCGTGATGGGCATGAACCCCAGCGACGGCATGCAGGAGGTGGTTGCGGACGTGCCGCTGAGCGAGATGTTCAAGTACGCCACCGACCTGCGCTCTATGACGCAGGCGCGCGGCTCGTTCAAAATGGAGTTCGAGCGCTACGACGAGGTGCCCGCCAACATTGCCGCAAAGGTGATAGAGCGCGCCAAGCAGGACATGGACGATTCGGAATAACAAGACGAAGAGATACGGCAGGGGGACGCGAAACCGCGCCCCCTGTTTTGTATTTTGGCCATTTCGGCGTTATATATTTTTTTATCCTGATTATAAAAATTTATTGCGGTTATTTGCGATAAATGATAAAATCAACAAAACTGAATAGTGTCAGGCAATCTGCACGAAAGTGCAGCAGCGCAAACTAGGAATCTAAAGCGTTGATGAAACGTTATGATCGTCCGGTTGCAATATGCAACCGGATTTTTTGTTTATATTCAGGTTCATTGACAAAATGAATTATGAAAAGAGGGGGATTGGAAATGATCAAAAAATTGGCACCGGTTTTGATTGCGATCGTGTTTGGTCTGGTGTTCCTGCTATCCGTCAGCCCGGCGACTGCCGCGCCCGATTCGGTCGCTACGTTCAGCGGTAATGACAATAATTTGGCAGCAGAATATCCCCAGTACAGTTGGACAAAGCTTGACCCCGCGCCGGCAGGGACCCACATCATTGACCTTGGAAACGGAAAGACCATCACCATAGTCGTTTCCACCAGGCAAGGGCATACGTATGTGGCCAGTTGGAGCAGCAATACCCCGATTTATCTTATCAGCATTAAAGGCGGCGACGGGTATAATCTCTATTTCTATACCGGAGGAGCAACCGGTGACAGCGACGCGAATCTGGAATCGCCCGCAAACAATGGCGGAAATATCGCGGATATCAGCCATATCGCCATCGGATATTTGACTGTGACCGAAACGCAAACGCCGCCGGTGGAGACGCAGACGCCGCCGGCGGAGACGCAGACGCCGCCGGTGGAGACGCAGACGCCGCCTGTAGAGACGCAGACGCCGCCTGAAGAGACCGTAAACATACCTGAGGATACGCCGCCGGTGGGTCCGATCTTAACCGAAAATCCGACGGAAGATCCGTCGGAAACCGATACCGTTATCATCCCTGATGAAACCGTGCCCCTGGGCGAAGCGTCCCCGGCACCGACTGAGTCCGAGGGCGTCCTCCCTGTGACCGGAGAGGACGACATAATGCCTGCCGCGCTCATTATCGGGGTGCCCATGGCCGTGGCCGGCATCCTGCTTATCAGGAAGCGCAGGGCAGCAAGGAACTGATATACAAGCCTCCGTTAACGCGAACGTTTGTTCCGAACGCTTCTGGAAACTACGTTATCTCCAATAAAAAAGGGCGGTTAAAACCGCTCTTTTTTATTGGTTGCGTTTTATTCGTATATGACGATGGCGTCCTTGTTCTTGACGCGCAGGAGCACCGTTTCGAGTATGCGGAGGTAGTGGTTGAGGTCTCTGGTCTTCAGGTAGGCCGTCGCCAGGTCCTGCCCGACCGCGAGGTCCATGTACTGCGGCTGCGGGTTGACCAGCACTGCCTTGTTCTTCCCGAGGACGGGAGTCTGGTACAGCTTGACCAGCTCCTTGACCCTTTCATATTCGGTGATGCCTGTGCCCGGCTGGATGCGCTGGAGCTGCAGATACAGGTCGGGGCTGACTATGAGCGTAGCCTTCCCGATGATGCCCGCTTCGGTGAAGTGTGTGAGGCCCTGGCAGACGTCGGTCACCGGGGTCTCGCCCGTGCTCCAGTCGCCCTTTTTGATCTTCCTGGCGCCCTTGACCGATAGGAGGCCGCCGAACACCAGCTCGTCCTCCTGACGCGCGGCCTGCACTGCGGCGTTCATGGCGGCGGACAGGTCGACGGGAAGCCCGAGGCGCTCACTGTTCTCAATGTCCCGCCAGAGTATGAAAAAGTCCTTATACAGGACGGGAAGCTCGACGTACTGCCTTCCCAGCGTTTTTACGGGCGAGCCTTCGGTTTCGCCGAGGGTGGCAAAGTCGTCCACGTTGATGCTCTGTATCCCGGCGCCCAGCGGTCCGTACAGCGAAAGAAACCTGCGCCCGACAAGCGCCTTTTTGGCGGCGGATACGACGGTCTCATCGATCTTTTCCCAAAGCGCTTCCGGCAAAGGGGAACCTTCTCGTGACAAAAAATCCATCTATGTTGCCTCCTTTCAGTCTTCTATCAGGCTGCCGACCGTGCTTTGAGGCGATGCGTCGGCAGGCTCGGCGGGTTGGGCGGCGGCGGGGACGGGGATGTTCAGTTCCTCCAGCGCCTCGCGCACCTCTTCCTCGCCGGAGAGGAAATGCTGCGCCTCCTCGGGGTCAAGTATCTTCAAAAGCGTCATCAGTTCGCCCACATGCGCCTTTTCCTCATCGCGTATCTCACCGATTATCTTTTTGGCGATCGGGTCGTCCGTCGCCAGGACATGCGCGTCGTAAATGTAGATTGCTTCCAGTTCGCCGGCGATATCCAGGCGGACTGCCTGAATAAGCTCTTCTTTTGTCAGCTTGCGGTTTACGTTTCCCTGAAACGGGTTGGCAAAATTAGGCATTTTTCAACCTCCTTTGTGTTGATGCGGAGTATGCGTCCGTTATTTATAGTAGACCATTTACATCTTAGGATGTCAAGCCGCTCTTAACCATATACTGGGATTCTGCTCTGACAGGCCCGAAAAACATGCCGGGCAACGTGAATTTCCGTTCAAAGCCGGCCAGTCCGCTCGAAACGCTGGTTTCGGGCAGGACACTGAACCGGACGCCTTCGCAGGAGATTCATCGTCTATGACCAGTATCTTGCGCACGGCTCTTATCTTCTTCCCCCAAAACATATAAATCAAAAACAAAGAACCGTGATAGCAAGCTACAACGCCTTTGTCGTGGTTCCCAAAACTACGGCGGCCTGCTTTACCGCTCGTTCGTCCGCTTTGCCGACCGTTTGGACCGGGCAGGCTGCGGTTCCGCTTCCGGTCTATCGGAGTTGTGGCCTACCGGACTCCGGGCTTCCTTCAAATGGCCGGGATGTGGTAAAATAGAATCGCAATGGAGCGCCGGGCCGCGATAAAAAGCGGCTCGGCGCCCATGCGTATTAGCGGGGAGCGCCGATATGGGGCGGCCCGCTGCCGGCGCGAATCAACCGGCTGGAGGACGGGCTGACGGCCCGACCTTGCGGTCATCCACGGCGGGGGCTGGGGGCAGGCTGGGCGCAACGTGAACGTCCTTGCCTGCGACCTGGTCAGCGTGGCGGGGAACGGCACGCCCTATTTTAAAGCGCGCGTACGGGTACGGCCCGTTTGAATATTTTACGGAGGCAAGGCCACATGAAACGACCGGTCATCGGCATCACAACGGCACAGGACCTGAAGGAATGCGAAGTGCAGTTGGATCAGGAGTATATCGACGGGGTGGTCGCGGGCGGAGGTGTGCCGCTGGTGCTGCCCTCGATCAAAAAATACGAGTTTATCGACGAATATCTGGAGATGGCGGACGGCGTGCTGCTTTCGGGCGGGGTGGACATCTGCCCGATGCAGTACGGCGAGGAGAGCCTCGCGGGCTTTAAGGTGGAGTGGGAGATGACGCCCGAGAGGGATGGCTTCGAGATTGCGCTGTGCCGCAAGGCGATAGCGGCCCAAAAGGCGGTGTTCGGCATCTGCCGGGGCATACAGGCCATCGCTGTGGCCTGCGGCGGCGATCTGTATCAGGACATCAATACGATGGTGGAGCGGAGTCCGGCGCTCAGGCATTTTCAGGACGCGCCGCGGTGGCATCCGTCCCACGGGGTGGAAGTAAAGCCGGGCTCGCGGCTGTACGAGGTGTACGGCAAGCCCGTGCTTTCGGTGAAAGCCTGCACCATCAGGCGATCCGGAAAGTGCCGGAAGGATTCACCGTCACCGCGCGCGCGGGACGGTATCATCGAGGCCATTGAGGCGGAAGGGGACGTTTTCGTGCTGGGTGTGCAGTGGCATCCCGAGAGCCTGCTCCCGCGCGACGGCGCTTGGGCGGCGCTGTTTGCGGCGTTCGTGCGGGCGGCGGCCGGAAAATGAGTGCGGACCTCGGACAAGCAGGCGTCATACCGCCGGCCGGGGGCGAGAGCCGGCGCATGGGCGGCCGGGACAAGGCCGTGCTGCCCCTGCGGGCGGCAAAACGCTTGTAGCACGCCGTAGACAGGTGCACGGCGCTCATATAATGCTGTCGGCGCGCACAGCCGACCCCGGGCGGTCGCCTGCGAGCAGACCGGCGCCAGCCCCGTTATGGGCGTGCTGTCCTGCCTGCGCCGGGCAGAATTCAACTGGAATTTCGTTTGGTCGGTGGACGTGCCGTTCCTGCCCGATACAGCGATAAAGGATATGGCGGCCGCCGCTGTTTAAGGGGAGGCAGCCGCGGCGGTGTTGCAGCAAAACGGATGGGCCGAGCCGCTGATATGCGCGCTGCACCGACGGGTGGCGCCCGTGACGGCCCGGAGGACTATGAGAAGGTCTGCCAATAAGCAATTAAGCAGGACATGAAATGATTTCCGTTGAAGAAGGCCCATCCGCGCCTTCTTACAGCGTGTGATACATCAAAACGATGTCCTCAAAGGTACCATCCTTCTTATGGAAGCCGCCGGGGATGGTCCCCAGCCGGACGAAGCCAAGCCTGTCGTACAGGCGCAGCGCCCCATGGTTTGTTTTGACTACGGCGTTGAACTGGAGTATGCGAAAGCCCAGCTCCCCGCCCTTTTGCAGGCTGTGCCTTACCAGCGCATCCCCGATTCCCTCGCCTCTCGCATCCGATTTCACGGCATAGCTGGCATTGGCGATGTGACCGCAGCGCCCGACGTTGTTGGGGTGCAGTATGTAAAGCCCCACGATTTCGCCGTCGCGTTCCGCGGCCGCTGTGAAGCTTTGTTCCTCGAAAAACGCTTGGGCCTCGGCATGCGAAAGAGGCTCGGTCTGCGGGAAAGCGACGCCCTCCTCGACGACTTCGTTCCATATTGTACACAGGGCGGGGATGTCCTCGTTGGTGTATTCTCTGATGACCAATATCACGGGCAAAACCTCCTTTTTCCAAACGATACACAAGCAGGATATTATCGTTTCTTAAAATAAACATAATAGCACGGGTTGTTAAGAAAGTATCGGTTCAGAAGGAGACAACATGAAAAATGAAGCCTCTTTATTGAATCCCCATAACTTCTCCGAATCTGACAGACCAGGCGGGGCGGAAAGCACTGAAAAGCCAGGCGCGTAAGCCTCCTTTTCGTAAACAGACTAAAAAAGGCTCGACATGCATTTCGCTTTATAAATCATGCCATATATTTATGGCATTGCGCAGAACAAATTTCGCATCCGCCATGGGGTCCCCGTAAAGCCGCAGGCTTTGTGGGGAGAAGGAGGAGCAACGGAGCGCTCCGGTCATAATCCCTGTATTGCAAAGCAATACAGGGATTATGACCGGAGCGCAGTTTGCTCCGACGCAGTGGTGCCGAAGGTGGGACTCGAACCCACACATGGTCGCCCATACTGGATTTTGAGTCCAGCGCGTCTGCCAATTCCACCACTTCGGCACGTGCTAAATATTTTACCATGTGAAAAGCGGTATTGCAACTCTGTTCCCGCCCGTATGGCCGAATATTCGCCCGTCCTCGGTTTTCCCGCCGTCCCCGCCGGTTTACAAAGCCGGACGCGGCAATTACACTATATGCATACTCTTGTAAAGCGGGTCACCCGCTGGCGGGAGGGGATCATGCTGACGGACGAAAACGCGACTCTGGAAAAGGCGATTCGGGGAAGCATCGATGCTTTTGAGGAACTCATAACGCTGTACGAAAAGCGGATATACAATATAGCGCTCCGGATGATGGGGAACCCGAGCGACGCGCAGGACATGGCACAGGAGGCCATCATCAAGGCGTACAGGCACATCGGCTCCTTCAAGGGGGCGTGCAGATTTTCCAGCTGGGTATACAGGATAACCGTGAACACCTGCCTTGACGAGATACGCAAGCGCAAAAAGCGTAACGTCGCGCTCATCGACATGACCGACGGCGAGTCGTCGGGGTTTGTGGACGGCGCCCCTTTACCCGAAGCGGTCGTCGAGTCGCGGGAGGGCTATTCGGGAATCCTCGCGGCGGTCGGCGGCCTGAACGAGATATACAGGACGGTTATCGTCCTTCGGGACATGCAGGGCTTTTCGTATCAGGACATATCCGAGATGACCAACTGCAGCATCGGCACCGTGAAGTCGCGCATCAACCGCGCGCGCAACATCCTCAAATCCGTTTTGCAAAGGCAAGGGAACAACGAAGTCGCGGAACCGTCCAAACGGTAGGGGTCCGGGAAGGCCCGAAAACCGTTTGGAGGGGATATCCATGATGAAAAGAACATGCCTCGCGGCCTGTCTGCTGGCGGGCCTTATGCTGCTGTTGACCGCGTGCGACGGGGGCGAACGGACGGTGCTGGTGGAAGGAGAGCAGGCCGACGGCATCCACGTGACCGCCACCCAGAAGGTGTCGGTCAAGCCGGACAAGGCCACCATCACACTGGGCGTGTATACGCGCGCCAAAACGGCCAGGCAGGCGCAGGCGGAGAACGCGCAGGCCATGCAGAAGGTGATTGACGCGGTCAGGCGCTTCGGCCTCAGCGATGACGCCATCCAGACCACGGACTACAGCGTGTACCCGTCCTATACCGAGCGTTCGGTCATCAACTACGACGTGACCAACACGATACGGTTCGAGCTGACAGAACTCGCCAAAGCCGGCGAACTCCTGGACGCGGCGGCCGACGCGGGCGCCAACACCAACGTGAGCATCGCGTTCGGCCTCAAGGACGCGGACAAGGCGTACGGGCAGGCGCTGGCCCTTGCGGTCAAGGAAGCGCGGATCAAGGCCGAGGCCATCGCGTCGGCGGGCGGGCGCGACCTGGGGGAAGCCCTGCGCATAGAGGAGTCGGGCCCGGACACCCCGATCCCCTATTATGAGGATTACCGCACCGCCCAAGACAGTGCGAAAAGCGTGCCCGTGTCCCCCGGGACGCTGGATGTTTCAGCAACGGTCACCGTTGTGTACGGCTGGAGATAAGGCCCGGCGGAGGGGGTGCCGGATTTGCAATTATCGGGCAGGTGTGGTACCTTTGTAACCATAACGGAAGGAGGATGCACCCTTGCCCAAACTGATAGTCGTTGACGGCAACAGTCTGATGTTTCGTGCATTCTATGCGCTTCCGCCGCTCACCACATCGGCCGGCGCCGCCACCAATGCCATCCACGGCTTTTTGAATATGCTGATACGCGTGCTCACCGAAGAGGAGCCGACGCATGTCGCCGTCGCGTTCGACCTCAAGGGACCGACTTTCCGGCACGAAACGTACGGGGAGTACAAGGCAGGCAGGAAGCCCACGCCCGACGAACTCAATGAACAGCTCGATTCCATACACGGCCTTTTGCAGGCGATGGGCATACGTGTCGTATCCAAGCCGGGGTACGAGGCCGACGACATACTGGGTACGCTGTCCGCCCGCGCGCAAAAAGAAGGTATGCCCGTGCTGCTGTTCACCGGCGACCGGGACGCCCTGCAGTTGGTCGGCGACGGGGTGGAGGCCGTGCTGACCAAGCGTGGAATCACGCAGACCGAGCGCTACGACAGCGAGCGCATCCGGAGCGAGTGGGGCATACCGCCCGCCAGCCTCATCGACGTCAAGGGCCTGATGGGCGACGCGTCCGACAACATCCCCGGCATCCCCGGCGTCGGCGAAAAGACCGCCGTAAAGCTCATCGCGCAGTACGGCTCGGTGGAGGGCGTTCTGGAACACCGCAACGAGGTCAAGGGCAAGCTCGGGCAGCTTTTGTCCGAGTACGCCGAGCAGGCGCTGATGAGCAAGCGTCTGGGGACCATCGACCGCGACGTTAGGCTGGACATCGAACTCGACGATCTTGCGTTCACATGGCCCGACCCGGCCAGCATACAGGAGCCTTTCGCGGAGCTGGAGCTTAAATCCATATACAGGCGCATAATGGACCGCGGCGCGCAGGCACAGGGGACAGCGGCACCCGAACCGGTGGCGCCCGGCGCGGAAGCGGTGGAGGTCCGAGACCTCGGCGCGCTGCACGAAGTGGTGGAAGCAGTGCGCAAAGCAGGGAGCATGGCGTTCACCCTCCAGCCCGAGCTGACCATCGCGGCCGGCGGCGACAAATACTATAAGCCGGTCGATACCCATACGCTGCTCGACCCCGGCATGGAGCCGCAGCAGGTGTATATGGCGCTGAACCTTCTGTTTAGCGACCCGGCGGTCAAAAAGACGGTGTACGACCTCAAGAGGGCTATGCACGACCTCGCGCGGTGGGATATCCAGCTGCTGGGCGAGTGCGACGACGTGCTCACGGCCGCCTATCTGCTGGACCCGACGCAGGGCGGCGCGTCGATTGAGGCGCTGACCGAGAAGTACATCGGTGAGGGCGCGGGCAACGCCGCGGCGGTGTATTCGGCCGGGAGGGTCATGCGCGCCAAAGTGGTCCGGGAAGGCATGGAAGAACTCTACACCGAAGTCGAGCTGCCGCTGACCCGGGTCCTTTTCGACATGGAAACGCTCGGCTTCTGTGTGGACACCGACATGCTGGAAACGCTGAACCGCGAATACGGACAGGCGCTGGACGGTCTGACCAATGAGATATACGCGCTGGCCAGGCACCCGTTCAACCTCAACTCGCCGCGCCAGCTGGGAGAGGTCCTTTTCGAGGAGCTCGGGCTGGCCAGCGGGAAAAAGACAAAAACCGGATATTCCACCGACATCGAGGTGCTGGAAGGGATAGCGTCCGAGCATCCCATCGTTCCGAGGATCATAGAGTACCGCAAGATACAAAAGCTGAAGGCCACCTACGCGGAGGGTCTTTTGCGCGCGGCCGACCCGATAACGCACCGCGTGCACACCAGCTTCAAACAAACGGTAACGGCCACCGGGCGCATCAGCTCCACCGAGCCCAACCTCCAGAACATCCCCGTGCGCACCGAGATGGGACGCGAGCTGCGCAAGGCCTTCGTGCCCGGCGGCCCGGACAGGATACTCATCGGCGCGGACTATTCGCAGATCGAGCTGCGCGTGCTGGCGCATATATCCGGGGACGAGACGTTGATAGGCGCCTTCCGCGCCGGGCAGGACATCCACGCGCGCACGGCCGCGGAGGTGTTCGACACGCCCATAGACCGGGTGACCGGCGCGATGCGCTCCAGCGCCAAGGCCGTCAACTTCGGCATCGTGTACGGCATCAGCGATTTCGGGCTGGCACGCAACCTCGGGATACCGAGAAAGCAGGCCAAGGCCTATATCGAAAAGTATCTCGAACGGTATCCGGGCGTGCGGCAGTACATGGAAGAGATCGTGGAGCGCGGCAAGCGCGACGGCTACGTCACCACGCTGATGGGCCGCAGGCGGTACCTGCCCGAGCTGGCATCGCCCAACTTCAACGTCCGCTCCTTCGGCAAGCGCGTGGCGCTGAACACGCCCATACAGGGCACTGCGGCGGACATCATCAAGGTGGCCATGGTGCGGGCGGACCGGGCGCTGAAGGAAAAGCATCTGGGCGCGCGACTGGTGTTGCAGGTACACGACGAATTGATACTTGAGGCGCCCGCGGAAGAGGAGCAGGAGGCCGGCGCGGTCCTCAGGGACTGCATGGAGCAGGTGCTTTCGCTCGCGGTGCCGCTGGTAGTCGATGTCCGGGCCGGGCACACATGGTATGACGCCAAATAACGCGGTGGGATAGAGTATGCATGTTATCGGGCTGACGGGAAACATCGCATCCGGGAAATCGGACGTTTGCGCGCGGCTCAAGGAGCTGGGCGCGCGGGTGATAAGCGCCGACGAGGTGGCGCGCAAGGTGGTCCGGCCGGGCACCGAGGGCGCGAGGAGGATACGGGAAGCGTTCGGGCCGGGGGTGTTCCTTCCCGACGGGCGGCTTGACCGGGGGGCGCTGGGACGCATCGTATTCGGGGACGGGGAAGCGCGCAAGAGGCTTAATGCGCTGCTGCATCCGCTCATCATAGCGGACGTGCAGAGTACGCTGGACGCCATAGCCGGGGAGGACCCCGGCGCGGTGGTGGTGCTGGAAGCGCCCCTGCTGATTGAGGCGGGCATGCAGGGCATGACGTCCGAGGTTTGGCTCGTCGAAGCGGACGACGCGGTGCGCCGTCAGCGCATCATGCTGCGCGACGGGCTGAACGAAGAGCAGGCGCAGGCGCGCATGGACAGCCAGATGCCCTCCCATAAAAAGCGGCCCTACGCGGACCATATCCTTACAAACAACGAAACGAAGAAAGCATTGCTGGCGCAGGTAAACGCCCTGTGGGAGGATACCGTTGCGCGGCTTCGGGGGAATAGTGGGTAAAATTGGCACAAGATGGAAAAGAAAAATACTGTGGATATGCGCCGGCGTCGCGGCGGCGGCACTTTTGGTGGTCGCGGGGCTTATCGCAAAGGACATGATCCTGCGCTCTACTTATCAAAAGGCGCATCTGGAAACGGTTTCCGAAATGGCCGAGGAATACGGCCTGGACGTGTATCTCGTCGCCGCGGTGACCTATATCGAAAGCAAATACGACCCGGGTGCCGTGTCCGGCAAGGGCGCAATCGGGCTGATGCAGATCATGCCGGACACCGGGGAATGGATCGCCTGGCGCCTGAAAATGGACGGGTTCAAAACAAGCATGCTCACCGACCCGCAGCTGAACATGCGCATGGGGTGCTGGTACCTCAGATACCTGTCCGAACGCTACGGCGGGAGGCTGCAACTCGTGCTCAGCGCCTACAACGCAGGACCGGGGAAGGTGGACAGCTGGCTGAAAGACCCCGCCTGCTCCAAGGACGGGAAGACGCTGAGCCACATCCCTTACGACGAAACGAGGCAATACGTGAGCAAGGTGTTGGACGCCAATGAACAATACAAGGAACTCTATCCCGCCTATCGGTAGGTGGGTGAAAAGAAAAAAAGGCCCGCTCTGGGCGCTTCTGATACTGGCGTTGGCAGCGGTGGCGGTCGCGGTCGCGCTTATAGCAAAAGGCTGTTCCAGCCGTAGCGTCACGCCTGCAACCACACCCACGCCGACAGCGGCGGCCACACTTCAGGTGCCCCGGCAAGGAGGCACGCTTAAGATTCCCATGCCCCAAAACCCCGGGACGCTGAACCCGCTGAAGGCCGCGACGTCGGACATGGTCAGCATTGGCTGGCTGACTTACGAGAGCCTTTTGCAGTACGACGATACCGGGCGCATCGTCGCCGGCGTCGCCGACAGCTTTTCAACCAGCGACGGCGGCAAGACGTGGACCTTCAAGCTGGAGAAGGGGATAGAGTGGCAGCGGGGCGGCGCGCTCAAGGCCGACGACATCGTTTTCACCTATGGCCTGATCAAATCCTACGACAGCGACGAGTGCATTTATAAGGACAAGGTCGTGGACAGAATAGAGGACATGGAAGCCCCGGACGACCAGACGCTCCTAGTCAAGGCCCGGGAAAAAGGCCGCACGGTGCTAGACGCACTGTGTTTCCCCATCCTGTCAAGGGCCTATGCACACGCGCGCAATATAGACACCGCACTGCCCAACGGGACAGGCCCGTACACGGTCACGTCCAGCGATTCCTCCGGGCTCAAGCTTGAGGCCAACACAAAATGGTGGAAGCAGCGCGCCTACATCGACAAGATAGAGGCAGTGGCCGTGCCCGACAATGAAAGCGCGTTGTCATCCTTCAGCGCGGGCGCGCTGAACATGGTGCCCACGCAGTCGATAACGGCGGAGAGCCGCTCGGGGAGCGGCGACAGCGGCCTTATCTCCATCACCACGCAGCGCATCGAGTGCCTTTTGCCCAACATACGCGCAAAGCTTTCAAAACTCGAGATGCGGCAGGCGCTGAGCTACGCACTGGATACCAAGGAGATATCCGACCGCGCCTTCCTCGGCCATTCGGTTACGGTGGACACGCCCATACCGCCTGGACACTGGCTGTACGACGCCAGCACGGCCGTATACGAGTACAAGCCCAAGACGGCTGGGGAGATACTGGACGGCCTCGGCTGGAAGATGCCGGAAGACGAGACGCAGAAGTACCGCAAGAACGCGCAGGGACGGACGCTTGAGTTAAAGCTCCTGGTCGACGAGAACCTCACCAGCACGGTGCGAAAGGACATGGCTCTGGCCATAAAGGAGCAGCTGGCCGAGGTCGGTATAAACGTCGTTATCGTGACCAAGAGCTGGGACGATTACCAGGACGCGCTGGATGACCGCGATTTCGACCTCGCGCTGTGCGGGTTCAACCTCGACAGGAGCCTCGACCTGCGCCCGCTTTTGTCAAGCGGCGGCAACATAAACTATTCCGGCTATTCGAACGGCGACATGAACAGCCTGCTGGATGATTTTGCCAGGAGCACGGACGAGGACGGCGCGAAGAGCAAGATGAGGGGGATTCAGGAAAAGATTGTTAGCGACGTGCCCATTATCAGCCTGTGCTTCAGGACGTACAGCATGCTCACCGACGGCAAAACGCAGAGCGTGGAAGGCCTTTACGACCGGTATTATTACAACCACATAGAGCGCTGGTATATCAACGACGCGGCCCCGAAGGGAACATAATTTGGCTTGACTTTGGGGCGCCAAAAAGATATAATAACATCCGGATTCGCGAGAACCGAACACATGCGAGGGTGGCGGAACTGGCAGACGCGCACGTTTGAGGGGCGTGTGGGCAACCGTACGGGTTCAAGTCCCGTCCTTCGCACCACGTCGGAGCAAACCAGGCTCCACTCATAATCCCCGGTCACTTTGTGGCCGGGGATTCTTCGTGCCGCTTTGTTGCTCCTCCTTCTCCCCACAAAGCTTCGCTTTGCGGGGTCCCCGGGGGAACGGGCAAGCTGAATTGGTTGGCTGGCGGACATGTCGGAGCCCATCTGCCCCTTCCCGCCCACCTACAGCCGGAAATCCCTTTGCCCGGCTTCGATGCGGACGAGGTTGTCGCGGACGAGCTGCTTTACCTTGTCCTTGGGGATGTTGCTGATTTCGGCCTGTATCAGCGATTCGCCGAGGGTTTTGGTTTCGGCCCGGGCATAGTCTTCCAGATATTCTTTGAGCGTCATCAGCGCGTTGGGGTGGCAGCAGTTCTGTATCTGGCCGCTTTTGCACAGGCTCATGAAGCGGTCTCCCGTCCTGCCCTCCCGATAGCAGGCGGTGCAGAAGCTGGGGATATACCCCAATTCCATCAGCCATTGGACCACCTCGTCCAGCGTGCGCGTGTCGCTGACATCGAACTGCTCTGACTTGTCGTCCTCCGGCTCGGGTTCGTAGTATCCGCCTACGCTGGTCTTGGAACCGCCGCTTATCTGGGAAACGCCCAGATGCAGCACTTTTTCCCGGCATGCCTGGCTTTCCCGGGTAGAGACGATCATGCCGGTGTAGGGGACGGATACGCGGATGCAGGCAACAATTTTGGCGAAGGTGTCGTCGTCGATGCCGTTGTCGAACACACTGGGATCGATGTCGTCGGCGCGGCGTATCCGGGGGACGCTGATGGTATGCGGGCCCACGCCGTGCACCGCTTCCAGATGCTCGGCGTGCATCAGGAGCGCGGCGAATTCATAGCGGTAAAGCTCGAGGCCGAACAGCACTCCCACCCCGACGTCGTCGATGCCGCCCTGCATCGCCCGGTCCATCGCCTCGGTGTGGTAGGCGTAATCGTGCTTGGGGCCGGTCGGATGGAGCTTTTCGTAGCTTTCCTTGTGGTAGGTTTCCTGAAAAAGGATGTATGTGCCGATGCCGGCGTCCTTGAGCTTTTTGTAATTCTCCACCGTGGTGGCCGCGATGTTGACGTTGACCCGGCGGATGGAGCCGTTCTTGTGCTTGACGCTGTAGATGGTGTCGATGCACTCCAGAATGTACTCGATGGGATTGTTGACGGGGTCTTCGCCCGACTCAATGGCCAGCCGCTTATGGCCCATGTCCTGTAGCGCGGCGACCTCGCGGGCGACCTCCTCCTGCGTCAGCTTCTTTCTGGCAATATGCTTGTTCTTCTGGTGATAGGGGCAATAAACGCAGCCGTTGACGCAGTAGTTGGATAAATACAGCGGGGCGAACAAAACGATGCGGTTGCCGTAGAAATCCTTCTTAATCTGCTCGGCCAGCGCATAGATCTCCCGGTTCTTCTCCTCGATGTCGCAGTCCAGAAGGACCGCGGCTTCCCGGTGGGAGAGGCCCTTGCGCAGTTTGGCCTTTTCGATGATGGCGTCGATCAGCGCTGCGTTGTGTTTGTTGGCTTCGGCGTAGGCAAGCGTTTCGAGCACTTCTTCATGGGAGATGAATTCCGTCGCTTTCAAAGACTTTGGATTATACATGGCTGTTCCTTTCTTTCGGGTCAGAAGGATTCTTCCCCGTTAGTTTGATTGGGTCTATATGGCTTTATAGTCGCCTCTGGAGACGACCAAATCGTACCCGATGCGCTGCATGCGGCCGTGCATGCACCGGCGGCATTCCGCCGCCTCGTCGCCGGTGCATATCTTGTTGTCGTACAGCATGTATTTCTTGCGCACGCCGACCGGCGAAAGGTTGGGCATCACTACGTTCGCGCCGGCCAAGATGCCTTGCTCCCTCCCCGATGGATGGATGGTCCCCAGGGCGGTGGTCGCGGGCAGCAGCGCGCTGGGCAGCATCAGCCGGATGACGCCCAGCAAAAACAGCGTTTGCTCCAGCGTTCCCGCGGGGTGCGCCGCAAAGGGCGTGCTGCTGTGCGGGATGAAGGGGCCGATGCCCACCATATGGGGGTCAAGCTCCCTGATGAAAAGGAGATCGTCCGCGAGGCATTCGTTGGTCTGATAAGGCGAACCCACCATGAATCCGCAGCCCACCTGATACCCGATCTCCTTGAGGTCGAACAGGCATCGCTTGCGGTTGTCGAGGGACATCTCTTTGGGATGGAGCTTCTTTATAATGGGCGTCGTTGGCCGTCTCGTGGCGGAGCAGGTAGCGCTCGGCGCCCGCGTCGAAATAGGCCTGATAGCTTTCGCGGCGCTTCTCGCCGATGGACAGGGTCACGGCGCAGTCGGGATACGCCTTTTGATGGAGCGAACGATATCCACGATCTTGTCGTCCGTGAAAAGGGGTCCTCGCCGCCCTGCAGCACGAAGGTGCGAAAGCCGAGTTTATGGCCGGCCGCGCAGCACTCCAGAATCTGCTCTTGGGTCAGGCGGTACCGGTCCGCGTCGCGGTTGCTTTTCCGGATGCCGCAGTAGCAGTCGTTCCTGCAGTAGTTGGTGAATTCGATAAGGCCGCGCATGTAGACGTCGGTCCCGTATACGCCCTGCCTGCCCGCGCGCGCCCGATCGAAAAGATACGCGGTCGCTTCGGGCGTTTGGTTTTCCAGCAGCGTCAAATACCCGGCGCGGCTGAGCGTCCGGTCCGTTTCGAGCTTGTCGATGAGCGCTTTCACGTCGTTGTTCATACTTTTGCCCCCACATTGGAATAAGCCGTTTTCACGGCGATGCCGGGCAGCTTGCCGATTTTGCCGGACAGGGCGCTGATGACGTCCTGCGGCGCGTCGACGGCCACGCTGATGATGGATACGTTTCTCGCGTGGTAGGGTATGCCCATGCGGCCGATGATATATTGCGCGTAGGCGTGCAATATGCCGTTGAGCAGTTCCACGGAATCGGGATTTTCGACGATGATGCCGATGATGGCCACTCGTGTTTCTGTTTCCATGCCGCACGCTCCCAATAAAAAATGCGCTCGTGAAAAGCGCATATCTGTCCGTGTGAATCGCTGTGCCTTTCACTTCAGAACGAGTCTTCGTGTCAGTACCGGGTCTAAGCGCTTCGCCGAAAGAGTAAAATCTCGCGGCTCAGCCACCTAAATCATACCATATTCCTCATGGATGTCAAGGGCAGCCTCCTGCATGGACGACCTTACAGTTCCGGCATCCATCTCCTTTAAGGAACAACCCATCCTGAACAAACATAAAATAATACAACAAAATATGGAGGAAATCATTATGTATTGGGCAAATAATCGGTTTATAGATACTTGCCTGACGCCGGAACAGCTGCAAGTATCAAATACAATGCGTAAGCTCTGGGTCGAACACGTGATGTGGACCAGATCATTCATCATCAGCGCAGCCATGAATTTAAAGGATTTGGATTTTGTAACCAAACGGCTCCTGCGCAACCCCGTTGATTTTGCAAACCAGCTTAGGCCATTGTATGGAAACCAAGCGGCTATGCGGTTCGAACAACTCTTTACAGACCATCTTTTAATCGCCGCGCAACTGGTGAACGCTGCTAAAGCCGGAAACACAAGAGCCGTCATGGAGCAGCGTAACAAATGGTATGCAAACGCGGATGACATTGCAGCCTTCCTGGGGAATATTAATCCATTTTGGAGTCAGGCGGATTGGCAGTCCATGTTATATGACCACTTGAAAATGACCGAAGACGAAGCGGTACAGATACTTAACCAGCAATACGAGGACAGCATCAGCCAATATGACGCTATTCAGGATCAGGCGCTGAGGATGGCGGATGTTATGACGTTTGGTATCATCAATCAATTCCAGATATGACCTGTAAATGCTGTCTGACAGAAGGCGCCCATATCGGGACATTGATTTTTCGCCGCCG
>JAXGQA010000022.1:0-24567 GCA_040766645.1 Christensenellales bacterium | reverse complement strand
CCATCACGAACCCGAACCGCGCGCCCGCCTGCTCGCTGTCCAGCATGTGCAGCGAGGAAAAAAACTCGTAAAGCACGTTCCAGTCCTTTGCATGGAGTTCGCGCAATTCCTCCTTTTGGGCCTTTTCCAGCGTATTGGAAAGCACCGCGCCGGGCAGCGCGTCGTACTCTTCTTGCATGCGCCCGCCCGCGGTTTTCAAAACGGCGCCCAGGCCCCGCGCGGTGCCCGCGCTTATCAGCGCGTCGCACAGCTCGCGCTTCCAGTGCAGCATGTACCCCTGCAGCCGCCGGAGCGCTTCCATCGCCATCAGGAGCTGTTCGATGCGCCCCGAAAGCCTGCCCGCGCGGCGCATGCCCCAGAAGCCGCACGCGCAGACCAGCACGCATATCGCCGCTACCCGCATGCCCGTACCTCCTCGCCCCCCGGCAGCGCGTAGACGCCCAGCACCCGCCCCGGACCCTTGCCGCGGCCCAGCACCACGCACCGCGTGAACGCCGGGTGCCTCCTGCAGCTCTCAAACGCCGGGCGCTCCAGCACCTGCGCCATGCTCTCCCCGTGCGCCGAGGCGATAACGGCCACGCCCGCGCCAGCGGCGTCCCGCACGGCCTCATACTCCCCGGCGCGCGCCAGTTCATCGACCACCAGCACGTCCGGTGCCATCGAGCGCAGCAGCATCCGCATGCCATGCTCCTTGGGGCAGCCATCCAGCACGTCGGCGCGGGGACCAAGCTCGGTCTGCGGGATGCCGCCGTAGCACGCGGCGATCTCGGACCGCTCGTCCACCACGCTGACCTGAAATCCCCTGCAGCCAAGCCCCATGCTCAAGCTGCGCACGAGGTCGCGCAGCAGCGTGGTCTTGCCCAGGCCGGGCGGGGATATCACAAGCGTCGAATGGACGCTCACGCCGTCGCAGATGAAGGGGAGGACCTTCGCGGCACACCCGATGACCTGGCGCACGATGCGAATATTGAAGGACGCGCAGGGGGCCACGATGGCCGGCGCGCCGCCGCGCATGACCGTCTTGCCGCAAAAGCCCACGCGGTAGCCGCCGGGAAGGGTGGTGTACCCGCTTTCCAGCTCGTGCTCCACAGCGTACACCGACGCGCGCGTGACCCGCTCAAACACCTCGTCCGCGTGCTCCCGGGTCACCAGCAGGGCGTCCTTTTCCGCGCACGGCCTGCCCGAAGCGTCCACGAACACGTCCTTCGCGCCGGCTATCACGCTCAGCGGCCGCAGCGCGCGGATGCGGATCTCCTCCACGGCGTCCGCGAGACCGGGCGCAAGCGCGCGGAGCGCGGCCCGGATGGCCTCGGGGAGATACTGCATGAGATCCTTTTGCCAGCTTGCTCCCATCCGTTCCCGCCTCCCGTTTTTTCGTCATGCTATACATATGCGCCGGCTGCGTGTTTTATCACAACCGATAACACAAAAAGGCCGCCGGCGCTTTCCGCGCCGGCGGCCTTTTGATGCCCTTTGCGGGCTTTTATCAGTCTTCGTCTTCCTCGTCATCTTCCGTTTCTGCGACGTTGGTCACAATGGGGGCGTTGCATTCCGGACAGATAAGGTCGTTCTCGGAGTGGAGCATGGACTGGTCGAAGTACACGACCTCCCCGCACTCGGGACACTCCAGCGCCACGAATTCCTCGTATATATCGCTGCCGTCCTGTCCGTCGTCGTCATCCAGCGCGTCGTCCGTACGGAAGCGGTATCCCGTCCCCTGCAGGTCCTCAATGGCGTCCAGCAGCTCGGCGTTCTGGTCCTCCAGCTCGTCCAGCACGTCGGTCATCTCGTCCATAACCGAAACAAGAGCCAGCATGAACCGTCCCTCCCGCGTTTCCCTGTCGATGTTCAGGCCCTCGGCAAGGCCTTTAAGATAAGAGATCCTCTCGCTCAGATAGCTCATGATTTCTCCTTTACGCTACATGCGCTCCATGTATTCCCCGGTACGCGTGTCCACCCGCAGTATGTCGCCCTGCTCCACGAACAATGGCACCATCAGCTTGTATCCCGTCTCCAGCGTGGCGGGCTTGGTCGCGCCCGTAGCGGTGTCGCCCTTGAAGCCGGGGTCGGTTTCGGTCACTTCCAGCTCGACGAAGTTGGGCGGCTCCACCGAGAAGGCCTCACCCTTAAAAAACTTGATGCTCACGTTCATGTTCTCCTTGATGAAAGGGAGCGCGCTCTCCACCATGTCGAAGTTCAGCGGGAGCTGCTCGAAAGTCTCGGTGTCCATGAAATAATACAGCTCCCCGTCGCTGTAGAGGTACTGCATCTCCTTTTTATCGATGTGCGCCTTGGGGAACTTCTCGGTCGGGCTGAACGTCTTTTCCAGCACCGCCCCGGTCACCACGTTCTTTATCTTGGTGCGGACAAACGCGGCGCCCTTGCCGGGCTTGACGTGCTGGAAGTCCACGATGGTCCAAACCTGTCCGTCTATATCGATGGTGACGCCTTTCCGAAAATCGCCGGCTGAAATCATATGGGTACCTCCGTCAACGATATTTTATATTTGCAGGCACGCCTTCGTGGCCGCGGTCAGAATCTGAACTCCGTCCTTTTGTACGACGACCAGATCCTCTATGCGTACGCCGCCCAGCCCGGGCACGTATATGCCCGGCTCGACGGTCACGACCATGCCCTCGGTGAGCGTTTCATCGGATGCGCAGGATACGCGCGGGGCCTCATGGATGTCCATCCCCACGCCGTGGCCCAGCCCGTGCCCGAAGGCCTCGCCATACCCCGCGGCCTTAATCACACCGCGGGCCAGCGCGTCGGCGTCCCGGCACGGCATCCCGGCGCGGATGCCGTTGAGCGCGGCTTCCTGCGCTTTCCATACGGTATTATATACTGTCTGCATCGCTTTATCAATCGGGCCGATGAATATCGTGCGGGAAAAATCAGAGCAGTACCCCTGATGCACCGCCCCGAAATCCATGACCAGCGCGTCGCCCTTTTTCAGCCTGCGTTCGCCGGGCTGCGCGTGGGGCAGCGCGCTGTTGGGGCCGGACGCAGCGATGGTGTCGAAGGACACGCCGTCGCACCGCTTTTTTATCTGGTACTCTATCTCCAGCGCCACGTCCTTTTCGCGCATCCCCTCCTTTATAAATCGAAATATATGTTCAAACACCTGGTCTGCGATGCGCGCCGCTTCCCGTATTTTCTCCAACTCGTCCGGCGACTTCACCGCGCGCAGGCGGCGTACGGCCTCCCCTGCGTGAACCAGCGCGACTCCCGCGCCCAACGCTTTTTGCATGCGTTCATAGTCGGACACCGTCACGTCGTCTTCTTCAAATCCGAGCCGCCCGACCCTGAGGCCGGCGCAGATTTCCGCGATGCGCGTCTCCAGCGCCCCCGGCCCGCACTCCACCACCGTGAACCCCGGCGCCTGCTGTTTGGCCTGCAGCGTGTAGCGCGAATCAGTAAACAGCAGTTTTTGGTCCGGGTGTATCAAAAGCGCACCCGCGCTGCCCGTGAACCCGCTGAGATACCGCCTGTTGGTGGCGTTCACGCACCAGTACGCGTCGATGCCCTCGTTTTGCAGGTCGTTTAACAGCGCCTTTGTTCTCATGCTTCCCCTCCGCTTTCCAGCAGTCTGAGCGCGGCCCCGTATATTTGCTTCATCTTCAGTGCGTCCTCTGCCATCGTGCCCTTGGACTCGCAGATCACGACCGGCGCGAGCTTTCGCCGGGCCAGCTCGAGGGCCAGCGGCTCGAAGTCCGGGCCGTACTGCGTGTCGGCAAACGTCCAGTGGCGCTTCTCACCCGCAGCCGTGTGCTCAATGCGGCTGAAATGGATGTGCGCGGCATAAAGCCTGTCCGCTCCCAGCGCGCGCTCCACTGCGTCCAGCACGGCGGCAAAGTCTTCCGGCGCTTTGAGCGAGCCGCCGCCCCGCGCGTCGATGTGACCGAAATCCAGCGTGGGGAGCAGGCGCCGGTCCAGCGCGCACAGCGCCATGACCTCCTCCACCGTCCCCAACTGGCTCCTTTTGCCCATCGTTTCAATGCACAGCCGGACGCCCCCAAACCCCTCCGCGTCCAGCACGGCCATGATGTCCTGCAGGCTTTCCTTTGCAATCGCCAGCCCTTCATCGCGGTCCACGCCGGACACCGAACCGGGGTGCACCACCACCCGGGCCGCGCCCATCCACGACGCGGCGCGCACGGCGGCCAGCAGGTGCTTTATGTTCTTTTCCCGTCCCCTGTCCGAGCCGTCCGCCAGATTGATGTAATACGGCGCGTGCGCGCTGACTGCAAGGCCGTACTTCGCCGCCTCTTCGCCTATTCTTGCGGCCGTGTCCCGCTTGATGCGCACGCCGTGCCCGAACGAATATTCAAAGGCGTCAAGGCCCATCTCATGGAGCCACTTCGGCGCCTCCCAAGTGCTCTTATGCCCCTGTTCGTAAAACGCGTCGGAGTTGCCCGAAGGCCCGAAGCGTATCTTCTGCATGTCCTCTCTCCTTGTTTTACCAGTATTATACCATAACAGCGAAGCAGGTATGATCAATCGGCCCATGTGCGTTTGCCCGTCAGGGCAAAAACCGCACGTGCGTACATGGATGAAACAATTGTTATGCCATATCCTTGCGCGCAAGCCTAATCCTTGCCTTCGTTCAGCTTTCTATACAGTTTTTGCAGCGCGCGCTTTTCTATCCTCGACACGTACGAGCGGGATATCCCCAGCAGCCGCGCGATCTCGCGCTGCGTCAGTATCCGGCTGCTCCGCAGGCCGTAGCGCAGCTCGACCACGATGCGCTCGCGCTTGGTCAGCACCTCCTGTATCATCCGGCGCACCTTGGCGGCCTGAAGCTTGCGCTCCACCTCCTCGGTCACCGAATCCCCCTGGGTGTAGAGCACATCCATCAGGCTCATCTCGTTCCCGTCGCGGTCGGTTCCTATGGGATCGTTCAGGGATATGGCCTGATTCGGCTTCTTCGACGCCCGGATGGACATGAGTATCTCGTTTTCGATGCAGCGGGCCACGTAGGTCGCGAGCTGTGTGCCCTTATCCATGTTATAGGTGGAAACGCCCTTGATAAGACCTATCGTGCCGATGGAGATGAGGTCCTCGGTTTCCTTGCCCGTGTTGGTGTATTTTTTGATAACGTGCGCTACCAGCCGCAGATTTCGCTCTATCAGCACGTCCCGCGCATGCGGGTCTCCCTGTGCGAGGCGTTCAAGGTACATACGCTCCTCCTCCGGGGTCAGCGTTTTGGGGAAGGAGGACTGCCCGGTGATGTAGGCGAAAAGGCAGAGCGCGTTTTCAAATATCCATGCCGCGATATCCAGCATCCCATCAACTCCCGCAATTCAATCTCGTATAGCGTATGCGGGCAGTCGGGCGTTTTTGTTTGTCCTCAGCGCGGCCGGCACGGAGCAGGGCGCACAAAAAAGCGGCCTTCCGTCGTGGGTAGGCCGGCTTTTTATTCTGTTCCCAGACCTCAATAGCCGTGTTCCGTGTCGTACGCTTCCCAAAGCGGGCGGTATTTTTCGACGTTCTGCTGGTGTTCGTCAAGCGTTTTGCTGAAAACGAGCTCGCCGTCCTTGGGGTCCTTGTTGCAGAAATACTTATAACCGCCCTTCAGATAGTCCTCGTCCGGGTAAAGCGCCGCTTCGATGGCGTCCTTGCCGGGGTTGCAGATAGGCCCCACGGGATAGCCGGCGTAGCGGTACGTGTTGTAGGGCGAGTCGCTGTGGATGTCCGTGCTGGTGAGGTTGAACCGCTTGATGCCCAGCGCGTACTGCACTGTGGCGCAGGATTCCAGCTTCATCCCTTTGTCCAGGCGGTTGTGCAGCACGGCCGAAACCTTGCGGAAATCAGCGGGTTTTGCCTCCTTCTGGATAATGGAGGCGAGGGTCACCACCTGGTCGACCGTCATGTCCAGTTCCTCGGCGCGCGCATAGTAATCGTTGGTGAATACCTTGTTGAACTGCGCGAGCTGTTTGGAGATGATGGTCGCCTCCGACGCGCCGACGTATATCTCATAGGTGTCGGGGAACACGTAGCCTTCCAGAAGATACTTGCGTTTTGCCCGCGAGGCTTCGGGGATGGCGGATATGAAGCCGTAATCCAGAAAGTCCGCGCCGTCCCGCGCGATGGACAGGAAGGTGTCCGTGTTGGGGATGACCTTGGTTTTGGCAAGGGAATTGGCCTCATCCTCCATCGTATACCCTTCGATGCTGGTGAATGTGAGAACGTCCTGCATGCTCTCGCCCGCGGCCAGCTTATACATGATCTCCCGCGGCGTCATGGTCTTTTGGAAGATATAGTCCCCGGCCTTGAGGCTGGCGCCCTGATTGTAGAAGGCCACCATCAGCTGGAACACCGTCTTGCTGCGTATCAGGCCCTTGTCATAAAGGGTCTGCGCGATGGTGGAAACCGACGAGCTTTTCTCGATGGTCACCTCGATGTTGCTGTTATCGAAAAAACTGGCCGGTTCGAACAGTGCCCAGTTGATGACGGTAGCGACAGTCGAGCAGATGCACAGCACGATAAGCAGGCTTATCACGAAGACGACCAGCTTGTGCTTTCCGCGTTCTATCAGATATTCTCTGGACAGCTCTTCGGGCGCACCGTCCCCGTTCGCCCCGTTGATCACAATGGGCATGCCCGTCCTCCCAACACAATCCTTATTCCCGCATGAAGCTCAGGTCGAGGCCCGCCGCCTCGCCTATGATGCGGTAAATGTCCCCCATCAGCTTGTTGAGCCTGTATTCTGCCGCGATAAACTGTGCGATGTCCGTGTTGAACTGCAGGACCTCGCCCAGCTTGTTGAGCTTTGCAATCCTCTCCTCGTCCGGCGCCGCGCCGGACATATAGGCCGTCTGCGCCTCGACGCGGAGCTGTCTGTACTCGTTGAACATAGCGCGGTCAGCCTCGTTGCTCTCTATTTTGCTTTTCAGCGCTTCATACTCCTGCACTTCCGCGCTCTCCCGCAAAAGCGCGGCCAGCTCGTTGACCTTGTCGTAAACCTGCATCGCTCATACCTCGACGATGATGGGCAGTATCATCGGGTTGCGCTTGGTCTTGTTGTAAAGATGGTCCCGAAGGGCCGAGCGCACGGCGTTTTTTATCGTGTTCCAGTCGGCGCTTGCGATGTCCATTTCCTCCAGCGTTTCGCACACGATGTTCTTCGCGTCCTCGATCAGGTCCTCGGACTCGCGGACGTACACGAACCCGCGCGATATCACGTCGGGCGGCGCGACCAGCGCGGCGTTCTCCCGGCTCATCGCCAGCACCACCACGAACAGGCCGTCCTGCGAGAGGATGCGGCGGTCGCGCAGGACGATGTTCCCCACGTCGCCAATGCCCAGCCCGTCCACCATCACGCTGCCCGACGCGACATCGGCGGCAAGCTGCGCTCCGTCACAGTCTATCTCCAGTACGTTGCCGATGTCCAGCACAAACACGTTCTCCTTGGGGATGCCGAGGCTGTTCGCCAGGTCCCCGTGACGGTACAGGTGCCTGTACTCGCCGTGCACCGGCACGAAAAAGCGCGGTTTGATGAGGGAGAGCATGAGCTTGAGCTCCTCCTGGCAGGCGTGCCCGGAAACGTGCACGTCGGCCAGAGCCTCGTATATCACCGTTGCCCCTATCTTATAGAGGTGGTTGACGACGTTGGACACCAGCTTCTCGTTGCCGGGTATGGGCGTGGCCGAGATAATGACCATATCGTTGGGTTCGATCTCTATCCTGTGGCCGGACGTGGCCATGCGCACCAGCCCGGACATAGGCTCGCCCTGGCTGCCGGTGGTGATGATGACCACCTGCTCGGGCGGATAGTTGCGCAGCTGCTCCACCTCTATCATCATTTCCGGTCAATGGTAAGGTAGCCAAGTTCGAGAGCCATGGTCGCGATGTTGACCATGCTCCGCCCCTGAAAACACACGCGCCGCCCGGCGCGTATCGCCGTGTCCACCACCTGTTGCACGCGGTGGATGTTGGAGGCAAACGTGGCCACGATGATACGGCCGTTGGCCTTTTTGAAATACCGCTCGAACGCGTCGCCCACCGAGCGCTCGGACATGGTGTATCCCGGACGCTCAACGTTGGTGCTGTCCGACATGAGAAGCAGCACGCCCTCCTCGCCCAGCTCGGTGAACTTGGCGATGTCGATGGCCTCGGTGTCTATGGGCGTAAAGTCTATCTTAAAGTCGCCCGTGTGCACGACCAGGCCCACCGGCGTGCGGATGGCAAGCGCCAGGCAGCCTGCGATGGAGTGGGTCGTTTTGATGAATTCGACGGAAAAGCAGCCCAACTCAAGCGTGTCTCCCGCCGCAACGCAGCACAGGTCGGCCGCCATGTCGTGCTCCTTGAGCTTGTTTTCGATGAGCGCGAGCGCCAGCCGCGTCCCGTAGACCGGAGCGTGTATCTCCTTGAGCACATAGGGAAGCGCCCCTATGTGGTCCTCGTGGCCGTGGGTGATAAGGATGCCCCGTATCCTGTCCTTGTTGAAGATAAGATAGCTGATGTCCGGGATAACGAGGTCTATCCCCAGCATGGCCTCGTTGGGGAACATGGAGCCGCAGTCGATAACGATGATGTCGCCTCCGTATTCGAGCACCGTCATGTTCTTTCCAATCTCGCCGACGCCGCCCAGGGGTATGATTCTGAGTTTATTCATTTTTTCCGGTGACAAGCAATGATTTCCTCGCTTTCAAGTATAATTCCGTTCCACCCTTTAAGGGTTATTATACCGAATTATGTCCTGAATGACAACCTCGCCCGGCCTTTACTCCTCTCTTTTAACGTCTTTTTGACCCAGGATGCCCCGCACCCTGTCCTCATACATGGCCGCCAGCTCGGAAGCGAACTCCTCGTTGCTCGCGCGGCATACGATGCGGCAGCGCGCCCGCGAAGCGTGCGGCTGCACCAGCGCGAACCCGTCCTGATGCCGCACGCGCACCCCCTCTATAAGCTGCCTGTCCCTGGGGTCTATGCCGGCCGCCAACTCACGGATGAGCGTCCCCAGCTTCTCATGGGCGCAGTCGATCTCGCGCGTGACGGTGCAAACGTCCCCCTCGCGCAGCACGGGCGACGCCATCCAATCCGGCTCGGCCATGCACATCTGCGCGCACAGCACCGCGGCGCATACCGGCTCGGTCATGACTAAAAGGGCGGTCTGCCCGTCGTGCTGGTTCTGGAGCACCTCCCAGGCCGCGCCTTCCTCGCGCCCGATGCGCACCGTTTCTATTCCCTGACCGTTCAGCCATTCCTCCAGATGGTGCGAACACTCGAGATACAGCGGCACGCGCATCAGCCCGGTGTTGCGGGCCAGCGCGTATATGGCGGTGTCCAGCATCTGCACCTCGTTCAGTATACCGTCCCGCGTGACCATGCACAGTCCGTCGTCCCGGTCGTCAACCTGGAACCCGGCCGTGAAAAAGCCGCTTTGCACCCTTTCGAGCATCTCCTCGACAGTGTCCGCCACGCCCACGTCCGCACCGATCTCCTTGAGCGCGTAAATCAGGGCGTCCGCGCCCGCGCCATTCCCGCCCACGGCAAACGTCCCGCCGGACAGCGCAGGCGTGCGCATCGCGCGCTCCAGTCGCCTGAGGCACCCGTCCATGGTCAGCGTGGCCACCTCGCGCAGCCCCGGACGCACCGCGGGCGGAACCGCCTCGCTGTTGACGCTCTGCGCGATGCGCCTGAACGCCCTGCGCCCCAGGCTGACGCCGTCGTGGTCCAGCACGCGGACCGTGATTTCGCCCTCTACCGAGCGCACGACCATGCCCCATTCGGCCTCGCGCCCTGCATTATAGCGTCACGCACCATCAAAAGCGGTGCGGCCGGCCAGCACCACCGTGACGCCCAGCGAGCGCCAGCCGACGGCCAGTGTGTCGCAGACCAGCGAAGCGGGCTCCCGCCCTCGTGCGCCAACAGCACGCGATGTATCGGGCCGCAGGCCTTCTGCGGCCCTGACCATCTCCAGCACCGATTCGGGGTACATGTCCACTCCGCGCGCCGGCCATCCGCCCTCGCTCAGCGCCCCGGCGGGGCTGCGGCTGCCAGATGACATTCTTCCGGATGCTCGCGTCGTCGGCGACCCGCTTGCCCGGCCTATCATCGTGGGGAAGCACGTCCGCGTTCCTGCCTATCACCGTCCCGCTGCCCACCACCGCGCCTTCCAGGACCTTGGCGTCATCCAGCAGAACGCTCCCGTCGCATGACCGCGCGCCGCGCCTGCGCGCGCGTGCCCATACGCGCGTTCTTCCACAGCACCGAACGCTTGACGTCGGCCTGGGCGCAACCGTGCTCGGTGCCCAGCACTGAGTACGCGCCCACCCGTGCGCCCTCCTCCACGATGCAGCCCACACCGATAGCAGGGCGCCTCCAGCGTCGCGCCGGGATGCACCAGCGCGTCGTTCCCGATAAAGATGCCGTCCTTGGCGTCCGTCCAGTTGATGCCCACGTCGCAGGCATCGTCCATCACGTCGCGGTGGGCTTTCAAATACGTCTCGGCCGAACCAATGTCGCACCAGTACCTTCGGTCACGAAGCCGTACACCGGCCGCGCGTCCTTCAAAAGCGCCGGGAACACGTCGTTGGCGAAGTCCACCGGCCTGTCCCTGGCTATATATCCCAGCACCTCCGGCTCAGTATGTATATCCCGGTGTTCACGGTGTCGCTGAACACCTGCGCGCCGGGTGGGCTTTTCCACGAAACGGTCTATGCTCCCGTCCGCATTCAGCATCACCCGTCCCGTATGCGGCGGGGAGTCCATGCGCTTGAGCACCAGCGTAGCCTGAGCGCCTTCTCCTTGTGGAAGCCCGCGCGCTCAGGTCTATATCGGTCAGGCCGTCGCCGCTTATCACCAGGAAGGCCTCCTCCATATCCTCCGCCGCCTGCAGCACGCTCCCGGCGGTGCCCAGAGGCTTTTCCTCCCGAGAATAGGTAAGCCGCATCCCGAAGTCCGAGCCGTCCTTAAAATATCCGGTTATGGTTTCGGGCAGGTACTGCACCGTGACCGCGACGTCGGTTATGCCGTGGCGTTTCAAATGATCGAGGGCGTATTCCATCACCGGCTTATCCAGCAGCGGCACCATGGGCTTGGGGAGCTTGCACGTCAGCGGCCGCAGCCGGTTCCCCCACGCCGGCCATGATAACTGCCTTCCTCCACACATCCTTTCAACAGCAGGGTTTTCTGCTATTGTTTCCCAACGGGCGGAAAATATGAGGAATGAAAGGCACCCCGCAAGAGGCTTGCGGGCGAAAAAGCCCTCCTGCCTGGCTGCTGGAGGCTTACGGGCTTGTATCCTGGGGTTTTATTCTAGAGTATGAACTTTTTGACGTTCTTGCCCTTGAAGTCCTCGGGCAGGTGGTCGTGTACGTAGCGTTCGTCCACCACCACTTCCAGCATCGGGTCGCCGCTGGCGTTGAATGAGATGTCCTCCAGAAGCGTTTTCGATGATGGTGTGGAGCCTGCGCGCGCCGATGTTCTCGCTCTGCTCATTGGCCGCGAACGCGTCTCGGCGGTGTCAGCGCCTCGTCGGTGAACCTGAGTTCGATGTTATCCGCTTTCAGCAGCGCCTGATACTGCTTAATCACCGCGTTCTCGGGCTGGTGGTATGCGCTTATCTCGGCAAGGCTGGAAAGCTCGACGCGTGGATGGGGAAGCGTCCCTGCAGCTCGGGGATGAGATCGGATATCTTGGCGACGTGGAACGCTCCCGCCGCGATGAACAGGATATAATCCGTCTTGACCGGGCCGTATTTGGTGACTACTGCTTCCTCGACAATGGGCAGTATGTCGCGCTGGACGCCTTCGCGGGAGACGTCCGGCCCCGTGCCCATGGTCTTGCCGGCGACCTTATCGATCTCGTCGATGAAGATGATGCCGTGCTGCTCGGCGTTTTTGATGGCCTGCGCGGTCACGTCGTCCATATCAATGAGCTTGTCGGCCTCCTCCTGCTCGAGTATCTTGCGGGCCTCGCGGACAGGGAGCTTGCGCTTCCTGGTCTTTTTGGGCAGCAGGCCGCCCATGATGTCGTTGAGGTTGAAATCCGCGCCCATGCCCGGCACGATTTCCATGCCGAACGAAACGCTCTCCTCCACCTCGATCTCGACCACGGTGTCCTCCAGCTTCCCCTCGGCGAGGTCTTTTTGCACCTGCTCGCGCTGGCGGCTGAGCGCCGCGGTCTGGTCGGGTGTCGGCTCGGGCTGCCTGGGCTTGTTGCCGAACAGCGCGTCCAACGGGCTGCCGCTGGACTGCGCCGGGCGCGGGCCGGGGGCGAGCAGCTCGATGAGGCGGTTCTGCGCGAGTATGCGCGCCTTGGGCAGCACCGAATCCATGCGCGTCTGCTTTTCAAGGCGTATGGCCGCCTCCACCAGGTCGCGGACCATGGACTCCACGTCCCGCCCGACATAGCCCACCTCGGTGAACTTGGTGGCCTCCACCTTGACGAACGGGGCGTGCACTAGCCGCGCCAGCCGCCGCGCTATCTCGGTCTTGCCCACGCCGGTCGGCCCGACCATGATGATGTTCTTGGGCGTTATCTCCTCCTGCATCTCCGGATCCACCATGGAGCGCCTGTATCGATTGCGCAGGGCGATGGCCACCGCGCGCTTGGCCTTATCCTGTCCGATGATATATCTGTCCAGCTGTTCTACCGTCTGTCTTGGGCTCAATGCGTCCATACCGCTCTCCTTATACCTTCTCAAGCGTGATGTTCTCGTTGGTAAACACGCAGATCTCGGAGGCTATTTTCAGCGCCTGCCTGGCTATCTCCTCCGCCGAAAGCTCCGTGTTCCGGCTCAGCGCCTTGGCCGCGGCCAGCGCGTACATCCCGCCCGAGCCGATGGCCGCGATACCGTCGTCCGGGTCGATGACCTCGCCCGAACCGGATATCAGCAGCAGGCCGTTGGCATCGGCCGCTATAAGCATGGCCTCCAGGCGCCTCAGATACTTGTCGTTGCGCCAGTCCTGCGCCAGCTCCACCGCTGCGCGCTCCAGCGACCCCGAATACTGCTCCAGCTTGGCCTCGAACCGTTCACACAGCGTGAACGCGTCGGCCACCGCGCCGGCGAAACCGACCACGACCTTGCTGTTATACAGCCGCCTGACCTTCCTGGCGGTCTGCTTCATAACCGTGCTCTGGGACAGCGTGACCTGCCCGTCGCCGGCCACCGCGCACTGGCCGTTCCTGCGGACGGCCACTATCGTCGTACCTTCAAACATCTTTTCCCTCCACTCCGCTTCCAGCGAGATCGATCTTTAGCCGCAGTTCCTCTGTCCGCCTCAGGGCCCGCTCCGCAATAGCCGCGTAACGCTCGCGCTTATTTTTTATGGGGGTGTCCGGGCCGCGCAGTATGCCGAAATTGATGTTCATCGGCTGGAAATCGCGTCCGGCATACCCGGAAACGTACTGTCCCAGCGCGCCCAGCGCCGTCGTGTCGTCGAATACGGGCGTTTCCCTGCCCAGCAGCGCGCAGGCGAGGGATATCCCCGCCGCCATGCCGCTGGCCGCCGACTCGACGTAGCCTTCCACGCCGGTCATCTGGCCCGCGAAGTACAGGTTGGGATGCCCCTTGAGCATGAAGTTGGGCGTTAAAAGCCCCGGTGAGCGCAGATAGGTGTTGCGGTGCATCACGCCGTATCGCACGAACTCGGCGTTTTCCAGTCCGGGTATCATGGAAAACACCCGCTTCTGTTCGCCGAATTTCAGCCGCGTCTGGAACCCCACGAGGTTGTAGAGCCGCCCCTGTGCGTCGTCCTGCCGCAGCTGGACCACGGCAAAAGGCCTTTTGCCCGTCCGCGGGTCGCGCAGGCCGACCGGCTTCAACGGCCCGAACGCCAGCGTCATCTCGCCGCGCCGCGCCATGCTCTCTATGGGCATGCAACCCTCGAACACGTGTCTTTCCTCGAACCCGTGCACAGACGCCGTTTCCGCCCCGATGAGCGCCTGCCAGAACGCCATGTACTGGTCGCGGGTCATGGGGCAGTTGAGATAGTCCCCGCCTTCCTGATAGCGCGACGCCCGGAACACCTTATCCGTGTCCAGCGATTCATAAAGCACGATAGGCGCGGCCGCGTCGTAGAAGAACAGGCTGTCCTGCCCCAGCAACGCGGCTATCTTCTCTCCCAGCGCGGGGGTGGTCAGCGGCCCGGTAGCCACGACGGCGGGAACGCTTTCGTCGATCTCAGTGACCTCGCCGCTGACGATCTCGACAAACGGATGGCTTTTCAGCGTGTCGGTCAGCATCCTGGCGAAGCCCTCGCGGTCCACGGCCAGCGCCGACCCGGCCGGAACGCGATGCGCGTCGGCGGCACGCATGATAAGCGACCCCAGCCTGCGCATCTCCTCCTTCAACAGCCCGGCGGCGTTGCCGACGCTGTCCGAGCGGAGGGAGTTGCTGCACACCAACTCCCCAAAAAACGGCGAATGATGGGCGGGCGTGTAACTTTCAGGCTTCATCTCGCAGAGGCGGACGCGTATCCCACGGCTTACAAGCTGCCATGCGGCCTCGCACCCGGCCAGCCCCGCGCCGATGACGCGGACTTCAGGCATTTTGCTTCTCCCGGGAAGTCTTGCGATCTGTCCACTCCTTTTTATAACCGCACTCCTTGTTGGTGCACTTGTACACGGTCTTGCCGGTGGAGGACGAGCGCTTCTGTATCATGTACGCGCCGCACTCGGGGCAGTTCTCGGGCGCGGGCAGCTCGAAGGAGATGAAATCGCACTCCGGGTACTTCTCGCAGCCGTAGAACACCCGCCCGCCCTTCTTGGAGCGCCGCTTTATCAGATGGTTCCCGCACTTGGGGCAGGGGACGTCCACCGTCTCCACGATGGACTTGGTGTTCTTGCACTCGGGATAATTGGGGCAGGCCAGGAAGGTCCCGAAGCGCCCCATCTTGTAGACCATGTTGGCCCCGCATTTCTCGCAAATGACGTCGGATACCCTGTCCTTTATCTCCACCTTCTCTATTTCTTTTTCGGCCTTTTCCAGCGTTTCCTTGAACGGGCCGTAGAAATCCTCCAAAACCTTGGTCCAGCGCTCGTTCCCGTCGGCGATGCGGTCCAGCTGCGCCTCGATGTCGGCGGTAAACTCGGTGTTCACGATGTCGGCGAAGTGGTCGATCATCAGGCGGGTCACCACCTCTCCAAGCTCGGTCGGGTAGAGGACCTTCTTTTCGCGCCGGACGTAGCCGCGCTCGATGATGGTCGAGATGGTCGGGGCGTAGGTGCTGGGCCGGCCAATGCCCTTGTCCTCCAGCGCGCGCACCAGCGACGCCTCGGTATAGCGCGGAGGCGGCTGCGTGAAGTGCTGCCCGGGCGCCAGCCCGGCGCATTCGCATTCGTCCCCTTCTTTGGCGGCGGGCACGGGGGTCCTGGCGGTCTTCTCGTCGTCGTCGGCGCTGACGGTGTATACAGCCGTGTACCCCGCGAAGACCTTTATCTCCCAGTTCGCGCGGAAGGTATACTTTCCAGCGCTTATGTCCATCTGGACGGTCGAAAAGCGGGCGGGCGTCATCTGGCTGGCCAGGAACCGGTTGTAAATCAGCTGATACAGCCTGAACTGCTCGGGGGTGAGCGAATCCTTTATGCTTTCGGGCGTAAGCTCCACGTAGGTGGGCCGTATAGCCTCGTGCGCGTCCTGGGCGTTCTTTTTGGAGCTGTACGCGTTGGGCTTTTGGGGGACGAATTCCTTGCCAAAGCGGTCCGCTATATATCCGCGCGCCGCCTTCTGCGCTTCTTCGGCCACGCGGACCGAGTCGGTGCGGATGTAGGTCACCAGGCCGCTCAAACCCTTGCCCGCGACGGCCACGCCCTCGTAAAGCTGCTGGGCCACCAGCATGGTGCGCTTGGTGGTGAACCCCAGCTTGCGCGATGCCTCCTGCTGTAACTGGCTGGTGGTGAAGGGCGGCGGCGCATGGCGCTGCTTTTCACCTGTCTTGATGCCCCGCACGGTATACACGGCGTCCTTGAGGTCGCTCAACACCTTTTCGGCCTGCTCCTGCGTGCGCAGGTCTATCTTCCTGCCGGCTTCGGCTGTCAGCTTTGCCTCAAACGGCTTTTTGACCGACGCGTGCTTGAGCATGGCCGTTATCGACCAGCTCTCCTGGGGCACAAAGTCGTTTATCTCCTGCTCGCGCTCCACCACCAGGCGGGTGGCCACCGACTGCACGCGGCCGGCGCTCAGGCCCTTTTTGACCTTGGCCCACAGCAGAGGGCTTATCTTGTACCCGACCAGCCGGTCGAGTATGCGCCGGGCCTGCTGGGCGTTAACGAGGTCGGTGTTGATGCTGCGCGGGTGCTTGATAGCGTTCTTTATCGCCTGCCCGGTGATCTCGTTGAACTCCACGCGGCAGGGCTGCTTTTCGTCGATGTTGAGTATCTGCGCAAGATGCCAGGATATGGCCTCGCCCTCGCGGTCGGGGTCGGTCGCCAGATACACGGTCTGCGCGCCCTTGGCGTCCTTGGTTATCCGCTTTATCACGTCGCCGCGCCCGCGTATGGTGATGTATTTGGGCGCAAAGTCCTTTTCCGTGTCCACGCCCAACTGGCTTTTGGGGAGGTCGCGCACGTGGCCGTTGGACGCGATGACCTTATAGTCCTTGTCGCCCAGCAGCCGCTTTATGGTTTCGGCCTTGGCCGGTGATTCCACAATAACCAGCTTTTTCGTCATAGTTTCCTCCAAGCGTTTCAGTCTACACCCGGGGCAGCGTGAATACTCTGCCCGGCAGTTGAGTTATTATTCCGCTTAATTCCATGATTGTCAAGATGGAATTTAACGCGCCAGCTTCCACACCGAGTGCCTCGGAGAGGCTGTCAAAGGACAACGGCTCGTTTCGCAGCAAGCCAAAGATTTTTTTCTGGACCGGGTCATCCGGGGCTGTGGGGCCTTCCTTTTCCATCCTTTGGCCCCAGCCGTACGCCACCAGAATGTCCTCCGTTTTCAGCAGCGGATGCGCGCCGTCGGCCAGCAGACGGTTGCTCCCCTCGCAGGCGGGCGAGAAGATGCTTCCCGGCACCACATACACGTCGCGCCCCTGCGCGAGCGCGTGCCCCGCCGTTATGAGCGCGCCGCTCTTTATCCCCGCCTCCACGACCACCGCCGCCCTGGACAGCCCGCTGATGATGCGGTTGCGCGCCGGGAAATTCCCGGGCAAAGGCCGCGTACCCGGCGGATACTCGGAAATCAGACACCCGCTTTGTGCCACCTCGGCATACAGCCGTTCGTGCTCGCGCGGGTAAACGACATCCACGCCGCACCCGAGCACAGCCGCCACGGACCCGCCTGTAGAAAGCGCGCCCTCATGCGCCCGCGCGTCTATCCCCCGCGCGAGGCCGGACACCACGGTGATCCCGGCTGCCGCAAGCTCGCGCCCGATCATGAACGCCGCATCCAGACCGTAGCGCGTGGGCCGCCGGCTGCCCACCACCGCCACCGCCCGCTCAAGATCGATGGGCCAGCGGCCGCGGATATACAGCACGGGCGGGGGCAGATAGATGTCCTGCATGACGGCCGGGTAGTCCGGATGCAGCCGGGAGAGCGCATCGACGCCTTTTAATTCAAGATTAGTGAACAGGCCGTCGATATATTCCTCGCTTTGCGTCCTTTTCAAACCTCGGCGCAGGGCGGCCGGAAATTTATCAAGGCGCGCGTCCTCCGCGGCGGCGGAAAACACCGCCCCGGCGTCCCCGAACTCCGCTATAAGCCTGTAAAACGCCTGCGCGTCCATGCCCTCAACGCTGCTCAAGGCTATCCAAAGCCTGTCCTGCCCGGTATGCTCCAACGCTCCCCACCCCCTCAGGGTTCCCTGTCGAGGCTCCTGTACTGTATCGCCTCGGCGATGTGCCCGGTCCCTATCGTCTCACTGCCGTCAAGGTCGGCTATGGTCCGGGCCACTTTGAGTATGCGCGAATACGCCCGTGCGCTTAGCCTTAAGCGCTTGAATGCCTGTTCCAAAAGCGCGTGGGCCTCCGGGCCGGCCTGACAGTACGCGTCCACCAGTTTGGCGTCCAACTGCGCGTTACAATACACGCCTTCGTCCTTATAGCGCGCAAGCTGCACGGCACGCGCGGCATCCACACGCTTTTTCACGGTTTGGGATGTCTCCCCGTCCGGCTGCGACGAGATCTCGTCGTAGCGCACCGCGCGCATCTCGACGTGCATGTCTATGCGGTCCAAAAGCGGGCCGCTTATCCGGTTGCGGTAGCGCCGCACCTGCAGGGGCGTGCATTTACAGGCCTGGGCGTCCGAGCCAAGGTGCCCGCAGGGGCACGGGTTCATGGCGGCCACCAGCATGAACCGCGCCGGAAAGGTGGCCGTGCCGCTCACCCGTGCGACAGTCACGATGCCGTCCTCCAGCGGCTGGCGCATGGCCTCCAGCGCGTCCCGCCGGAACTCGGGCAGCTCGTCCAGAAACAGCACGCCCAGATGCGCAAGGCTTATTTCCCCGGCATATGCTGCGCCCGCCGCCGGTCAGCGCGGGCGTGGATATGCTGTGGTGCGGCGCGCGGAAGGGGCGCTGTGCGACGATGCCTCCGCCGCGCGGCAATGCGCCGGCAACCGAGTGTATCTTAGTGACCTCCAGCGCCTCCTCGAACGTGATGTCCGGGAGGATGGAAGGCATGCAGCGCGCCAGCATGGTCTTGCCCGAGCCGGGCGGCCCGATCATCAGAAGGTTGTGCCCTCCGGCCGCGGCGATCTCGGCTGCGCGCTTGGCGTGGGCCTGACCGCGTATCCGGGCGATCTCGCCCTGCGCACGGCTCTGTCCCGCGCGCACCGCCTCCCAGTCGCACGCTTCGGCCTTTTGATAGGCTCGACGCCGCCCAGGTGCCGGACGATCTCGCCCAGCATTTGGGCCGGGTATACCTCCATGTCGGGCACGATGTGCCGCTTCCAGCGTGTTCTCGGCGGGCAAAAATGGCGCGAAACCCCTGTTTTCGCGCGGCAATGCATGGGCAGAACGCCGTTTATGGGGCGCACGCGCCCGTCCAGGGCCAGTTCGCCCAAAAATAACGTGTCCTCAAGGCTATGCGGGTCGACCTGCCCCGACGCGGCCAGCAGGCCGATGGCGATGGGCAGGTCGTATATGGGGCCTTCCTTGCGCATGTCGGCCGGGGCGAGGTTGAGCTGCGATGCGCTGCACCGAAAACTCCAGCCCCGTGTTGCGCACGGCCGAGCGGACCCGTTCCTTGGACTCCTTCACGGCCGCGTCGGGCAGGCCCACCGTTTCGTAGGCGGGCAGCCCGTTGGTGATATCTACTTCCACCTGGACGGGATACCCTGCTATCCCGTTCAGCCCGTAGCTATTGACCTTTGCCAACATCCCCCGCAACGCTCCATTCCGTTTAGCGTTCCCCCCTGAACACGAACAGCTTGCTCCCCAGAAAATTAATGCCCACCGTCAGGCAGATGGAAACACCGTTCCCCACCCAGCCTGCCCAGCCCAACACGTCCACGAAAAGCTTAACCGCGCCGGCCCCTGCCGCGCAGCCCGCAAGGCTGACCAGCAGGAACCGTGCCTTCTGCCTGGCGCTGTCGCGCGACTGCTCCTTAAACGTCCAGCGGCTGTTGAAGATATAGCTGTTGACCACGCCCGCGCTGTACGATATCACCTTGGAGACCACCGAAGTCAGCCCGACGGCATAGAACAGCAGCAGGAATACGGCGTAGTCCACCGCCGTGTTCATCACGCCGACTATGCCGAACCTGGTGGCTTGGAACACCGTTTTGTTCACGTTCGCATTCTTTAACGCGTGCAGTTTTTCCATCGTGTTTCTCATCTGGCCCTTTCTAATGGAGATAGAACGTCCACGTTGGCATTATCTCCTGTAAACGCGCGTACCAATCAGGGATCTGCATCCCCGACATGGCCGGGTAGAAGAACGCGAACATAAGCGCGGCCGCCCCCAGATACAGCCAGATCAGCCATTTGAGACGCGGATGCTGTCTTTCAATATACCGTATTGCATAAACAGTGGCAAGTATTATGAAGGGCACGCAGGCAAAATAATGGTAAATAAAGGTAGCGCGGGTGACCAGCACCCAGGGCAGGAAGTTGCTCGCGAGCGCGACCAGTATGGTCAGCTTGCCCGCGTCCTTTTGTATTTTTCGGCCGGCCGTGCGTATCATCAGGGCAATGCTGGAAGCGAGGCCGCCCCACCACACGGCGATGTTGCCGAACGCGGCGATGGACGCCGCGCGCCCTTCGGGGAGGTCATAATTCGCGTAGTACCAGATGGGGCGCCCCACCACAGGCCAGGACCACCATTGCGATGAGAACGGGTGCGTGGCCGTCAAAAAGCTGTGGTAGTTGTACATGAAGGTCTGCATCTCCCAGAGGCCCCCGAAGGTGTAGTTCCCTTCCTTCGCCAAAAGAATGGGGATATACGAGGCGATGTAGATAGACACCGGTATGACGATGAAGAAGGCCACGGCCGATAGCAGCGTCTTTATGGCGGCCGGGCGGAACCCGTCCCGGACCTTTTGAAGATACGCGTCGCCCGCGCAGGCCTCCGTTTTCAGCAAGACGCCGGCGTCGCGGCTGTCCCGCCAGCGGTCATAGAGCGCCTTGAAAAACAGGACGGCCAGTCCCGCTCCGGCGTACAGCCCGATCCACTTGCTGGCAATGCCCAGCCCGAAGAACAGCCCGCACAGGAAAAGCGGCCCCAGCGTCTTTCGCAGCGGCTGGTTATGGAAGCTGACGGTCTGGTATCTGTACATCTCGTAGAACATCAGGATGATAAAGAACACGCCGTATACATCTATGGTCGCGATGCGCGTCTGCACGAAGTGCATGCAGTCCAGCGCCATCAGAAGCGCGGTAAAAAACGCGTACCGCGGGGACTTGAATATCCGCCTGCCGAACAGGTACATGACCGGCAGCATGCCGATGCCGAAAAGCGTCCCCACCACGCGCCAGCCGAACGGGTCCATCCCGAACACGGCGATGCCGGCGGCGATAAAGAGTTTCCCGAGCGGCGGGTGCGTGGTCTCGTAGAACTCAAGGCCATTCAGGTGCTCGTACGCCGTGCGCGCGTGGTATATCTCGTCGAAGTACATCTCGTCCATGAAGGTGGGCGCGTCGGGGATGAGGCTCTGTTCGTCCACGAGGTGGGAGGCTCTGGAACCCTGGTCGGCAAAGGACGTGCCCCCCGAAAGCTCGACGGCCTCGGATACGGGTATCCGGTTCCCACTCTCATCGTAAAACGCCGTTTCGATAAGCCAGACGTTGGTGGCTTCCACACGGATGACCGCGCCCGAAGCCTCGCCGGCGATATCCAGCCGGATCCATCGGTACATGTCGCTCTCTACCTGATCGAGTCTTGTGGTGGTGACCTGGTTCCCCGCGTCGTCGACCAGCTTCACTTCGGCGGCGCCGTCGCCTATGCCGCCGTAATACCGCATATACGCGACCGAGTGCGTCCCGTCAAAGGTGATCTCCGCAGCCGCCCCCGCCGTCTGCGCGCGCCAGTAGGTCTGGGGCACCGACATGCTGCCCAGGTTGATGAAAGCGACTATCGAATAGACAAGGACAAGACCTGTCAATAAAAGCGTGTCCCTGCGGGTCCACCCCAGCCTGCT
Organism: Christensenellales bacterium; assembly: GCA_040766645.1. Classification (GTDB taxonomy): domain Bacteria; phylum Bacillota; class Clostridia; order Christensenellales; family UBA1431; genus UBA1431. The sequence goes on along the minus strand of JAXGQA010000022.1, from coordinate 3,041 downwards.
TTCCCGATGCTCCGCTATCCGTTCACGGACGGCCGCGGGCGGTACCTCTTCCTCAGCTTTGGCGTGAAAGGCGCGTATGCGTCCGCGTATGCAGATATCCCAGCAGACGTACGTAAAGTACGCGAACATCAGCACCTGCACAGCCGAGGCCACGATAAGGGCCGGGGAGCTGGGGTCGATGTTCCCCAGCGCCAGCACGACGCCGGCGTTGAACAGGAAGGTGACGGTAAAGCCCGCTGTCACACCGATGAGGCGCTTGTCGCGCAGCTCGAGATACGCCATTATCAGCAGGAAAATGGCCGGGAACAGGTAGCGCTCGTGCATATTGTGCCCCAGCGTAAACACGCCCGCTATCAGAAAGGCGGCGGCCAGCCACAGTTTCCTCTTGTCCGGCCTTTTGAGGAAGAACGCGGCGGAAAGGACCAGAACCGCGGCCATGAGGAGGTACCCCCACGCCCTGTAGGATAAAAGGAAGGGCACAGCGGTGTCCGGCAGCCAGTTCGCCCCCAGCAGCGCAAACAGGTTGAACGCGTTGACCGTGGCATAAGGGTAGGACGTAGCCGTGGACAGATAGCGGTCCAGTATCCAAAGCGGCTCCTGACCGCCCCAGAAAGGTATGATGGCCACTATGAACAGCGCCAGGGCCGCGCCAAGGCACTTCAAAAAGTCCATCAGCACGGCGCGCCTGTCCCCCGTCAGGTAATCGTGCGCAAAGGAATACAGTATGATGGGCGCGAAGAACAGCGCCTGCGGCTTTATAAGGAGCGCCACAGCGAATATCAGGCAGGCGCGGAGGTTCTTCTTTTCCAGCAGGAAATGCCCGCACAGCACCAGAAGCAACGCAAGTATGGAATCAATCTGCCCCCACAGCGAGGTGTTCAGCACCGACGCCGGGTTGAAAGCAATGAGCACCGCCAGCCCCAGCGCCCATCGGGTCCCCGCGCGCCGGGCGGCGACGGAATACACAAACCCGGCCAGCAGCACGTCCGCGCAGATGGCGGGAAGCTTTATGATGAGGGTGGATATGGAGTCTATGGAGGTGATGCCCAACAGGTTCTGCAACCACCCGAGGACCAGCAGGATATACATGTAGCCGGGCGGATAATCCGCAAAGATGGTGCCGTCATAAAAATCCCACGTCCCGTTGGCCGCGAGATGGAACGACCAACCCTTGAAGCAGGCGATGTCTGTCGGGAACCCCTCCACCACCGCCCCCAACACCAGCCGTATAAGCATCGCGCCGGTGATGGCGATTATGAAAGGGTAGGTGAGCCGGCTTTTCCCTGTCTCCAGCGGCTGATCCTGCTTTTTCAAGAACCGCTGCGCTATGGCATAGGAGAAAAGGATCCATAAAAGGGACGCGAGCACGATGGTCGCGTAGGCCTGCGGCTCCTTTATGATATCCTGCTGCTTCTCCTCCCCGTCGCCCCCGGAGTCCGAATAGGACTGCGTCGTGAGCGAAAGCGCGGCGGCGCCGTCAGGCACGCTGTCTGCCCGAACGACTTTTACGTCGTCGAACCACGCGTCCCCGGCGATATCGTTGTTGTACCCGCCCAGGCGCAGCGCTATGGTGAGTTCGGTCTGCCCCTCGTCGGTAAGGCCGTAAAACCCGAGCTCGCGCCATTCGCCGCCCGTGTCCTTCAGCGCGGGCACGCTGTCCTCCATGTCCATGACGCCGACGCTCGCGCCGCCTGAATCCTCGGTAATGTTGGCGACCTTGATGCGCGCGCTGATGTAATAGAGGGTGCCCGGCTCCACCGCAACGGTCTGGATGAACCGGGCGTCGTTGGACTGGATGTTTTGGATGTGGACGCAGTTCCCGCCGTCGTCGGCCTTTTCTATCAGGAACTGCGTATACCCGTCTGCTGTCTGCCACGCGTCGGTCTGCCACACGGCCAGGAGGCCGGAATCATCGGTCTCCTCAAAGGATGCGTTCTGCAGAAGGTTCGCGTCCTCCGCCGGCTGGGCATGCGCCGCGGACGGCCAGAGGGCGCACAGGGCGACAAAGGCCGCAAGCGCCGCGAAAACGGCTTTTTTCATCCGGTTCATCCAATACACTCCTGCAATCTCAACTCGGTTCCTCGAACGCGAAGGCGTCCTGGATGTGCACGACCGAAGGCCTACCGCCGCGCGAAAGCACTTCTATCACGTCAAAGCGCGCCGGCGCGTCCTCAAGGCCGTGCATAGTGACATAGCTCAGCGCCGCCGCGGATATGCGCCTTCGTTTGCGCCTGTCCACCGCCTCGGCCGGGGTCCCGAACCGGGCGGACGAGCGCGTCTTGACCTCGACGAACACCAGCACGCCGTCTTTGCGCGCGACGATGTCCACCTCGCCGAAACGCTTCCGGTAGTTGCGCGCCAGCACGGCGTAGCCTTGCCCGGCCAGATAATGCGCGGCCGCGTCCTCGCCTCGCGCTCCCAGCCGGAGCTCCTTTTTACCGGACATCGGCGAATCTGGCGCAGAACGAACGCCGGTGCAGCGGGCACAGGCCGTGCGCGCGTATGGCTTCCTCGTGCGCCCGGGTGCAGTAGCCCTTATGCCGCTCAAAGCCGTACTGCGGGTATTCGAGAGCGAATTCGCGCATCATCCTGTCCCGCGTGACCTTGGCCACGATGGACGCCGCCGCCACGCAGTAGCTCAGCGCGTCGCCCTTTTTGAGCATGGTGTGGGCGCAGGGCAGCATGAGCCCGTGCACGTGGTCGGCAAGGACGTGCTCCGGCCGGGGCGTAAGCTCCCGTATCGCCTGCAGGAACGCCCTCCTGGTGGCCTCGAGTATGTTGACCTCGTCTATCACCGGGTTCCCGACGACGCCGATGCTGTACGCCACCGCGCTCTCGAGTATGCGCTCATGCAGCGCCTCGCGCTGCGCCTCGCTCTTGACAGCCTTGGAGTCCCGCACGCCTTCCACCAGCGGGTTGGGCGGCATTATCACGCAGGCAGTGACCCCCGGGCCGGCCAGCGGCCCGCGGCCCACCTCGTCCACCCCCGCAACGTACCGCACCCCCGCGTCCCATAGCCTGCGCTCGTAGCGCGTCAGGGC
>JAXGQA010000021.1:0-25793 GCA_040766645.1 Christensenellales bacterium | reverse complement strand
GGCGGCGCCTCGAGGTAATCGAACGCTTCCTCGGTGACCCTGAGGCCGATCTCGGTCAGCGCGTTGGCTGTCTTGGGCGCCTCGTTGACCAGAACGATGCGCCTGGTCTTCTTCACCGACGCCAGGATGGTCTTGAAGTCCAGCGGCTTGAGGCTGCGGGGGTCGATGACCTCCACGCTTATACCCTCCTTGGCCAGCGTCTCGGCGGCGGCCAGCGACTTATGCACCATCATCTGCGTGGCCACCACGGTGACATCGGTGCCCTCTCGCTTGACGTCGGCCGAAGCAAAGGGCACGAGATGGTCGCCGTCCGGCACCGGCCCCTTCACGCCGTACATCATCTTGTGCTCGAGGAAAACAACCGGATCGTTGCCGCGGATGGCGTATTTCAGCATGCCCTTGGTGTCCGCGGGCGTGGAAGGGATGGCGATCTTCAGCCCGACGACCGGCATCAGGAACTGCTCGATGCACTGGGAGTGCTGCGCGGCCGCGCGCACGCCGGCGCCGTTGGGGCATCTGAGCACGAAGCCCGCGTCCTTGCCGCCCTCCTGCATCCCTGTCATGTAGCGGTTTTTCGGCGCCTGGTTGAACAGGTAATCGAAACACACGCTGAAGAAGTCGGAGAACATAATCTCGGGCACAGGCTTCATCCCGGCATACGCGGCGCCGGTTGCGATGCCCAGTATTCCAGTTTCGGCGATCATCGTGTCGATAACACGATCGGGGAATTTCTCGTACAGGCCAGCGGTGACTCCGAAGCAGCCTCCGAAGGCGACCACGTCCTCACCGAAGACAAAAACTTCGGGGTTGCGCTCCATCTCTTCGGTCAGAGCTTCCCGGATCGCTTCAGCAACGGTAATTTCTCTCACTTCTGATCGCTCCCTTCGTCAAGATAGTACACGTCCGTATAGATCTCGCTGAGCGGCGGCCAGGGGCTGTCCTCGGCAAACTTCTGGTGCGAATCTACCAGGGCCAGCTTTTCGTCGTGGATGTCCTTCATATCCTTTTCCGTACATACGCCGCGCTCCAAAAGGACCTTCTCGAAACGCTTGATGGGGTCTTTCTTAAGCCACTCCTGCACCTCGGCGTCGGTCCGGTACGGCGTCGGGTCCCCTTCAAAATGGCCCCTGTGCCGGTAGGTCTTGAACTCGATAAGGGAGGGGCCGCCGCCTTCGCGCGCGCGCTGAATGGCCTCGGCAGTGGTCTCGATGACCGCTATGAGGTCGTTGCCGTCGATGGACACGCCGGGGATGCCGTAGCCCGCCGCCCGCGCGGAAAGGTCGTCGATCTTCTGCTGCTTGGATTTGGGGACCGAAATCGCATAACCGTTGTTGTTAATGATGTAGATGGAAGGCAGGTTCCACATGCTCGCGAAGTTCAGGCCCTCGTGGAACTCGCCGCGGTTGGACGCGCCGTCGCCGAACATGGACACGGCCACCTTCTTGTTCTTGCGGACCTTGTGGGCGTACGCAAAGCCGTTGACGATTGTCTGCGCGGGGCCGAGTATGGCGTTGTTCCCGAGCGCGCCCTGCTTGAGGCCGCAGGTGTGCATGGAGCCGCCCTTGCCCTTGCAGGTACCGGTCACCTTGCCGTACAGTTCGGCCATGATGGCGTCGCCGGGCACGCCGCGGCAAAGGAGCACGCCGTGTTCACGGTGGGTCGCGCCGATGATGTCACCGTCCTCGAGGTTGAAGCAGGTGCCGGCCATACAGGCTTCCTGACCGATGCCGAGGTGGATGAATCCGGGAAGCACGCCGGCCGCAAACAGGTCCGCAAGCCGCTGCTCAAACAGCCGGATATACCACATATCCCCGTAGAGTTTGATCAGATCATTATTAGTCAGCTTCACTAACAATACCTCCTTAGAATTATTTGCTCTGCCGTCCAGTGAAACGCAGCCTTCTGCCTCCGTAAGCGCCCGCAACCCGTGTCTTACACTACCTCCACACCCACCTCCTTATCAAGGAATAACCCTTTCGCCGCCGCGTTCGGCGTCAGCGTGAACGTCGATGACCCACGGCCCGTCTTCCGGCGGGCCGATCTCGACCCTGTCCTTTTCGCCGAACACGACCTCACGCTCTCCGTCCAGCGCGATCATGCCGCACCGGGTCCGGACCCGTATCCGCTTCCCGAAGCCGACCTCGCCGAAGTCTGTATGGGGACGCACCGCATCAGCCCGGCGCGATGGCAACCAGGTCATCAACCGGCTCTTTCTCCCCGACCTTGATGTACAGGCCTCCCGGCGCTTCCCCGGACATCGGGTGGAAGCTGCCCGCGATGGCCGAAATGCCAATGCTGTCCGGCTTTGCGGCCGTGACAAAGATTTCTTTGATGGATGCGGGGTCCCACAGCGCCCTCGACCCCACGAATAGGTCGTCCGTTATGACCGCGTCTATCAGCGCGATATCGATAAGCTCGCCGTTTTTATAGATGTTGACGCTGCCTGAGCTTGAGACATTCCCGGCCGCGATTCCTGTCGGCCACCGCCTGTAACCAGCCCGCGACCGACCCTTCCAGCATGACGGGAAAGACGTTGTTGGTGCCGGTGGACAGGGGCAGCAGAGGACGTCCCCCGAGCATTTCGCGACCGCCCGGTTGGTGCCGTCGCCGCCAAGCGTCACGATGCAGCTCGCCCCCATCTCCTAAAGCAGCGCGCCCGCCTTCGCCAGAATCGGTCTGGTCGTAGTTGTAGTCGAATTCCAGCTCCTTTACGTCCGCAGAGCTTTTGGTCGCGCTCCAGGTATCCCACGGCCTTGTCCATGATATGGAACGAATCGGGCATCATGCGGATGTCCCTGACGCCGCTGTAGTGCAGCACCACTAGGATCCGCTGTATGATGTTCACCTTTTCCATGTTGTCAAAGACGGTCCCCTGCGCTACCAGGCGGCGGATGTCCTTGCCCGACGACGGGTTCGCTATAATGCCTACCATATGGGCGCACCCGCTACGACCAGAGCTGTCCGGGGTCAGCAAGAATCTCCGCGAGGGTCTGGAGGTACAGCGCGCCCGGATAGCCGTCGATGATCCTGTGGTCCAGCGTCAGGCTGAAGAACGTCTTGTACCGCTCCACCACCTGACCGTTCTCCAGCACCAGATAGGGCTGGATGGTCCCGAAGGCGATTATGGCCACCTGCGGCGGGTTAAGTATGGGCGTCGAGACCTCGATGCCCAGCATCCCCAGGTTGGTGACCGTGAACGTGCCGCCCGCGAGGTCCTCTCCCGAAAGGGCGCCCGAATTGGCCTTCTGCGAAAGCTCCCTGACCTTTTCGCCTATCTCGTCGATGCCCAGCTTGTTGATGTTCTTTATGACCGGGGTAATAAGCCCGGCGTCGATGGCGATGGCCATGTTGAAGTTGATGTCCTCGTATGTGCGCACCACGCCCTTCTCAAACGTGGCGTTGAGATGCGGGTGCTTTTCCAGCGCCAGCGCGGCCGCCTTCATCATGAGGTCGTTGATGGAAGGGGAGCTTTGTACCCTTTGCGGCGTACTCTTCCTTTTTGAGGTCCCGCAGGTTTTTGAGGGCCGTGATGTCCACCGAGCACATCAGCACCACCGGCGCCGTTTCCTGCGAACTGTACAGCATGCGCTCCGCAATGGTCTTGCGCATGCCCAAACGCTTTGTTTCGGTATATCTGGGCGTTGCGGCCACGCCGGCCCGCCTCGACGAAGGCCAGCACATCGTCTCCCTGCAGCCGCCTCGACGAGCCGATAAACGCAGCAACGTCGTTCAGGCTGACGCCGTGCTCCTGGCCAGACGCTTTGCGACCGGCGATGCCTTGACGATATCGCCGTCCTCTTCTTCCGGCGCGCGCTGTGCAAGGTTTGGGCCAGGGCTTCCTCCGCCAGCTCTCCGCGGCCCGAACGGGCGCACCGGCTGCCGGCAGCAGCGCGGAGATATCCTCGCCCGGCTCGCCGATAATGGCCAGCACGGCGCCTATGGGGACCGTCTCCCCCACCTGTGTGACGATCCTGAGGATGCTTCCCGAAATGGGCGCCTCGACCTCATTCGTTATCTTCTGGCTTTCGACGACCGCAAGGGCATCGCCCTTCTCCACCGCGTCCCCCTCGTTCTTTTCCCAGGAAACGAGCTGCAGGTCTCCCTCCATCATGCCAAGCTTGGGCATCCTCACCTGAACAGCCATGCCGCAGACCTCCCTTTATTGCTATTGATTTATCCGGCGTTCGGAACAACTCTTTTATTCGCTAAAAATGGACAGCCTCGCGCAGGACCGCCAGCGCCGCCTCCAGTACCGACTCGCGACCGTCAGGTGCAGATACACCGCCTGGACAAGCTCCTCCACCGTCGCCTCCATGGCCATGGCCAGCGACGCCTGAAAGATCATCTCCGACGCGTGCGGCGCCATGATGTGCACGCCGAGTATCGGCCAGTTCGTCCTCATCGGCAAGTATCTTGACCGGCCTTCTCCGCCCCCTCCACCGCGGCCTTTCCGCTGGCCATGAGCGGAAACCTGCCCTTCACCGCGTACCCTATGCCCGCGCCTTTGCCTCCTCTTCGGTCAGGCCCACCGAAGCGGCCTCGGGGCTGGTATACCACGCAGGACGGAATGCAGTCGTACTTCATCGGACTTTTCCCCCGCGATATGCTCGGCCGCAACCGTCCCTTCCTGGAGGCCATGGGCCAGCCGGGGAGAGGGCACAGCATCGCCTATGGCATAGATATTAGAGGACGCTGGTCTGCGTCGCCGCGTTGACGCTGATTCCCTTTTCGGTGTACTCGATGCCGGCAGTTTCCAGCCCAAGGCCCGCCAGCGCGGGGACGCGCCCGACGGCGACCAGCGCCTTTTGGCAGGCGATTTCCTGCGTTTTCCCGTCCGCGGACATGAAAACAGCGCCCTCTCGGATCGTTTCGACCCGGGCGCCTGTATGGATGGCGATGCCCCTGCTCTCCAGCACCTTGCGAAGGCTCCGGGAAAGCTCGCCGTCGATAAGGGGAAGTATGTCGGACATCATCTCTATGATGGTGACCCTGCTGCCAAAGGAATTGAATATGCTCGCGAACTCGACCGCGATGACGCCGCCGCCTATGACGGCGATGCTCTCGGGGATTTTATCGACGCTCAGCGCGTCGGTGCTGAAAAGGACGTTCTGCCCGTCTATGCCGGGTATGGGCGGGACGGCGGGTTTGGAGCCGGCCGCAATGATCGCTTTGCCGAACGAGTACGCCTCGCCGCCGACTTCAATCGTGCCGTTGCTGGTGAAACGCGCCTCGCCCTTGATGACCTCCACGCCGTTCTTTTTCAAAAGCATGCCCACGCCCCCGGTCAGCCGTTTGACTATGGCCGCCTTGCGCTGCATGATGCGCCCCAGGTCAAAGGCTACGCCCTGGGCGTCCACGCCGAATTCCGCCGAGGCCCGCGCGCCATTGTACAGGTTCGCCGACCGGAGCAGCGCCTTGGTGGGGATACAGCCGACGTTCAGGCAGGTGCCGCCCAGTTCGCCCTTCTCAATGAGCGTCGTTTTGATCCCGAGCTGGGAGGCTCTTATAGCGGCCACATATCCCCCCGGACCTCCACCGACGATGATCAGCTCCCTTTTTTGCATGTCAGTCCATCTCCATACTTGATTATACAACCCGGGCCTTTATCGGTAAAACGCTGAACATAAAGTGCCATATGCATACCATGCGGTTTTCTTGTAACCATTTTATTTGTATGCAAACAATTTGTCAATAGACTATTTGTATATTCTTTATCAAGCTGTTCCACCACGGCTCACCCCTTCGCAACAAAAAAAGACACGGTTGCACCCGTTTGAAACAAACGGCATGCAGCTATGTCCTAAATTCCGGTTATTTCTTCGTTTTTCCCTTTTCGGAATGTGAACTAAATATCAGTTTTGGAACCGTTGAGGCTTTCGAGTATCCGGTTAAGATACGAAACGAACAGCTTCTGCTCCTCGGGATTAAGCACCGACAGGACCTCGGCGTTGGCCTCGCTGGTGATACGGTCCATCTCGGGCTCCAGCATTTTGCCCTGCTCGGTCAGAGAAACATGGATGGCGCGCCTGTCCTCGGTGTTGGGCGTCCTCTTGAGGATTTCCTTGTTTTCCATCCTGTCCAGCAAGCCGGTAATGGTGGACGTGTCCACCGACAGCATCTGGGCAATCTGCGAGGGCGTCATGGAGCCGTTCTCCCACAGGCACTTCCACACGCCGTACTGCACCGGCGTGACGTCCAACGTGCTGAGCCTGGACGCAAAATGCTGGGTCACGCTCTTTCGTACCTTGGACAGCAACAGGTTTATGCATTCATTCAACAGCATATACTCGCTCCCATTCCTTCATTAATATTATTTACGGTACATTGTATTCCCCAATAAAAAACCCGGCAAACCCGCCGGTCCTCCCGGTTTTTCTGTTCTTTTCGCTTCCCGTGTCCGTCCGGCCTCAAACCGCATGTTGCATTTTACCGCCGTATGGCGTTACAATCAAACTGACCGCGGCGGACGCCGTTCCGCCGCACACGCAAGCAGGAAAGAAGGGTCATACGATGAAAGATTATGCCTTTAACGCGGCGGTCGTGTTCTGCTATCTGGTCAAGGACGGCAAGGTGCTGCTCATCAAGCGTGAAAAACCCCCGGCTTTCAAGCAGTATACCATCGTCGGCGGGAAAAAGGAACCCGGCGAAGACCTGTATGCCGCGTGCAAGCGGGAGGTATATGAAGAAACCGGGCTGGAGGTGGAGAACCTTAAGCTCAAGGGCGTCATCAGCAACTTCATCGAAGGCCGCGACTTCGAGGTGACCACCTACTATTTCCTCTCCGACCGTTTCAGCGGCGAACTCAACGCAAGCAACGAGGGCGCGCTGGAATGGTGCGACATACGGGAAAGCTACCATAAGGACGGCATCAGCGAATATTACGTCCGGATATCGCCGCTGGTCCTTGAGCAGGACGGCGTTTTTCTCGCGTCCATGTCCTCAGACAAAAACGGCAACGTGGCGTGTTTCGAGGTGCATCCCTGACCCGCCGCTATATTTGACCTGAAAACTCAACAGCGACCACAAAATATACTCTAGCAAATTATTTGCATCCTGTCAAGTAAACCGGACGGGCTTGTGCGAAAATCACACAGGACGCCGGGATAAGCATAGGGCTTTGTTAAATACTATCGTTGATTTCCCCCAATATACGGGAGAGGGCCGGAAGGCGGCCGCAAAGGCCCCGGCAGTGACGGGATAACCGCGGTTGGTCCTTCACCTCTGCAATGACGGGCTTTATCCCCCGGTAGGCTGCGCCTGGTCCCCGTTTAACAAGGACCTGACTGGCCGGGCCTGATATATAAGGCAGGTTTGTAAATCAATTACCGAAAAAATCAACGCAAATCAACAGGGCTAAGAAAAAAGGCCCCCGTCCGCAGCCCTGCCGGGCGGAGGCCTTTCTCCGTTGCCTGCTATATCATGCGGCTCATTTCCTTTTTCAGGCGGTTGATGATGCGCTTTTCCAGGCGGGAAATGTAGCTCTGGGATATGCCCATCATCTCGGCCACCTGCTTCTGCGTCTTCTCGGTCTGCCCCACCAGCCCGAACCGCAATTCCATGATGCGCTGTTCGCGCTCGGTCAGGCGCTTCAATGCTTCCCCCAGCAGCTCCCTGTCCACAGACTCCTCGATGGACTTGAAAACGAGGTCGCTGTCCGTGCCCAGCACGTCCGAAAGCAGCAGCTCGTTCCCGTCCCAGTCAATGTTCAGCGGCTCGTCGAAGGACACCTCCGAGCGCAGCCTGCCGTTTCGGCGCAGGTACATGAGAATCTCGTTCTCGATGCAGCGCGAGGCGTAGGTCGCCAGCTTGATGCGCTTGGAAGCGTCGAACGTGTTTACGGCCTTGATGAGGCCGATGGCGCCGATGGAGATGAGGTCCTCGATGTTGATGCCCGTGTTCTCGAACTTCCGGGCTATGTAGACTACCAGCCGGAGGTTGCGCTCGATGAGTATGGTCTTTACAGAGGCATCCCCCTTCTCCCGCCGCGCGATAAGCTCGGCTTCCTCCTCCGCGGTGAGCGGCAGGGGCAACGTATCGCTCCCCCCGAAATAATGGATGGGCTTAGCCCGCCAGGCCAGCCAGCGCGCTATCAGCGCACCGACCGCCGCCCGGATCCTGTGGATTATTCGCATAAGTCCGTCCTCCCGTATGCTCACAATAGTGGTCCGATGATGGCGTCCACATCCGCCCCCAGGCGCCCGTCGTTGACAGCCGCCACGTACACGCCCTCGGTCACGCGTTCGGCCCCCTGCCCGGCCTGCACCCGGACGCTGGACGCCTTAAAGCCGTGTAGCATCTTCAGCCCGCCTATGGTCATGCAGGGGATGGAGCGCATAGGCGCGGCCGCGGCTGCACCTCCCGCATGCGCTTTTCGCTGACCAGCACCACCGGCGCGCCGCTTATCGGTTCGGTCAGGCCGTTGCCCGTGTCCACCAGCGCGCATGGTAGCCTCGCTTCAGTAGGGGAGATGGTCGCCAGCACGCTGTGCAGGTCGATATGCGCTCGCTCCCTGACGTTGCGCCGAAAATACTCGAGCAGCATGCACCCTGCGACCACGCCGGCCAGCACGATGCGGAACGGGACCCCGTAAGGACACCACGCCCCGGTGGTGGATATAGCTCCCGTGCCGGTGAGATAGAAAACGCCCATCGTTATCCCGCCCAGTATGCAGGTGGCCAGCAGGAAATACGCGCAGCCTGCGCCCAGCGCGCGCCAGCTTCGGGGCCGCGCCGCTACGGCCGTCATCACCACGGCAACCGCCAGCTTGGTTAAAATCCCGCTCCACAAGCTGTCCGGCGGCGACAGAAAAAAAACGAGCGCGTATCCGGCGCCCAGCGCCGCCGATATCCAGGTGCGCAGCATCAGCACCCGGCGGCTTGCGAGGCGCGCCGCCAGCATCAGCGTAAGCACGTTCATCAGGAGATTGTCGAGGAACAGGAGCTCGATATATACCGTCATATCCACTACCCTGTGAACGCATCCCCGATATGAGCTCAGTATATCGTACGACAGTTATAACTCATGTAGAACCTTGTGTCCGCCCCAAAGAGGTAAATGAGCCGATTCGGACCGAATTCTGTCGAACGGCGCGAAGCCAAAGAAAGGCCGAGAAGGCCAAACCTTGCAGGCCCCGTCCGTATGGGACGGGGGCCTGCGGCAGGTTCAGGAACGGATGTCCGCTTTCCGTTATTTGCAGGGTTTTCTCAGAAAGGTCGGGATGTCGAGGCTGTCCCCGGCTCCCCTTCGCCTTCCTCCTGGTGCTTGAACTTGAACGCGAACCGGGGCCTGTCCTCCTTGGAGAAAAGGTCCTCGGGGCGCTTGAAGTCGTCCTTGTCCAGCGGGTCGAGCTTGATCTGCGGCTGGGCTTCGGCGCCCGCGGCCTTCGCGGTCCGTCCCTTGGTATCGAACCCGGTGGCGATGATGGTGATGCGCACCTGGTCCCCCAACTGCTCGTCGATACCGGTGCCGTAGATGATGTTCGCATCGGGCGCGGCCGCTTCCATCACCAGCCGAGCCGCCTCGTCGCTCTCCAAAAGCCCGAGGCTGGGTCCGCCGGTGATGTTCAAAAGCACGTCGCGGGCGCCCGCGATGGTGGTCTCCAGAAGCGGACTCTCCATCGCCTGCCGCGCCGCCTCCAGCGTGCGGTCCTCGCCGCCACCGATGCCGATGCCCATGTGCGCTATGCCCTTGTCCCGCATGATGGTCTTAACGTCCGCAAAGTCCAGATTGATGAGGCTGGGCACCGCAATAAGGTCGGATATGCCCTGTATGCCCTGCCGCAGCACATCGTCAGCGAACTCAAACGCCTCCACGATGGAGGTGCCCTTGCTCACCACCTGCAGCAGGCGGTCGTTGGGGACGGTGACCAGCGTGTCCACCTTTCCCGCCAGCGCATCCAGCCCGCGCTCGGCGTTCATCATGCGCACCCGCCCCTCGAAAAGGAAAGGCTTGGTCACCACGCCGATGGTCAGTATGTCCATCTCGCGCGCGACCTCGGCCACCACAGGCGCGGCGCCGGTGCCGGTCCCGCCGCCCATGCCGGCCGTCACGAACACGAGATCCGCGCCCTTCAAAGCGCGCGCTATCTCCTCACGGCTCTCCTCGGCCGCCTTTTGTCCGATGTCGGGCTGCGCTCCCGCACCAAGTCCTTTGGTAAGCTTTTCGCCGATTTGTATCTTCTGCATGGCACCTGAGGCAAAAAGCGCCTGTTTATCGGTGTTTATGGCAATGAACTCAACGCCTTTCAGCCCGTACGTAATCATGCGATTAACCGCGTTGTTGCCCGCCCCGCCAACTCCAACGACTTTTATTACTGCAGCGTTATTCGTTTCGACGTCGATTTCAAGCACGTTTATTTACCCCCTTGACTATTCAGCTTTCTTTTTATGCGCTCGATGAGGCCTTCCCGTCCCGCGGGTTCCGCCTCATCCTCCTGTTGCTGATCCTTGAAAATGTATTCGAGCAGGCTCACGGCGCTGGTATAATACGGCGCATGCATCAGGGAATTGTCCGAATGAAATATCCGCGTCGGCATCCTGAGCCGCGCCTCCACGAACTCCCTGCTCCCGCGCATCAGAGAAAGCCCGCCGCCGGTGAGGTACACGTGGGTCCGCACGTTCAATGGCACCCCGCTCTCCTCCAGCCTGCGCAGGACCAGCGCGCATATCTCATCCACGCGCGCCTCGATGATCTCCTGCACCAGCTCATAGGACGCCCTGCTCTCCCCGGCGTCCCCAATGTTGTCCGCGCCGGCCTCGGCGCCCTGCGTTTCCAGCCCGAACACGTAGCGCTTCTTGATCTGCTCGGCCTGTTCCACCGATACGTCCAGCCCCTGCGCAAGATCGTTGGTGATGGTGTCCCCGCCGACCTCCAACAGTGCATACCAGCTCAGCGCGTCGTTTTTCACGATGCAGATGTCGGTGCTCCATGCGCCGACGTCCAGCACCACCGTCGCGTTTTCGCGCTCCCGGTCCGGGACCACGTACAGCGGCTCCACGTAGGGCATCGCCACGAAACCGAAAACGTCGATGTTCAGCTCATCCAGTATATCGCGCACCCGGGCCATGAACTCCCGTTCCCCCAGCACGCAGGAAACCACCGCCCGCAGGACGTTCCCCCGAAGCCCGAGGGGCCGTCTGAGGGCCTCGCCCCCATCGATGTGGAAGGCCTGGGGCACGCTGTGGAGAAGCGTCAACTCCCTGGGTACGTCGAAACGCTCGGCCGCGCGCACGGCCGCACGCACGTCCGCCATTGATACGCGCTTGTCCTTCTGGCGGATCTCCACGTCCCCGCGCACCAGCCCGGCATGGATGAACGAGCCGGGCACGCCCACGACGGTGCGCTTTATCCGAAGGTGTGCCCGCTCCTGTGCGGCGCGGACCGCACGTTTGAGCGCAGCGCCTACGCCGCGCTCGTCCACCAGAGCGCCATGGCGTATTCCTGCATAGTCGCCCTTGCCGTAGGCAAGCACATCGATCCTGCCGGACGCCGTTTGCTCTCCGATCACGCAGATGATCTTTGATGTGCCGAAGTCAATGGCGGAAGCAATACGCTTTTTCATTTCCCGCCATCACTCCTCACCACACAAACGGTATGTTATACCATAAATTATCATTATAGTATATCATATCAGACATGGCAGGGAACGTGAACCATTATTTTCATATCGCCCAGCCGCCGGCATGTCAGGGCGAATAGGTCGCGCCGCTGATGCTGGTCACGTTCAGCGTCCCCGAGTCGTATCCCTTCTCGGCAAGTACGGGCAGCATCGCGTCCACCCAGCGGAATTTTTCGGGGATATCCGCCGCGTCTCCCAAAAGCACCGCATATCCCGCTTTCAGCGTAAGCTTTATGTCCGAAACGTCGCGCATGTCTATTCCGGTGACCGTGTCCAGCCGCTTGCCGTCCACCAGATACTGAAGTATCCGGCATAGGCTGTCCGACTTTTGCCCGACCTTACACTTTATCCTTTCCCCCGCCTTCACACCCTGCAAACCCATCCCGGTGACTCTGATGCTCCCGGCCCCCGGCTGCGCGGCCGTGCGCAGTATCGTGCCGTGTTCGTCAATGCATACGTACGCGCCCAGATGCTCCACCACCGCCCTTTCCCTGCGCTCGTATACGTGAAGTATGACCGTATCCGGGAACTGCCGCTCGATGTCTCGAAGCTCGATATACGGGTTCCTTGAAAGGGCCGCCGCCACCTCGTCGAAACTAATCTTGAGCATGTTCATCCCCGGCTTGATACCGCTTAAGGATTTCACGGCCTCGGCGCTGACCGCATGGTTCCCCTCGACCTCCAAATGGTTGACGCACAGGAGTTCGAAGCTAAGTAGCCCGGTCAGCGCTACAAGGCACAATATGGCCACGACTTTCCAGAATCCTCTGGCTTTGTACGCCGCTTCCTTCACGGTCCGTCCTCCACCCGCATTATATCCGCGCCCAGCGCTGACAGCTCTTTAGCCAAATCCTCGTATCCCCTGTCGATGTGGTGCACGCCCCGAACGACCGTCCGGCCCTCGGCGCGCAGCCCGGCCAGCACCAGCGCCGCCCCGCCCCGGAGGTCCTTGCCCTCCACCTCGCTCCCGGTCAGACGCTCCACTCCGCGGATGATGGCCATGCGGTCCTTCAGCGTAATATTGGCCCCCATCCTGCTCAGCTCGGCCGCGTGCTTGAACCGGCTGTCGAACACGTTCTCTATGATGACGCTGGTCCCCCGCGCGATGGTTCCAAGCGCGAACATCTGCGGCTGCATATCGGTGGGGAACCCCGGGTAGGGCAGGGTCTCGATGATCTGCAACTCCGACGGCCGCTCCGGTCCCCGGACGCGGAGGCTGTCCTTCCCCGGATCGATGACGCAGCCGACCTCGCTCAGCTTGTGGATGACGGAGTGCAGGTGCTGGGGCGCGACGTTT
Organism: Christensenellales bacterium; assembly: GCA_040766645.1. Classification (GTDB taxonomy): domain Bacteria; phylum Bacillota; class Clostridia; order Christensenellales; family UBA1431; genus UBA1431. The sequence continues at coordinate 12,879 of JAXGQA010000021.1, read as the reverse complement.
TCAAGCGTCACGTCGCCGCCCGTGATGGCGGACGCCACCATATATGTACCGGCCACGATGCGATCGGGGATGATCTTGTGTTCCACGCACCAAAGCGACTCCACGCCTTCAATGACCACCGTGCTGGTGCCGGCGCCCGCGATGCGTGCGCCGCAGCCGCTCAGAAACCTTTCAAGGTCCACGATCTCGGGCTCGCGCGCAGCGTTGTGTATGATGGTCGTCCCCTTCGCACACACCGCGGCCATCATGAGGTTCTCAGTCGCGCCCACGCTCGGATAATCGAGGTGTATCTCTCCGCCATGCATGTCCTTCCCGTCGCAGATGATGAACCCGAACTCTTCCTCGATGCTGACGTTGAGCTTTCTCAGCCCTTTCAGGTGCAGGTCTATGGGGCGCGCGCCGATCTCACAGCCCCCCGGGTATGTGAAACGGGCCTTCCTGAAACGCCCCAGCACCGGCCCCAGCATGAAAATGGAGGACCGCAGCTCTTTGGCCAGCGAATCAGGCATTTCCCAGCGGTGGGCGTTCATCGCGTCGACGAGGACGGTTTCCCCTTCCCGGCTGACGGTGCAGCCCAGCTCCTCGAGTATGCACAGCATGTTGGTGACGTCGAGCAGGCCCGGGCAGTCGTGGATGACCACCGTCCCCGTGGTCAGAAGGGAAGCGGCCAGAATAGGCAGGATCGCGTTCTTGGCCCCGGACACGCGAATACGCCCGTCAAGGCTTTTGCCGCCCTCTATCGTAAACTTCGCCATATGCGACACCTCCACAGTTTTGCATAATATCATCTTATGCAGCGTGTTTTGGTGTGTTCCCCGCGGAGGTCTTGCGGCGGATTTTTCCGTAGGGCATACAGCTTTTGGATATATTCAGCAGTATACCGACAGCGCTCATGAAGATGACCAGCGACGAGCTGCCAGCGCTGAAAAAGGGCAACGCGACGCCGGTGGGCGGTATGCTTCCAGTAACGACGCCGATGTTTATCAGCACCTGTATCGCTATCGCCCCGGATATGCCCGCGGCCAGCAGGCTCCCGAACATGTCAGGCAGGTAAGCGCGACGCGTATCCCCTGTATACCAGGAAGAAGAACAGTGCTAAGGACCAAGGCGCGCCGATGAACCCCAACTCCTCAACGATGATGGCAAAGATGAAGTCGGTCTCGCGATACGGGAGGAAAAGGAGCTTCTGCCGGCTCTGGCCCAGCCCCACCCCGAAAAGCCCGCCCGCGCCGATGGCGTACAGCGACTGTATCAGCTGGTACCCCGAGTCGCCCGGGTCGGCCCAGGGGTTCAGAAAGACCAAAAGCCTCTCCATCCTGTACGGCTCGATGATGGTCAGCGCGATGGTCCCGGCCGCGAACGCGCCGCCCAAAAACACCCCGTGGCTTGCGCGCATACCGGCCGCCACCAGCATCACGAAGGTGAGACGCGCGATGTTTATCACCATGCTGAGGTTGGGCTGGACAAGTATCAGCGCACAGATGACGCCGGCAACGGCCAGCACAGGCATCACGCCCCCAAAAAACTTTTTTATGCGCTGCGGGTTCCTGCTCGCGAACGCCGCGATGAACAGCACCATAGCAAACTTGGCTATCTCGGAGGGCTGCACGCTGATCCCGCCGATGTAGAACCAGCGCGAAGCCCCGTTCAGCGTCCGGCCGACGCCGGGCACCAGCACGGCGGCCAGCAGCACGACGGCGGCGACGATGCCGGCGACAGCCAGCTTTTTCAGCCTGCGGTAGTCAAAGAACATGAAAAAGATCATGGCTCCCAGCCCGATGAGCGCCCCGAACAACTGCTTTTCAAAATAATAGTCGCTGGTATCAAAGGCGTATTTCGCGTAATAGTAGCTCGCGCTGTACACCATGACCAGCCCGAAGCAGACCAGTATCAGCGTCAGTATGAGTATGGAAAAATCGATCCCCCGCGTTTTTTCCTTGATCGCCGCTTTCATGCATTATCTCTCCAGTTTCTGAACGATCCGCTTGAATTCCCTTCCCCTGTGCTCGAAATCGGTGAACATATCGTAGCTTGCCGAGGCCGGCGACAAAAGAACGTTGTCTCCCGGCTGAGCCAGCGCGAAGGCCATGCGCACCGCCTGCTCGAACCCCTCCCCGGCGTGCCGCACGGCTGTGAACCCTTCCCGCGCGCAGGCGTCCATAACCTGCGCGGCCGTCGCGCCCAGCGCGATAACGGCCTTTATCCTGCCCCCGAACGCCCGTATCAGCGGCCCGAAGTCGCTCTTTTTGTCGTACCCGCCCAGCAGCAGCACAGTGGGCCGCTCCATCGCCTCCACGGCCTTGATAGTGGCGTCCGGGTTGGTGCCCTTGGAATCGTTTATAAAGCGTACGCCGTCCACCTCGCGCACGAATTCGATCCGGTGCTCCACCCCCGCGAACTCCATCAGCGTCGCGCGGATTACCTCCGGCCCGATGCCGTCGGCCATCGCGCAAAGCGACGCCGCCATCGCGTTCTCCAGATTGTGTGCGCCGGGGATGCGTATCTCCTTTATGCCGCACACGCGGACCGGGCCGTTGCCCAGGTCGGCCATAAGCGCGCCGTCCTCCACGTACGCGCCCTTTTGGGGCCGCTCTTTGCGGCTGAAATACAGCACGCGCGCCCTGGTCTTTTGCGCCATGCCCCGCACCACGGGGTCGTCATAATTCAAAATGGCCGTGTCCGCCGCAGTCTGGTTCTTAAATATATGTTCCTTGGAGGCGATGTAGGCTTCCATGTTCCCGAAGCGGTCGAGATGGTCCTCGGTGATGTTCAGCACGGCGCAGATGCCCGGATGGAATTCCCTGGTGCTCTCCAGCTGGAACCCGGCCACCTCCGCGACCACCACCTCGCCCGGCCTTGTATCAAGCGCCTCGGCGGCGATGGGGACGCCGATATTCCCCAGCACCCGCGTTCTGCGCCCCGAGCGCCTGAAGATCTCGCCGGTCAGCGCGGTGGTCGTGGTCTTGCCGTTGGTGCCGGTGATAGCCACCAGGTCGCAGTCCAAAAAACGATATGCGAGCTCTATCTCGCCTATGACTTCGGCGCCCTGCTCCCGGGCTTTTTTCGCGAACGGCGCGTTGATGGATATCCCGGGGCTGAGGACCACGAGATCCATTCCGTCCACCAGCTCCAGCGCGCCCTGCCCCAGCCGGTATGTAAGCGGCAGGCCCTCCAGCTCTTTGATATATTTCTCCAGCGCCCCGGCGGGCTTGGAATCGTTCACGGTCACCAGTGCGCCCTTGGCCGCCAACAGCTTTGCGCAGGCCGCGCCGCTTCGCGCAAGGCCCACGACCAGGGCGCGTTTTTTCTTTAGTTTCATTGGTCCCCTCCATGCTCTAAACGCTGAGCAGCGCGATAAGGCAGGTCACCGTAGTGGCCAGCATGTACATGGCCACCACCTTGGTCTCCGGGTTGCCCTTCAATTCAAAGTGGTGATGCAGCGGCGCCATCCTGAAGATGCGCTTTTTGTTGCGCAGCCTGTACGAGCCCACCTGCAGTATGACCGACACCACCGACAGCACGTACATCAGCCCCATCAGCGGTATCAGCAGCGTCAGCCTGAGCATGATGGCCATCACGGCCACCGCGCCGCCCAGGGCCAACGCGCCGGTGTCCCCCATAAACACCCGGGCCGGGTAGGTGTTGAACCGCAGAAACCCGAGGCACGCGCCGGTCACCGCGCCCGCGAACACCAGCATGTTCCGGTAGTTGTCGGCCAGCAGCTTCTGCCCTGCGCCGGCGGCGGCCTCCATGAACACCACGAAAAATATCCCGAAGGTCAGCGTGTTCAAAAGCGTAACGCCGGACGCGAGGCCGTCCAGTCCGTCGGTGAGGTTGACGCCATTGACCACAGCCACCACCACAAAATTTTCCACCGTGAAGGGTATGAACCAGACCTCCCCATGTCCCATTCGATGCCGGCAAAAGGCACGATGACAGAGCTTTCGCTCTGTTCGGGTCGTTGTACGCGAACAGCGCGACCACGATGGCCAGCCCCAGCTGCCTGATTATCTTCTGGTACGCCTTTGAGGCCCAGCGAGCGCTTGCGCACCACCTGATGAAATCGTCCAAAACCTGACCAGGCCGTAGCCCAGCGTGATGAGCACGGCCAGCAGGAGGTACTCGACCGGCCCGCGGAACAGGGTGAGGCTGGTCAACGCGACGGCCAGCAGTATGAGTATGCCGCCCATGGTCGGCGTCCCCGCCTTGCTCAAATGGGTCTGGGGGCCGTCGTCCCGCACCATCTGCCCGAACTTGAGGCGCCGGAGCGCCGGGATGACCAGAGGTCCCAGCAAAAGGCTGACGGTCAGGGAAAGAAGTATCGAATAGATCAGTACACGCATGCGATTCCCTCATTCGTTTATTCGGCGTCCAGCCGGGCGTAATATTCCTCCACGATCTCCTTGTCGTCGAAATGGTATTTCATGCCGTGGATCTCCTGGTAGTTCTCATGCCCCTTGCCGGCTATCAGGACCACGTCGTTCCCCTTCGCCTCATCGAGGGCGCGCCGGATGGCCTCCCGCCGGTTCTCGACCACGATGTATTCGCAGGCCGTGCGCAGTATGCCCTCCTCGATGTCGCAGATAATGTTCAGGGGGTCTTCCGAGCGCGGGTTGTCGGAGGTAATGATGCAATAGTCCGAATACCGGCCCGCTATCTCCCCCATCAGCGGCCGCTTTCCGCGGTCGCGGTCGCCCCCGCATCCGAACACGGTGATGACGCGGCCGAGGGCAAACTCCCGGATGGAGCGCAGGACATTATCAAGACCGTCCGGGGTGTGAGCGTAGTCGAGTATCACGGTCACGCTCCGCCTGTGGGAGTCCAACACCTCGAAGCGCCCGGACACGCGCTCCAGCTTCTCCAGCCCGGTCAGTATGCTGTGGCCGGTCGCGCCCAGCGCGTGCGCGGCCCCGGTGGCGGCCAGCGCGTTGTACACGCTGAACAGCCCGGGTATGCTCAGGTTGACGGGCAGCGTCTGCCCGCCGATGCGCAGCATGAAGCTGGCGCCCCTTGGGGTTATCTGGATGCCGTGCGCGGCAATGAACGCCTCTTCCTCGCGGATGCCGAAACCGATAACAGGATAGGTCCTCCCCTCCACCATCCGCGGCCCGTAGTCGTCGTCGAGGTTGACCACCGCCGCCCTGCACATGCCGAACAGCGTTTTTTTCGCCTCAAAATAGCGCTCCAAGTCCCCGTGGAAATCCAGGTGGTCCATAGTAAGGTTGGTGAACACGGCAACGTCGTATTCTATGCCGGCCACGCGCTTGAGTGTGAGCGAATGGCTGGACACCTCCATTACCACTGCGTCCACGTCCGCGTCGGCCATCCGGCGCAAAAGCCTCTGCAGGTCGGCCGATTCCGGCGTGGTACGCTCGGCGGGGAGTTCCTCGTCCCCGATCATGTTTGTGATGGTCCCTATCAGCCCGACTTTCTGCCCTGCCGCCTCGAGTATCGCCTTGATCATGTAGGTGGTGGAGGTCTTGCCGTTGGTGCCGGTCACGCCCACCATGGTCATTGCCGCGGCGGGATTGCCGAAGAAGGCTGCGCTCATCAGCGCCATGGCCACCCGCGAGTCCTCCACCAGCACCTGCGTGACCCCATCGGGAAGATCCAGCGGCCGCATGGCCACCACGGCGCATGCGCCGCGCTCCACGGCGGCGCGGGCATAGTCGTGCCCGTCCGCCTCCAGGCCCCGGATGCAGAAGAAAACGGAACCCTCTTCCGCCTTCCTCGAGTCATATACGATATCGTTTATGTCCACGTCCGCCGGTACGGTCACCCTGCACCCGGGCAGCGGACGGATAAGCTCAGATAGTTTCATGCCTGCCCTCCTGCGGATTTATGCCGGTACTGATTATACCATAGTTGCGAAGCAAATATGGTATAATCCGCGCATGTGCGTTTGCCCGCCAGGGCAAAAACCGCACGCGCATTAAAATCGAGCGCATAAGCCGTTAAATATATCACATTTGCGTCCCGCGTTACGCTTTTACGGGCTTCCGCCGCAGGTTACCCGCACCTGCGTCCCCTCGGGAACCCTGGTACCCGCCGCGATGGACTGTGCCGTCACCGTCCCGGTGCCGTTCAGCTTGACCGTAAGCCCCGCGTCCTCCAGCACATCGGTCGCGTTGGCGCTGGTCAGGCCGATGACGTAGGGCACGGTCACCGACGCGGCGGTCGACGTGTCCCCCGTATCGCCCGGCGCATTGGTATACAGGAGCACCTCGGAGCCTGCGGTTATTTTGGCCCCTGCCTGCGGCATCTGGCTGCGCACCGTGCCCGAGGCGGAGGGCGAGTACCCGGACAGCCCGGCCAGCAGAAGCTTGTTCTTGGCCTCAGCCACCGTCATGCCACGGACGTCGGGTACTTCCTTGGTCTCCGGTGTGCTGTCGCCGTAATCGGGTTCAATGCCCATGTACTGCAGCGTGTCTTCCAGCACCGCCTTGGCGTACGGCGCCGCGACCACGCTGCCGAAGGTCGAGGAAACGCCGGTGGGTTCGTCGACTATGAACAGCACGATGACCTCCGGGTCGTCGGCCGGTGCGAACCCGATGAAGGAGGCCACGTTCTTGCCCTGTGCGACCTTCCCGTTTGCGTATTTCTGCGCGGTGCCCGTCTTGCCGCCCACACGGTATCCCGGTATCTGCGCGTTCCTGCCGCTGCCGTTCTTGACCACGGATTCGAGGAGCTTGCGCACCTCAGCGCTGGTTGCCTCTGAGACCACCCGCCGGACCTCCCTGGGGCCGTGGGTCACCACGTCGTTGCCCTCCTTATCCCGTACGGCGGACACGAGGTAGGGCTGCATCAGTTTTCCGCCGTTTATGGCCGCGCTGGCGGCCGTTATCAGCTGCAGCGGCGTCACGGCAATGCTCTGCCCGAAGGATATGCGCGCAAGGTCGAAGGACTTGACGGCGCCTTCCTCCTGCACGATGCCCGTGCTCTCGCTGGTGAAGTCGGCGCTGGTCTTTTGCCCGAATCCGAAGGCGGTGATGTACTTATACATCTTTTGTATGCCTAAGCGAAGTCCCATTTCCATGAACGCGACGTTGCAGGAGTTCTCGACCGCCGTGGTCAGCGTTTCCGAGCCGTGCGTTTTCCAGCAGCTCGTTTTTATGCCGTCCACGATCTTCGAGCCTGAGCAGTGGAATCCGCTGCTCTCGCTGACCACGCCTTCCTCCAGCGCGGCGGCCAGCGTGATGGTCTTGAAGGTGGACCCCATTTCAAACGCGTCGGCCACCGCCGTGTTGCGCGAGAGCGCGCGCAGCGCGTCGAGGTCGTCGCGCGGGACTTCGTTGAGGTCGAAGTCGGGCTTGTTGCCCATCGCGAGTATTGCGCCTGTGTCGGGGTCCATCACGATGGCCGTGATGCCCTTGGGGTTGTTGATGGCCATGGCTTCGTCCATAGCGCGTTCGAGGAAGTACTGTATAACGTAGTCGATGGTCAGCACCACGTCGTTGCCGTCCTTGGCCTCTATGAGGGTCTTGCTGCCGTAGGAAACCTCGTTCCCGTCGCGGTCGGTCTCCCGGAGTTCCTTCCCGTCCTCGCCCTTGAGGTACTTGTTGTATGCAAGTTCGATGCCTTCCTGTCCCTCTCCGTCCACCGAGGTGAACCCGAGCACCTGAGTAAGGAAATCCTTTTGCGGGTAGAACCGCTTGGTGTCCAACACCAGAAGCACGCCCGGAAGGTCGAGGCTGCGGATGGCCTCGCTCTGCGCGTCGCTGATCTGGCGCTTCACCCACACCTCGGCCTTTTTCTTGTCTCCGGCCAACTCCTTTATCCTGGCCGCGTCCATATCAAGGATGGCGGCCAGCTTGTTTGCGACCTCGTCCGCGTCTTCGACCGACTGGGGCGCGAGGGCCACGGTGTACACCGACGACGACTCGGCAAGGACTTGTCCGTTGCAGTCCACGATGTTCCCGCGGTTGGCCTTAACCGTTATCTCACGGGTCCACTGGCTCAGCGCCTTTTGCTGGAGCGTGGCGCCGTCCACCGTCTGTATCCACGCGATGCGCAGTATCATCGTAAAAAAAAGCAAGGTTATGGTCACCAGTATGATGACTAACCTTTTTTTGTTGGCTAATCCAGCCATCGGCACGGCTTTTCCTCACCTTTCCGACCCTTACTCAATCCAAAAGGCCAAGGAGCAGATCGAACACCCCTTTGAATTCGGTCTTGTCTTCCGGCTCCGCAGCCGGCGCTTTGGTTGCTTCGGGAAGTGTGACGAATACCTCGTCGTCCTTGCCGGGCATCTCCATGTTCAGTTCGGTGCCCGCCCGATATTCCACTTCGCCCAGGTTCAGCCCCATGCTCGCCTGCCTTCTCAGCTGCTCCGTCTCCAGCTGGGCGGACTTGAGATCGGTCTTAAGCGTATCCAGCTGCGCGTTGATCTCCTCGATGGCCGCAAATCGCGTGACGACAGTGGCGAACAGCGCGAAGAACGCCAGCACCAAAAGGATGGCGCCTGTCCGCTTCAGAGCATGCTGCGGCACCGGCCGGGTACGGGCCGCCGGCTGGCGGACAGCCCTCCGCTGCGGCCGGGGCGCTTCCTGCGGCAGGGTTCTTGCCGCGTTGCCGTTCATTTGACCTGATACCACTTCTATTCAACCTCTCTTTCGGATAGAACCCGTCACGTCCGTTCAAAGACCCGGAGCTTGGCGCTGCGCGCCCGCGCGTTCTCGTCTGTCTCAACCGCGCCCGATACTATGGGGCGCCGGGTAACCACCCTCCCGTACGGCGTCTTCCCGCACACGCATTGGGGAAAGTCTTTGGGGCAGGTGCAGGGGGCCGCCCACCTCGCGAACACGGTCTTTATAAGCCTGTCCTCCAGCGAATGGAAGGTAATGACGCACAGCCGCCCCCCGGCCTGAGCGCGTCCCGGATGCCGTCCAGCGCCCGCCCGAGGTTATCGAGCTCCCGTTGACCTCCATGCGGATACCTGGAAGGCCCTTCGTGCGGGGTGCGGCCCTGCATAAAGCGCGCGCGGCTGCCGGTATGGCCTCCTTGATAAGCTCGGCCAGCTCGACCGTCCGCTCTATCGGCCTTTCGGCCCGGCGCTTGACGATTCTGTCCGCGATGCGCCCGGCAAAGCGCTCCTCCCCGTAGTCGCGCAGCACGCGCACAAGCTCCTGCTTGAGTACTCGTTGACCACCTCACGGGCATTGAGCGCCTGCGAGCGGTCCATGCGCATGTCCAGCGGCGCGTCCGCGTGGTAGCTGAACCCCCGTTCAGGGTTGTCCAACTGGTAGGAGGACACCCCCAGGTCCAGCAGGCACCCGTCAATGCCGCCGATGCCCAGTTCATGAAGCACGCGCGGGATGTTGGCGTAATCGGCGTGTACCGCCGTGAACGCATTCCCGAACCCCGCAAGGCGTTGGGACGCGACCTTGAGCGCCTCCTCGTCCTTGTCCAGGCCGATCAGCCGCCCGCCCGGCGTAATGCGCTTGAGTATCTCCAAGGCATGTCCGCCGCCGCCCAGCGTACCGTCCACCATCGTCTTCCCCGGACTGCAGAGGAGGCCGCTCAGGCTCTCTTCATACAGCACGGGTATGTGGAGAAACTCCAAAGTCCATCCCCTCTATATCCCGACAAGGCCCATCGCCTGGTCGTAGTCCATGCCTTCCATGGCGTAGTATTTCTCCCAAGCCGGCCGGTTCCAAATCTCGATTCGGTTGGTGGCGCCGATGATGGTTGCGTCCTTCTCCAGTCCTGCGCACTCGCGGAGGTTGGCGCTCAGAAGCACGCGCCCCTGCTTGTCCAGTTCGACATCGGTCGCCCACGCCGACAGGAGCCGGACCACGCGCTGCGCGTTCGCGTCGCCCAGCGGGAGGGCGCGGAGCTTTTCGGAAAACGCTTCCCATTGCGAAAAGGAAAAACCAAAAAGGCAGCCGCCCGTCCCCCGCGTTATTACGAAGCGCTCTCCGAGCTCTTCGCGCAGCTTGGACGGGATGAAAAGCCGACCCTTGGCGTCGACGCTGTGTTGGAACGTCCCGATAAGCAAAATGCGTCACCTCTAAGGATTAATTACCCACATCTCACCACTTTTAACCACCAGGATGTATTAATTCTCCATCCAATTTGGATTTCCTGCTACGAATTTTGGATTTGCCAAAAAACTTCGGGAATTCGATTAGAATTTTTACGGTTTGTGAATACTGCGGCATGAACAGGGACCCCCCGCGGCAAAAAGCGCCAAAAAAGAAAAAAGCCCGGATGGGCAGGGCCGCGTCTGCGGCGGTCCGTCAATCCGGGCAGATCTGTTTCAGCGTGAAGCCAAGGTGGTCGCTGGACACCAGTATGTATTCCACGCCGTTCAGCTCGCCCTCGAAGGCCGACTGCAGGGACTTGCCGTGCAGGTGGCCGTAGACGACCTTCTTTACGCCGTATTCCTGGAACAGCCGCATAAAGCCCGATTCCTGCCGGCGCTCGTTGAAGGGCGGGAAATGCAGCATGCCGATGAGGCTGCTGTCAGTGCCATTAAGCGCGCGGGCGGCCTTCAGCGAAAGCTCCAGCCGGCCCACCTCGCGCTCGTATATCTTTTTATCCTCGGCCGGGAAATCGCCGTTAGAGGGGCAGGTCCACCCCCGCGTGCCGCACACGATATACGGCCCTATCCTGTGGGCCTGGTTCTGCAGCGGCAGTATGCCGGGCGGGAGCTTGGCGCGGAGCTTGGCAACCGAGGTCCACCAGTAATCGTGGTTCCCGCGGAGCATAACCTTTACGCCGGGGAGCGCGTCTATCTCCAGAAGGTCCTGCCGCGCTTCCTCCAGCCGCATGGCCCAGCTGATGTCCCCGGGCAACAAAACAAGATCCGTGGCTGATACCTTTTGTTCCCAATCGGAGCGGATCTTGTCCCAATGGCCCTCCCACTGTTCCCCGAACATGTCCATCGTCTTGTCCATCGACCCGGCGAGATGCAAGTCGCCGATGGCAAAAACCTTCATTACGGCACCTCTTTACAGTTCCTCGGCGTTTTCTTCCTCGTCCTCCACGGGTTCCTCGGGGAACGGCTCCTCCTCGAGGTCAAACGCCTCGTCGGCGAAGTCCTCGGCCTCCACGTCCAAATCCTCGCTCACCTCACCGAAATCGTCGACCAGTATCTCCGCCTCGTCGATGGGAACGACATCCTCAAGCTTTTCGGCCTCTATCAGCTCGGTGTCCTCGTCCTCCTCGTCCACGCTGTCGCGGAGCTTTTCGAGGTTCTCCTGCCGCATCTTCTCGCGCAGGCAGAGTATGCAAAGGTCTTCGCCCGGCACGACAGGCGCTTCGTTGCACTCGGTGCAAATGTCCAGCTGCACCGCCTCGTCTTCCTCCCGGCGCAACTCACGCTTGCATATGTTGCACAGGCTTTCCCCTTCTTTGATGTAGTTCAACTCGCATCTCGGACACTTGATCAGCGCCATCGCCAACCCTCCACGGTATTATTTTACTCCAGCCAATCATCGTTGCGTCTGGAGGATCATTCGTTTTCGTGTTCCCCACCGCCGGGCAGGAGCGCCTCGCCGACGGACCGGGTCAGTTCTTCCCATCCTATGCGCGACTGCGCCGAAAAGGGAAACACATTTTTTGCGCCGTCCAACTGGAGCTTGGCGGCGATATTCCGGGTATAATTGGTCCACTTCGACTTCGCTATCTTGTCGCACTTGGTGGCCACGACGGTGAACGGTACGCCGTAATGGCGCATCCATGCGCACATCTGCACATCGTCGCGGGTGGGGTCGTGGCGGATGTCCACCAGCAGGTACATGTGCCTCAGTTCCTTCGATGCCTTCAGGTACCCCTCCACCAGTCTGGCCCAGCCCTCCTGCACCGATTTGGACGCGCGGGAAAAACCGTATCCAGGCAGATCGACCAGATAAAAAGCACCGTTTATCCTGAAGAAATTAACGAAACGGGTCTTCCCGGGCCGCTGGCTCGTGTGCGCAAGCTTTCGGTTGTTGGCAAGCGCGTTGATGAGCGACGATTTGCCGACATTGCTCTTGCCCGCAAAGGCGATCTCGGGCAGGCGCTCAGGCGGGAACTCGTCCGGCCGGGTCATGCTGGTGACGAACTCGGCCTGTTTTATACGGAATGCTTCCATGCTCACACCAAAGCGTTTTTCAATACGTCATCCAGATCGTTCACAAGGAGGAACCGTATGTCCTTGCGCACGTTCTCGGGGATATCGTCGAGGTCCTTTTGGTTCTCGGCGGGGATGATAACCTTCTTGATGCCCGCTCGGTGCGCCGCCAGCGCCTTTTCCTTCAGCCCGCCGATGGGCAGCACGCGCCCCCGCAGCGTTATCTCGCCGGTCATGGCCACGTTGCGCCGGACCGGCCGGCCGGAAAGCGCCGAGATGATGGCCGTTGCCATGGTGATACCGGCTGACGGCCCGTCCTTGGGTATGGCGCCCTCCGGGATGTGCACGTGCAGGTCCGTGTTTTTATAGAACTCGGGGTCTATGCCCAGCTCGGTCGCTTTTGAACGGATATAGCTCAGCCCGGCCCTGGCCGATTCCTTCATCACGTCCCCCAGCTGGCCGGTCAGCTCGAGCTTCCCGTCCCCGCGCATGGGCGTGGCCTCGACCAGGAGCGTCTGCCCGCCGGCCGATGTCCACGCGAGGCCGGTGACCAGCCCCACCTCGTCGCGCTCGGCGGCCGCGTTCCTTCTGTACCGCTCGGGGCCCAGATACTTGTGCAGGCTCCCCGGCCGCACGCGTATCCTGCGCCGGCCGTGCTCGGCCATTTCCCGCGCGGCCTTGCGGCAGATGTCGGCGATCCTGCGCTCCAGGGTGCGCACGCCGGCCTCCATCGTATAGTAATTGATGATATCGCGCATGGCCTGTTCCTCGAACACCACGTTGGACGGCTTCTGACCGTGCAGCGCGAGCTGCTTGGGTACGAG
>JAXGQA010000020.1:0-25995 GCA_040766645.1 Christensenellales bacterium | reverse complement strand
CTCGAGATGGACATCTCGAAGTTCCCCACCGCCTACGCGGCGCACACGGTGGTGGGCACGGTACGCCGTCAGGCTGCCGAGGACACGGGGCTGGCCGAGGGCACGCCGGTCATCGCCGGCGGCGGCGTGGATGCGTCCTCGTCGGCGTTCAGCGTAGGCATGGTCGAGCCGGGCGATTCCTCCTGCATGTACGGCACCACCCACTGCTGGCAGATCGTCCTTCCCGAACCCAAGTTCGACGACCGCTTCATCAATTTCCCGCACATTGTCCCGGGGAGCTATGTGGCTCTGGCCGGGCTTGGGACCAGCGGCGCCATCATCAAATGGTTCCGCGACAACTTCGGCGAGCTTGAAAAAGAGTACGAGGCCGCGCGGGGCGTGAGCGCGTATAAGCTTCTGGATCTCGAGGCCGCCAAGGTGCCCAAAGGCTCCGACGGGCTGGTGCTGCTGCCCTACTTCATGGGCGAGCGTTCGCCCATCTGGGACCCGAAGGCCCGCGGCATGTTCTTCGGGCTGTCTCTCTACCACACCCGCGGCCATCTGTTCCGCGCCGTCCTGGAGGGCATAGGGTATGCGCTTGAGCACCACGCCGAGATACTGCGCGACCAGGGCCTGATGCCCGACCGCATCGTGGCGGTGGACGCCGGGGCCAGCAGCGCCCTGTTCAGGCAGGTGGTCACCGACATCATGAACACGCCGCAGGACTACATGTCCAAAGTGTCCGGCGCGCCGGTTGCCGACGCGTTCCTGGCCGGGCTGGGCGTTGGCATCTACAAGGACTTCGGCCAGATACGGGATTGGGTCAGCTACGATGCGTCCAACGAGCCCGACCCCGAATCCCACGCCGTGTACCGCAAGCTGTACCGGATCTACCGCAACCTGTACGTCAAGACCAAGGACGACATGCATGTCCTGGCCGATATGGCGTAAAATGTATGCATGACCGGGGGAAAGGGAATCGTCCTCGATCCGGTTTCAAAGTAAATTCACAAAAAGAGGAAGTGATGATCGTATGCAGGCGCTTCGTCTGTATGGACCCAGTGACTTGCGCCTCGAGGACCTCCCTGTCCCCAAGGCTCCGGCCGGCGGCGCGGTGGTGAAGGTGGAAGCCTGCGCCATCTGCGGGAGCGACGTGCGCAACGTGCGGGCGGGAGGTTCCTCCCACGGGATGACGCTCCCCGTTACGCTGGGCCACGAAATAGCCGGGACAATCCACGAGATAGGCGAAGGTGTGGAAGGCCTGGAAGTGGGACAGCAGATCGTGCTGGCCGCTGTCATCGCCTGCGGGCGCTGCGGGTACTGCCAGCGGGGATTGCAGAACCAGTGCGACTACAAGGAGGCCATCTCCTACCGGTACGACGGCGGCTTCGCGGAATACATACAGGTCCCGCCGCAGCTGCTGGCCGCCGGGGGCATACTGCCCAAGCCCGAAAGCTTTTCGTTTGCCGGGCTCAATCACCGAGCCTTTCGCCTGCGCGCTTAATGGGCAGGAGCTTTCCCGGGTCGGCCTGGGGGACGTGGTGTGCGTGATGGGCGCCGGGCCGGTCGGCCTGATGCACTGCATGCTGGCCAAGGCCAGGGGCGCGAGCAGGGTGTTCCTGGCCGACGTGTTTGCCGAGCGTATGGAGCTCTCCAGGGATTTTCCGGAGATTTACGCGCGCATTGACGGCTCCAAAGAGGACGTGGTCCAGCGGGTGCTGGACGAAACAAACGGCGTCGGGGCGGACGTGGTGATAATCGCCGCGCCGTCGGGCGAGGCGCAGGTGCAGGCGACAAGGATGGCGGCCAAACGGGGGCGGGTCAACCTCTTCGGCGGGCTTCCCAAGGGCAAGTCCGAGACCACCTTCGATAGCAACGTCATCCACTATAAAGAGCTGTTCGTACACGGCACCTCCGTCGACCATAGCCCAGATGATACCATCCTCGACCTGATGGAATCGGGGCAGCTCCGGCCCTCCAGCCTGATAACCAAAACTGCCCTTTCGCAGTTCAAGGAAGGCTTCGAGCTGGCGGCCAGCGACAGCAGGCCCTGAAGGTCATACTCGAACCGGGCAAATAAAAAAACCAGGCCGAATAACAAAAGGCAGGAGCCATGCGGCTCCTGCCTTTTGTTTGTCCGTCAGTGCCTGTATCGCGGCTGGTCCGCGTGCGGGGCCTTGGGGGGATGGATGTCGTATAGCTTGCCGTAGGCCTCGGACTGCGCGTCGTCGACTACCCCGGAGGGCGAGAGGCCGGTGCAGTCGGTGGTCGAGGCCGAGCGAGACACCTTGTCGAATCCCGCCTGCGTCTGTGCGGCGTCCGTGCCCGGACGCTCATGCCTGTCTTTCATTTGCTGTCCCTCCGCTTCGCCTTTTGCCTTAGTATGCCTGAAGCGGAAGGCCTTATTCCGGCGCGCCCGCCGAAGCGCCTCAAACGGGAAGCGGGTCCCTGCGTTTAAGCAGCTCGACCACGCTGGCCGCGTATTCCTCCACCTTGCTGGCGATGTCGAACCGCGGGCCGGAAACAATCCACCAGTGGATCACCCCGAGTATGGTTACCAGAGAGAATTCGGCCAGCGCCTCGGCGGTTTGTCAGTCTGAACTCGCCTTCCTGCCCCTGCCGGATGGTTTCGAGGATCAGGCGGTAGCTGACGCGCGCGGTCCAGGCTGTAGATGCTGTCGAAGCCCTGGCGCATGTGCACCAGAAAGCTGTTGGCGATGAAGTCGCGCCCCTGTTCGTGGGCGAACCGGCCCATGTGCCGCAGGAGGTCCAAAAGCCGTGCCGAGGCGGGCGACGCCGGCAGCTTTTCTTCCAGCGCTTTATAGTAGGAGTCCACCACGTTGTACATGGACGCGATGACGCTGTCCTTGGAAGCGTAGTGGTGATAAAAGGAACCGTTGGAGACGCCGGCGCTCCCTGCAGATATCGGTCACGGTCACCCCGTCGTAGCCGTACCGGGCTATAAGCTGCTGCACCGCGTCGCAGATGCGCTGTTTGATGGCGGCCGTCTTTTTGCCAGGGCGTCATCGTTTTTTGTTCCATTTTTTGTCCTTTTCACCTTCTGAACGTGCGCGTCCAGCGGATACTTTGTCTGACAGTATACCATCCGAAGGGCCGGCTTGTATAGAAAAACCGGGACGGTATGGATAATGCGGCGTCTCTCCGGCATAAATACTATTGACATTTATCCGAAGAAAAGTAGAATATAATCTAGAATATATTCTGTTATATTTTTGCGGAGATTGCAAGGGCTTTTTCCGGAGAGGCCGGGCCTCCCGTAAAAGCATCGGAACGCACCTGAAAGGAAGGGATCGAAAATGAAGAAAAACTCTATTAAGGCCAGGGCTTTGACGGGGGCCATCAACAAGACCATCGACTACATCGAAAAGGACCCGGACGCCCGTATCCTGAGAGTGCTCAACCTTATGCAACGTCTGGACCCGGAAAGCTGGAAAGGGAGCATCGCATATCTTCGCAAAGCGTTGCGGGATCCGGAGGATAACTGGAACATCTTCGTGCACAAAATAATTCGGGACGTCGATAAGCCCATCGTCAAACGCATGGTGACCAACGCGCTCATCAACGCCAGCGTTTTTGGGACCCCGCGCCAGATGGAATGCAAGGAAAAATATGGGTGCAGCATCCCCTGGGCCATACTGATGGACCCCACCAGCGCCTGCAACCTGCACTGTAAGGGTTGCTGGGCCGCCGAATACGACCGCGCCGATTCGCTTTCCTGCGACGTGCTGGACCGGATAATCCGCGAGGGCAAGGAACTGGGCGTCTACGCATACCTGTTTTCGGGCGGTGAGCCGCTGATGCGCAAAAAGGACCTGATACGCCTGGCCGAAACGCATCAGGACTGCGCCTTCCTCGCCTTCACCAACGGGGGGCTGGTGGACGCCGGCTTTGCAAAGGAGTTGCGCAGGGTGGGCAACTTCACGCTGGCCTTCTCGGTGGAAGGGTTCAGGGAGGAAACGGACATGCGGCGGGGGCGGGGGTGCTACGACGCGGTGATGCGGGGCATGGACCTGCTCCGCGAAGAGCGCGTGCCCTTCGGCTTCTCTACGTGCTATCATTCGCAGAACACCGAAACGGTCGGTTCGGACGCGTATATCGACCACATGATTGAAAAGGGCTGCCTGTTCGGCTGGTATTTCACCTACATCCCGATAGGGAAGGACGCGGCGCCGGAGCTGATGGTGTCGCCCGAGCAGCGCGCGTACATGTACAGGCGGATGCGCGAGCTACGGTCCACAAAGCCCATATTCGTGATGGACTTCTGGAACGACGGGGAATACGTGAACGGGTGTATCGCCGGGGGCAAGAGTTACCTGCACATCAACGCGGCGGGTGAGGTGGAGCCCTGCGCGTTCATACACTATTCAAACGTGAACATCAAGGACGTTTCCCTGATAGAGGCTCTCCAATCGCCGCTGTTCGCGCAGTATAATGCGCGCCAGCCGTTCAACGGGAACCACCTGCGGCCCTGCCCGCTGCTGGATAATCCCGAAGCTCTGAAGGAGATGGTCCGCGCGTCCGGAGCGCGCTCCACCGACATGCTCGCGCCCGAGGACGTTTCCGACTTGTGCGCCAAGACCGAAGAGGCCGCAAAGGAGTGGGCGCCGGTGGCCGACGCGCTTTGGGAAAAGTCGCAGGAGGAGAAGACCGCGGCCGAGGGCCTGCGCCGCAACGCCTGAGTTATATGGGACCCCCGGGCCGCTTTTAAGGGGCGGCCCTTTTGCTGTGCGCACGGGATGTATATACATGTATGAAAATATGTGCTAATATGCAAAAAAAAGGACGGACACGGCGCTGCCTCGGGAAGGAGGAGGACGCATGAAAAGCATACTGTGCTACGGCGATTCAAACACGTGGGGAGTCGATCCGGAAAAGCCGGAGAAGGTCACGCGCATACCCTACGGGGAGCGCTGGCCAAACGTGCTGCAATCAAGGCTGGGGGAAGGGTATTACGTCATCGAGGACGGCGTCAACGGGCGCACAGCAGGGACCGACGACCCCGTGCTCCCCTACAGGAACGGGCTGAAGACGCTTCATATCGCCCTGCTGGCCCACATGCCGCTGGACCTTATCATTATCATGCTGGGGGAGAACGACACCAAGCACCGCATCGGGCTGTTGGCCCGCGATATCGTCAAAGGGCACGAGCGGATGGTGCAGGCCGTGCGCGCGTCGGGCTGCGGCCCAGACGGCGGGCAGTGCGAGATACTGCTGGTCGGCCCGCCGGTGACCGGCCCGAACTACGCGCCCGACCAGGAGGAGAGCTTCGGCTTCGGGCGCGAGCAGAGCATCAGGCTCCCCGCCTGCGTGGAGAAGGTCGCCAGGGCGATGGGGTGCCATTATTTCGACTGCAACAGCATCTCAGGGAACAGTCCGCTGGACGGGATACACATCGACAAAAGGACGCACAGGGGCTTGGGCGAGGCGCTGGCAGCGTATATCCGGGAAAGCATTTTTACCTAAGGCGCTGCTAAATTCTATCGTTGACTATGTTTACCCATAATTGCTCTGGCAGATAGCCTTCTTTTTTAAGAGGCAATTACCCAGGAAAACAGCCGTAACGCCAAAGAGGCCTTCGTCATGGAAGGCCTCTTTGGCTGTGTTAAGGGGATTCGGGCGAGGTTGCGCACCCGAGTTGGTATCGTAAAGACCGGACAGCGTCGCTTCTGGTGAAAATCGATTAAGGAGGTGTCGGCGTTCGTAAAGGTCCAAACCGCAAGGAAAGGATGCAAAGTTTGGTATGAGGTTTCGCGACCCAACTGCCCGATGCTTCCGATCAAGTTAGAAATTTTTTGGTTTCTTGAAGCGGGGTATCGTCCCATGGCTTTGAAAGGCAGCAGATGGAAATAGATGTATGCAGCCGGGAAACCCATACTATTATCAGGATAAATACGATTGGGACGGTTTTATCAATTTCTGCCAAAGTGAGCAAAGCAATCGGAATTATGGTTCCCGCCATCGCAAACAGCACTTTCGCTGTGCCGTCGGCCTTGATCGTTTTTCCGCAGTGTTTACATATATTAGGTTGCGTTTTCCGGGTGGTTGTGCTTGCCTGTGTCCGTATTTTCACGGGAATTCCACCTGCAAAGGCAAAATATTAAAGCTCTGTCTGCATGCGCTCCTTGCGCAGACGGGTGCGCTGGGCGCCGGCCGCCCATTCCCGCCGATCCTCCTCCGTTTCGAGGATGAGGCCGGGGACGGGGGTGGGCTTTTCGTTTTCGTCCAGGGCCACCATCACCAGGTACGCGCGGTTGACCAGCCGCGTGTCCCGCGTAAACGATTCGACGAAGGTGTCCACCCGTATCTCCATGGACGTTTTGCCCACGTAGGTGACCCGGCCGGAGAGGACGATGGTGTCGTTTACGTAGGCCGGCTCCTTGAAATGGAGGTTGTCGATGCACAGGGTGGTGATATTGCGGCCCGAATGGCGCCGGGCCACCACGCCGGCGACGACGTCTATCCATTCCACCAGCTTGCCGCCGAAAAGGCGGCCGTAGCCGTTGATGTGCTCGGGCATGAGTATCTGCACCTGCTCGGTCCTCGAATCCTCCACGCGCTTGGACTCCGGCATCGGTCATCCCTCCTTCCGTGCGTAAGGATGACCCAATTGTACCATGTGCGCGGCCGCAAGGCAAAAAAACCGGGGAATATACCCAAATCGGCGCGGGCGGGGAAGCGAACATCGGCGGAATCCTGCGGATGTGCGGCCAAACCGTCGTGCCTTGTCGCACGATTGTTTGGGCATGCCTCTACCGATTGACAAAAACCCATGCCCTCCCTTTGGTATACTGAACTCCACAACGCGGTGGAGGTGGGGACTATGATCCGAAGCAGGCCGGCCCCGGCCAGAGGGCATATATGGGCGCGCGTGCAGAAGGAGCGTTTCGTGCTGTCGCTGGTCATGTTCGCGGTGGCAATTTTGGTTTCGAGGGTATCGGTGTTCGGGCAGATCGCGCCGCTCGCGCCCGCGTTCGCCGCCGCCGCCTTCGCGGCGGGTCTCAGTCCGTACGCGGTGGGGTTGGGGTGCATCGCCGGTTCGATGACGATGTTTTCGGCGCTCCCCTCGCCGCTGGCCGCCACGGCGACCGTCGTGGCGCTGGGTGCGCTTTTCAGCCTGCGGCAGCAGCCGGGGGCCAAGCGCATGTTCATCGCGCTGGGTGCGGCGGTGGCGGCCGCCGAACTTATCTTCAGGACCATGCTGACCTACGACCTCATCATGGCGCTGCTGGAGCTTGCCGGGGCCGTGGTGATGTACCTCGTGTTTTTCACGGCCGCTTCAGTCATAAAGGGCAAGCGCCGCAAAAGCGTGCTCTCCGAGGAAGAGCTGCTGTGCGTGGCCCTGGCGGCCTGCACTCTCCTGCTGGGCGCGGCACCGCTGCGCATCGGGTGGTTCTGGCCGACTGCGGCCCTCTGCACGCTGGTCACGCTGGCCTGCGCCTATTGGGGCTCGGCCGGGACCGGCGCGGCGGTGGGCCTGGCCTGCGGGCTGGCGCTGAGCCTTTCCGGGCAAGTCAACGTGCTGTTCATCGGGAACCTTGGGGCCATCGGACTGACTTCCGGGCTGCTGCGGCGCTATAAAAAGGCGGGGGTCATCGCGGGCGCCGTGCTGGCCAACGCGCTTATAACGCTGTACGCAAACGGGTCAAGCTTTACCATCCTCTCCTTCGCCGACGTGCTGCTGGCCGGGCTGCTGATGCTGCTTTTGCCCAACACGTACCTCAACGCGGTGGGGAAGAGCGTAGATTTCATCCTGCGGCGGCAGGCCTCCGAGCGCCACTATCTTGAAATGATACGCGTCATCGTGCTGGAGCACCTCAACGCTATGGGCGAGCTTTTGGCGCGCATGGGCAGGACGCTGGAGAACGCCCCCGAGCCGGGCAACGGTCTGCTGGTCGGGCAGATGGAGGGCGCCTCCCGCCTGATGGGGCACCTTGCCCGCGCTTTCGACGTGCAGGTGCGGTTTGAAAAGGACCTGGAGGCGTCGGTGCGCTCCCGGCTGGAGGCCGAAGGCTTCCGCGTGCGCGAGGTGGCTGTCGCGCAGAAGATGTTCGGCGCGCTGCGCGTGCAGGTCTCGCTTTCGGGATGCTCCATGCGCGCCGGGTGCGACGCGGCCATAGTCGGCGCGGTGTCCACCGGGGCCATGGCCTCCATGCGCATCACCGGGCGAAGCTGTCCGGGCACGGGCGGCAAGGCGTGCTCGCTGATCCTGGAGGAAGCGCCGGCCCTTTCGGTGCAGGTGGGCAAGGCCCAGAGCGCGCAGAGCGGAGACGTGAACGGGGACTCGCTGGTCTGCACCCGGCTGGGGAGCGGGAAATACCTCCTGTGCATCAGCGACGGCATGGGCAGCGGGGAGCAGGCGCACGCCCAGAGCCAGGCGACAGTGGCGCTATTGGAAAATTGCTTCCGGGCGGGGCTGGATAAGGGCACGATATTCCGCTCGCTGAATCAGCTGATGGTGCTGCGCGGCGAGGAGATGTTCTCCACGGTGGACCTGTGCGTGGTGGACCTTCTGGAGGGCAGGGCCGAGTTTGTCAAAGTAGGGGCGGCGCCCTCCCTGGTGCGGCAGAACGGGCGCTTCGAGTGCCTGCAGGCGACGACGCTTCCCATGGGTATACTCGACTCGGTGTCCATGCAGAGCACGGTCCGCGTGCTCGCGCACGACGACGTTATCGTGATGATGAGCGACGGAGTCACCGATGCGCTGGGGGAGAACATGAAGGACGTGGTGGAGTTCATACTCACGTCCCGAAACTTAAAGCCCGGCCGGGCTGCCCGCATGATCCGCGAGGCAGCGGCCGCCGCGCTGGACGGGGTCCAGCGGGACGATATGACGGTTGTGGTGGCGCGCGTGGTCAGGAACGCGGCCTAGGGGGGTGCCGCGGGCGGGCCGCCCGCCGGGCTCAAGGCGGATGACGGGACGAAGGCCCCGTCCCGTTATTTGCCTGCCCAGGGGGAGTTGCATATTGAATGGCAGAAGAAACCGGGCCGTCCTTTTGGGACGGCCCGGTTTCTTCTGGAGATATAGGGAAGTCGGGCGTATGCTTAAACAGCAGGGACTCTCAGGCACCGGCCCCCGAAAGCTCCCGCCCTATCGCGTCGGCGGCCAGGATGGCGGCATAGACCTTTTCCGCCGTTATCTCGAACGGCATGTTGTAGATGGTCTCGCCTTCCGCCGTCGCCGTCTTTGCGACCTCCATCAGCTTGTCGGGGTCGACCTGGGAGACGCCCATGTCCGCAAGCGTCACCGGCAGGCCGACCGAGAGGCAGAAATCGATTACTTCTTCCATCTCGCCGAGGGGCGCGTTTTCAAGGGCCAACTGCACCAGCGTGCCGAAGGCCACCTTTTCGCCGTGGTAGAGGCCGTGGCACTCGCGCATCACCGTAAAGCCGTTGTGGATGGCGTGTGCCGCCGCGAGGCCTCCGCTCTCGAAGCCGATGCCGCTCAGATACGTGTTGGCCTCGATGATTTTCTCCACCGCCGGCGTCACTACGCCGTTCTCGGCGGCCAGCTTTGCTTTGAGGCCGTCCTCCAGAAGCGTTTTGTAGCAAAGCTCGGCCAGGGCGTACGCGGAGACGGCCGGGAGCATCCCCGCCATGTTCAGCGCGTTTGACTGACGGCAGGCGCGCGCCTCGAAGTAGGTGGCCAGCGCGTCGCCCATGCCCGAAACGATGAAGCGCGCGGGCGATTTGGCGATG
This sequence comes from Christensenellales bacterium, assembly GCA_040766645.1. Lineage (GTDB taxonomy): Bacteria > Bacillota > Clostridia > Christensenellales > UBA1431 > UBA1431. The sequence goes on along the minus strand of JAXGQA010000020.1, from coordinate 16,299 downwards.
ACGTCGGTGTCCACCACCACGATCTCGGGGTTTTTGGGAAGCACGAGGTATTCCTCGAACACGCCGTCCTCGCGGTAGATGACGGACAGCGCGCTGCAGGGCGCGTCGGTCGAGGCGATGGTGGGGACGATGACGACCGGTATCCCCAGGTAATGCGCCGCGGCCTTGGCCGTATCCAAAAGCTTTCCGCCGCCCACGCCGATGATGCAGTCGCACCCTTGTGCCTTGCAGACTTCCATCACCCGTTGGATTTCCTTTTTGGAGCATTCCCTGTTGAAGTTGGTGAAGGCGACCGACTTATCCGTGCCCGCGAAACCGGCCTCGATGGTAGCCTGTGTCCGCTTGAGGCCGCTGTCCGATGCCACCACAAGGAATTTGGAGCCGAAATTTTTGGTGTAGGACTGCAGCTCGCGCAGTGCGCCGCTGCTCTGGATGTACTTGCTGGGCGATATGATGATTTTACCCATTTTTGAACCTCCGGTTTATTTTAATGTTTATTAAGCGATCTATGGAGCCGGTTCCATCATAGCACCGGCGCCGCTCGATTGGGTTGCATATTATTGCCCGAATATGATAAGTTTTAAAGTTATTTAGGACCGTCAAAATCGTCCAGTTCCTTCGACGCCTCCGCCGACAGGCCGGAGCGGTATTGCCGCAGGCCGGGCGCATTTTTTTGCCTTTGACTTTTTATGACAAGGTAACAGAGCGCGAAGAAGGCCACCAGGACGCCGCCCGCCAAAAGCCCGGAAAGCTGCCCCGGCACCAGCGGCATGCCGGCGATGGCAAGCACGAGGGCGATCAAAATGACGACGGTGGTGTAGGGGTAGCCCCGGAGCTGGCATTGGCCGTCGGGCGGGCAGCCGTGCTTTTTGCGGAAGCGCACGTGCGTGGCCATGATGACGGCGTAGGTAAAAAGCAGCGCGAACCCGCCCGAGCTGATGAGGAACAGATACACGGCCGGGAACAAGAGCCCGACGCCCAGCCCGGCCAGCATGGACAGACCCGAGAACAGGATGCCGCGACGGGGGACCTCCGCCTGCTCCCGGAGCCATTTGGGGGCCATGCGCTCGTCGGCGAGGGAGCGCATCATCCGGCCCAGCCCGAACATGGCGGCCAGCATGGTCGAAAGGATGGCCGATATCAGCACCACGTTGATGGCGGCCCCGGCCCACCCGATGCCGTGGGCGTTCAGGCCGGATACGAAGGGGCTGGTGTCCCCGCTGACGGCGGTGGTAGGCACCAGCGGGAGCAGGACGCCGATGGACACGACGTAGAGCGCGACCAGCCAGATGACCGTGTTCCGGATGGCGCGGGGCACTGTATGGCGGGGATCGCACGCCTCGCACGCCGCCAGGCCTATTATTTCAAACCCTGCGTAGGAGAACATTACGATAAGCATGCTTCCCATAAATCCCCCAAAGCCGCCCGGCATGAACGGCTGGTCCGCCAGCGCGCCCGTGCCGACCGGCGGGGCGCCGGCGAGGCCAAGTATCAGCAGCGCCGCCAGGACGATGAACGAAACGACGGCAAAGAGCTTCACGGCCGCCAGCCCGCTTTCGAGGCGGCTCAGCCTTTTGGCGCCCAAAAGGTTTGCGAGGGTGACGCCGACGATGATAAGGATTCCCAGCAGCGGCAGGGGAAGCGAGGGGAGCCAGTTCCGTATGAATATGGAGGCGGCCGTGGCCTCGCTTGACATCGCGAGCACCATTCCCGTCCAGTACACCCACCCCACCACGAACCCGGCCCCTTTGCCGAACGCGCCGGCCGCGAACGCCCGAAACGACCCCGCGCCCGGGTCGGCCACGGTCATTTCGGAAAGCGCGGTGAGTATGAAGTAGACCAGTACACCGCCGAGAACGAAGGCGAGGAGTATGGAAGGCCCGGCCGCGTGTATGGCCACCGAGGAACCGAGAAAAAACGAGCCGCCGATGACGGTCCCCAGCGCCAGCATGGTGAGATGGAAGGAGGACAGGCCCTTTTCTTTGCTTTTCATGCGGGAAATCACATCCGTATCCGTTTATTCGCTTCCTATTTTCCTCCGAAACCCGGATAACGATGCAAAAAACCCGCCGAAGGGGGGCGGGCTGACAAGAAGGGTATCTTTCATACCTTTTGTGGACCAGGTGCCTTATAGAAATGTCGATTTTCGGCGGGCCGTCACACGCCCCCCTCGCGCGTTTTCTGCTCGACGAACTGCCGCGCTATCCTCGGGGAGCGTCCGCCCCGCCGCAGCGCCCAGCGTTCGGCCTCGCGCTTCAGCGTTTCGCGTCCATTCGGACGCCGTACTGCTGCGCGAGGGCGCGCACGATATCCAGATATTGCTGTTTATCGGGCGTGTAGAAGTTGACCGAAAGGCCGAACCGCTCGGACAGCGAGGCCAGCTCCTGTATGGTCTCGCCGCGGTGTACGTCGTCCCCCGTGCGGTCGGAAAACGATTCCCGGACGATGTGCCGCCGGTTGCTGGTCGCGTAGACCGCAATGTTATTTGCCGCGCCGACGCCGAACCCTCGAGGACGGCCTTGAGCGCGGCGAAGTCGTCGCTGTCGCTTCTGAACGAGAGGTCGTCGATAAAAGTATAAATTTCAAAGGATTGCCGGACAGCGTGTCTATGAGCGCGGGGATGCCCGAAAGGGAAGCGCGGCCGATCTCAACAAGCCGCAGTCCGCGGCCGGCCAGTTCGTTCACGATAGCCTTCACCGTCGAAGACTTGCCGGTCCCGGCGTCCCCGTATAAAAGCGCGTTGGCCGCCGGTTTCCCGTCGATGAGGGCCAGCGTGTTGCGCAGGACCGCCTCCCGCTCGCGCGCGTACCCCTTGAGGTCCGTAAGGCGGACCGGGTCGGGGGAGAGGATGGGAACGACGGCGCCGTCCTTGAAGGCGAACATGGTGTGTTTTGCGTATATGCCGATGCCGCGGACAGAAATGCTGTTTGCCCAGTCCGTGTATGCGGCGGTAAAATCCGCGCGGCCGGTATCCCAGCCGGGCAAAAAACCGGCATAGCCCAGCTCCGCTTTCACCGCCTGGGGGGTGAGCGCCGATAGCTCCTGCAGGAACAAAAGCTCGCTTTTGAGCGCCTCCTCCATGACAGCGGGCACAGTCTGCTTTCGGGCGCGCCTTTGTATGTAGGGGTTATCACTGAGCAGCACGCGGTCCAGGAGGTAGCGTGTGAGGTCTGCGCCCTCTTTGTACAGTGCCGAAACGAAGGCGGCATAGCGCTCGGACTGCTCGGCCGGCGGCTGGTCCGCGCAGGACAAAAGGCGCGAGAGCCGCGCGACGACGCCGTCGCTCAACAGATCGTGAAATATCGTCAGCGCCCGCAGCCGGACGTTCAGTTTTTCCAAGCCGTTCAATGCGGTCTCTCCCCATTTTCTTCATTTAATATTCCAATAATGATACTTGGCCCTTGTGAAAAAGTCAAATGCCGTGAAGTCTATGCCTTTTCGGTCGCCCGGTCATCCGAAAAGCCGATGTCCGAAAGTCCGTGCGCCCCTTCCAGCAGCCGCCCCAGCCGCAACAAAAACCGCGCGGCCGGCATGCCGTCCATGACGTCGTGGTCAATGAGCACGGTCAGCCTGAGATATTCCCGCACCTCGATGGCGCTGCCCTTGACGCCCGGCTTTTTGGTGATGCTCCCCACGGCGACACACAGCGGATGGATGCTGGTGGGTATGAACCACCCAGCGCCCCCGGCCACGCCCACCGACGTGACCATCACTGACCCCATCAGCGCGTGGGCGCGCCGGGGCTTTAAAATAAACGTCCGCCAGACCGAGCGGCGCACCGGGCCGGGCAGTGCATAAAAGACGCGCATCATGAGCCGGCCGTAATCCTGCCCCAGCACCACCGTGTCCTCCCCGGTGACGGCCTGCCGGGCGGCGCATATCTCGCGGTGGATGGCCGGTATGCTCTTGTTCTGGGCGCCGCGGATGACGCAGGGGAGCGGCACCCGGTAGCCGTTCACGCTGCGCTCCACCGTCAGGGAGACGTCGACGCTGTCGTAGACCAGCATGCTTCTGCGGTTCTTCAGATAGGCGGCCGCCTCCTTGTAGTCGTTCACGGCGAGGGCGATACATGATCAGCCACGCCGTAGGGAAGAGCTTTGCCCGGTCTGTTTGCGTATCTCCTGAAAAGCGCGCGCGCCTCGGTCACGTCGTACTCCAAAGCGCCTGCACGTGATGCCTTTTCCGGCCCAGCGCGCACGTCCATGGTCAGTGCGGCTGTGTCCGGAAAGACGATGGTTTTCGCGCCGTCCGGAGTCCTGCGCATTCATTCACCTGCCCGTGCTGAAAATGGCTTTCGCTATGGTCATCGTACAGCACGTCCGTGAGTCAATAGGCCGGCGCACGCGGACGTCCGTTTGCGGGAAGCTTGTTGTCAAGCTCTCCCGTTTTTATTACAATGTTATTGTGGCGGAGCAGGAGGAAAACGGTGTGATCGAAAGAGTCGAATCTGCGCTGCGGGCGCCGGGCGTCATTCAGCCGGACTCGCGCGTCCTGTGCGCGGTGTCCGGGGGGCCGGATTCCATGGCGCTGCTGCACGCGCTGCACGCGCTTGCGCCGCGCCTCGGTTTTTCCGTGTGCGCGGGGCACGTGGAGCACGGCATCCGGCAGGAGGCTTCGCTGGCGGACGCGGCCTTCGTGCGGGCGCGCTGCGACGCGCTGAACATTTCCTTTTTTGAGCGCGCGGTGGACGCGCCGGCCCTGGCGCGGGAGCAAAGGCTTTCGCTGGAGGACGCCGCCCGGACCGCGCGGTACGCGGCGCTTTTCGAGATGGCCGACGAGGCGGGCGCGGAGAGGATTGCGCTTGCGCACCACATGGACGATCAGGCCGAGACCGTGCTGATGCACCTGTTGCGGGGCAGCGCGCTTTCGGGCATCTGCGGGATGCGACCGCTGCGCGACGACGGCGTCCTCCGGCCCATGCTTAACGTGCGCCGGGACGAGGTGCTCCGGTACTGCCGCGAAAACGGCATCGAATACCGCGTTGATGAGACCAACGCGGACACGCGCTACCGGCGAAACGCCCTGCGGCACGACGTGATGCCGGCCGTGGAGGCCGCCTTTCCGGGCGCCGTACACAACGTGTCCCGGACGGCAGCGCTGCTGCAGGACGAGGAGGACTTCATGCGCGCCTGTGCCCGGGATGCGCTTGCGGCCTGTGTCGGCCCGGGCGGCGGCCTGGACGCCGGGACCCTGCTCGAACGGCCCCTGGCCATCCGGCGGCGCGCGGCGTTGCTCTGGCTCCGGCAGCGGGCGGATGCCGACCGGCTGGACGCCGGGCACGTGGAGGCGCTTTTGAAGCTCTGCGCGTCCGGGACCGGCGCGGCGTTGGATGTCCCCGGCGGGCGGGTGCAAAACGAATACGGGCGCATCGTGTGGGCGGACGGCAACGCGCCGGCCGACGCGCGCGAATATCCGCTGAATGTGCCGGGGGAAACGCGGCTGCAGGGCGCGTGCGTGCGCGCGGCGGTGCTCGCGGAGCTGCCCGGCGATCTGAAAAACCACCCGAGGACCTTTGAATACCTTGACGGTGACGCCGTTCCCGCCTCGGCGGTGCTCAGGACCCGCCGGACAGGCGACGTCATACGGCCTTTGGGGATGCAGGGCAGGCAGCCGCTGAAGGAATACCTCATCGACCGCAAGGTGCCGCGCGCCCTGCGCGACGCTCTGTACGTCCTGGCCGACGGCCGGAACGTCCTCTGGGTGGAAGGCCTGGGGCTGAGCGAATGCGTGCGCGTCCGCGCGGGACGGACGCAAAAGGTTTTAAGGCTGGAAATAATAAGAAAAGACGGAGAAGAATGCGATGCGGACAGACAGGGATGATATTGAAAGAGTGCTTATAGACCAGGACGAGATAAAAAGGCGCGTGGAGCAGTTGGGCCAAACGCTCGCGCTGGACTATGAGGGAAAAAATCCCCTGGTGCTGGGGATACTTAAGGGCGCGAACATCTTCGTGGCCGACCTCATCCGCGCGATGGACATCGAGCTGGAGCTCGATTTTCTGATTCTGGAGAGCTACGGTCATTCGGACACGCCGGGGGCCGTAGTCCTCAAGCGGGACTGCGAAACAAACATGGAGGGCCGGGACGTCATTATCGTGGACGACATCGCGGATACGGGCCAGACGCTGGAAACGCTGAAAAAACTGTTTGCCGGGCGGGGCGCGGTGTCGGTCAAGACCTGCGTGCTGCTGGATAAGCCCGCGCGGCGCAAGGTGGACTGTACGCCCGATTACCTGGGGTTTTCCATAGAGGACCATTTCGTGGTCGGGTATGGGCTGGATTACGCCGAGCGGTTCCGCAACCTTCCCGGGGTGTGCACGCTCAAAAAGCATGTATACGGGGCCATATGAGTTGATATATGACTCAAAGCGTGATAAAATCATAGGACGTGAGATTTTGAAATGAGGTGCGCGCATATTGAAGAAACTGATAAGAGGTCCCGGCATATATATCCTTATTTTGCTGGTCATTCTCTTTACATATTTGTCTGTCGTGTCCCAGGGGAACACCAACCAGCCGATTTCCTATGACCAGGTGCTTCAGGAGATAAAGGCCGAGAACGTCAAGGCGCTGTCCGTAACCGAAAACACGGCGGTCGGGCTGTATGTGAAGGATTCAAAGGTAAACGAAGCGAATTTCCCGGATCAATACGATTTCAGCGTTTATATACAGAACTGGGACCAGTTCGTCAGGGATGTGAACGCCATTGTCGCCGCGCGCCCCCAGTTCGAGGGGCGCAGCGCGGATTCCATATCCACGGCCGACTGGGGATTCAAGTTCACCACGGTGCCTCCGCCCGAGACCTCGTGGTGGGTCAGCCTGATCCCGTATGTGATCATGCTGCTGATATTCGGCGGACTGTGGTACATGATGCTCCAGCAGTCGCAGGGCGGCAACAAGGGCGTGATGAGCTTCGGCAAGAGCCGCGCGCGCCTGAGCACCGGCGACGACAAGCGCGTGGTGTTTGCCGACGTCGCCGGGGCTGACGAGGAAAAGGAAGAGCTGCACGAGATTGTGGAGTTCCTGCGCGACCCGCGCAAATTTCTGGAGGTCGGGGCGCGCATTCCCAAGGGTCTGCTGCTGGTCGGGCCGCCGGGCACGGGCAAGACGCTGCTCGCGAAGGCGGTGGCCGGGGAAGCCGGGGTGCCGTTTTTCAGCATCAGCGGCTCGGACTTCGTTGAGATGTTTGTGGGCGTGGGCGCGTCCCGCGTGCGCGACCTTTTCGAGACCGCCAAGAAGAACGTGCCCTGCATCGTGTTCATTGACGAGATAGACGCCGTCGGCCGCCACCGCGGCGCGGGCATGGGCGGAGGCCACGATGAGCGCGAGCAGACGCTCAACCAGCTGCTGGTCGAGATGGACGGGTTCGCGGCCAACGAGGGCATCATCATCATCGCCGCCACCAACCGCCCGGACATACTGGACCCGGCGCTGCTGCGCCCCGGCCGGTTTGACAGGCAGATCACCGTACACTATCCCGACATCAGGGGCCGCGCCGACATACTGCGCGTCCACTCGCGCGGGAAACCGCTGGCCGACGAGGTCAGCTTTGAGACCGTCGCCAGGATGACGCCGGGCTTCACAGGCGCCGACCTGGAGAACGTTATGAACGAGGCGGCCATTTTAAGCGCGCGGCGGGGCAAGAAAAAGATAGACAACGTCGAGATTGAGGACGCTATCACCCGCGTGATAGCCGGGCCGGAAAAGAAGAGCCGCGTCATCACCGAGAACGACAAGCGCATCACGGCCTACCACGAAGCGGGGCACGCCATCGTGGCCCGCGAACTGCCGCTCTGTGACAAGGTGCACGAGATCTCCATCATACCGCGCGGGCAGGCGGCGGGGTACACCATCACCCTGCCCGAGGACGAGCGCACGCACGTGACCCGCGAAAAGCTCTCGCAGCAGATTGCGATGATGCTGGGCGGCCGGGCTGCCGAGTCGCTGGTGTTCCAGGACGTGTCCACCGGCGCGTCCAACGACCTCAAGCGCGTGGCCGAGATAGCGCGGCGCATGGTGGTCGAGTTCGGCATGAGCGAGCGCATCGGCAACATGTACCTGGGCGGGGACAGCGAGATATTCATCGGACGCGATTTTTCGCACCAGCGGCTGTACAGCGAGGAGATGGCCGGGGCCATCGACGAGGAGACAAAGAAGATCATAGACAACGCGTACAAGCGGGCCGAGAGCATACTCAAGGATAAGATAAACAAGCTCCACGAGGTGGTAAAGCTCCTCCTCGAGAAGGAGAAGCTGGACATCGAGGAGTTTGAGGCGGTGTTCGCGGCCTGATACCGGAAAAGTGGACAGCAGCTCATGGGAAAGCGTTAAAAACTTTCCCATTTTCACAAAACGGGACGAGAGGGAGGAGGATGTCCGTGGATTTTGACGTGAAAGTCGGCATGGAGAAGACCATGGAAACCGAGGTGACCGAGGACAAGCTCGCGTCGGCGGTGGGCAGCGGCATTGCGGCCGTGTTTTCCACGCCCAGCCTGATAGCGCTGATGGAGAATGCGGCGATGCAGGCGATACAGGACGCGTTGCCGGATGGCTGGTCCAGCGTGGGGACGCGGGTGGAGGCCGACCATATCGCGGCTACACCGCCGGGGCTGAAGGTCCGGGCGACCGCGCGTGTCATCGAGGTGGACAGGCGCAGGGTGGTGTTTGCCATCGAGGCCTTCGACGACATCGAGAAGGTGGGCGAGGCCGTGCACACGCGGTTCATCGTCGAGAAGACAAAGTTTGAGAGCAAGGCGCAGCAAAAAGGAAAGCAATAAAAAGAGGTCCTTTGAATGACGGGTTCAAAACGCATGGAGGCACTGGGAGCCTCCATCTTCAGCGAATTGACCGACCACAGGAACCGGCTGCAGGCCGCGGGCGTGAAGACCATCGACCTGAGCATCGGTTCGCCCAACATCCCGCCGGCCGGACATATCATCGACACCATCCGGCGCGAGATAGAAAACCCGGAGAACTACATGTATGCCATCAAGGACACGGCCGCGTTCGACGAGGCCGTGGCGCAGTGGTATCGGACCCGTTACGGCGTGGCGCTTGTCCCGGAAACCGAGGTGACGTCGCTTCTGGGGTCGCAGGACGGCCTCGCGCACCTCGCGATGACGCTTGTTGATTCGGGCGACATCGCGCTGGTCCCCGACCCCTGCTACCCCATCTTCAGAACCGGCGTGGAGCTGGCCGGGGCGGCGGCGCATCCCATGCCCCAGAAACGGGAAAACGGGTATATCATCGACCTGAATGCCATTGATACGGAAATAGCCGACAGGGCAAAGCTTTTGATCGTTTCCTATCCGAACAACCCGACCACAGCCATGGCGCCCCCCGCGTTTTATGAGGCGCTTATCGCCTTTGCCAAACGGCATGACATCGTGGTCCTGCATGACAACGCGTACAGCGATCTGGTGTTCGACGGGAAACGGGGCGGGAGTTTCCTCGCCTTCCCCGGGGCCAAGGACGTGGGAGTCGAGTTCAACTCCCTGTCCAAGAGCTACGGCATGGCCGGATGCCGCATAGGCTTTGCGGTCGGCAATGCGGAGGTCGTGGGCCGCCTCAAGTGCCTCAAGTCCAACATAGACTACGGCCTGTTCCTCCCGCTGCAGAAGGCGGCCATAGCGGCGATAACCGGGCCGTACGACTGCGTGCGCGAAACGGCCATGGCCTACCAGCGGCGCAGGGATGTGCTCTGCGAGGCTTTCGGGGCCGTTGGCTGGCAGGTGGAAAGGCCGCCCGCCACCATGTTCTGCTGGGCGCGCCTCCCCGGTCGCTTCACGGACAGCCGCGCGTTCGTCCTTGAGCTGATGGAGAAAACAGGCGTCATAGTCACGCCCGGCATAGCCTTCGGGCAGGGGGGCGAGGGGCACGTGCGCATCGCGCTGGTGCAGGACGAGCCGGCAATACGCCAGGCGGCTGAACGCATAAGGAAAAGCAGGATTTTAGATGACTGACAGGATAGACTTGCATACGCATACGACAGCTTCGGACGGAAGCTTTACGCCGTCCGCACTGGTGGACAGGGCCATACAGCTTGGCTTTGGCACCATAGCGGTGACCGACCACGACACGGTAGATGGCGTCGGCGAGGCATTGGCGCGTGCCAGGGGTACCCGGCTCACCGTCATCCCCGGCGTGGAGATGGGCGCACAGCACGGCGGAGAGATGCATATTCTGGGCTTGGGAGTGGATATCGAAGACCGCAAATTTCTGGGCGTTTTGGCCGCACTGCGCGGTGGCAGGCAGGAGCGGAACCGCGAGATGGTCCGAAAGCTGAACGCGCTCGGGCTCCCGGTTTCCTGGGATGACATTTGTGCCGGGCGGGAAGAATCGGTGATAGGACGCGCGCACATCGCCCACGCGCTGATGCAAAAAGGGGTCGTTGAGGACATGTATCAGGCTTTCGAGCGGTACATCGGCGAGGGTAAGCCGGCTTACGTGGAACGGTTCAGGCTTTCGCCCACAGGAACGCTCGAGGCCATCGGCAGGGCGGGCGGGCTGAGCGTGCTGGCCCATCCGGTGCAGCTGGGGCTGGAGCTTCCGATGCTGTATTCGGTCTGCAGGTCGCTTCGGGAACGCGGGCTTTGGGGGATCGAGGTCTACCACCCGCTCCATTCCGCCCACGCGGTGCGGGAGTTTCTGAAACTTGCCAGGTCGTTGGGGCTGCAGGTGACCGGAGGGAGCGACTTCCACGGCCTCAACAAGCCGGACGTCGAGCTGGGCGACTCGGTCGAGCAGTCGGCCGAACTGAGGGAGTCCTGCCGCATACTGAAAGAGAGAGCATGCCGCCGACAAATCGAACAAACCATTCCAAAGGGTGAAATCAAATGAATTCCGGGAGCGGTATCATAAAGATATTTGCCGGCAGCACCGGCAGGGAATTCGCGCAGCGCATGTGCGATTTTATCGGGGCCAAGCTCGGACAGTCGGAGGTGTTCAAGTTTTCGGACGGAAACACCTTCGTGCGCGTCCTTGAGCCCGTTCGGGACAAGGATGTTTACCTGGTGCTGCCCATCGCGACCAAACCGAACGACGAATTTGTGGAGCTTTTATTCTGGATGGACGCGTTCAAGCGCGCCAGCGCCAACTCGGTAACGGCCATCATACCGTATTTCAGCTACGCCAAGGGGGATAAAAAGGACGAGCCGCGCGTTTCCATCCGTGCGCGCGTCTGTGCCGAAAGCATCGAGCTTGCCGGTGCCGACCGCGTGGTGACCATGGACCTGCACAGCCCGCAGGTGCAGGGCTTTTTCAAGATACCCGTGGACAATCTGGTGGCCATGCCCATACTCTGCGAGGCCATAAAGACGCAGCACAGCCTCGAGAATCTGGTGGTGGTGTCCCCCGACGCCGGGTTCGCCAAGACCGCGCGCAAGTACGCGGCCTATCTCAAATGCCCTGTCGCCATCGGGGACAAGGTGCGCGACGGGCACGACGAAAAGGCGCGCGTGCTGGAGGTCATCGGGCAGGTGGAAGGGAAAGACGCGGTCATCGTGGACGATTTTTCGGTGAGCGGGCGCACCATCATATCCATGACCGAGGAACTCAAGCGCCGGGGCGCCCAGCGCGTGTTTGCCTGCCTGACCCACGGCCTTTTCTCACAGGAAGGGCTGGAGGCGATAGAAAAGAGCGCCATTGAAAAGCTCATCATCACCGACACGGTATGCCGGCCGGTGCAGTCCGGCACCAAGATACTGACCGTGTCGGTTGCGCCATTTTTCGCGCACATCGTCCGCTGCATCCACGAGCGCGAGCCGGTTTCAAGCATGTTCTACAAGGTTCCCAGCAAGCTGATAAACGTGTTTTTATAAATGAAAGAGGGCCACCGCGAAATGCGAGGTTTGGATGTTTTTTCAGAAGCATTAATTAATGCTGTCTGGGAGATGCTACGGCCGGTTATTGATGAAAACGCGAAAGAGCTAAATGAAGCAATCATCAATAATCTGTTTGATATGGAAGGGCCAACGAAACTCGAAAAAGGACATGATAACAGTAATAGATTTTTTTCTAAAATATTCCTTGTATGTAAGGAAATTGTGGATACTTATGAAGTTATAAAAGACATAGCACGTTATACACGCCGATTTCCATTTAGGGATAACTACGCCTCGCGCACCCGTTATCTGCAATATAACATAGAGAATTTTTTTAATGAGGTTTATATTTTAGAGGAACGTTTAATAGCACTTATCACAAACATAGAAAGAGGACATAAGACTAAGACAACTCCTCAACAAACAAGTGCCCATGATATGGCAAATCAACAAAAAAAATTTGTGAAAGATGGTTTTTTGAATCTTAGACATATTCGGAGTACCCATGTCCATGAAAATCGGTATGTTGATTTAGGCTTAGAGAAACTTAAAAGCTTGGAGTGGCTTTCCATCCATAGTAAGGAATTGAGCGGTCTATTTCGGGACCAATATATAAAGACATATTTGAGTGAACGGAAAAAGTGGATAAAGAAAATGGATGAAATTATCGGCGATATTAAGGCATTACTAGATAGATATTTTGATAGCTTGTATGATTTTGTTTTTGATAGTGATGGCAAATTGTTGCTTTAAAATAAATAGATTTTGCGTTCTTGAACAGGCCGCCCTTTGGGCGGCCTTCACATTCTGTCAACTCTATTCCATCAGCGTGCGGAACTGGACGTGTATGTCCCCCGAGCCGACGCCTACCACCAGGTCGCCGGGGCGTGCGTGCGCCTTGAGGTGGTCGCGTATCTCGGCGAAGGTGGGGAGGTATTCGCAGGCCTTGCCTGCTCGCGTATCCCGCGCACCAGGTCGGTCGCGTGGATGAGGCCCCGGTCCTGCTCGCGGCCGGGGTAGATGTCCGGGACCAGCACGAAGTCGGCGTCAGTAAAGCAGCGGATGTATTTGTCGTACAGCGTTTTCCCGCGCGACCACGAGTTGAGCTGGAACACGCACCAGATGCGCCGGTGGGGTGTGTGGACCGCCGCGTTCAGGCAGGCCGCTATCTCGTTGGGGTGGTGCGCGTAGTCGTGGACGAACTTCACGCCGTTGACCGTTCCGTAGTGCTCGAAGCGCCGTTTGGTGAGCGTGTACTCCGAAAGCGCGGCGGCGATGGCGTCATCGGCCGCGCCGAGATGCCGTGCCACCGATATGGCGGCCAGCGCGTTCATCACGTTGTGCCGGCCGGGCACGTTCAGCGTGACCCGCATGAGCGGCGCGCCGTCCAGCAGGCAGTCGAAGGAAGGATTCCCCTCCGGGCTGAATACGATGCTCTCGGCCCGCAGCCGTGCGTCGGCGCCGAAGCCGTAGGTCGAATACGGCTTGCCGCTGGCCTGTAAAAGCGCGGCCACGCGCGCGTCGTCCGCGCACCCGAACGCCATGCCGTCTTCGGGCAGGAGCGCCAGATACCGCGCGAAGGCCTGCTCGATATGCTCTATATCCTTGAAATAATCGAGGTGGTCGTCGTCGATGTTGTTGATGACCTCGATGGTGGGCCGCAGCGACAAAAAACTCTCAACATATTCGCAGGCTTCGGTGATCAGAAGCGTATCGTCCGCGCCCACCCGCGTCCCCGCCTCTAAAAATGCGACGTCGCCGCCCACGTGCACGGTGGCCTCGATGCCGGCGCGCTCGACGATAAGGGCCAGCATGGAGGTGATGGTGGTCTTGCCGTGGCACCCCGCGATGCCGGCCACCTGTCTAAACTTCCGGCTTATCTGCCCGAGAAGCTCGGCGCGCTCCATCTGCGGGATGCCGTGCTCGGACGCGTAGACCCGCTCCGGGTTATCCGGCCTGACCGCAGGAGTATAGACCAAAAGGCCCGCCCCTTGTACGTTTTCGGCCTTCTGGCCGATGACGACCTCGATGCCCTCCTGCTTCAGCTTTTGCGTAAAGCCCGATTCGGTCCTGTCCGAACCGCGCACGTCATATCCCTTCGCGCTGAGTATGCGCGCGAGTCCGTTCATGCTGCATCCGCCGATTCCCGAGAAAAAAATGGTTTTGCCCGAGAAATCACGGATGCTCATGCCGCTTTTTTCATTCATATCCAACATACACCGCCATCAGTTGATATTTTTATTATACTCTTGCGCTCCCGCGCAAACAACCGGCAAATGGCGCCCGGCACCGCGCGGCCGCAAAAACCCAGGAAAATGTCACAATTAATTAAAGGATAATACAAAGATTTGCAGAATTAATACATAAGGTGCGTTGGCATCAAGTACAGGATATGAGAAAAGGTTGGGTGGTAGAACCGTGAACATTACTGACATTCGTATTCGTAAGGTGCACGTTGAAGGTAAGCTGAAAGCGACAGTATCCGTAACGTTCGACGACGAGTTTGTGGTGCACGACATGAAGATCATCGAAGGCCAGAACGGTATCTTTATCGCGATGCCAAGCCGGAGGACGCCGGACGGCGAATTCAAGGACATCGCCCACCCGGTCAATTCCACTGCCAGAGCGACGCTTCAGTCCCTGGTCCTTAAGAAATACTACGAGATGCAGGATCAGGAGCAGGCTGAGGATGCCGCGCGTGAGCGGCAGGCCGAACCTTTGATCCCCCAGGGGGAGTAAATCCGCGCCGGCACACCCGCCGGGACCCGCCTTGACATAATGTCACGCTATGCCATACAATAATCAAGGTTATGATGTGGTGTATGATAACGATTCCATACGGAAGGGAGTTGGATCGGATGGACACCATGGCAATCATAATGGCGGCGGGCGAAGGGAAGCGCATGAAGTCGGAAATACCAAAGGTACTACATCAGACTTGCGGCAGGCCAATTATCGACTGGGTAATGGATGCCGTTTTGTCTTTTTCTGCGGATAAGCCCATCGTTGTGGTGGGAAGCGGCGCGGACAGCGTGAAAGCGCACCTGGAGGGCCGGGCGCAGTTTGCGTTTCAGGAGAGGCAGCTGGGCACCGGGCACGCCGCGATGGCAGCCGCCCCCCTTTTGGACGAGCGGACCGGGCACGTGCTGGTGGTGGCCGGGGATATGCCGCTCTTAAAGCCTGAGACTATCGAGGCGCTCGTCGAGCTGGCGCAATCGGAAGAATACGCGGCGGTCATGCTCACCGCCGTGCTGGACGACCCGACCGGCTACGGGCGCGTGCTGCGCGACCCCCTCGGCGGCGTGCGGGCCATTATCGAGCACAGGGACGCCACCCCGGCCGAGCGCGAGGTGGACGAGGTGAACGCCTCGGTTTACTGTTTCGAGACGGGCGCGTTCTACGAGGCGCTGGGCGCCCTGTCCAGCCAGAACGACCAGGGCGAATACTATCTCACCGACTGCATAGGCTACCTGACGGGGAAAGGCCAGCGCGTGGGCGCGCTTATCGCTTCCGACCCCGAGGAGTGCATGGGCGTCAACGACCATGCGCAGCTCGCGCAGGCGTCTAAAGTTTTGCGCAGGCGCGTCATTGCAGCGCACATGGCAGAGGGCGTTTCGTTCATCGACCCGGATAACACGTACGTGGACCACGGCGTGGAGATTGGCCGCGGGACGGTGATTTATCCGGGAAACACGCTGCAGCGGGGGACCCGTATTGGCCGCAACTGCACCATACTGCCCGGCTGCCGCATCAGCGCGAGCGTGATAGGGGACGGCGCGCGCGTGGAAAGCTCGGTCCTTACCGACTCCACGGTGGGGGACGGCGCCACGGTGGGGCCGTTCGCGCATTTAAGGCCCGGCGCGCAGGTTGGCGAAGGGTGCAGGGTCGGGAATTTCGTCGATATCAAGAATTCGCGGGTGGGCAAAGGCTCGAAGGTGTCGCACCTTTCTTATGTGGGGGACGGCGTCATCGGCGAGGACTGCAACATCGGCTGCGGCGTGGTGTTCGTCAATTACGACGGCGAAAAGAAGTACGCTGCGGTGGTGGAGGACGGAGCGTTCGTCGGGTGCAACGCGAACCTGGTCGCGCCGGTGACGGTGGGGGAAGGCGCGTATGTCGCCGCCGGATCCACCGTTACCGAAGACGTTCCCAGAGACGCCCTGGCCATCGCGCGCAGCAGGCAGATAAACAAGGAAGGCTGGGCAGGCAAACGCAGGATGGAGAAGCAAAAGAAATGATAACGCATGGAACGAACATCAAGCTGTTCACAGGCAACGCGAACCCGGAACTCGCGGAGGAGATCGCGCGGGAACTGAACCGGCCCATGGGCAAGGCCAATGTCACCAAATTCAGCGACGGGGAAACGCGCGTCGAGCTTCAGGAAACGGTCCGCGGCTACGACGTTTTCCTGATCCAGCCGGTGTGCCCGCCGGTCAACGACTCGCTGATGGAGCTTTTGATCATGATTGACGCCGCCA
>JAXGQA010000002.1:0-123213 GCA_040766645.1 Christensenellales bacterium | reverse complement strand
CAGCCCCTTTCTTGGTGAATGGTGTGACAACTTATTCTACCAAGCGGCTGCGTCCATGTCCCTTTCTTTATGACGCTTTTCCAAATTTGCGCAATTTATGATACCTTATCTACCAAAAGACGAGGAGAGCGGGTGTTTACGAATTTTATACGGTAAGCGTTGGATAGAGCGAGGCGGCCCATCGGGCCGCCCTTTTTGTAGTAAGATTGATTTGGAAATTTAATTGGGCAAGATTCTTGATTCAATATTCAGTTTTGGAACTGTTGTAATCTTCGCGCTTTCGTCTTGTGCATAATCACATTCATGATTGGAGCAAATATATATTTTCTGAGTGTTTTCCGAAATAGATGGCAAAATATCAAAACCACACAACGGACATACTTCTTGTCCCATAATAAACCTCGACAGCATTGCAAGCCCAATGATATGACCATTAAAAAATCCCTTTAAATCATCCGCAGAAAATCCTTTTTCCTCAAACATATGCTTAATTCCTGAATAGCCATTGTCGATACATGTTTTGTCCAGCATTTTTAATAGCCCTGTATAGACCAATAGCATTTTGCCCAAGTACTCTCTATTAAAAATAATGCTATTATTAACAAATTCCTTAAGTAGCTCGTTGGATTTTGATAATATTTCGTTTTCCATCGCATTGAGTTTTGATTTATCAGACAACATCATGCAATACTTGTACAATTCTGGGATCAGCTTTTTACCAATAAAGGCTTCAACATCTCCTTCTTGAAAATCTATGGATTCAGCTTTTTTTATAGTTGCATATAACTGATCATTATAACCATTTAGGATGAAAATTCTGCATGCAGAGATTATTTCTTGCCTATGCCTTTCTTTTTCAAATTCATATTGGTTTTTATATAATTCACATAAATCTTTTGTTGCTTGCGCCTTTACTTCCTCTGGTGTTAATTCATGTTCTTCATCAGCTTGCGAAGTGTGCGGGTTGAAATTATTAAGAAAATTGTGCTTCATATCTTTTGTTTCTTGCATTAGTTTATGGGTTTCTTCATCCATTTGCTCATCTGGAAACGAATCAAAATTGATGTTAATTGAAAAATAACTGCCTGGCTCGCAACTATAATGAATATGTATATCTCGGTAATCCATATCATTAAAAATGCCCAGGACACTCTTTTCTTTTGGATTTAAAAAATTATTAACTTCGTTTTGTAGATTCTTATCTGTCATGACTTTTGCATCATAACCAGCAAATAATATGGAAAAATACGTAAGATATCTACTATGTAAAACCTCTGAAGCTTTTCTGTTAGCTCTCCTATTTACTATCATAGGATTAGTAAGGGCAAATAGTCTAACATTATCCATTATGTTTGTTTCACGATTATATTCAAAACTGATTGTCACATATCCTTCATTAATTTTATAACTCGTAATATCATTGTCAGGATTCTTTTCGCTGGTTTCTACTGTACAATTTAGCAAATATTCTATATCTGTCATGGAATTAGGAAAATACTTAAAGGTCAAATACTTTAAAGTCTGAAACCTAACAGATGAATCTACAGAGTGGATAATAAGGTTCACTAAGTCAAGAAATATCGGATAGTATACATTTCTATTCCTGTCTTCGCTTAACTTCTTAGTTGTATCTGCAAATAAACTGAATTTTTCTTGTAAATTATTCATAGCATTAGCTCCTCTCCATATTCAATGTGTTAATTCACCAAAAAATGTAAAATTCCTCTTATGGTAAACTTAATTAGGAACTATTGCGACATCTATTAAATCCTCCACTGCTCCCTAAACAAGGATGCAAGAAGGAGCGGCCTACATGGCACGCCTCTTTATGTACCATTATCGTCGCAGCTGCATCGGTAAAATAGGGTATCATCTTCGTTTTTCTGTTTTTCACTTTTGGTGGAACGATCTTTTGGTATGCTGTGACTGATTTTCCGTAAAGGAAAAGATAGAGGGAGGAATGGATCATGAAAAAGGCAGCATTGATTTTGTGCGCGGTGCTGGCAGTAGCCTTGGCCGGATGTGCGGCCCCGGCCGCGAACGTTGTGCCTCCGCAGCCAACCGAAGCGGCGTTTGCGGAACCGACGCCCAGGCCGGAACATACGCCCGAACCGACGCCCGTCAAGACAGTTGACCCCGCCGTGGCCGAGCGCGATTTCAAGAAGTCATGCAAGAAGCTGGATTACAATGCCTATGCCCGCAACCCGGACAAGTATGGCATGCAAAGCGTCTATTTCACGGGCGAGGTCGTACAGGTGCTGGAAGACTACACGGACGAAGTCCAGATGCGCATAGCCGTGAACGAAGACTATGATAAAATGATGTTCGTTTACTTCACGCTGGAAGAAGACAGAATTTTGGAAGACGACATTGTAACGGTGTATGGCTATACGGACGGCCTGCTTTCGTGCGAAAGCACGGTGGGCGCGACGATAACCATTCCGTCGGTCATGGCGCCTGCGTCAACGTAAAACAGGCCCGCCGGCCGCCTGATGTCCCCTCGGATGGCACACAGGACCAAAAATCGAAATTGATTACCGAAAAGAACAAACCCCGTAACCTTATGGTTACGGGGTTTTTCACTGGTGGGCCATCAGGGACTCGAACCCGGGACACCCTGATTAAGAGTCAGGTGCTCTACCAACTGAGCTAATGGCCCACAAATGGAGCGGGTGATGGGAATCGAACCCACACAGCCAGCTTGGAAGGCTGGAACTCTACCATTGAGCTACACCCGCATTCTGGAGCGGTAGACGAGATTCGAACTCGCGACATCCACCTTGGCAAGGTGGCACTCTACCACTGAGCTACTACCGCTGGTGCCTCAGAGTGGAATCGAACCACCGACACAGGGATTTTCAGTCCCTTGCTCTACCAACTGAGCTACCGAGGCATGGTGGCGACCCGGAAGGGACTCGAACCCTCGACCTCCAGCGTGACAGGCTGGCGTTCTAACCATCTGAACTACCGGGCCATGGTGGGAACAATTGGACTCGAACCAATGACCCCCTGCTTGTAAGGCAGGTGCTCTCCCAGCTGAGCTATGCTCCCTGGCGGTGCTTTTACAACGCGAATATTATTATATTCGAGCGTCCATATAATGTCAACCCAAAAAACCCGGTCCGCGCGGTTCGGAGCATGTCCGCGTGCGCTCCGCGCGCCCATTCTCGCGTCTTTCCGGCTATCTTCGCTCGCGGAGCTTGGCGTACACGTCGCCCGGCGTCATGCCCTGCTGCGCCAAAAGCACGAACAGATGGTAGATGAGGTCGGCGGCCTCGTAGGCAATTTCGTCGGGGTCCTCGTTCTTCCCGGCGATGATGACCTCGCCCGCCTCCTCGCCCACCTTTTTCAGGATGCGGTCCAGCCCGCCGGTCAGGAGTTTATTCGTGTACGAGCCTTCCCGCGGGTTGGCTTTACGGTCCTCTATGACGGCAAACAGCTCGCCGAGTATGGACGCGTCGGCCACGTCACCGCCTTTGACCGCGTTAAAAAAACAGCTCCGCGCGCCGGTGTGGCAGGCCACGCCCTTCTGCCGGACCTTTACGAGCACCGCGTCCGCATCGCAGTCGTAGCGGACGGACACGACCTCCTGCAGGTTCCCCGAGGTCGCCCCCTTGACCCACAGTTCCTTCCGCGACCGGCTGTAATACGTCGCGTACGGCCCCTTAACGGTCTTTTCCAGCGCCTCGCGGTCCATCCACGCCAGCATCAGGACCTCCAGCGACTCCGCGTCCTGCGCGATAGCGGGCACAAGCCCGTCCGGCCCGAACTTTATATCTTCAAGCATTTGCACGGTTTCTCCTTTTCATTCCTGCCCGAAGGCGGCGAGCGCCTCCTCGATGTCCAGCACGCCGTCGTACATCGCCTTGCCGACGATGGCGCCGTGCGCGCCGGCCTGCTCCAGCGCCCTGAGGTCCTCCATGGAGGACACCCCGCCCGAAGCGATGACCTTCATGCCCGTTTCCTCTATCAGCTTGCGCGTGGCCTCCACGTTGGGGCCTTTCAGCATGCCGTCCTTTGCAATATCGGTGTAGACAACGGTGTCCACGCCCGCTTCCTTCGCTTCCAGCGCAAGTTGGAGAGGCGTTAATTCCATGTTCTCGTCCAGCCAGCCCTTCACGGCCACGACGCCGTCGCGCGCGTCTATGCCGACCACGATGCGGCCGGGGTATTCCTCCGCCGCCCAGGCCATCACCTCCGGCTTCTCGGCGGCCAGCGTCCCCAGGATGATGCGGTGGACCTTCATGCGGTCCAGCCGCATCATGATGTCGGTGGTGTGCCGGATGCCGCCGCCCAGCTCTATCGGGATGGAAAGCTTTTCCACCATCTCGCGGATGATGGAAACGTTCTCCGAAAAGCCCTCTATCGCGCCGTCCAGGTCGACCACGTGCAGGAGCCTGGCGCCCTTTTTCTCAAGGGACAGCGCCATCCCCACCGGATCCTCGGAATAGACGATCTCGTTGCCCGGCTGACCCTGTATCAGGCGCACGCAGCGCCCGTCGCGGATATCTATCGCAGGAATGATAAGCATGTGTTCCTCTCCTTATGTTTACAGTTCGAGTGTGCCCTTGGTGGACGGCACCCGCCCGGCGGCGCGCGGGTCCGGCTCGAACGCCTGCCTGCACGCGCGGGCCAGGGCCTTGAACACGCCCTCCACCATGTGGTGCGTGTTGGTCCCGTAATGGACGATGACGTGCAGGGTAAGCCCCGCGTTGGCCGCAAGCGCCCGCAGGAATTCCTCCACCAGCTCCAACTCGAAATCCCCAAGCTTGCCCTGCATGGGCGGCGCGTTATATACGAGGAGCGGACGCCCGCTCACGTCCAGCGACGCCTGGCACAGCGCCTCGTCCATGGGCACAAAGGCGGTGCCGAACCGCGCGATGCCCTTTTTATCGCCCAGCGCGGACAGTATGGCCTTGCCCAGCACGATGCCGGTGTCCTCCACGCTGTGGTGCGCGTCGATGTGCAGGTCGCCCGCGCAGCGCAGGGTCAGATCGAACATGCCGTGGCGCGCGAACAGCTCCAGCATGTGGTCGAAAAACCCGACACCCGTATCCACGTCGCAAGCCCCGGTCCCGTCCAGATTTATCGCGAGGGAGATATCGGTCTCGGTGGTCTTGCGCGTTATCTCGGCCTTTCGCTCCATTGCAGTCCCTCCTTCTCTTCAAAGCGGATGCGCACCGCGCGCGCGTGGGCCTCCAGCCCCTCTGCCCGGGCCAGCATGTCGATGTCCCGCCACACCTCTGCGAGCGCCCGCTCGGAATACTCTATCACGCTGGACGCCTTGATGAACTGGTCCACCCCCAGCGGGGATGAAAACCGTGCCGTGCCCGACGTGGGGAGCACGTGGTTGGGCCCCGCGAAATAGTCGCCCAGCGGTTCGGGCGCGTAGTGCCCCAAAAATACCGCCCCGGCGTTTTTCACGAGCCCCAGCAGCGCGTGCGGGTCGGATGCGGCCAGCTCAAGATGCTCGGGCGCAATGTGGTTCGCAAGCGCCATCGCGCGGTCCATGTTCTCCACGATATAGACGCGGCCGTGGTCCTCTATGGACTTTTTCGCAATATCCGCGCGGGGAAGCCGCGCGAGCTGCGCGTCGAGCTCTTTTTGCACCGCCTGCGCCAGCGCCTCGCTGTCGGTGATGAGCATGGCGCTCGCGAGGGGGTCGTGCTCGGCCTGCGACAGCATGTCCGCGGCCACGAAGGACGCGTGCGCCGTTTCATCGGCTACCACCACGACCTCGGACGGCCCGGCGATCATATCGATGCCCACGTATCCGAACACCTCGCGCTTGGCCAGCGCGACGTAGATGTTGCCCGGCCCCACAATTTTATCCACGCGCGGCACGCTCTCGGTCCCGAACGCCAGCGCGGCCACCGCCTGCGCGCCGCCTATCCTGTACACCGCGTCCACGCCCGCCTCGGCCGCGGCCACCAGCGTGAGCGGAGGCAGGCTCCCGTCCTCGCCCGGCGGCGAAACCATCACGACGCGCTCCACCCCGGCGGCCTTGGCCGGCAGGGCGTTCATCAGCACGGTGGACGGATAGGCCGCCGTGCCGCCGGGAACGTACAGCCCCGCGCTCGAAAGCGGGCGCAGGAGCTGCCCCAGCGTGCGGCCCTGTTGGACGTCCATCCACGTATTGCGCAGCTGCTTCCGGTGGTATTCGAGTATGTTCTTCGCCGCCTTCTTCAGCGCGGCCAAGAGTTCAGCCGGCACCGCGGCGTACGCGGCCTCTGTCTCTTTGTCGGAAACGCGCACCGTGTCGCCGGTAAGTTTCACCTTGTCGAACGCGAGCGTATATTCAAAGACCGCGGCATCGCCCCGCGCGCGCACGTCCTCGATTATCTTTTTCACGCTTTGGAGCTGGGCGTCGTACCCCAGCCGGGAGCGGTCGTCCACCGAGGGCAGCGCCTTGCCCCGGATATCCAGCACCTGTATCATGCGTTCCCCTCCAGATGCGCGCGCATGGCCCCGATGACGGCGTTTATCCTTTCGCCCCTGGTCTTGAGGCTCACCCGGTTGACCACCACCCGCGCGGAAATGTCGAACACGTCCCGAAGCACCACCAGGCCGTTCTCCTTCAGCGTCCGGCCGCTTTCGACTATGTCCAGTATCTCATCCGAAAGATTGAGAAGCGGACCCAGCTCCACAGAGCCGTTTAGCTTGATGACTTCTATGGTTTCCCCCAGCGACTGATAATACCGCCGCGCGATGTTGGGGTACTTGGTGGCCACGCGCTTGACAGCCGAGGTCACGCGCCCGGCGCGCGCCTCCGGGAAGCCTGCTATTGACAGTTTACACTTTCCAAACCCCAAGTCAAGCATTTCATACAGCGGCAGGCTGGCCTCCATCAGCGTGTCCTTGCCGGCCACCCCGATATCGGCCACACCATAGTCTACATATGTCGGGACGTCGCTGGGCTTGACCAGCAGGAAACGATACCCCAGCTTTTCATCCTCTAAAATAAGCCTGCGCCCTTGGCGCGCAGATGCGTGCAGTCGATGCCGCACTTCTCCAACAGATCGGTGGTCTGCTCGGCCAGCCTGCCCTTGGCCAGCGCGAACGTGACGGGCTTCATCGGCGTACCTCCTCAGTAAGCACTGATAATTCGGAACGCCGTCTGACCGGCTGAACCTTGCGCCCTGCAGTATCGCTCAACTCCGGAAACAGCGCTGCTGTTCCGTCGATTTAGCTCCTTGCATGGGACCAAGCCAGCTCGCCCATCCATCATTCCTCATTTAATCATTGCTTACCAATCTTATTCAAAATAAACGGCCCGCGCGCCCAGCTCCTGCGCGTAGTCCTCCAGCGCCTTCGCGTCGCGGTCCCAGGCCACGATTACCCGGCCCGCTCCTTCGCAGCGCGTTGGCGCAGGCGTAAGCCTCGCCGCGCTTTTCGGGGACAGCCGACACGACCGCGTCTATCCCCGGCACGCGCTCCATCCTGCCCTGCCGCTCCAGCGCGATGAGCAGGGGCTTTGGCGTCGATGGCAAAGCCGGTCGCCGCCATGTCGCACCCGAACTCGCCGGTCAGCGTGTCATACCGCCCGCCGGACAGGATGGGTGCGCCAATGTGGTCGGTGATGCCCCGGAAGATGATGCCGGTGTAGTAATCGAGGCTGTACAGCATCCCGAGATCGAAGGTGACGAACTCCGCGAGGCCAAACGCCCGGATGTACCGGTATACCTCGCGCAGCGTGTTAAGCGCCTTGAGCGCGCGCGCGTTCCGGTCAGCGCCCCGGCCCTTTCGAGGACCTCCTCGCCGCCGTAGAGCGCGGGCAGCTGCATGATGCGTTCGCGATGCTTTGCGCCCACGCCGTACTCGTTCATGAAAAGCTCTATAGCCAACATGTTCTTTTCGTCGACGTAGCCGCGCAGCTCCTCTATCTGCGCGCCGCTCAAGCCGGCCTCCTCCATCAGGCCCTTGAAGTATTCCACCTGCCCGATGTCGATGGCGAACCCCGAAGCCCCGCGGATTTCAGGGCCTCCACCGCCAGCGCGATGACCTCGGCGTCGCCCTCCGGGCTTTTGACGCCCATCAACTCCACGCCGGCCTGCGCGTATTCCCGCTGCGCTCCTGCCGCCGGCCGCGCGCGGAACACGCTGCCGGTATAATACAGCCGAAGCGGCGTTTTCTCCCTTTCAGCCGCGTGTCGCGGCCATGCGCGACCGGCACGGTGAGGTCGGGGCGCAGCGCCAGTATGCGGCCGGTGTGGTCGATGAACTTTATCATCTGCTCGGTGCGCACCGAGCCGATGCCGGTCGCGAACACGTCCATGTACTCGAACACCGGCGGTTCCACCCGGTCGTATCCGCTCTGCGCAAAGCACTGCGCCATGCCGGCTTCGATCTTGTTTTTATTGAAACACTCGGCCGGCAGAAAGTCCTGCACGCCCTCGGGGATCTGGCACCTTGTCCGTATCACCGCTATCCTTCCCTTCGCTTTAGTGCGCTGTCGTGATGTCGTGCGAATATATTGTACAACATAACGGCCGGTATGTCAAATTAGGACGACAACGAGGAACCCGCAATATATATTGCGGGTTCCTCGCCGGGATATGGTTCGGTTTCAGCCGGGCCGGCCCTTACGTGCTTCCGGCTTATCAAGGAAGCGTTACGCCGCCGCCTGAAGCCTTTGAAAAACCACCTTCAGCCTGTTTCTCAAGCCGCCGCACAGCGTTCGTGTGGCGATTCGTTGTAAAATATACGGTGTTTTTCAGGTCCGGCCGTTTCGCATCCCCATGTTCAGGGCTTTTGCCCATTGTTCGCGTTACTGTCCGCCCTTCAGGCTGTTCTCCTGCTGCTGAATCATCCTGCGGACCATTTCACCGCCGACCGAGCCGTTCTGCTTCGAGGTAAGGTCGCCGTTATAGCCCTGCTTCAGGTTGACACCGATCTCGTTGGCAACCTCATACTTCAGGTTGTTGAGTCCCTGTTTCGCTTCGGGAACCAAACTTTTATTCCTGGCCACGTTTTTTCACCTCCTTTTTAAACCTTGCACGTTATTTCTTGCGCGCACTATTAATTTATCCATCGTCCCAAAATATACGCTGGAAATTATTATATAAATGCGGCATGTCCAGCAAATGTATAAAAAATAAGACGGTGCTTTATACGCCGCCCCGGACCTGTCGCAAAACCCGGCTACAGGAAGGAAATAAAGCCCAGATGGGGAACCAAGGCTTTGAATCCGTCATTTCTGGCGGCATCTACGTCAGAAATGACACCGTTATCGCATCCTGTGGTGAACAGGCGCAATGCAAACTCAAAAAAGCCCCTTTTTTGACAGCCTAAGGCAGTGCTTTGCACACGCCCGCATTTTTTATTTTGTTGGTTTTGCTAATGAAAAACGGAACGTCCTATGAATTCGGAATACCGATTCATGCACAGCCCGGTCATCCGGACTTTGAGCGGGTCTCCATCCTCCAGCGCGAGTATGGCCCGGGCGGCGGCCTGCGCGGCCGACACCAGCCGCATGTCGCACAGCCTGTCCCCCGGCCAGGGCAGGGCGCCGTGCTGCCGCGTCCCCAAAAATTCGCCGGGACCGCGCATCTCAAGGTCCCGCCGCGCGACCTCGAATCCGTCGGCGCTCTCCACCAGCACGTTCAGCCGCTCCGCCGCGCCCGGCTCGGAGCTGCGGGGCAGCAAAAAGCAGTACGACTCCTTATCGCCGCGCCCCACCCGGCCCCGCAGCTGGTGAAGCTGCGCCAGGCCAAACTGCTCGGCGTCCTCGATTATCATGATGGTGGCGTTGGGTACGTCGACGCCGACCTCCACCACAGTGGTGGAGACCAGCACCTTCGTTTTGCCGTCCGAAAACGCCCGCATGGCCGCTTCCTTCTCTGCCGGCCGCATGCGTCCGTGTATCAGCCCCACTTCGATGCCTTTTAATGGCCCGTTTTTAAGTTCTTCAAACACTTCCTCGGCCGAATGCGCATCCAGTTCATCGCTTTCCTCCACCAGCGGGCATATCACATAGCCTTGCGCGCCCTTCTGCGCCTGCTCCCGGACGTAGGCGTACATATCCTCCCGGCGCGCGGGCGGCACCAGCCGCGTCTTTATGGGCTGCCGTCCGGGGGCAGTTCATCTATTACGCTGATGTCCATGTCGGCGTAGAGGTGAGGGCCAGCGTGCGGGGGTATGGGCGTGGCCGACATGACCAGCACGTCGCACATCTCCCCCTTTTGCTCCAGCGCGCTCCTTTGCATCACCCCGAAGCGGTGTTGCTCGTCGGCGACGGCCAGCCCCAGCGCCGCGAATTCCACGCCGCTTTGGATAAGCGCGTGCGTCCCTATGACGACGTCCGCCTCGCCGCCGGCGATGCGCGCTAAGGCCTCGCGTTTGGCGGCGGCGCTCATGCCTCCCGAAAGGAACTCGACGTTTACGCCCGTGCC
Organism: Christensenellales bacterium; assembly: GCA_040766645.1. GTDB lineage: Bacteria > Bacillota > Clostridia > Christensenellales > UBA1431 > UBA1431. The sequence goes on along the minus strand of JAXGQA010000002.1, from coordinate 112,823 downwards.
CGCGAAAAACGCCTCGGCCGTATGGAAATGCTGGCGCGCCAAAAGCTCGGTCGGCGCCATGAATGCCGCCTGATAACCGGCGCAAACCGCGGCGTACGCGCACAAAAGCGCCACCACCGTCTTGCCGCTGCCCACGTCGCCCTGCACCAGCCGCGCCATTACCTCCGGCTTTTGCATATCGTGAAGGACCTCAAAAAGCGCGCGCTCCTGTGCTGCGGTCAGCGGATAAGGCAGGCTTTCGCGCTTTTCCCGGATGCGGGCCATGTCCAGAGGAAGCGCGCGGCCCTTTGTCCGCCCGCGCCTTTCCCGCAGCATCTCCACCGCCAGCTGGAACAAGAGGAGGTCCTCGAACACCATGCGCTCCCTGGCCTTTTTGAGCGCCTCCAAATCCTCGGGAAAGTGGACGGTGCGCACCGCTTCCTCATAGCCCATCAGCCCCAGGCGCTCGGGCCAGCCCGGCGGCAGGGTTTCATTGAACGGGCCGCAGAGCGCAAACGCCTTTTGCACGTACCCGCGAATCAGCCTTGGGGTCACCGGGCCGATGGGGCGATAGACCGGGACCAGCCCGGGCAGGGCCTCGTTCGCGCTTCTTGATACGGAGTTTATCAGGACCTTTCCCTTCCACTCCTGCACCCGCCCGTAAAAGAGATATTCCTGCCCGCGCCGGACGGCGTTTTTCATGTAGGGCTGGTTGAACCACTGCAGTGCGCACCGCCCGGAGGCGTCCTCGGCCATCGCGCGCACCACCGAAAAGCCCCTGCGCGGATACGAAATTGCCGGCTCGGACACGACGCGCAGCCGCGCCACGGCCATTTTCCCCGGCGGGAGCGCAGCCGCCGGCGTGATTACCGACCAGTCCTCGTACGCGCGCGGCAGAACGCGCAGGAGGTCGGCGGCGGTGCGTACGCCCGCCTCCTCCAGCGCCTGCCTGCGTTTGGGGCCGATGTTGCCCACCTTGTCCAATCCGACCTCGCGCATGCCCCTCTCCCTAAGCAAAGCCCCGGCCGCTTATGCACGGCCAGGGCAAAATGATGCTGTATAAAACCAAATTTATTATTCCACGGAAAATATGTAATAATACAGCGGCTGCCCGCCGTTGTACACGTCCACGTCGCAGTCCGGGTACTTTTCCTCTATGCGTTCGGCCAGAGCCCTGGCGTCCGTTTCCTGCACGTCCTGCCCGTAGTACAAGGTGATAACGCCGTCGGGGTCCTGTACCAGTTTGTCCAGTATCCCGAAGACCACCTTGTCGAGGTCGCCGTCCGCTTCCAGAAGCTGGCCGTTGCCGATGCCGATGTAGTCGTCCTTCTTGATTTCCTTGTCCTCCATCACCGAGTCGCGCACCGCGTAGGTGATGTGCCCGGAGGACACCTGCTCGATGGCCTCGTCAATGCGCTCGCGGTTCTCCTCGAAGGAAGCCTCGGGATGGAAGGCCAGCACCCCGCCGATGCCCTGCGGTATCGAATAGGTGGGTACGACGTACACCTGTTTGCCCAGATTCTCCACCACCTGCTCGGCGGCCTGCTGCGCGGCCAGGAACACGTTCTTGTTGTTGGGAAAGATGAAGACCTTCTCGGCCCCTGTCGCCTCAACGGCCCTGTATATCTCCTCGATGCTGGGGTTCATGGTCTGCTCGCAGCAGATGATCTTATCCACGTTGAGGTCCTTCATGATCTCCACGAAGCCCTCGCCCATCACCACGGCCACCAGCGCGTACGGCTTGGGCGCTTTTTCCCCTTCCGTGTCCTTTATCCGGCGGTTCTGCTCGCGCATGTTGTCGATCTTGACCTGGTCCAGCTCGCCCAGCTCCAGCCCCAATTGCAGCGCCTTTCCGGGATCGTTGGTATGCACGTGCACCTTAATGAGCATGTCGTCCCCGGCCACCACGATGGAATCGCCCAGTTGCTCCAGCTTGCGGCGCAGCGCGTCCAGCGTGGAATCGTTCACCGCCCGGTGCATGCGCTGCACGAAATATTCGGTGCAGTACCCGAAGGTGATCTCGGAAAGGTCCTTATGGACGACCTCCGCGTTGTCGTGCATCGCCGGCACCGCCTGCGCCTGAGCAGCGGTTACGTCCAGCGCCTCGCCCAGGAGCGCGCTTCTAAAGCCCATGTATATGTACAAAAGGCCCTTGCCGCCCGCGTCCACCACGCCGGCCTGCTTCAGTACGGGCAGCATATCCGGCGTTTTGGCCAGGATGGCCTCCGCACTCTCCACCACGGCGTTGATCACGCCTTCCACAGTTGCGCCGGCACGCGCCCGCTCGATGGCCTGCGCGGCCGAATACCGCGCGACGGTGAGCATCGTGCCCTCCTTGGGCCGCATCACGGCCTTGTAGGCCGATTTCACGCCCTCTTCCAGCGCCTGCGCAAACTCGACCGGCCCGACGGTGTCGTGCCCTTCCAGCCCGCGCGCAAACCCGCGGAATATCTGGGAGAGTATAACGCCCGAATTGCCCCGCGCGCCGCGCAGCGAGCCGGTGGCCAGCGCCCTGCCGACCTCCTGCACCGTCCCGTTTACCGCGCTTATTTCCTTCACGGCCGAAACCATCGTCATGTTCATGTTGGTCCCGGTATCGCCGTCCGGCACCGGGAACACGTTCAAAACGTCGATGTCCGCCCTGTTCCTTTCAAGCATGGCGGCACCTGCCAGGATCATCTCTCTGAGCAGGGCGCCGTCTATGTACTCGTGCGGCAAAGACTCGCACACCTCCTGTCAAATCCGGTTAAACGCGGACCCCCTTAATGGTCACGTTCACCTTGTCGACCTGCATGCCGGTCAGCTTTTCCACATTGAATTTCACATTATCGATAACGTTGGACGCAACGGTCGCAATCGATACGCCATATTCCATGATGGTCCCCAGCTCAATGGTGAGCACGCCGCTGTGCACGAGGACACGCACGCCTTTTCCCATGTTCTCGCGCTTTAGCAAATCCGCTATGCCGTCTGCGGCGGAAAGCGAGGCCATGCCGACGACGCCGTAGCACTCAGTCGCCGTGCTTCCGGCGATGGCCGCTATGGCGCTGTCGGATATCTCTATGCTCCCCAGCGGGTTGGTCAAGGTTGCTCCCATCCTTCAACCTCCATTCCGTAACCACAAGTTACAATAACCATAACGGTATTGTACTGTATAATGCCTGTTACTGCAAGTTTTTCCGCGTTTGTGCCAACGATACAGGACATTTGAACGATTTGACTTGCCAAACGTCCGGCCGGATGGTAAAAACCACTTTGTTTTGAGATTTGGACTGACCGCACACGATGTCAGGTGGAAAGATATGGCAAGGCGTCCTTTGCACAGTTTGTGTAAAAGCGTGTTGGCCGGCAACCGGATAAGCCACTCGCACCGGAAGACCGGGCGGACCTGGTCGCCCAACCTGCAGAGGAGTGCGCGTCAACAAAAACGGCACGCCGGTCCGCATGACCGTATGCACCAGATGCCTGCGCTCCGGCACAAAGTGGAGCGTTACGTGTAATAACCTTATCGAAAAGAAAAACGCCCCGTCGCACAGGCGGGGCAAAACGCCCGGGAAACTCCGGCGTTTTTCTGTTCGCGTCCACCGGTGCAAACGCCGGGGCTGATCGCACATGGACGAACAGCCTCAACAGGCCGCGCAGCAGCTCCGGGCGCCCACGAAGCATAGGATATTTTCACGACTCTCCTCCCCCACCGTTTGCTGTTACTTATTGCAAAGCGTGCATACCGCGAACGCGATGGCCGCGCCCAGTATCGCGCACACAAGCCCAGAACGGAAGGATGCGCCGGTACGATGGCGCAGTACACGCAGAGGATCTGCCGAAACTGGTTGCGGCGGAATCTCCTTTTCCATTGCATCGACGTCAACTCCCGCGCTTTCCTCTAACATCATACTCGGCGGCCGCGCGGAATGATACCTGTTTTAAGCTCTGTTTTTCAATCGATGGAAAGGAAAATGGCGGCCCAGCCCTCCAAAATGTTGACCCGGGCCGTGTCCCCAATGAACACGTTGCTGATGGCGCGCGGGAACTCCGGCCGGAGCACATAGTCATTAAGCGGGTATTCAAGCCCCTCGAGGCTCCCGATGGCCACCGACCCGCTGAGCGGGAGGATGGACAGCATCGTCCCCCTTTTCGCGTGCAGCGTTATGGGCGTGCAGGCCGCATACACCTCGTTGTGCGCATCGCACAGGCGCCCGAACGCGCCGTGCATCGCAATGCGGACCAGCAGGTGGATGTTGGCGACGGTGTGGTCCAGCCGGCATCCGCTCATCCCCAGCAGCACGATCTCGTTTGCCCCCGCGCGGAGCGCGTAATCCACGGCCTCCTGCGCGTCGGTCTCGTTCTTGCGGGGACTCAGGCGCGCCAGATGGACGCCCATGCACTCGAGTTCGTCGAGCGCCTCCGGCCGGACGGAGTCCATGTCCCCCACCACGGCGTCGGGCATCAGCCCCATCGCGCGCGCCCAGTTCACCGCGCCATCCGCGCACACGACCATGCGCGCGCCGGCGATGTGGCGGTCCACCAATTCGGGAGGGGGCGGCGCACCCGCCCCCAGCACCAGCGCTTTCAAGGCCATTAACCTCCCTGACGCAGCTTTTTGACCATCTCAGCCGGGTCGGGCGCCAAAAAGATGGCGTTCCCGGCCACCAGCACGTTGGCGCCGGCGCTTATCAGCGCGGACGCGTTCTTGTCGTTGACGCCGCCGTCCACCTCGATGTCCACCGTCAGCCCCCGCTTTTGTATCTCGCCGGCGGCGCGCTCGACCTTGCGCAGCACCGACGGGATAAAGGCCTGCCCGCCGAAGCCGGGGTTGACGGACATGAACAGTACCATATCGACCTCTTCGTAGAGGTAATCCAGCGTTTCCACCGGCGTGCCCGGATTCAGGACCAGCCCGGCCCTGGCGCCGCTTTTCCGTATCGCCTGCAGCGTGCGGTGCTGGTGCGTGCACGCCTCCACGTGGAAGGTGACGATGTCCGCGCCCGCTTCCACGAACCCCTCAACGTACCGTTCGGGAGCCGCAATCATCAGATGGACGTCCAGCGGCAGGCTGGTGTACTTTTTCAGCGCCGCGACCATCCCCTGCCCGAAGGTGATGTTGGGAACGTACATTCCGTCCATAACGTCGCAGTGGACATAGTCCGCGCCCCAGCGCTCCACGTTTTGCACAGCCTCGCCCATCGCGGCAAAATCCGCCGAAAGAATGGATGGTGCTATCTTAATCATAGCGTTTCCTCCTGTTTTCCTCTAATATTTGAAGTATTTGAACATACCTTTCATAGCGTCCGCGCGGGACCTCCCCGGCGTCCGCCGCCGCCTTGACGGCGCAGCCCGGCTCCCCCCGGTGCAGGCAGGCCGAAAAGGCGCATCGCCCGATATGCCGCGCGAACTCGGGATAGCACGCGGCGAGGTCTTGGGACGGGATGTCCTCGGTCTCCAAAAGGCTGAATCCCGGCGTGTCCACCACGCGGCCGCCGTCCGGAAGCCGCAGGAGCTCGACGTGGCGGGTGATGTGCCTGCCGCGCTCCACCTTGGCCGCGCGACCCCCCGTTTCCAGCGCAAACTCGGGCGCAAGGGCGTTCAATAGTGAAGACTTGCCCACGCCTGACTGTCCGGCAAAGCCGGAAATGCCATCCGTGAGCGCGCTCCGCAGCGCGTCAAGCCCTTCGCCCGTGCGCGCCGACGTGCACAATATCCGCGTCCCGGCCGCGCCGTACTCCTCCCGCAGCAGGCACACGTCCTCCTCTTTGGCCTCGTCCAGCTTACTGACGCATATGACGGCCGGCACGCCTTTCAGGGCTGCGTTTATGAGGAGCTTGTCGTACAAAAGGAGGTCGGGCTTTGGCCAGCTTCCGGACAGCACGGCGACCAGAGAGTCGATATTGGCGACCGGCGGCCGTTTCCATTCGTTGCGGCGCGGACGTATGGCGTCGATGCGCCCTTCCTGCGTTCCGGTAGGGGGCGTAATGTCCACAACATCGCCGACCAGGGGCTTGATGCCCTCGCTCCTGAAGCGTCCCCGCGCACGGCATACGTGCTGTTCCCCGTCCGCGGTTTCCACCGTATAGAACCCGCCGACGCCCTTGACGATAATGCCTTCCATCACGGTGCCTCCATGGTTCCCGGGCCGGCGCTCACCCACAGGTCCACCGGTGTGCCCGACGCGATTTCCTCGCCGGGCAGGGGGTCCTGCCGCATCACATAGCCCTTGGGCAGTTCGCCGGGCATCTGCGTCACCTCGCCCAGCGTCAGGGCATGCTTCCTGATCGCTTCGACGGCTTTGGCGTATCTCAGCTCGGTCAGGTCGGGCATGGCCACGGTCACCGCGCCGACGCTGACGTAGATGGTGACCGTTCCTCCCGGTGCCAGGGTCTCGCCCGCGGCCGGTTGCTGATTGAACACGACGCCCTCTTCCACTTCGACGTATACGTCGTTTACCACCTCGACCTTGAACCCCGCCGCCTTGAGCTTCTCTGTCGCCGCGGCCTGCGTCAGGCCGGTCACGCTGGCCACCTTCGCGCCCCTGGGGCGCGCGATCGCCCCGCCGAACACCACGATGCACACCGTCGCCGCCACCAACGCTATAACGGCAAGGATGATGGCACGAAGGCGCCGTCGCACGCGGTCGGAGCTGATGGGTTCTTCGTTCCTTGGAGCCGATGCAAGGCGCTCCTCCCGAACCTGCACGAAATCGCCGTCCGGCTCATCCTGTGCGCGCTGGAGGTCGCGTATCATCTCCTGCGCGTTGCGGTAGCGAAGCCTGGGATTTTTCCGGGTGGCGCGCAGAACGATGTCGTTGAGCGCCCGCGGTATGTTGGAGTCCACCCTGCGGGGCGCGGGTACCGCCTCGTTGATGTGCTTTTTGGCTACCTCCGGCGCGGAATCTCCGGTGAAGGGAAGGGTCCCGGTCAGCATCTCGTAAAGCATTATCCCCAGCGAATAGATGTCGCTCCGCACCTCGGCGTTCTCGGCCCGGGCCTGCTCGGGGGATATGTAGTGCACCGTTCCCTGCACGTTGGCGCGCTTCGCGTCCTCCCCCTCCGAACCGCAGCCGATGGTCTGCGCAATGCCGAAATCGTATACCTTCACGCGGCCGTTCGACTGCATCAGGATGTTATGCGGCTTTATGTCCCGGTGCACGATGCGTTTGGCGTGCGCGTGGGCAAGCGCCATCAGCACCTGTATGGCGATGCTGATGCACACCTCGTAATCAAGCGTTATCTGCTCGTTCAGGACCTCCTTGAGCGTAATGCCCCGCGCAAGTTCCATCACGATGAACCGCCGGCCGCCCTCCTCCCCGGCGTCCAGCATGCGCACGATGTTGGGGTGATCCAGAAGCCGCCCGGTGCGCGCCTCGGCCTCGAAGGCCTTGACCAGCGCCTCGTTTTGGCCGTGCTCCTCCTTCAGGACCTTGACGGCCACCTGCGTGCCTTTTTCAAGGTCCTGCGCGCGGTACACGTTGGACATCCCGCCCGAGCCGATGCGCTCATGAAGGCGGTACCTCCCCTTTAAAAGCGCCCCCGTCATGCCTCAGCCCTCCCGGTGTTCTGGACCAGCACGACCGTGACGTTGTCGTTCCCGCCGCCGGCGAGCGCCGCGTCAATAAGCGCGTCCGCGCGGGCTTCCAGCGCCGCGTCCCCCGAGAGTATCTCCTGGATGCGCGCGTCCTCCACCTCCGAGAACAGGCCGTCCGAGCAGAGCAGGAGGACGTCTCCCGTCACCCAGGGCAGCTCGAATATGTCGATATCTACCTTTTCCTTAATGCCGATGGCCCGGGTCACGACGTTGCGCTGGGGGTGCGTGCGCGCCTCTTCCCGCGTGATGCGCCCCGAGCGCACCAACTCCTCGACGTAGGAATGGTCGCGGGTGACGCACCGCAGCCCGCCCTGGCCCAGGACGTAGGCGCGGCTGTCCCCCGCGTTGCCCACGTGAAGCTGGTCGCCTTCCACCAGAGCCAGCGTAAGGGTGGTGCCCATCAGCGTGTCCGCGCCCGCCTTTTCCGCAATCCTGCGCACCAGCGCGTTGGCGGCGGCGGCGGCTTCCTTAAGCACACGCGCCGACGGCGCGCCGCCGTTTTCGGACACGCTCGCGACCACCGCGTCCACCGCGGCCTGACTGGCCGCATTCCCAAACAAAAGCCCGCCCATGCCGTCGGCGACGACGAACAGCCCCCGCGCCGAAGGCTCGGCCGGGATATAATAGCTGTCCTCGTTGCGTCTGCGGCGGTTGCCTGTGTGTGTCCGGGCACAGTATTTCATGTTTCCTCTCCCATGGTCTCCAGCGTGCGCTTCCTCAACTGGCCGCACGCGCCTTCGATGTCGGCGCCCAGCACCCGCCGCCGGGTGCAGGATATCTTGAGGCGTTTCAGTTCGTTTTCGAACCGCTCGACATCCCGGGGCACGGACGCCTCAAATTCCGCGTGGTCCACCGCGTTGTACACGATGAGGTTCACGTGGCATTGCAGGCCCTTAAGGCGCGCGGCCAACTCCCGCGCGTGGCTCAGGCCGTCGTTCAGCCCGCGTATCAGTATGTACTCGAATATGACCCGCCTACCGGTCTTTTGGACATAATAGCGCGCCGCGTCCATGACCTCATCTATGGGCCAGCGCGCGGCCACCGGCATTATCCGTTTGCGCACCGCGTCGTTGGGCGCGTGCAGGGACACGCACAGCGTTACAGGAAGGCCGGTGTCGGTCAGCGCGCGCATGCATTGGGGCAGCCCGCAGGTGGACACCGAAACGTGCCTGAGGCTCATCCCCAGTCCCCAGTCCGGGTCGGAAAGCGTTCTTAAAAAGGCCAGGACGTTATCATAGTTATCCAGCGGCTCGCCGCTCCCCATCAGCACCACGTTGCCGACGGCGCGCTCGCCCGCCGTCAGGCCTTTTCCTTCCGCAGCCACGCCGACGCGGCTACGACCTCGCCCAGCATCTCCCCGGACGTAAGGTCGCGCGCGCGGCGCCCGCAGTAGACGCGCAGAACGCGCAGCCCATCCGGCAGCCCACCTGCGTGGACACGCACAGCGTGTTGCCGTGCCTGTACGCCATCAGCACGCTCTCGACCATCTGCCCGTCCGAAAGCCTGAACAGGAATTTGACGGTCTCGCCGTCCCCCGGATGCCAGCGCCTTTATGATTTCGGGCACGCCGGTGTCCGCCTGGGCTTCCAGCCGAGCGCGCGCAGGTCTTTGGACAGCACCGTCATTTCGCTCAACGGCAGGCCCTTTAAAAGCGCCTCGCGTATCTGGCGCGCGCGGAACGGCCGCTCCCCCATCCCTTGGACCAACGCCTCCAGCGCCTCGGGCGCCATGTCCAGCAGCTGGGGCCTCATGGCTTTTTCACCATGCGGGCCACGAAGAACCCGTCCGTCCCATCCAGGTGCGGGAAAAGCTGCAGGCAGCCGCCGTGTATCCTCTCCCCGGCCATGCCGGGAGGCAGGAGGCGCCCCCAGTCGTCGGGCATGAATTCTTTGTGCGTTTCCAGAAAGCGTGCCACCGTGTCCTCGTTCTCCGCGCGGGAGACGGTGCAGGTGCTGTATACCAGCGTTCCGCCCGGACGCAGGTACCCGCCCACCGCGTGCAGTATGTCCCCCTGCATGCGCGAAAGCGCGGCGATGTCCTCCAGATTCTTTTTCAGGCGGATGTCCGGCTTTCCCAGCATCACCCCCAGGCCCGAGCAGGGCGCGTCCACCAGCACGCCGTCCAGCCTGCCGTTGAGCGCCGGATCGATTTTGGCCGCGTCCCGGACGTCGGTACGCACGCCTTTTGCGCCCAGCCTTGATAGGGTCGCGCGCAGCAGCCGGACGCGGTGCGGGTGCCGGTCCCAGGCATGCAGTTGGCCCGTGTTCTGCATGCGCTCCGCAATATAGGCGGTCTTACCGCCTGGCGCGGCGCATGCGTCAAGTATGCTTTGGCCGGGTTTGGGGTCCAGCGCGTGCACGGCCAGCATGGACGCCTCGCCCATCACGCTGAACAGCCCGTCCGTGAAAAGCGGGTTGGCGGCGACATCCCCCAGCCCGCGGACGGTCAAGGCGTTCTCAAAATACCGTGCCCGCCCCACGCCGACGCCCCGCGCCTCCAGCGCCGCTTTCAGCCGGGGCGCGTCCGTACGCGACAGGCTGACGCGCACCGTGCTTTCCCCGGGGTCGGCGCGGTACGCGAGCAGCTCCCGCGTGAAATCGAAGCCGTAGGCGTCAAGCCACATGGCCACGACGTCCTCCGGACAGCTATGCAGCACGCTGAGATGACGTGCCGGCTCCGCTTCCACGTCCGGGTAGGGGATAGCGTCCTTGTTGGCGGCCACCTTGCGCAGCACCGCGTTCACGAATCCTTTAAGCTGCGCCTTCCCGGCGCGGCGGCAAAGCTCCACGCTGGTGTCGATGGCCGCGCGGTCGGGCACGCGCATGAAAAGCAGCTGCTGCACGCCCATGCGCAGTATACAGCGCACCACACGGTGCAGCCGACGTGCCCTGGCGTACAACGCTATCACGTAGTCGATGCGCAGCATGTTCTCCAGCGTCCCGTAGAAAAGCCCGGTCACGAACGCCGCGTCGCGCGCATCCAGCGCGTTTTCGGACAGCGCTTTTTTCAGCGCGAGGTTGGACCATGCGCCCGCGCGATCCACCTCCAAAAGCAGGGACAGCACCGTTTCGCGCGCCCGCGTCCCCTGCATGTCAGGCTTCTCCGCCAAGGACAGCGCCCTCCTTTATGGGATGGCCGAGCAGGTAGCTTTTGGCGTCCATGCGCCTTGCACCGGCAGCCTGCAGTTCGCGTATCTCCACCGCGCCGGTCCCGGCCGCCACGATAAGTCCGTCGGCCGGGCGTGCGCGCAGCACCGTCCCCGGCGCTCCCTGTCCCGGTACGGCCCGCGCTTTATGGAGCTTGACCGGCGTTTCGTTTATCGTGGTGTGGGCCAGCGGCCACGGGTGCATCCCGCGCACCAGATTCACAATTTTTTGCGCGTCCTGCCCCCAGTCCACCCGCGCCATCTCCTTTTTTATCATCGGATAGCGCGTGGCCTGTGCGTGGTCCTGCGGCGTGCGCGGCGCTTTCCCCTTTTCAAGGAGGTCGAGGGACTCAGACAGCACGTCCGCGCCCAGCAGCGCCATGCGCGCGAACAACTCGCCCGCCGTTTCCTCCGGGCCGATTGCAAGGACGCGCTGCAGGAGTATGTCCCCCGTGTCCACGCCGATATCCGTATACATGGTGGTGATGCCCGTGTTGGTCTCGCCGTTTATCACCGCCCACTGGATGGGCGCAGGACCCCGGTATTTCGGCAAAAGCGAGCCGTGCACATTTATCACGCCCAGCGGCGGCAGGGCGAGGAACTCCGCGCTCAAAATCTGCCCGTAGGCCGCGGTCACGCACGCATCGGGCGCCAGTGCGCGCATCTCAGCGATGGCCGCCGGGGCCGACGCCCGCTCGAACTGCAGGACACGCAGGCCGTGCTCCAGCGCGCAGGCCTTCACCGGCGGGGGCATGAGCTTCTTCCCGCGCCCGGCCGGGCGGTCGGGCTGGGTCACGACGGCCACGACGTCCCGGCCGTCCTTTATCAGCCGCATAAGCGACGCAACGCCGAAATCGGGCGTGCCCATAAAGCAGATGCGCATGGCGCGGCCTCCTTTGTTCAATCCTCATCCTCCGGTTCGAGCATCTCCACGGCGCGGTCGATGAAGAGCACGCCGTTCAGATGGTCCGTTTCATGGCAGATGGCCCGGGCGAGCAGATCCTCCCCCTCTATCTCCATCTCCTTGCCTGTCCGGTCGAGATACCGCGCGCGCACGCGGGCGGGCCGCGGAACCATGCCCACCTGCCCGGGCAGGCTCAGGCAGGCCTCGGTGCCCGTTATCTCGCCCTCGGTCTCTATGATCTCAGGGTTTATCATCTCGACGACGCTCTCCCCCGTATCTATCACCACCACCCTTTTCAGGATCCCGACCTGCGGCGCCGCCAGCCCAACGCCGTCCGCCTTTTTCATGGTCTCGACCATGTCGTCTATCAGTACCAGCAGGCGCCGGTCTATCCTTTCCACCACCCGCGCCTTCTTGCGCAGCATGGGGTCGTCATCTGTCAGAATGTTGCGTATCGCCATTAGCAATCCTTTCCTTTCGTCCATGTATTTTCATTATAACGCATCCGCAGGATTTTTTGACTTCAAAAATTTCCTGGAGGCTGTGCCCGCCTCGTTATATCATGTTTTCCGGTTTTATCTCCAAATCGAACCGGCAGCCGGCGCCCCTTGCGCCGCGCGCCACGTCCCACAAGGCGGGCAGGACGGCGTCCATGTCCTCGGCTCGGAACTTCGACGATCTCGTAGCGCCAGTGGCCGCGTATGCGCTTCGATGGGCGGGGACGCGCGCAGAAGCAGCGCGCTTCACGGCGTTATCCGGAGCGTAAGCCCTTTCACCGCCGCGTACAGGGCGGACGCGCCGGCCCGACCTCTTCCGGGACGCGCCGGTCACCAGATAGCGCGCGAACGTCCCGAACGGCGGTGACAGGCAGGCTTCGCGCGCGGCGATCTCGTGCGCGTAGAACCGTTCGTAATCCTGCGCGGCGGCGAAGCGTATGGCCGGGTGTGGTCAGGATTGTAGGTCTGCACCACCACCCGGCCGGGACGTCACCCCGGCCCGCGCGTCCGGCCACCTGCGTGATAAGCTGGAAGGTGCGCTCTGGCGCTCCGGGTAATCCGGGCAGCAGCAGCGTCGCGTCCGCCGCAACCACGCCTACCAGCCCCACGTTTTTGAAGTCCAACCCCTTGGCAATCATTTGCGTGCCGATGAGAACCCGCGGCCCTGCATGAAGTCCTGCTGGGCCTTTACGTGCGCGTCCTTTTTCTGCATGGTGTTGAGGTCCATGCGCAGCACGGGAACGTCGGGGAACAGCGCCTGCATCTGCCGCTCCACCTTCTGCGTCCCCACGCCCTGATAGCGGAAGAACGTGCCGCCGCAGTGCCTGCAGGTGCGCTCGATGGGGTACTCGGCGTCGGCAGTAGTGGCAAGAGCGCCCGGGGCCGTTATGGTAGGTCAGCGTGACGTCGCACCGCCTGCACTTGAGCGCCCTGCCGCAGTTGAGGCGAGACCACCTGCGCGAGTGCCCGCGCCGGTTGACGAACAGCATGATCTGCTCGCCGCGCGAGAGCGCCTCCCGCATGCGGGCGTGCAGCGCGGCGCTGAACACCGAGCGGTTCCCGCTCCGAAGCTCGTCGCGCATGTCCACGACCTCCACTTCGGGCAGGGGCCGCCCCTCCACCCGAGCCGTCCAGGCGCAGTATGTCCATTTCGCCCTTGAGCGCGCGGTGGTACGTTTCGAGCGAAGGGGTAGCGCTGCAGCAAACGATGACCGCGCTGGGCCGCCGCGCGCTCCCGCGCGACGTCGGCCGCGTGGTAGCGCGGGTGTATCTGCGAGTGATAACTCGTCTCCTGCTCCTCATCTATCACGATGACGCCGATGTCCTGCAAAGGCGCAAACACCGCCGAGCGCGCGCCCACCACCACGCCGGCCTGCCCGGTCACGATGCGCTCCCACTCGTCCATCCGTTCGCCCTCAGACAGGCGGCTGTGCAGCAGCGCGACCTCTTTTCCGAACCGCGCAATAAACTGCGCCATGATCTGCGGCGTCAGCGCTATCTCGGGCACCAGCACCAGCGCACCGCGGCCCATTGCCCGGCACGCCTCGACGGCGCGCATGTAGACCTCGGTCTTCCCGCTTCCGGTGACCCCGTGCAGCAGGAATTCGCCGCCCCTGTTCACCGCGGCGGTTATCGCCCCGGCGGCGCGCGCCTGCCCCGCGTTGAGCGCCGGACGCGGGCGGACGTCCGCATCCAGGTCGGCATAGGGCCTGCGCAGGGCGCGCACGCTCTCTTTTTGCACCAGACCCTTTTTCTCCAGCGCGCGGACGGCAGCAGTACCGCCCTTTATAGCGCTTTCGATATCGGAAAGGCCCATCCGCCCGGCCTCGGACAGGAGCGTGAGCACGCGGGCCTGCACCGGCGCGCGCTTCTCCAAAAGCCTGGCGGTCTCAGCGGCGTCTACGCCCCCGGCCACGCGGGCGGTGACGTGTTCGCGCCCCTCCACCGCCCGGCCCCGCAGCGGCGCGGGCAGCATCAGCCGCAGCGCGTCCACCAGCAGGCAGCCGTAGCGCGCGGCCATGGACCGCGCCAGCGCGATCTGGTCCGGCCAGAGCGCGGGGTAAGGGTCTATACGGCACAGCACGTCCTTCAGCCTGTCTTCAGCGACCTCCGACCCCGTCCCGACCTCCAGCACGAACGCCTCCGTCCGCCTGTTTTGGGGCCCGAAAGGCACAAAAACCCGCATCCCCGGCACAACATCCTGTACAAGATGGGGCGGGATGCGGTAATCAAACGTCCTGTCCACATTCGTATGGGCAATGTCCACCATCACCCGCGCGATAACGGCGTCCACAGCTCACTCCTGTTTCCTGCGGTATATGCTGAGCGCCCGGTCAAGTATGCGGTGGGCAACGGCCTCCTTGGGCAAAAGCCCGGTCTCCTCCTGCGCGCCGTCGGCTGTCAGCATGGTCACGATGTTGGTGGGCCCCTCAAAGCCCGCGCCCTTCCGAAGCACGTCGTTGGCCACGATCATGTCCAGGTTCTTGGCGGCAAGCTTTTTCAGCGCGTTGCGCTCCAGTTCCTCGGTTTCAGCCGCGAAGCCGATAAGCACGCGCCCTCCCTTTCGCCGGCCCAGCTCGGCCGCGATGTCCGGGTTGGGGCGCAGGCTGAGCGTGCGCCGCTCGTCCCCTCCGCCCTTTTTTATCTTGTGCTCCGACCTTTCCTCGGGCGCGTAATCGGCGGGGGCCGCGGCCTTTATCGCGATGTCGCACCCGTCGAAGTGTTCCAGCGCCGCCGCATACATTTCATTGGCCGTTTCCACCGGCACCGCCCGCACTCCGGCCGGCACCGGGATATTGACCGGCCCGGTAACCAGCACCACCCGCGCGCCGCGCTGCGCGGCCGCCGCGGCCAGCGCGTAGCCCATGCGCCCGGACGAGCGGTTGGTGATGTAGCGCACCGGGTCGATATATTCGCGGGTCGGCCCGGCCGTTATAAGCACGGATATGCCCTCAAAGTCCTTTATCGGAAACAAAAGCCGCCCGATGGCCGCCTCAATCGCGTCCAGCTCGGCCAGCCGCCCGGCGCCCTCCTCGCCGCAGGCCAAAATCCCCGACTCCGGCTCCACCAACAGAAAGCCGCGCTTCCTCAGCTTTTCGATGTTCTCCTGCACGGCGGGGTTTTCGTACATGGCCGTGTTCATCGCGGGCGCGAACAGGACCGGCGCGCGGGTGGCCATGATGGTGGTGGTCAGAAGGTCGTCGGCGATGCCGTTCGCCACCTTGCCGATGACGTTGGCGGTCGCGGGCACGACGGCGAGGACGTCGGCCCGCCGCGCCAAAGCGATGTGCTCGACGTCAAACGGCGCGTCCTGTGAAAAAAGATCGACCGCCACGGGGCGGGCGCAGAGCGTCCGCAGCGTCAGCGGCGTGATGAAGCGCGTCGCGCTCTCGGTCATTACGGGGTAAACTTCAACACTCTTTTTTTTGAGACGGCTTATCAGTTCGCAGGCCTTGTAGGCCGCGATGCCGCCCGTTATTCCCAATACGACCGTCTTTTGTGCGGTCATCGTTACTTGACTCCCTCCGAGGTGCGCTGATAATCGACCTTCCCGGCGGCAATCTCCTCCACGGCGATGGTCACCGGCTTGTTCGATCTGGTATCCACCAAAGGACGCGCGTGGTCGACCAGCTGGCGGGCGCGCTTGGCCACCTCCACCACCAGCGTGTAACGGCAGTCCACCTTCTCCAAAAGCTCATTCAGCGGGGGCTGATTCAACATGTCTTCTTTTCTCCTTCCATGATCGCGCGTATGACATCCAGCCTGCGCGACGCCTGCAGGCGCGCTGCCATGATGGCCAGCCGTGTTTCCTCCGCCGCCTGCTCCAGCCTGTCGTTTATGATGAAATAATCGTATAGATGGGCGCTTTTCAGTTCCTCGCGGGCCGTATCCAGCCGCGCGGCTATGTCCGCGTCGCTCTCCGTACCCCGCTGCCTGAGCCGGCTCTCCAGCACGGCGAAGGACGGAGGCATCAAAAAAATCATCACGGCGTCCGGGACCCTGTTTTTAACGTCCAGAGCGCCCTTTACGTCTATCTCCAAAAGCACGTCTTTTCCCAGCGCGCGCTGCTCCTCCACGAACGCCCGCGGGGTGCCGTAGCGGTTCTGTCCGAACACGCACTTATGCTCCAAAAAGCCGTCCGTTTCAATAAGTGCGTCGAACGCCTCCGGGGTCGCGAAGAAATAGTCGGCGCCCTCGCGCTCGCCCGCGCGGGGACATCGCGTTGTAACCGACACCGAAAGCACCAGCTCCGGCATGGTTTCCAAAAGCAGCCGGGTCACCCTGCCCTTTCCGGCCCCCGACGGGCCGGAAAGCACGATGAGCATCCCCTGCTCCGTTTTTTTTCGGGCGTGCATGACCGGCCTACTCGTCCAGCATGTCCGCGTGCTGGTCCTTGGTATCCAGCCTGTGGGCCACGGTTTCGGGCTGCACGGCCGAGAGGACGACGTGGTAGCTGTCGGTGACGATGACCGCACGCGTTCTGCGCCCGTACGTCGCGTCGATAAGCATGCCCCGCTCGCGCGCTTCCTGTATGATGCGCTTGATGGGCGCGGACTCGGGGCTGACGATGGCGATGAGCCTGTTCGCGTTCACGATGTTGCCAAAACCGATGTTGATGAGCTTGATACCCATGCTTTTGTATCCTCCGTCGTATTATAGAATTATGGACTTCTATTCGATGTTCTGGATTTGCTCGCGAATCTTCTCGATCTCCCCCTTGATCTCCAGAACGGCGTTGGTGATGGTCAGGTCGTTGGCCTTGGAGCCGATGGTGTTGGTTTCGCGGTTCATCTCCTGCACCATGAAATCGAGCTTGCGACCCACGGCGCCCTCCGCGCGGGCGGTCTTTTCAAACTGCGCCAGATGGCTTTTTAAGCGCACGATCTCCTCGGTGACGCTGCACCGGTCGGCGAACAGGGCAACCTCGGTCGCCAGCCGCGCCTCGTCCAGTTGCGTGCCCGGGTTCAACGCGGCGATGCGCTCGGCCAGCCGGTCCCGGTAGTCGGTGACCACGGCCGGCGCCTGCTCCTCCACCACCCTGAGCCGCTCGGCGATAAGCCCGATGCGCACCAGCACGTCGGCGACAAGGTTTTCCCCTTCGGCGGCGCGCATGGCCGTCATGCTCTCCAGAGCCTGCCCCAGCGCCGCATCCAAAAGCGCGGCGACGGCTTCCTCGTCCTCCGGCCCGTCGGTCACGGCCAGGACGTCGGGAAGGCGGCTGACGCCCAGGAGCGTGACATCGTCGTGCAACGCGGGAAAGCGCTCCTTTATCTGAGCGAGCGCTTCCATGTAGGCCGCAGCCAACTGCAGGTCCGCGCGGACCTCCCGGCCGGTAAGCCCGAAATTCCTGTACGAGACATACACATCCACATGGCCGCGGGCAAGCTTTTGAGAGAGAGTCTTGCGTATCCTGTCCTCAAAGGCGCCCAACGCTTTGGACATCCGGAGCGAAATGTCGAGGTAGCGATGGTTCACGGCCTTCAATTCGACCTGCAGTTCCCTGCCCTCGTCCATGGCGATGCCCCGGCCGAACCCGGTCATGCTGTTTGCCAAACCGATGCCTCCCGTCCTGTTTGTAGACCTTGTCGCTCAAATACTATCTGATTATACCATATTTTGCTGAGAATGAAAGACCATAACCGGTCAAATAATGCATATTCCCCGTTATTCGGGCGTTTTCAGCCCCGTTCGACAAGTGCGAGAAACGCTTTTTCGTCAAGGACGGACACCCCAAGCTCCCGCGCCCTGGCGAGCTTGGAGCCCGCATCCTCGCCGGCCACCACGTAATCCGTCTTTTTGGATACCGAACCCGAAGTCCGGCCGCCGAGCGCCTCCACCAGCCGGCTGGCCTCTCGCCGGTCCAGCGTGGGCAGCGTACCGGTGAACACGAACGTCTTGCCCGCCAAAGCGCCCTCGCCCGCGAGAGCGGTTTCGGCCCGCGGCGTGACTCCGGCCGCAAGCAGGCGGTCGACCAGCCCCGCACCGGCGGGGTCGGAAAAATACCCTTCGATGGAGGCAGCGACAATGCCGCCCACGTCCCGCACCTGCATCAGCGCTTCCGCAGTCGCCGTTCGGACCGCGTCCAGCGTTCCGAACGCTTTGGCGACATCCTGCGCGGTGCGTATGCCAACGTTGGGGATGCCCAGCGCGTACAGGAACCGGGCCAGTTCGCAGCTCCGGCTCTTTTCGATTGCGCTTATCAGCTTGTCCGCGCGCTTTTCCTGAAAGCCGGGAAGCGTCAAAAGGTCCTCTTTGGTGAGCGCGTACAGCCCGGAAGCGTCGCGTACGCCCAGCATGTCATAAAGCTGCCCGGCCGTCTTTTCGTTGAAGGTTTCGATGTTCATCGCGTCCCGGGACGCAAAGTGGGTCAGCGCGCCCACTACCTGCTCGCGGCAGCCGGCGGAGTTGGGGCAAAACAGATTCGCGCCGCGCTCGACCACGGCCGCACCGCAGGACGGGCAAACCTCCGGCTTTTGGACCGGCTCGGTTTCGGCCCCGTCCTCCACGCTCCCCATAATCTCCGGGATAACGTCGTTGGAGCGGCGTATCCAGACGGTGGAGCCTTTTTGCACGCGCTTCCTCTGGATGTCGCCCCAGTTGTTGAGGGTCGCGCGCCTGACGGTGGCGCCCGCAAGCTCCACCTCCTCCACCCGCGCCAGCGGCGTGAGCTTACCGGTCCGCCCCACCTGCCAGACGATGTCCAGCACTTTTGTCGTGCGCTCCTGAGGCTTGAACTTATACGCCATGGCCCACCGAGGCGCGCGTCCGGTGTACCCCAGCGCGTCCCGCAGGGCGTAGCTGTCCACCTTGAACACCGCCCCGTCGATAAGGTAATCCAGCGTGTCCCGCTCCTTTTCAATTTCCGTAAGGAGCGCCCCGGCCCCGTCCATGCCCCGAATATGCCGGATATACGCGCTGACCGGGAAGCCGTTTTCCTTCAGGAAATCCAGCATCTCCCGGTGTGTGGAAAACGCGTGCCCCTCAATGTGGTTAACGCTGTAGCAGACAGCGTCCAGCCGCCGCCGCGCCGCCTCGGCCACGTCGAGGTTGCGCAGCGCGCCGGCCGCGCCGTTGCGCGCGTTTTTCAGGGGCACAGTCGCGGTCTCGTTGTACTCGTTCAGGACGGACAACCGCATCATCCCCTCGCCCTGCACCTCCATCCGCCCCTTGAACCCGATGGTCAGCGGTATGGTGCGGATGGTCCGCACCTGCGCGGTGATCACCTCGCCCACGACGCCGTTCCCGCGGGTGGCGGCGGTGACCAGCGTGCCGTTTTCGTAGGTCAGGTTGATGGTCAGGCCGTCGAACTTGTATTCAAGGATATAGTCAATGGGGTCCGGGCTGCCCAGCAGGCCCGCTTCAGGCGGGCGTCCCACTGCAAAAGGCTCCCCATGTCCTTGCACTTGTCCAGGCTATACAGCCTTACGAGGTGCGCGTGCCGCTCGAAGCCCTCCAGCACCGTCCCGCCGACGCGCTGGGTGGGCGAATGAGGCAGCACCACGCCAAGCTTTTGCTCGAGCGCGACCAGCTCGTCGAAAAGCGCGTCGTACTCCGCGTCGGACACCAGCGGGTCGTCCAGCACGTAGTACGCGTGGGCGTGCTTTGCGACCAGGTCTATGAGTTCCTCCATGCGCGCGCGCTCATCCATGCGCGTTCACCTCCAGCCTGCGTATGGGCGCGTAGGCCACCGACAGCTTCTTGATGCCCTGCCCCTCGAAGGCAATGGTAAGAATCGCGTTCTCGCCCCTGCCGGTCACGCCGATAACCGTCCCCGTCCCGAACCGGTCGTGCTCCACGCGGTCGGCGACGGCGTAAGTGTCCGTCCCCCCGGCCTTTTTCGCATGGGACGCGGGCGTGTCCCACGGGCGCTTATGCCCGCTGCCGCCGGGCGTCCCCGGCTGCCGCTCGAACGAATGGGGCCGCAGGATATACAGGCAGTCTCTGGGCATCTCGGACAGGAACCGCGAAACGCGGCAACGCAGGCGCTCGCTGCGCGACCGGCGCTCCAGCGCGTGGGTGAGGTAGAGCCTGCGCTTGGCCCGCGTGATGCCCACGTAGCAAAGCCGCCGCTCCTCCTCCATCTGTCCGGGGTCAAGCTGCGCCGAGGCGTGTGGGAACAGGTTGTCCTCAAGCCCCGCCAAAAATACTACCTCGAACTCGAGGCCCTTGGCGCTGTGCAGCGTCATCAGCGTCAGCGCGCCCCGGTCCTGCGGTTTCTCCTCATCAAGGTCGCTGGAAAGCGAGACAGTTTCCAAAAACCCCTGCAGCGTCGGATGCTCGGCGTTCTGCTCGTACTCGGCCACCGACGCGATGAACTCGTCGATATTCTCCAGCCGGCTCTGGAGGTTCTCGTCCTCTCCGTTTTCAAGGTGAGCGATATACCCGACCGCCTCAATGATCTCCTCGGTCAGCGCCGCCGGCGGCGTTATCTGCGCCATGGCCATCAGCCGCGTGATAAGCGAACAGAAGCCTTCCAGCTTCTTCTGCGTGCGCGCATCCAGCCCGGAGGATTCGATGTCTAAAAGCACGTCCATCACCGATTCCCCCCGCCCGGCCGCCTCTGCCGCCAGCCGCTCGACCGTGGACGCGCCGATGCCCCGCCTGGGCGTGTTGATGATGCGCAAAAGGCTGACGTCGTCCCGAGGGTTCCCCAGCACGCGCAGATAGGCTATTAAATCGCGTATCTCCCGGCGGTCGTAGAACTTCAGGCCGCCGTACACGCGGTAGGGAAGCGAGAAGCGCATGCACTTTTCCTCGAACACGCGAGACTGCGCGTTGGTGCGGTAAAGCACGGCCATGTTCTCCAGCGGTATGCCTTCCTCCTGATTAAGGCGCATGACCTCTGCGCACACGAAGCGGGCCTCATCGTATTCGTCGTCGGCCGTATAGACTTTGACGCGCTCGCCCCGGCCGATATTGGACCAGAGCTTTTTCTGCCGGCGGCCGCAGTTGTTGGATATGACGGCGTTGGCCGTGTTGAGTATGTGCTCGGTGGAGCGGTAGTTCTGCTCGAGGAAAAACACCGCCGCGTCCGGGTAGTCCTTTTCAAAGCTGAGTATGTTGGTGATGTCCGCGCCCCTCCAGCTGTATATGCTCTGGTCGTCGTCGCCCACCACGCAGATGTTGCGGTGCGCCGCCGCGAGATGCTTGAGCAGTCGGTACTGCGCGGCGTTGGTGTCCTGATACTCGTCCACGTGGATGTAGCGGAACCGCGCCTGACACTTTTCCAGCGTTTCCTTGGATTTCTCGAAAAGCTCCACGCCCTTTATCAGAAGGTCATCAAAATCCAGCGCGCCGCACTCCATAAGCCGCGCCTGATACCGCCGATAGACCTGGAGCACCATGTCGCTCGCCGAAAGGCCGAATTCGCGCGCGTATTCGGCCGGCCCGAGGGCGAGGTTCTTGGCCTCGGAAATGCGCGCGCGGAAAAAGCGTTTGGGAAATTGTTTTTCGTCCACGTTCAGGTGGCGGATGCATTCTTTTATCACCGTATCCTGGTCGGACGCGTCGAATATGGAAAAGTTTTTTTCGATGCCGATGGCGGCCCCGTCCACGCGCAAAAGATACGCGCACAGGCTGTGGAAGGTCCCCACGAACATCCCCTGCACGTCGCCGCCGATAAGCCCCTCAATACGGCTTTTCATCTCGCGCGCCGCCCTGTTGGTGAAGGTGAGGGCCAGTATGTTTCGCGGGAGCACGTCCCGCGTTTCCAGAATATGCGCGATGCGGTGGGTCAGCACGCGCGTCTTGCCCGATCCCGCGCCCGCGAAGATCAGGCAGGGTCCCTCGGTGTGCCGCACCGCCTCCAGTTGTACCTCGTTCAATGCGTCATAGCTTGCCACTTTCGTCCAGCCTTTCAAGCGCCAGCCGGTAGCCGCCCGCCCCGTAAAGCAGGCAGCGGTTCACGCGGCTTATGGTCGCCGTGCTGGCCCCGGTCTTCTGCGCGATCTCGTGATAGGTTACGCCGGCCCTTAACTGCCCGGCCACGGCGAAGCGCTGCGCGAGGGCCTGCAGTTCCCTGATGGTGCAGAGGTCCTCGAAAAACCGGTAGCATTCCTCTATGGTCTTAAGCTCCAGAATACCGGCAAACAGCTTGTCCGCCTGCTCGGAAGCCAGCCTGGACTCGTACTGCATATCCCGTTCCCTCCGTACGTCGAATTGTGCTCCCCCGCTTCGTACATTTTATCACATCATAGCGTGAAAGCAAAGCTTACGGCTCGGCGGAGAGAGCGATGCGGCGCACAGAAACCTCGTACACGCGCCTCCTTTGGGTCTGCCCGTTCCCAAGGTCCTTGTCGTAGTCCCGGCTCTGGATGCGGCCCTGCACGCACACCCGCGCGCCCACCGTGAACCGCCCGGCCATGCGCGCGCTCTGGCCCCAGCAGATGCAGGGGATATAGTCGGACTTGTCGTAGGAGCGGTTGACGGCTAACAAAAGGTCGGTGATCTCCCGGTTGAAGGGCGTGGTCCTGTATATGGGCGGCTTGCAGACATACCCTTCGAGCGTGATGCGGTTGGGGTCGTCCGGATAACGGTCGATGCACTGGATGGAGCGCGCGAACACCGAGATGATGAGGCGGCTCTTTCCGTCCTGCATCTTGTTGTAGGAGCGTATCTGGCCCTCCACGGCCACCAGCGCCCCGCAGGCGCCCGTTTCCCGGGTCAGCACCCGCCCGGACACCGTCAGCGGCAGCACATCCACCTGTCTGCTCAGGCGCGGGACCTCCATCTCCATCCTGTAGAACCTTTCGCCGTAGATGCTGTGGCTGGGCGCGGGCGGCGTGCACACCCGTCCGCATAAAAAGCAGCAGTTATTGTTTTGGTTGGAGTTGTGCATGTTTCCCTCCACCGTTCCTGACGTTTGGCTGCTTCCATTTTATTCATTCAGCAATTTGTTTATACCTTCACCGGTCGGTTTGGGCTTTTCAAGCGGGAACTGGCGCCCCGTGTGGTCTATTGTGTAATCTTTGTACAGTACCAGCTCGGACGCCTTCACGAACCCGTATCCCTTGGACTTGAGGCTCTTTATCACCGCCGGTATGGATTCGGTTATCTGCGAGGCGTTGGTGTGAAAAGGAGTATGGAGCCGTTTTTCGTCAGTTTTTCCACGCGGCTGAGTATCTCTGGACCGAGAGGTCCCGCCAGTCGATGGAATCCACGTCCCACTGCACCACCTGATACCCCAGCTCGCGGCACACGTTCACGAGGTTGGAATCATAATCGCCATAGGGCGGCCTGAATAGCATGGTACGCTTCCCGGTCACCGACTCGAGGAACTCTGTCGTCTCGGTCAGCTCCTTTTTTATTTGCGCACGGGACATGCCGGACATGTGCGGGTGGGTCGTCGAGTGGTTCCCCACCTCATGCCCGCGCCTAACCGCTTCGTTCACGATCTCCGCGTGGTCCCTGGCCCAGTTCCCGGTTACGAAGAAGGTCACCTTGACGTTATATTCGTCGAGTATATCGAAGATGCGCTCGAACGACACGCTGCCGTTTGCCGTGTCCATGGTGAGGGCAACGACCTTTTTATCGGTCTCCACGCTGTATACCGGCAGTTCACGCTTGCCGGGCGCCATCGCCTCGATGGCCGTGTTGTTGACCATCGATCCGTACAGGACGGACAGCAACGCCAGCACGGCCACCAGGAATACCCACTTCCAGTTCCTTATATCCACCACATGGATGTGCATGCGCCTCACCCCTCGGTTTTAGAATCCTTCATACAATGGTTTATGACGGAAAACCTATACGCATGCACAAAGCAGGATAGGGAAATGGAAAACCCGGCTTGCGCCGGGTTTAATCTAATGTACGACTGGCGTTCTTGTTTAACATCAGGGCCAAATGATAAACTGATGTTGGAGGGAGAAAAAAACGGCAGAGAAAGTCGCAGAAAGAGAGATGGGGCGCTTTGCGCCCCCTGTTCATGCCGATTTACAACCTATACGACATCTCGCGCTTATAAGCCATGTCCCAAAACAGATACTCAAACTCCACGCTGGATACGAATATCTCCTCAAGTTTCGCTTTTTCACGCGCGGTCTTGTTTTCGGCGAGGCGGTCCAGCGCGTCAAAAAACCACTCGAACGACTGCAGGTATTCGTCGCCGGAGTACATCTCGATCCACGACCGGTAGAAATTCGTTTCCAGCCTGTCCGCATAATCCTCCTTCAGCCGGCAGGCGTAGTCGTAATACGTCCACGAACAGGGAAAAACGGCGGTCAGAAGCTCGGCCAGACCCTCGTTCTGCCCGGCCGCCAGCATGTTGACCGTATACGTCCTGTTGTACAGGGACGCCTTCACGGAGGCCATCTCCTCCGGCGTTACGCCGAACCTGCGCATGTATTCGCGGTGCACGCCCATCTCCTCGTGCAGGATGGCGTGCTGCGTGGCGGTGAAGAGCGTCATCAGCTCCTCGGTGTCCGCCTTGAGCGCGCCCAGCGCGAACACCTTCGCGTAGGCCAAAAGAAACTGATAGTCCTGCAGCAGGTAAAACTTAAACGTTTCCTTGTCCAAGGCGCCCTGCCCCAGCTCCTGCACGAACGGATGGCGGTACCCGTCCTCCCACACGTCCTTCGCTTTTTCTTTCAATCCTCTGGAAAACGACATGGCTCCCTCCTGTTCTCACCCAGGCAGCGCGTATCCCTTCTCGAACCGCTGTCCCCCGGTTACCGGCAAAAGCACGCTCCCCTTGGAGAACCGCTTTTCGATGCGCACCTCGTCGGTGTTGAAGCGCTGCGCCGTACCGTCGCCACAGACCATCTCGACCGTGAACGGCTCGGTCACGTGGAAAGCCGCAGCCAGCGTCTGACCGTTGGCGCCGCTCCTGGCAAACTCTATCGTTCTGGCGCCCTTTCCGTTGCGTTTCTGCGGCTCGTAGTCGAATATCAGGCTGCGCTTGGCGTAGCCCCGGTCAGTGACCACCAGCACCTCTCCCTCGTCCCCGGCCTGCGCCGCGTACAGGACCTCGTCCTCCGATTCCAGCGCGATGCCCCGCACGCCCGCCGTCACGCGTCCGGTGGCCGGAACCTCAGTCGTCGCAAAACGGATGCTCATGCCCTGCCGGGTGACCATCAGCACCGTTTCCTCATACACCGGCTCCACGCCTATCAACGCGTCCCCCTCCCTAAGCGAAACGGCCTGCGCCCGCGCCTTTTTGATGACGTATTCGGCCGCCCGGGTGCGCTTGACCATCCCATTGCGCGTGAAGAACAGCAGCTCCCCCTCGCCCGCGCCCAGGCTGAGCATTACGACAGGATGCTCGCCATTCTGCAGGCCCTGCAACAGGCCGAATATGGAAACGCCCTTTTCCTTTCCTTTGGCCTCGGGTATCTGCGCGCAGGGCAGCAGAAACACGTTTCCGAGGCTGGTGAAAATGTGCAGTTTGTCAGCCGTGGTGCATTCGATGCCCTGCATCGGCGGGTCGCCGTTGGGTTCGGGCTGCGCCTTTAAGCGGTCGGCGGCGTTTATCCGCCGGATGACGCCATGCCGGCTCAGCGTGACATACGCGTCCTCCACGGCGACCGGCTCGGGCTCGGGTGCGGCGGCCTTCGCGTCGGCCTGGACCAGGCGGGTACGGCGCGCGTCCGCGTACTTTTCCCGAATCTCCGAAAGCTCCGCGCGGATGACCGCGTCCAGCTTCCTGCCGCTCTTCACAATGCCTTCCAGCTTTCTAATCTCCGCCATCAGCTTTTTGTGTTCGTCCCGCAGGAACAGGCGCTCAAGGCCGGTCAGCCGCTGGAGGCGCATGTCGAGTATGGCCTGCGCCTGCTCGCGGTCGAGGTTAAAGGCGTCCATCAGCCCCTGCCGGGCCTCCTCCACCTTCTGCGCGCCGCGTATGATGGCGATGGCGCGGTCGATGTCATCCAGCGCGGCCATCATCCCCTCAAGTATGTGCGCGCGGCGGGACGCTGCCTCCAGGTCGTGCCGGGTACGGTTCAGCACCACCCGCCGCTGGTGCGCGATGTAGTGGTCGAGCAGTTCCAGCAGCCCCAGCGTGCGCGGCTTGCCGTCGGCGATGGCCACCATGTTCACTCCGAAGGTTATTTGCAAATCCGTGTAGCGGTACAGGGCGGTCAGCACCTTTTCGGGGTCTGTTTCCTTGCGCAGCTCAATCACCGCCCGCATGCCCTCGCGGTCGGACTCGTCGCGTATGTCCGAGATGCCCGCAAACAGCGCCTTTTTTTCCTCGCTGACCTTCAATACCTTTTCCAGCATGGCCGCCTTGTTCACCTGATAGGGAATTTCGGTTATCACGATGCGGCTCTTCCCGTTCCTGTCCCGTTCTATCTGCGTCCGGGCGCGCAACGTAAGTTTGCAGCGGCCGGTCGCGTAAACCTGCGCAATCATCGCTCCTGATAAGCTCCCGCCGGTCGGGAAATCCGGGCAGGGCAAAACGGCCATTATGTCGGCCAGCGCGCAGCCCGGCGCGTCCAGCCGTTTTATCACCGCGTCGATGGCCTCCCCGAGGTTGTGCGGAGGGATGTTGGTCGCCAAGCCCACCGCGATGCCCGACGCCCCGTTGACCAGCAGGTTGGGGTATCGGCCGGGGAGCATATCCGGCTCCTTCATGGAATCGTCGAAGTTCAGCCCGAAGGTGACCGTTTCCCGGTCGATGTCGCGCAGAAGTTCCAGCGAGATGGGGTGTCAGCCGCGCCTCGGTGTACATGGCCGCGGCCGAGGTCGCCGTCACCGAGCCGAAGTTCCGATGCCCGTCGACAAGCGGCGCGCGCATGTTGAAGTCCTGCGCCATGCGCACCATCGTGTCGTAAACCGACGTATCCCCGTGCGGGTGGTAGCGTCCGGCGTGTCCCCCACGATGCGGGCCGCCTTTTTCTTCGCTTATCGGCGTCAGCCCGAGCTCCATCATCGTGTAGAGTATGCGCCGCTTGCAGGCTTGAGGCCGTCCTCGACGCGCGGGAGGCGCACTCCGCTGATGACGTACTCCGCGTAGAGCATCATGGAGTTGTGCGCCGAACCTCTTCCATGGGCATGTCTATGATGTTATCCCCAAATTTCAGCTGATCCGAGCCTTTAGTCACCGTCCCTGCCCTCCTTTGCTGCAAACGTGTCCTGCCGGTTGAAATCGGCGTGGTCGGCGATGTACTGCTTGCGCTTCTCCACCTGGTCGCCCATCAGCACGATCACCGCCGCTCGGCCTCGGCCGCGTCCTCTATCCCCGCGTATCAGCGAGCGGCGCATCGGGTCCATGGTCGTTTCCCAAAGCTGCTGCGGATTCATCTCGCCAAGGCCCTTGTAGCGCTGGAGCGTGTACCCTTTTTGTCGCGGGTAGAGACGCTCCAGCTCGGCATCGGTATAGGCGTACTGCACGGTCGCTATCGGGTTATTTTATACAGCGGCATGCCGGTGAACACCGATGCCCGCCGGCTATCAGCCCGCGCATATACCGGAAAAAGAAGGTGAGCAGTATGGCACGGATGTGCGCGCCGTCCTGGTCGGCGTCAGAGAGTATGATGATCTTGCCGTATTTCAGGGACGAGAGGCTGAAATCCTCGTCGATGCCTGTCCCCAGCGCGGCGATGATGACGCGGAATTCTTCGTTGGACAGCACCTGGTCCAGCCGTTTTTTCTCGGCGTTCAGCGGCTTTCCGCGCAGGGGCAGTATGGCCTGAAACCGCCGGTCGCGCCCCTGCTTGGCGCTGCCGCCCGCACTGTCCCCCTCTACAATGAAAAGCTCGTTCTCGGCCGCTTTGCGCCCGGTACAGCTCGCCAGTTTCCCGATAAGCGGCGCGTTCTCCAGCTTGGTGCGCTCGCGGGCCATGTGCTTGGCCTTGCGCGCCGCCTCGCGGACCTTGGCCGCCTGCACGGCCTTGCCCGCTATTCTGGCTGCGGCGTCAGCGTTCCTGAGGTCCTCGAGATACGCCCCCAGCTGCTCGGCCACCAATGCTTCCACCGCCGGCCGCGCCTCGGGGTTCCCCAGTTTCCCCTTGGTCTGCCCCTCGAACTGAACGTTCTGCATCTTCAGCGCCAGCACCGCGCACAGGCCCTCGCGGAAATCCTCGCCCGCGAGGTTCCCGTCCTTTTCCTTGAGCACGCCGGTGCGGCGGAGGTATTCGTTCATCACCCTGGTCAGCGCGGCCTTGAAGCCGGTTTCGTGCATGCCGCCCTCGGCGGTGGGGATGTTGTTGACGTAGGAAACGACGTTTTCGGTGTAGGTGTCGTTGTACTGGATGGCGGCCATGACATGTATGCCGTCGCGGACGCCCTCGATGGTGATGGGCGCGTCGTGCAGCGCGGTCTTGTCCTGATTGAGGTAGCGCACGAAGTCGGCGATGCCTCCCTCGTACACGAAGGCGTCCTCCCGCGCCGCGCCGCGCACCCGCGCGTCCTTAATGGAGAACCGCACGCCGCCGTTCAAAAAGGCCAGCTCCCGCAGGCGGTGGGTCACGGTTTCGTAGTGATAATCTATTGAAGTAAAGACGTCCGCGTCGGGCAGAAAGGTCACCTTCGTGCCCTTCCTGCGCGTGCGCCCACGGTTTTGAAGCGGCCCGGCCGGCCGTCCCGGCTCAATCTTCCGCGTCTTTTCGTCGTATACGCTCTCGAAACGCTGGCTGTATAAAAAGCCGCCGACGGCGACCTCGACCTCGACCCATTCGGAAAGGGCGTTGACCACCGCGGCGCCCACGCCGTGCAGCCCGCCCGAATACGCGTAATTCTCGTTGTTGAACTTCCCGCCCGCGTGCAGGCGGGTGAACACCAGCTCCACTCCGGTAACCCCGTAGTCGGGGTGCACGCTGACCGGTATGCCCCGACCGTCGTCCACCACGCTGACCGAGCCGTCGCCGTTCAGCGTGACCTCCACCAGGGTCGCGTGGCCGTTGGCGGCCTCGTCCACCGCGTTGTCCACGATTTCCCATATCAGGTGGTGCAGGCCCCGCGCGCCGGTCGAGCCGATGTATGCCCGGCCGGAGGCGCACGGCCTCCCTCCAGGACCATCAAATCGCTTGCTTCGTAGCCCTTGGCCAAATGCTTATCCCCCTGAGATGCCTTCCATTTTCTGTAATACTATACCACAAACGCAGGCCTGCTGAAACGAAAAAGCCGCAGAAGCGGCTTACGGCTGTTTTGTTGATTGTGCGCACGCGCTGGAGGAACATCCGGGTTAAAAACGAGGACGCACACCATATTTTACTAGGGCAACACCGCACTAAGTCGTGGGTACCGTCCTGGCGGATCTTTTGCGCGGTATTGCCTTAGAAGATGTGCAGAGTCAGGACTATCCTCTCAACCCTTGAACCACGCGAGCGCGCCGCCCAGAAGGTGGAGCCAAACCATTTTTGAAGTCCACCGTCTTTTTCTTCGTGTCGTCCGCAATCTCCAGCAGGACCTTCGCATCGCCCGGATCGCGGCGCAGGCTGACCACGGTGACCCAGTGCCAGCCGTCGAGGTTGGTCTCGGCGCCGTTGGAGAGGTTCAGAAAGGCAACCGGGCAGTCGTCCTCCAGCCCCTGCTGAATGAAATCCACATACTCCGAAATCGGCCTGTAGCGGGACGCGATGCCGGGTATATGCATATCCATCGGCGTGAGCGCCACGCCGGACTGGTGCGCGTAGCCCATGGCCCCGCTCAAAAACATCTGCACCGTGTTCACGCCCTTGTTGCCGGGCGTGAGGTGCTTCCACACCGCCGACACCAGACAGACGCTCTGCTCGCGGGTGAGCGTCTGCGCTTCCGGGTCGGCAAACGGGCACAGCGGCTCCAGCGCCGGGTCCTTCCTCGAAAGATAGAAGAAGATGCCGGACGCCGTGCACGGCCCGCAGCCGGCCCTGCGCATCCAGCGGCTGGGCAGCCAGTCCTGGCTGATGCCAAAGGATGTGCTGCCGTCCTCCATCCGGACGCAGAGGCGCTCGGGGTGTTTTATGGCGTGTTCAAAAGCAAGGTCCATGGCTCTATCGCTCCTGTATGGGAAAAAAAGCCCTCCCGCAAGACAGGAGGGCTTTTTCTCGGCCCTGTGGGCTTACTTCTTGCTAATGGCGCCGAACGGGCACTTCTCTATGCAGGCGCCGCACTTGATACACTTGGTTTGGTCGATCTCAAACGGCGTTTCCTTGACCACACCGGAGATGGCCGACACCGGACACACCTTTGAGCACAGCGAGCACTTTTTGCATTTCTCCTTGTCGATTATAACCTGCAGGAGGTGCTTGCATACGCCCGCGGGGCAGCGCTTCTCCTTGATGTGCGCCTCGTACTCGTCGCGGAAGTAGCGGATGGTGGACAGCACGGGGTTGGGGGCCGTCTGCCCAAGCGCGCACAGAGCGGTGCTCTTGATGGTCGCCGCGAGGTCTTCGAGGCGCTCGAGGTCGCCGTCTTCGCCCTTGCCGGAGCAGATCTTATCCAGCATCTCGATCATGCGCTTGGTGCCTATGCGGCAGGTGGGGCACTTCCCGCAGGACTCGTCGACAGTGAAGTCGAGGAAGAAGCGGGCGATGTCCACCATGCAGTTGTCCTCGTCCATGACGATCATCCCGCCC
Organism: Christensenellales bacterium; assembly: GCA_040766645.1. Lineage (GTDB taxonomy): Bacteria > Bacillota > Clostridia > Christensenellales > UBA1431 > UBA1431. The sequence goes on along the minus strand of JAXGQA010000002.1, from coordinate 82,226 downwards.
GACCCCATCATGGAGCCTATGGAGATGAGGTTGTCATAGTCGATGGGGATATCGAGGTTCTCGGTGGTGATGCAGCCGCCGGAGGGGCCGCCGGTCTGCACGGCCTTGAAGGCCTTGCCGCCCGGGATGCCGCCGCCTATCTCATAAATGATCTCACGCAGGGTGGTGCCCATGGGAATCTCAACAAGTCCGGTGTTCTCTATCTTGCCGCCCAGCGCGAACACCTTGGTGCCCTTGCTCTTCTCGGTGCCCATGGAAGCGAACCACTCGGCCCCGTTCAGGATGATCTGCGGTATGTTGGCGTAGGTTTCGACGTTGTTGATGATGGTCGGCTTGCCGAAAAGCCCCTTGATGGCCGGGAACGGCGGGCGGGGCCGCGGCTCGCCGCGCTCGCCCTCGATGGACGCCATCAGCGCGGTCTCCTCGCCGCACACGAACGCGCCCGACCCGAGGCGTATCTCGATGTCGAAATCAAAGCCGGTGCCGAAGATATCCTTGCCCAAAGGCCCATCTCGCGCGCCTGACCGAGAGCGATCTCCAGGCGTTTGACCGCGATGGGGTACTCGGCGCGCACATAGATGTACCCCTGGGACGCGCCGATGGCATAGCCCGCGATGGCCATGGCCTCCAGCACGACGTTGGGGTCGCCCTCCAGCACGGACCTGTCCATGAACGCGCCGGGGTCGCCCTCGTCCGCGTTGCAGATGACGTATTTCTGGCCGGTGCTGTTGCTCGCAAAACTCCACTTGACGCCGGTGGGGAACCGCCGCCGCCGCGGCCGCGCAGGCCCGAAGCCTTGATGATGTCGATGACTTCCTGCGGCTTCATCTCGGTAAGGACCTTACCCAGCGCCTTGTAGCCGTCCATCGCGATGTATTCCTCAATCTTTTCGGGGTTGATGACGCCGCAGTTGCGCAGCGCCACGCGCTTTTGCTTTTTATAGAAATCCACTTCCTCAAGGGAGCGAATGGAGGCGTCGGGAGCGATGCTCTCCTGATAGAGGAGCCTCGATACGATACGGCCCTTGACCAGATGCTCCTCCACGATTTCGTCGACGTCGTCAACGGTCACGCGGCTGTAAAACGAGCCTTCAGGGTATATGATGACCACCGGACCCAACGCGCAGAGGCCGAAACACCCCGTCATGACCACCTGCACCTCTTTGTCCAGCCCTTTTGCCGCTATAGCTTCTTCAAACTGTTTTTTTATGCCCGGCGAATCCGAAGACGTACACCCCGTACCATGGCATACCAAAACGTGTGAACGATAGAAATCCATGTCATATCCTCCTAACACACAAGAAAATGAACCTTACGCTGCCGTTATGCCTGGAACTTGCCTATGGTCTGCGACTCCACAACATTGTCGTTGACAATGTGCTCGGCGACCACTTTTGAGGCAAGCTCGGGGGTCATCTTCACATAGGTGACCTTCTCCTGTCCCGGCTTGAACACCTCGACGATGGGTTCGAGCCGGCACAGGCCGATACAGCCGGTCTGGGCCACGACGACGTGGGAAAGGTTGCGCTTCTGCACCTCTTCCATAATCTTCAAAAGCACGGGGCGGGCGCCGGCCGCGATGCCGCAGGTGGCCATGCCGACCACGATGCGGGTCCCGTCGTGCTCTTTCCTCAGGTTCATGGAATCCAGCGTTTCATTTCGGATAGCTTCAAGCTCTTGCAAAGATTTCATTTGCCAACACCTCCATAAAGTTCTGCTTCACCCTCGTGAAGGTAGTCCCTGAGCCATGCCTGAACCATCGGCGCGCTCAGGGGAACGTCGTCCCCCAGCTTTTCGCGGACTTCCCGCGTGTCCAGCGTGAACGACCTGTCACCGTACCGGTGTGCGTATTCAAAATCGATATCGGGATTCACGGCTATCAGGGCCAACACCGTGCCCGCCATGTCCCCCAGCGGCGGCCGGTCGATGTGCGACCGCCGGTAGACCGCGCGGACGCGCGTCCCCGCGCCCATTTCGGAATGTATCTCGAACGTGCCCCCGGTGGCCACGGCCCCCTGCTTGAAGAGCGGCAGCCCCAGCCCGACTCTGCGCGTCGTCCGGGTGGTCACGAAGGGGTCGTCGGCCTTTTCCGCGAATTCGGCCGGCATGCCCCTGCCGTTGTCGGTCACCTGCACGCAGAGCGTATCGTCCGCTTCCTGCTCATCTATCTCGATTTGTATAAACGTGGCTAAGGCGCCTATCGCGTTCTCGACGATATCCAGCACATGCAGCGAGATCTCTTCCACGGCCCTGACCGGTCCCTAGTTCTTCGCGTACTCAGCGAGGATGCGATCCACGTCTTCAGGAACCAGACGCCCGTAAACGTTCTCGTTTATGGTCATGACCGGCGCAAGGCCGCAGCAGCCGAGGCAGCGCGTCGCTTCCAGCGTGAACTTGCCATCCTTGGTAGTCCGGCCGACGTCCACGCCCAGCTTTTCCTTCAGGCGCTCCATCACGTTCTGCACGCCCTTGACGTAGCATGCGGTGCCCAGACAGACGCTCACCAGATACTCGCCCTTGGGTTCGAGCGCAAACTGCGAGTAGAACGTCGCCACGCCATATACGTCGGTCATGGGGATGCCCATCTTCTCCGCTATGAAGTGCTGCACTTCGAACGTGACCGCCCCGAAGATGTCCTGCGCTTTCTGCATGATAGGCATCAGCGGGCCGTTGGCGTCCTTGTACTGGTCGATCACAGCCTGGAGTTGGTCGAATTTGTCCTGACTCATTCCTTGAACAACCTCCTTAAACAAAGCAAAAATGAACCACTTTATATGAATACACCAAAAAGACCTTCACAACCTTTTGTATTTTATCATACATCGTCAAAAAATGCACTAATTATTCAGGATTGTTGTATAACCATTTTAGGGCAGGCCCTCCGGGCCGTCAGAGCGCCGGAGTGCGCGCAGCACGCCCCGGGCCGAGCAGGTTTCTACATCGACGAAAAACTCGGCCTCAAGTATCTGCGAAAGGCAGTGAGCGTCCGACGCGTAGATAAGGTGGTATCCGGAAAGGTCGGCGTCGGGAAGCGGCGCCTTTCTGTACACTTCCAGCGCGGGAAAGTCGAGTCCCGGCGGTATGAAACCAAGGTTGCAGAAAATGGAGTTTGCGGATTTGTTAACGTGGGCGGGCACCACCAGCCCGCCGTACTCCCGGGTCAACGCGGCCACCTGTTCGATGCTCAGGTCCAGCGACTGTATCAAAAGCCTGGGTTCCGTCCCGATAAGCTCGTCATTTTCATTAAGGATGCGCTGTTCGCCGAACACGTCCGGGCTGGCCGGCAGTCCGGGAAGATGCGCGTATAGAACGTCGCCGAACCGGAGCGCGTCCTCCAACTCCCCAAAATAGCACAGAAGGTGCACTTCCTCCCGCGTCTGCACCTCCAGCCCGGGCACCAGCACCAGCCCGCGCGCTTTGGCAACCTCCGCGACGGCGGGGAGGTTCTTCGCGCTGTTGTGGTCGGTAACGGCTATGGCGCCCAGTTGCTTGATATAGGCCATGTTCACGATGTTGTTGGGCGTCATGTCGTCGTCCCCGCAGGGGGACAGGCAACTGTGTATGTGCAGGTCCGCCGCCAGCTTCATTTTTCAGGCACCCCTGACGTTCTGCGCGTACAGGATGCCGGCAATGTCGAAAGCGCTCATCGGGCTGGACAGGACGGCAAGCCCCGTCTCCCCCGCCTTTTCCAGGGCCGCCTGCTCCATCTCCATGCCGCAGGGCAGGACCACGCAGGCAAGGTCACTAAGCTCGGCGACCGCCACCACGTTCAAGTGGGTCTGCACGGTGACCCACACCCCGCCCGGCCTGGCGTGGGCCATCACCCAGCTCAGAAGGTCGCACACGCACCCCGAGGAAATTTCTTTGTCGGTCCCGGCCTGTGTCAAAAGCGTCCCGTCGATAAGCTCCATAAGCTGTGCTACCGTCAAGTCCCTCAACCTCTTTCCTTTGGTTTGGGGCCGCCCTCCGCCTGCTCCGGCTGGTCGAAGGCATGGTCCACGCTCGCGAGCTTCACCATCTCGTTGGCGAGGTAGGCGACCTTGTTTTTCAGCAGGAATATGCAGTCCAGCTCCACGGCGTCCCCGCGCACGATGTCCTCGGCCAGCGTCCGGCAGTTGGGGGAGCCGCAGGAGCCGCAGTCCAGCCCGGGCAGTATCTCGCTGAGCGCATTGACCCGCTCCAGCTTTTTGATGGCCTCCCCGATATCGCTGTCCAGCCGCTCGACGGGCAGAGGCTCTATCGGCTCGCTGAGATACATCCTGTCGCTGTGCGCGAACGCGATGTCCGCCTCGGACATCCCCTGTCCGCGGGGCATGTTGGCGATGAGCCCCGCCAGCCGCATCTTGGCGACGTAGCTGTTCTCAAACGTGAGCGGCCCGCCCAGACACCCGCCGGTGCAGGCCAGCGCCTCGATAAACTTCAGGTCCGAGAACTTCCCGTTCTCCACTTCCTCGAACATCCGGATGATGTTGTGTATCCCGTCCACCGACAGGTGGCTGTCCCGCCCCAGCGCCTCGCCCTCGCCGCCGGTCGCCGCCCATCCGACGCCGGCGGGCAGCGCGTGCGCCTTCAGGCCGTGCCGCTTCATATCCGCCTGCCCGAGCTGCGCGTTGAGAACCCCGAAAATGTCTACGATGGATATGGTCCCGTCCACGCCGGTGGTGGGCCGTCCCAGGGGATTCATCACGCTGGTCATCTTGGCCGCGCAGGGCGTGATGAAGAAAACGCCTATCTCGTCGGGGCTGACGCCGCGCAGCGAACTCGCCGGGCGATGGTGGCCGCCACCTCCATGGGCGAGTCGATGTTGGATATGTGCTGCAGAAGCGGGGAAACGCACGCGGATAAGCCGCACACCGCCGGGCAGGCAGAGGATATCAGCGGCCGCTTGTCGCACCAGGCGGCAAAGCCTGCGCGTGGCCTCGGTCACCATGTCGGCCCCGCGCGCGACCTCGAACACGTCGTCGAACCCGATGTTAATAAGCGCGTCCAGCAGCCGGTCGATGGACTGGAGGTTCTTGAACTGCCCGTACAGCGACGGCGCCGGCAGCGCGATGCGGTACCGGAAACGCTCCATGCTCTCCATCCCGTCGGTCACGGCTATCTTGGCGTGGTGGAGATTTGCCGCGCATTCGCCGCGATCATTGCAGCGCTCGCCCGCGATGATGCAGGCCTTGCCCCACGCTGACGTATGGCTTGCGTGGGACAATACTATGCAGTTTGTGCAGCCCTTGCACCCATCCGGTCCAGCCGCACGGGTGTGGATAATCTTTCATTCCGTTTCACCTTTCAGTGCCGCGTTGGGTTCAGACCGCGAAGGTGAGCGTGAGTATGGTGCCGGCCGGCGAGGACTGTATATCCATCTCGTCGCTGCAGCGCTTGATGTTGCTCATCCCCAGCCAGCCCCCAGCCCATATTTCACCTCTTCGCTGGCCGTCGAGTAGCCGTCCTGCATGGCCCGGCTCCACGTCCTCTATCCCAGGGCCGGTGTCTTCAAACGCAGCGAGTATGTCCCTCGGGGATATGGTCGCCCTGAGCGTCCCGCCGTAGCTGTGGATATGTGTTCCGGCTCCGCCTCATACGCCGCGATGGACACCCTGCGCATCACGCCCGAGTCGACGCCGAGGTGCCGGGTATCCTGCTTTATAGCGCTGGAGGCCTCGCCCGCCTTGATAAAATTCCCCTGTTCGATAGCATATTCCTTGTACAGGACTGCGGATTCAGTCACCTTTTTGCTCCGTTCAACTCAAAGTGATGGGCGGCAGGGCGTTGGCAAACAGGAGCCCGCTGGCCTCGTATATCGATATTCCGTGGTCTGCATCACCACCATGCCACGTTCTTCGGCAAGGTCAGAACGTTTTGCAGACCCGCGCACGAACAGGATGCACCGCAGATCTATGCCACCTCGGCCGTCGGATACGTACAGGATGTTCGCAAGCCCTGTCAGAAGGACAGGTCCCTTTCCGTTCACATAGGCAACGTGCTCATGAGGTCGGACCCGCAGGCCGCGAGCCTCCCGAGTCCAGCTTGTCCTCCCCGACGAGAATGCTCGCGGATACGATCTGGCAATGTCCCGCACCTTCATAGTCTGTCTCCCTTCATCATCAGAGGGTCGGCAGCATAAACCATACGAACAGCCTCAGCCGTTTCCGCCGGTTCCCCTATAGCCGTCCCGTTCGGCTATATTATATCATATTGTCTATCTGTTGTCCCAACACCGTCATTGGCCTGATAGTAGACCTGCGCGTCCCGGACGAACCCGACTGCCCCGTCAGCCAGCGCGAGGCTCGCGTACCGCAGCCGCGCCGGCAGCGCTCAAATTCGTCCCCTCGGCCACCACGTCCAGCGCTCCGCCTGTGTGCACAGTTCGAGCATCAGCCGGACGACTTCGTTGCTGGCCGCAGCCGCTCTATCAATGCTCTGGGCGTCGGCCTCCATCCGCCGGGCCAGCGTTCGCGCCTCCAGCACCGCCACGTCTGCGACATTGAGCCGTCATCCACCGCGACAGCCAGCTCTCCGCAACGCTCCATCGCGGTCTGGTAGCGGTCGATGCCGAGGAGCGTATCTCGGGGATGCGCGTCTTGTCGGCCGTGACCGTTATCTCGAGCGCCAGGCAGGTGAACGTATACACGGTGCAGTCCCATGCCCTCGTCGATGAGCCGGTCGCGCACGTATCCGGGGCATCCTGCTTATCGGGGTAGGCCGAGACCAGTACGCGCACGTTCCCGCTGGCGGTCATCCGGTATCCCGCCGCGCCCTGCCTTTCAGCCGAGCAAACCAGCTCGGGCGTTGTCCTCGCTGGAAAAAAACGCCCATCTGCACGCAGTGGAGCGTAAAGCTCTTCCACGCCACCTGCTGCGCCGGTCTGTTCGCCGCGGTCGGCCTGTGGGCGACGCCGTCGTCCCTCCCCCAAAAACGCCTCGAAAATAGGCGCAATGACGTTGTCCTGCATCCATTTCCCGGCCACGCCCGCCGAGCGGAACGCCAGGCCAACCCGGATGACCATCGCAACCAGCACCGCGCCCGCCGTGTTTTCTTCTCGCGGACGGCCTGCGCCTTCTCCTGCCCCGCCGCATCATCATCCCTCCGATTGAAGTTTGTTACTTCATCTCTATGTGGACAACCCGACAAATATGAGGCGGGAATGCATACATTTATTCGGTTGCGCCGGCGCTGACAGGGATTTACTCCTCCGGGCCGAGGTCTGCGTACCGCTCGGATATAACGCCCGCTTCCTTCAGTATACGCAGCGAAAAATCGTCCGGATACGGCTCGTCGTATACGATGCGGGCGATGCCGGCGTTGACGATCATCTTGGTACAGATGACGCAGGGCTGGTGCGTGCAATAAAGCGTCGCGCCTTGTATGGATATGCCCATGCGGGCCGCCTGTATTATGGCGTTCTGTTCGGCGTGGATGGCGTAGCACAGCTCGTGCCGCGTGCCGGATGGAATGTCCAGGGTGCGGCGGAGGCACTCGCCCTTTTCCGCGCAGCTTTTAACGCCCTCCGGCGCGCCGTTGTAGCCTGTGGTCAGGATGCGCTTGTCCCGCACTATGACCGCGCCGACGTGGCGGTTATGCTGATAGCAGCTGGACCATTGTGCGATGTAGCGCGTAAGCTCCATCATGCGCTTGTCCCATTTGTTCATACCTGGCTTTCTCCTTGCATTACATTTATCCCGGGTTTCCCAACTCATTCCACATCTTTTCCCTTTTTCCTTCCCGTTTGGGCATTATTTGCGTTTTTCTTTGTATTTGCGTGCAATTTGCCGCATTTGTAAGTTAATTGATTATATCGCATCTATTTCCGTTATAGCAGTCCGTTTTTCGTCGATTCACCCGTTTGCCTCGCCACCCGTTTTTGCATAAACTATGTCTTGAGATTAGCACTCATTAGCGTAGAGTGCTAACAAGCATTCCGGGTAACAATATTTCCAAAACATAATGATAAGGAGCAAAAGGAGGAAACCGACCCATGAAAATCATCCCTTTGGGCGACAAAGTCGTCATCGTGAACAAGCCTGCAGAAGAAGTGACCCAAAGCGGCATCGTGCTGCCCGGCACTGCCAAGGAAAAGCCGCAGACCGCTGAAGTCATCGCCGTGGGCCCCGGCGGGAACGTGGACGGCAAGGAGATCACCATGCACGTCAAACCCGGCGACGTGGTGCTGTACCGCAAGTACGCGGGCACGGAAGTCAAGTTCGAGGAGAACGAATACATTGTGCTCAGCCAGAGCGACATCCTCGCAATCATCGAAGAATAATCACGTACGCGCAAACGCAAAAGGAGGAAACCGACCATGAAAAAGCAGATCATATACGGCGAGGACGCCCGCCGCGCACTGGAGAGAGGCGTCAACCAGCTTGCGGACACCGTTAAGATAACGCTTGGCCCCAAAGGCCGCAACGTTGTGCTTGACAAGAAATACACCAGCCCCCTCATCACCAACGACGGCGTGACCATCGCGCGCGAAATAGAGCTCGAGGATCCGTTCGAGAACATGGGCGCGCTCCTGGTCAAGGAAGTCGCCACCAAGACCAACGACGTCGCGGGCGACGGCACCACCACCGCCACGCTGCTGGCGCAGGCCATCATCCGCGAGGGCCTGAAAAACGTTGCCGCCGGCGCCAACCCCATGCTTCTCAAAAAGGGCATCGAGATGGCCACCAACGCGGCCGTCGAGAGCCTGCGCAGCATGAGCAAGCCCATTGAGAACAAGCATGCCATAGCGCAGGTCGCTTCCATTTCGGCCAGCGACGAGTCCATCGGCAAACTCATCTCCGACGCCATGGAAAAAGTCGGCAACGACGGCGTTATCACCGTAGAGGAATCGAAGACCCTTAAGACCGAGCTGACGCTGGTCGAAGGCATGCAGTTCGACCGCGGGTACGCCTCGGCCTACATGGTCACAGACCCCGACAAGATGGAAGCCGTGCTGGACAACCCCTACATCCTTATCACTGACAAGAAGATTTCCAACGTCCAGGAAATCCTGCCCATCCTTGAAAAGGTGGTTCAGCAGGGACGCAAGATGCTCATCATCGCCGAGGACGTCGAGGGCGAGGCTCTGGCTACGCTGGTCGTGAACAAACTCCGCGGCACCTTCACCTGCGTCGCGGTCAAGGCCCCCGGCTTCGGCGACCGCCGCAAGGCCATGCTGCAGGACATCGCCATCCTCACCGCCGGCCAGGTCATTTCCGAAGAGCTGGGCATGGACCTCAAGACCGCCACGCTGGATATGCTGGGCACCGCCCGCCAGGTTAAGGTGGATAAGGAGAACACCACCATCGTCGAGGGCGCCGGCAGCACCGAGGACATCAAGGCGCGCATCCAGTCCATCAAGATCCAGATGGAGGACACCACTTCGGATTACGACCGCGAGAAGATGCAGGAGCGCCTGGCCAAGCTGGCCGGCGGCGTTGCCGTCATAGCGGTCGGCGCGGCCACCGAGACCGAGATGAAGGAAGCCAAGCTCCGCATCGAGGACGCTCTGGCCGCCACCCGCGCAGCCGTTGAGGAGGGCATCATCCCCGGCGGCGGCACCGCGCTCATAAACTGCATCCCCAGCGTGGACGCGCTGCTTGCCAAGGAAACCGGCGACGTCAAGACCGGCATCGAAATCGTCAAGCGCGCGCTGGAAGAGCCTGTCCGCCAGATTGTTTCCAATGCCGGCCTCGAGGGCTCACTGGTCGTTGAGAACCTGAAGAACAGCAAGGACCAGAGCTACGGCTTCGACGCCGCGGCAGGCGAATACGGCAACATGGTGGAAAAGGGCATCATCGACCCGACCAAGGTCGCCCGTTCCGCTCTGCAGCACGCATCGTCCATCGCGGCCATGCTGCTGACCACGGAATCCCTCATCACCGACCTGCCCGAGAAGAATCCGCCGGCGGCTCCGGCCGACCCCGGGATGGGCATGTACTAAAAACTGACATAAAAAAAGACCGCGTACGCGGTCTTTTTTTATTGTCCTTTAATCAGTCCAGCGCGTAGCGCTTGGCCTGCTCGAATTCCTGCCGGACCTCCTCAGACGGCGCCCTGGTTATCAGGCTGACCGTGACGATAGCCAGCGAGGCCAGTATGAACGCCGGGAGCAGCTCGTACACGCTGAAGATGCCGCCCATCGGGGAAAGCACTTCCTTCCAGAAGATGACGGTCCCGCCGCCGACGATCATGCCGGCCAGCGCCCCCGGCATGTTCATCCGCTTCCAGAACAGCGAGAACAGGATCACCGGACCAAAGGCCGCGCCGAATCCGCCCCATGCGTATTTGACCAGCCCGAAGATAGTGCTGGAGGTGTCCATGGCCATAATGGCGGCTATGATGGCGACCAGCACGACCACCCCGCGTCCCACCCACATGATCTCCCTGGAGGACGCCTTTTTACGGACAAAATTCTTGTAGAAGTTGTTGGCCACGGCCGAGGATGTCACCAGGAGCTGGGAGTCCGACGTACTCATGGTTGCGGCCAGTATTCCGGAGAGCATGATGCCTGCAATAAACGCGGGCATGAGCTTGACCACCATCTGGATAAAGACCGTTTCGTGCAGCGTGGCCTGCGTCTCGGTAGGCAGTATGGCGCCGCCCAGCAGCGCGCGGCCCACGATGCCGATGGCCACGGCGGCGAACAGGGATATCACCACCCATATCATCGCGATGCGCCTAGACCGGTTCAGCTCGCGGCTGCTCCGGATAGCCATGAAGCGCAGCAGCACGTGCGGCATGCCAAAGTATCCCAGCCCCCAGGAGAGGTTGGATACGATATCCAGCACCGAGTACGCCTTGAAGCCGCCGTTTGTCAGGTCCTGCACGCCCGCGACGCTCAGGAAGTTTTCCATCCCGCTCACGTTCGCGCCGACCTGCGCGATGCCTCCCACGGCGATGACGCCCACCACCAGCACGGTCACCAGGGCGATGAACATCAGCGTACCCTGGATGAGGTCGGTCACGCTCTCGGCCAGAAACCCGCCCAGCCCCGTGTAGATCACGATGACCGCCGCACTGCCGATGACCAGCCACGGATAGGCCGAACTGTCCAGCCCGAAGATGCTCTGGAACAGTGTGCCGCAAGCAATAAAGCCGGTAGCCGTATAGATTGTAAAGAATATGACGATGACAAGTCCGGAGAATATCATAAGGATCTTATATTTGTCATGAAAACGGTTGGAAAAAAAGTCCGGCAGCGTGATGGAATCGCCCGCTACCCTGGTATAGCTGCGCAGGCGCCTGGCCACGAGGAGCCAGTTGAGATATGTGCCCAGCGCGAGGCCCACCGCCGTCCAGAAGGCCTCGCCCATGCCAATGGCGTAGGCTACGCCGGGCAGTCCCATCAGCAGCCAGCTGGACATGTCCGATGCTTCCGCGCTCATCGCGCAGACCCACGGTCCCAGAGACCGTCCGCCCAGAAAATAGTCGTCAGCGCCCTTGTTGCGCTTGTAGTACAGGACGCCGATCACGACCATCATCGTGATGTACAGCACCATTGCTATCGCGATCTCTGTTGTTCCGCCAATACCCATCAAAACACCCCCATTGATATTTTTCACAATATGTTCATTATAATGGGGTATTTCGCAATTATCCAGCCAAACAGGCGAATCCATTTGTTCTCCCGGGCCAAGCCGCTCGCCGGCATGCGCCAATCATCCGTTTGCGGCTGCCCCAAGATGTGGCCGTGGTTCCCCCTCTCACTCCGGCGGGGCTTGCTCCAGCGGCTTTTTCCTGCGGTTGTTATACCACAGCAGCGCGCCTGCCGCCAGCGCGAGCACCAGGCTCAGCGCCTGCGACACGCGCACAGCGTCGGGTATCAGCCACAGGCTGTCGGTGCGCAGGCCTTCCACAAAGGCGCGCTCGATACCGTACAGGAAAAAATACCACAGTATGACGTTGCCCCGCGTCCTCTGACGCTTTTGATACCATAGCAAAAATCCGAACACCACAAAGCACCACAGCGACTCGTAAAAGAAGGTGGCGAGGTGCCAGGCGTTTTCACGCTGTATGAAAACGGCGAACGGAAACCATTGCATGGCCGGGTCGGTGACCATATAGCCGTAGGCCTCCTGATTGAAAAAGTTCCCCCACCGTCCCATCGCCTGCCCCAGTATCAGGCTGGGGGCGAGTATGTCCAGAAAGTCCACAAACGTGCCGGTCCTGAGCTTTCGCCATCTGCAGAATATGAGCACCGCGATAAGCCCGCCGATGACGGCGCCGTAGATGGCCAGCCCGCCGTCCCATATGTAGAGGATGCTCAGGGGGTCGGCGGCAAACGGGTTTATCTGCCCCGGCTGGGGGACAAAAAAGATGACGTAATAGAGTCGCGCGCCGATGACGGCCAGCGGGACGGCCAGCAGGCAAAGGTCGATGATCATGTCCGGGTCCATGCCCCGCCGCTTCGTTTCGCGCATGGCCAGCCACACGCCAATGAGTATGGCCGCCGCGATGATGATGCCGTACCAGTGTACGTTGATGCCGCCCAATGAGAACGCTATGGGGCTTACCATCCGTCTTTTCCTCCTTGCCGCCTACCTGTAAAAGCAGCTTTCTCCGATAAATTCGCGCAGTATGGACGTGGTTGGTATGTCGGATTCGTCCTCCAGCGCGGTGAAGTAATTCAAAAACTTCCGAAGGCGCGAGGCCTCGCTGAAGTGCTCGCTCTGTTCCTGTACCTCCTCGATGATGGGCACCGCGTACTTTTTCAGCACGGCGATCTCATACACCAGCGTGGAGTTGAAAATCATGTCCGCCTCTTCCTGGAACGGGAAAATGAACCGTTCCTCCCCCCTGCGCACCGAATCCCACATCCCCAGCGTCCGCTCGGCGCTCGAGTTCCTGAACTTCTGGTCGCGCACCAGCCGCCGCAGGAGCCTGCAGTCGGTCCCAGGAATGCGGTTGTGGTCGTCGAGGTTCAGTTGGGTCAGCGCGCTTACGTAGATCCTGTACTTGATGTCATCGGGTATGATGGGGGTCAGCGCGGGGTTGAGTCCGTGTATCCCCTCCACGATGATGGGCTGCTGGCTGCTTATCTGGAGCTTCGGGCCGGGTACCCGGCGCCCGAGCTGGAAATCGAACCGCGGAAGCTCCACCTCCGCGCCCTGGAAAAGCGCAAATATCTGTTCGTTGAAAAGAGACACGTCTATGGCGTCGATATGCTCGAGGTCGGGCATGCCGAAGGCGTCGCGCGGAATCTCCTCCCGGCTCCGGTAGTAGTTGTCCACCGAAATGGACACGGGGCGCTTGCCCAGCACCCGCAAATGGATGGACAGCCGCTGCGCAAAGGTGGTCTTGCCGGAGGAGGACGGGCCGGCAATGAGAATCAGCCGCTTTTCCTTCCCCTCCCTGGTTATCTCCTCTGCCGCCTCGATAATCTTTTTCTCGTGCAGCGCCTCGTTCACGCGGATGAAGTCCCCGATCTCCCCCGTTTTGACCAGATCGTTGAGGTCGCACACGTTCTCGCAATTGAGTATGCTGGCCCAGTGCTTGGCCTCGCGGTATACGGCGGAGAGCTTCGGCTCCTTTTTCAGTTCTTCGGGCACCTGCCCCCGGTCGGGGCGCGGGTAGCAAAGGACCACGCCGGGATAGTGGCTGAACAGCCTGAACTCCTTGAGATAGCCGGTGGACGGGACCATCAGCCCGTAAAAATAGTCCTGTATGCCCCCGTTTTCATACAGCCGGAAGAAGTCGAACGGCCGGTAGGCAAGCAGGCGGACCTTGTCGGGCTGGCCGTCCTTCTCAAACAGCGCCATGGCCTCCTCGGTGGAAACGGTATGCCGCACGAACGGCGAATCCTCCTCTGCGATCTCGCGCATGCGCTTTTCCAGCGCCTCCACGTCATGGCTGCTCATCTTGGTATGGATCTCCGCGTACAGCCCCCCGCCCAGCGAATGCTCGATGGTGACCCGGGCACCGGTGAAAAGCTCTCGGGCGGCCCGGACCAGCACAAAGCACAGCCCGCGCAGGACCATGAGGTTCCCTTCCTTGTCCATGGAATCAATGAACTGCACGGTGCAGGGCTTGTAAATCTTATTGGTCAGCTCGGCCAGCACGCCGTTCACCTGGGCGGCCACATACGGCCCCCGCTTGGACGGTTTGGCCTGCCCGGCCAGCGACTGGAGCGTGGTCCCTATTTTGACCTCGTTCCGCTTGCCGTCGTACTCCACCAATACGGTTTCTTCGTTCATCCTTCTCCTCCGCTGGTTATGTGTAACCAACATTATACAGCATCGGCGCGCGTGAAAAAAGGCTTTCGCGGTTAAGCAAAAGCCTTTTTGCGGTAAATTGCGTCAGTTTCCGTACATGTAGCGCCCGCCGGTGATGTCCAGCGTGATGCCGGTGATGTAGCGGCTCTCGTCGGTCACCAGAAAGACCACGCCCCCGGCGATGTCCTCCGGCTCGCACAGGCGGCCCATGGGTATGTTGTTCAGCATGCTCTGAAGCGCCCCCTCCGGCGCGTCCGGCTCCACGGCCATCGGGGTGTTCGAGATGCCCGGGCAGATGGTGTTCACGCGGATGTTGTCGCGGCACCACCTGCGCGCGGCGTACTTGGTCAGGCTGATGATGCCGCCCTTGGCCGCCGTGTAATGCGGGCCGCCGAAGTTGCTCCCGCTCTTGGCCGAGGTGGACGACAACTGCACGATGCGTCCGCCGCCCGACTGCTTCATGTAGGGGTAAACCTCCCGCAGGCGCATAAAAATACCCGGTGAGGTTGACGCGCAGCACCGCCTCCCATTCCTCGTCGCTGCACTCTTCTATCGGGTTGAAGCGAACGATGCCCGCGCCGTTGACCAGTATGGTTATCTTCCCGGCGCGCGTAAAGACCTCCCGCATGGCCGCCTTCACCGAAGCCGAATCCGACGTGTCGACGTGCACCGCGAACGCCTCGCCGCCCGCGTCGCGAATCAGCTGCGCGGTCTTTTTCTGTTCTCGGCGTCGGTGATGTCCAGACAGGCCACCATCGCGCCGTGCCGGGAAAGCTCCAGCGCTATCCCCCTGTCCAGCCCGGACGCGGCCCCGGTCACCACGGCCACGTCCCCTTTCAAACGCTCGCTCACCACTTTTTCATCCTCCGTTCATACGCTGAAGCCCCCCGCCGCGTTGGGGCGGCAGAGGGCTGCTTTCGCTGGTTCTCCGGCAATCCCCGCGCGCCGTATTACGGCTTGTAGGGCGGGACGATGCCGATCTCACGCATCTGGTCCAGCGCGTCGATGATGGCGGGCGCCGCGCGCGTGCCGATGAGGTCGGCTCCGGCCATCAGGAAGACGTAGGCGTTCTGCGGGCGGGGATACTTGACCCCGGCCACCTTCAGCTTGACGTCCGTGCCCTTGAGCGTCTCCTTCATGACCAGGAACTGCTCCAGCGTCGGCCCTTCAAACTGCCCGGTCGCCGTCTTGGCGTATGCGATGCCGGCCTCGGCAATGAGCTTGCAGCCGGTGGCGATCTCCTCGTCGGTCAGGTAGCAGGTTTCAAGGATGCACTTGGTCAGGTTCCCCTGCGCGGCCGTGACAAAATCCTTGAGCTCAGCGAGGACGACGTCGTGCTTCCTGTCCTTGAGCGCGCCGACGTTGATGACGATGTCCAGCGCCTTGCAGCCGGCCTTGACCGCCTGCTCGGTCTCGACGGCCTTCAGATAGGCGGGGTTTGCGCCGAACGGGAAGTCGATGCCGGTCGCGGGAAGGACGTCGGTGCCCGCCAGCTCCTCCAGAACGATGGGCGTCCAGTAGATGGACGCGCTGTAGAACGCGGCGCAGTTGTAGGCGACCGCCTCCCGGCAGCCCTCGCGGATGTCCTTCTCCTGCGTGTTCTTGGGCAGCACGGAATGGTCAAAACATTTCCCCAACGCTTTCTTGTCCATTTTGGAAAGATCCACCATGAAAATCTGCCTCCTTAAATGACTTGAGCGGCGGATGTATCGACACGTTAATACATCTTATGCCGCACGGCTCCTTCATATTTTTTATTATAGCACAGGAGGCGCCGTAAAGAAAAGGATTTTCGCGCCCGCTCAGCTCTGCATGTGCATGCGGGCGCGCATGACGCTCCCGTCGGAGGTATAGTCTATCCGCAGGCTTTCGCACAACGCCTCGGCCAGCAGCAGGCCTCGCCCGCTTTCGTCCCATTTGGAGTCCTTGCGCTCTTTCCTTTTGAGCACGCCGTCCAGATCGAAACCCTTGGGGGAGCCGTACACGTACATTTCGACCTGCCGATTGGAGAACGCCGAGATGGATATATGCACGTTCCTGCCTGTTCCGTGCCTGAATTCGTTGTTAACCAGTTCGCTCATCACGACCCTGAAATTAAACACGTTCTCTTCCGAAAGAGGCATGACATTTTTCAAGCTTTCGAGCATTTCGGCAATGACGGTACGCGCATCGCCGTCCTCTTCGACGATCCAGTTTTGCAGGAGTAAAAGCCTTCTGTTGTTGTCTTGTCTGCTGCCCACGAGCTTTCACCACATTCCTACGGTTTATCAGTCATTGTACCATAGCCGACCCATCAGGTACCATATAATCCAGTATCTGCCATAATGCGCGAAATTATCAGCCGATCCGCGCCGTCAGGATAAAACATGGAACACGACGCTCCCGTAAATATTGAAAACCACGGCAAATATCATCACCGCGGCCGTCCCCATCCCTACCCTGTGCCTTTGCGACACGATAAAAAAGTACATGGCGGGTATCAGGTCGCACAGGTAGCGCGTGCCGAACTGCCAGCCGCCGAACGACTTGTGCATCAGAAGGAGCGCGAAGTGGACGAAAAACGCGGCCAGCAGCAGGCCCTCGTCCAGTATGAGCCTGCGCCGGACAGCGGTCACCAGCGCCCGTTCCCCCCAAATGAGATAGATGGGATTCGCAATGAAGAACGCGAATCCGGAGAATATCGGGAACACCAGCATCGCTTCCTGAAAATACGGCAGGCGCAGTATGTTGGCCATGTTTTCCCGCATGTAATGTACGCTGAACTGTCCGTACACCGAATCCGTGAACTCGGGGAGGTAGTTGTGCCCGAACTCGAATATGTCGCCGAAGCGAACAAAGTTGTACGCGGCGTACCCCAGCAGTATGGCGGCGGGCGCGGCCGCGAAGGGCAGCATCGCGCGAATGGCCGGCCAAATGCCGTTGATCTCCGGCTTTTCCTCCCACAGGCGGCCGTAGAGCATGCACAAAAGGACGGGGGCGTATACCAGCTGGAAGGGGCGGCAGCCCACGGCCAGCGCGAGACAGATAAGGGAGGCGTACCAGTGCCGCCTGTTCTTTGACGATATATACCAGAATGAAAGGAGCGTGAGCAGGAACGCCATCATCTGGGCCATGTTCCACACCCCGCCGTAATGGGACGCTTCCAGCATGTTGCATCCGAGGACCAGGAATGCCCCTAGGCAGGCGGAAAGCGCGTCGCTGTACCCATGGCGCCGCGCGAGCGCGTAACCGACGACGTAGCTGGCCATAAACAGAGCGAATACGATGAACATGCTGGGGGTCTGCTCCCCGAACACCAGCACGAAGGGAATCATGACGACGGCCGGGAAGGGCGGGAAGCTGATGAAGAACTGTCCGTTATAGCGTGCTATCTCCAGCCAGGAATAGTCCTGGTCAGGGCAATGCTGCCGCTCAGCCAGGTCTTTGCCTGCAGCGCGTAGGAATCGTACACGCTGTGCTCGAAGAGGTTGAGGCCCAGTCCGAAAGCGATGAAGAGATAAACAGGCGCTGCGCCGAAGAATCCGAGCACCAAACCGCGGCAGTCGGACAAGGGATTTGAGCGGTTTTGACAGCGCCATCTCCACCGTAACAAAGCCTCCTTACCTCATACTTATTATATAATCCAATTTTACCCTGCCGCAACAGTATGTTGACGTTTGGTAAAACACAGGGGGACGGCCCGTTTGCGCAATTCAAAGATTGCGGCGGCCCCGGATGGCTTGTCCCTCCTCAAACAGGAACGCCTCCCCTTTGCGCAGCCGGGATTACGGAAGGGTCCCGCAAGCCCTGTTTTGCTCCCGCCATCAGGACCCTTCCGTTTTCCCCATTTATAGATTGCGTGCGGCTCCGCTGAAAAGATGGGGCCTTTCCTTTTCGCTTGCCTTTCTAAACCACCTTCACGATGTTGAACATGTTATTGAGCACCGCCCAGTTCTGCGGGAACTCGAGTCCCAGCAGCCAATAGCTCACTCCCCGGAGGCCGTATTTGTTCACAAGAAGATACTTTGCCTCCACGCTCCGCGCGTCCTCAAACCAGACGACGTGCTCCACGCCGTTGACGTCGAGGTAATTGAAATACGGCGACTGTGTCTGCTGGTCGAACTGTATCTGCGCGCCGTACTGCGCCGCCAGCTGCAGGGCCTGCTGCGGGCTGACCCGCCGCGCCCACGGCCCGCCCGGCATGTAGGGCAGCGTCCAGTCGTAGCCGTAAAGGGGCACGCCGATGATGATCTTTTCGGGAGGTATCACCGACACGGCGTAGCGCACCACGTCCTCGACCAGGTCGATGGGCGCGACCGCGTAAGGCGGGCCGCCCGACCATCCCCACTCGTAGGTCATTATGATGACGAAATCCACTATCTCGCCGTGCGTCCTGTAATCGTGTGCGCCGTGCCACGCGCCGCCCGTGTAGTCCTCCGGTTTGGGCGCGAGCGCGGTGGAGACGACGTACCCGAGCGGGTGCAGCGCGGCCACCGCCTTGCGCAGAAAGTTGTTGTAGGCTTCCCGGTTCTCCGGGGCGATGCGCTCGAAATCGACGTTCAGCCCGTAATACCCCTTCTGGCGCAGGGTGGCGATGACGTTGCGGATCAGCGCGTCCGAAACGCTTTCGTCGTTAAGGATGATGTTCACAAGGCCGGTGTCGAAGTTCCCGTTCCTGAAGTTGGTTATGACCATCATCGGCGCCACCCGGTTCGGATAGGCGGCGGTGATGATGGAGTTCATCGGCGATGGGCGTCAGGCTCCCGTCCTCGCGCACCTGATAGCTGAACGGCGAGACGTAGGTGAGGAACCGCCCCATGTTGACGATTCCCGCGTCCCGCTGGGGCGTCGACGGCTCTATGTACCCGTTCGTTTCGATGTACCCGTATTGTTTGGACTGCACGGGGGATATTGAACCGCATCCCCGGCTGAATTCGGTTTGGGTCTTCGTGCCATTGGCCTGCGCGATGCTTTCCACCGTCACCCCGAAGCGCCGTGCGATGGCATACAGCGAGTCGCCGCGCTGCACCGTGTACACCTGCGGCTGCGGCTCAATAACAAGGGCCTGCCCCACCACGAGATACGGCAGCGCATCAAGCCCGTTCAGCTCCGCGATCCTTTGCGGGTCCGCGCCGTACCTCTGCGCGATGCTCCATACCGAGTCCCCCGGCTGCACCACATGTATCTGCACTTTTCCCTCACTTCCTTACTTGTCGGAATGCTCCATTATATTCAAAGACGCAACCTGGGCGTACCCGTTTTATAAATTCCCCCTCGGAATAAAGCGCGAAAGCGGCGGCTATCCTAACCCAAAAAGGAGGCGCATACAATTGCCCGAATCCACCTATACCAACCCGACCATCCCCCTGCCCGGCACCTTCCCGCCCCAGCACCAGAACGTCCAGCCCGGGACCGCCGGCCAGATGCAGCCCATGCCCATGACCGACAACCCCCAGTACCGCGCCGCGGGGAAGCTGCAGGACCGTGTGGCCGTCATCACCGGCGGGGACAGCGGCATTGGTCAGGCCGTGGCCATCGCCTTTGCCAAGGAGGGCGCGGACGTTGCCGTGGCCTATCTTTCCGAAACCGAGGACGCGCGGCAGACGCAAACGGCCGTAGAAGCATTGGGCCGCCGCTGCCTGCTCATCCCCTGCGACCTGAAAAACCACACGGCGGCGGAGGACGTCATCAAGACGACCATGGACGCCTTCGGGTACATCGACATACTGGTCAACAACATCGGCGTGCAGTATCCGCAGAACAGCATCAGGGACATCACGCCCGAGCACCTGGGCATCACGTTCTCCACCAACGTATTGAGCTATTTCCACATGGTCAAGGCCGCCCTCCCCCACCTGCACGCCGGCGCGTCCATCATCAACACCACGTCGGTGACCGCGTACAAGGGCAAGGAAACGCTCATCGACTATTCGGCCACCAAGGGGGCCATTGTCTCCTTCACGCGCTCGCTCTCGCTTTCCCTTGCCCCCAACGGCATCCGCGTGAACGCGGTGGCGCCCGGCCCGGTATGGACGCCTCTCATCCCTTCAAGCTTTTCCCCGCAGGAGGTGGCACAGTTCGGGAAGGACACGCCGCTCGGGCGCGCCGCGCAACCCTTTGAGCTGGCTCCGACCTACGTCTTTCTGGCTTCCGACGATTCGGGGTACGTCACCGGCCAGGTGCTGCACGTCAACGGCGGCACCATCACCGACTCCTGATCTCCGCAAGCGAAAAAGATGCGAGGCTGTCAAAGCCCCGCATCTTTTATTATCCGATATGATTTACTTTACGCCTGGCTTCCGCTTGCGGAAGACGAGGAGTATGGCCCCTGCCGCCAGCACCAGCGCGCCGGCCAGGAACATCCAATCCTGGGATTGCTCGCCAGTTACCGGCAATGCCGCCGGAACGGATTCCTCGGGCACCTGCACCGTAGGCTCGGGCGAGAGCGTCGGCGCCGGCGTCTGCGTCGCCCCCGGCGTGGGCGTCACCACCGGGCCCAAAGGCACCGTCGGCGTGGGCACTATAACGATCTCTTCCCACTGCGCCTCATAGATGATATCGCCGGTCACCGTTTCGGCCACTTCGGGGCTCCAGCCCGCGAAGAGCCAGCCGTCGTTGCCCTCCGGCTCACCATTGAATCCGGGCGTATCGTCGCCATAATGCAGGCCTTCGGTCTTCTGCTCTTCAAAGGCCCCGTGCTCGCCCGGCGCGTATGTCACCGTGTACTCGTTCTGTTTCCACTGCGCCACATACGTCGCGTCGCCTGTCACCTTTTCGGCCACCGCCGGACTCCAGCCCGCGAACGACCACCCCGGGTTCCCCGTCGGCGTCCCGTCAAAGTCCGGTGTGGCGTCGCCGTAGTGCAGATTTCCTGTGCTCTGCTCCACAAACGTTCCCTGCGCGCCCGGCTGATACTTCACCGTATATTCGTTCTGCGTCCACTGCGCTACGTATACCGCGTTGCCGGTCACCTTTTCGGCCACCGCCGGACTCCAGCCGCTGAATGTCAACCCGGTTGCGGTCTTTCTCCTGGCCGGTGTATTGTCGTTGTAGTGCAGCTCTAATGTGCTCTGCGGTGTAAACGTCCCGTGTTCGCCCGGCATATACGTTACCGTGTACGGTATCTGCGCCCACTGCGCCACGTACGTCGCGTCGCCTGTTGCCTTGTCGGCCACCGCCGGACTCCAGCCCGCGAACGACCACCCCGGGTTCCCCATCGGCATCCCGTCAAAGTCCGGTGTGGCGTCGCCGTAGTGCAATTTCCTGTGCTCTGCTCCACAAACGTTCCCTGCTGCATTGCCCGGCTGATACTTCACCGTATATTCGTTCTGCGTCCACTGCGCTACGTATACCGCGTTGCCGGTCACCTTTTCGGCCACCGCCGGACTCCAGCCCGCGAACGACCACCCCGGGTTCCCCGTCGGCGTCCCGTCAAAGTCCGGCGTGGCGTCGCCGTAGTGCAGGCTTCCTGTGCTCTGCTCCGCAAACGTTCCCTGCGTGCCCGGCTGATACTTCACCGTATATTCGTTCTGCGTCCACTGCGCTACGTATACCGCGTCGCCTGTTACCTTATCAGCCACCGCCGGGCTCCAGCCCGCGAACGACCACCCCGGGTTCCCCGTCGGCGTCCCGTCAAAGTCCGGCGTGGCGTCGCCGTAGTGCAGTCCCGAAGTGCTCTGCTCCGCAAACGTTCCCTGCGTGCCCGGCTGATACTTCACCGTGTACTCGTTCTGCGTCCACTGTGCACATACGTCGCGTCGCCGGTCACAGTGTCCGGCCACTTCGGGGCTCCAGCCCGCCGAACGACCACCCCGGTTCCCCGTCGGCGTCCCGTCAAAGTCCGGTGTGGCGTCGCCTTCAATTACGAGCCTGAGGTGCTCTGTTCAGCAAACGTTCCCTGTATGCCCGGCTGGTACTTCACCGTGTACTCGTTCTGCGTCCACTGCGCCACATACGTCGCGTCGCCTGTTACAGTGTCGGCCACTTCGGGGCTCCAGCCCGCGAACGACCACCCCGGGTTCCCCGTCGGCGTCCCGTCAAAGTCCGGTGTGGCGTCGCCGTAGTGCAGGCTTCCTGTGCTCTGCTCCGCAAACGTTCCCTGCGTGCCCGGCTGATACTTCACCGTATATTCGTTCTGCGTCCACTGCGCTACGTATACCGCGTTGCCGGTCACCTTTTCGGCCACCGCCGGACTCCAGCCGCTGAATGTCCAACCCGGTTGCCCGGTCTTTTCTCCTACGAAGCCCGGTGTATTGTCGTTGTAGTGCAGCTCTAATGTGCTCTGCGGTGTAAACGTCCCGTGTTCGCCCGGCATATACGTTACCGTGTACGGTATCTGTGCCCACTGCGCCACGTACGTCGCGTCGCCTGTTACCTTATCAGCCACCGCCGGACTCCAGCCCGTGAACGCCCAGCCCGGCTGCGCCGTCTTTTCCCCGATGAAGGCCGGGGTGTCGTCGTTGTAGTGCAGTCCCGAGTTGCTCTGTTCCGCAAACGTTCCATGCGTGCCCGGCGTGCGCCACCGTGTACTCGTTCTGCGTCCACTGCGCCACATACGTCGCGTCGCCTGTTACAGTGTCGGCCACTTCGGGGCTCCAGCCCGCGAACGACCACCCCGGGTTCCCCGTCGGCGTCCCGTCAAAGTCCGGTGTGGCGTCGCCGTAGTGCAGGCCTGAGGTGCTCTGTTCAGCAAACGTTCCCTGTATGCCCGGCTGGTACTTCACCGTGTACTCGTTCTGCGTCCACTGCGCCACATACGTCGTCGCCTGTTACAGTGTCGGCCACTTCCGGGGCTCCAGCCCGCGAACGACGCCACCCGGGTTCCCGTCGGCGTCCCGTCAAAGTCCCGGTGTGGCGTCGCCGTAGTGCAGGCTTCCTGTGCTCTGCTCCGCGAGCATTCCCTGCGTGCCCGGCTGATACTTCACGTATATTCGTTTTCTGCGTCCACTGCGCTACGTATACCGCGTTGCCGGTCACCTTTTCGGCCACCGCCGGACTCCAGCCACTGAATGTCCAACCCGGTTGCCCGGTCTTTTCCACGAAGCCCGGTGTATTGTCGTTGTAGTGCAGCTCTAATGTGCTCTGCGGTGTAAACGTCCCGTGTTCGCCCGGCATATACGTTACCGTGTACGGTATCTGTGCCCACTGCGCCACGTACGTCGCGTCGCCTGTTGTATCAGCCACCGCCGGACTCCAGCCCACGTGAACGCCCAGCCCGGCTGCGCCGTCTTTTCCCCGATGAAGGCCGGGGTGTCGTCGTTGTAGTGCAGTCCCGAGTTGCTCTGTTCCGCAAACGTTCCATGCGTGCCCGGCTGATACTTCACCGTGTACTCGTTCTGCGTCCACTGCGCCACATACGTCGCGTCGCCTGTTACGGTGTCGGCCACTGCCGGGCTCCAGCCGCGAACGACCACCCCGGGTTCCCGGCAGGCGTCCCGTCAAGTCGGTGTGGCGTCGCCGTAGTGCAGGCCTGAGGTGCTCTGTTCCGCAAACGTTCCCTGATGCCCGGCTGATACTTCACCGTGTACTCGTTCTGCGTCCACTGTGCCACATACGTCGCGTCGCCTGTCACAGTGTCGGCCACCGCCGGGCTCCAGCCCGCGAACGACCACCCCGGGTTCCCCGTCGGCGTCCCGTCAAAGTCCGGTGTGGCGTCGCCGTAGTGCAGGCCTGAGGCGCTCTGTTCCGCAAACGTTCCCTGCGTGCCCGGCTGGTACTTCACCGTGTATTCGTTCTGCGTATAGTATACTTTGATGACGTTCTGGCTGTTGTTTTGCCCCACTGTCAGAATCGTCGGAGTGGCCGAATTGTAGGTGTACCCCTGTAGCAACCTTTGCTGGTTCGCCGAGGTTATCCTGGCGCCGCGAACCGTGTCCTTGGTTTCAGACCCCGAAACCTGTGTGGTCGTCGGCCCGCCGTTCCACAGATAATGGTGCACCGTATACTTCTGGGCGGCCACGGTCACCTTGGGGATCGGGAAATACTTGGTCACGCTGGCCCCACCGGCGTTTTTGTATTCTAACCGCGTATTGTCCTTATTGGTAGGATAATCGCCAGGCGAGAGAGTAATGTCCGGCGTAAACTGGATAAGGTATTCCAGTGTGTAGGTCGTGCCTTCCACTATGTTGCCGATGGTCCAAGTCAGCGTGTCCGTGGCCGGGTCATGTGTTACCGACGTATCTGAAGGAGATACTACAGCACTGCCCGGCACGTAATCGAACTCATCTTCCATCAGGTCGATGACTTTAGCCAGCGTCCCCGCATTGGCTATGCTCCCGGCAATCTGCTGAAAAACAGACTGGAGATCCGCCCCCGCCGGATAATAGCCCTCGCTCTGTATCTCGTTGAGCAGTTCTCCCGCTCCCGGGTCGCTGGCGACATCATAGCCTATGGCGTAGATGCCGCACCCTGCGTTTTTCGCTGCGGTCGCTGCGTTGATTGCCGCGGTCCTTCCCTGAGTGGTCGGATTCGTTCCGCTGCCCGGCCGGTTGGGCAGGCCATCGCTCAACAGCACGATGACCTTGTCGTCCGCCGGGCTTGCATTTAAAATGGACCGGGCCTCATCCAACCCCGCTCCGATGTTCGTGTAGCTGTCCGCCGTGAGCCCGTTGATGGCTGATATCACAGCGCTTCTGTTTGAGGCCCCTGTCAGACCAATCACGCGGGTTGCGTTCGTACTGAATTTGACCACTGCTATCCTGTTTGTCGTGTTGCCTGTAGGAAGCAGGCTGTTCACGAAACTGTTTGCCGCGTTTCTTGCCTGGCTGATCTTTGAGGAACCGCCGAGGTTCTGGCTCATGCTGTACGAGCAATCCATCACCAAGACTACGTCCGATGTCTTGGTAACGTTTTTGCCCTCTACCGTCAGCTTGATCTTCCACTGACCCGGATCGCTGGTGTCCGTTTTGATTTTATCGATCTTGACGGAACCCGGGCTGGGCCATGTCGGCTCCGCAGCCGCCAGCGCGCTCACCGGCAGCAGGGCCAGCACCATCAGCACCGCAATCAGCAGCGCCAGTCCTTTTCTCCCCGTTTTTTTCGTTATCAGCTTCATACTCAATACCCTCCTTTTCGATATAGCCAAGTGCCTGTTTTGCAAAACAAAACGCCCGGTTGCATCCTCTTTTCAGGACAGCAACCGGACAATCATGGCGCGTCATCGCGCTTTAGACTCCTGGCTTTGCGAGCCCGCGCTTTCGCGCGGGTTGCCTTTTATCCTCAGTGTTGCAGAAACGGAAAGATTCGTCATTGTCCCCTGCACAAATCTTAGCGATTCCTGCTGTCTTACCTCTCAATTCATACACGCATATGATAGCATACATTACTAAAAATGTATATGGTTTTTCACACTTTGAAAGCCGGTATTGCTGAATTTCTCTTTGCGCAACCTCCAAAAGGCGCCCGCCCAATGCAGGGGCGCGCGCCTTTTGGATTTCCCGGAAGGTTACTCCCTGACCAATACCTTAAGTATCTCGGATATATAGAGGGTATGGTGGTCCGATTTCGGGTAGAATTCGGCGTTGAGCTCCTCCGCGATGAAGGACTCCGGGCGGTACGGCTGCGCGAACAGCTTTTTGCAAAGAAGCACCACCCTGGCCTCCGCAAAGTACGGGATCTCCCCGTCGTGCAGGACGGTCAGCCCCGAGCCCGCAATCTTATCCTCGTTCCAGCCCGACGCGGACCCCATGTACCCCAGCGTCTCCTTTTCCCCGCCGCCGAAAAACGCGAGCGAGAAGGTGTCCGAGCCATCCACCAGCGTTTTGGTGAACCGCTGCGGCCGGATGACCGTGAAGGCGACGTTCCTGTTCCACATACGGCCCAGTCCGCCCCACGAGGCGGTCATGGCGTTGACCCTTTCGCCCATCTGCGCGGTTATAAGCATCCACTCCGAGCCGATGGCCGCAAAGGGGTTGATGCCGAGCTGTTCGGCCGGTATCTCCTTGAATCCCGTCATGATTTCCTCCTGCAATTATACACGATTTATTTATTCCGGTTTCTGGCCGTTTATGCCTTCCAGATACGCAAGGACCTCCGCCGCGCCGGTGTCCGGCTTCACCCGTTTGAAGACCTTAAGGACGCGCCCATCCCCTCCGATGACGAAAACCGAGCGGGCCACGCCCATGGACGTCTTCCCGTAGAGCTTTTTCTCCTGCCACACCCCGAACGCCTGTATGGAAGTAATCTCCGGATCCGAAAGCAGCGGGAAGGGCAGCGTGTTTTTGTCAGCGAACCTCTTATGCGAAAGTACGCTGTCCCTGCTGATGCCAAGGAGGACGGCGCCCAACTCCTTCAGCCTTTCATGCGCGTCCCGGAACGCAAGCGCCTGCCGCGTGCACCCCGACGTATTGTCCCGCGAATAAAAATAGACGACCACCGGCTTTCCGGCGAAATCACTGAGGCGTACCTCCCGCCCATATTGATCCATAAGCGCGAAGTCCGGCGCCCTGTCCCCTTCTTTAAGCATAGTGCCCTCCTTTTTTCAGCGCAGCGCTCTTTTGTGTATCTCGGTGTAGGTCAGGACCCCGTCCACGCGGTGGGACCACATCAGGCTGATATGCCCGGCGCGCATGCTTGCCGCGGGCATCCCCTCCGCGAACGCGCGCTCGTCAAAGCTTCGCGGAAGCTCAACGTCCCGGCCCAGCGTTATATGGGGTTTGAACGGGCGCTTCTCAATGGCGAACCTTTCGGCTGTGAGCGCGGCGCACAGCGCGTCGTGCAGGCTGCTGAGCGCCGGCCCGCCGCGCACGCCGGCCCAGCAGATGTCCCGGCCGCCCCGCCTGAACCGCCCGAACCCCTGTACGGCGACCTCAAACGCCGGCGCGTCCACGCTGTCCATCGCCCGCTCGATGTCGGCCCGCCTGTCGGTCTCCCCGATGAACACCAGCGTCAGGTGGAGGTTCCCCACGCGCGTGAAATTTCCCTTGAGCGCCGTCGCCTGCAGCCGCGCGATGCCCTCTTCCAGCGCGGCCTTCACGGCCTCGTCGAAGCACAGGGCGATGAAAAGGCGCATCATGCTTTCTCACAAGCCTCCCGGTAGAGCGCGTCAAAGCGCTCGATGTACGCCCGCTCCACGTCCCTGGGCAGCCTGAACCCCAGATCGTGTTCGGCCCGAAGTTTGGGCGGGTCGGGCCACAGCACGCAGCCCATCAGCGTCAGGAACTCGTGGTACAAAAGCGCGTCGTCCACTTCCTCTATGCGCATAAGCTCCTCGCCGGCCAGATCGCCAAGGCCGAACCGTGCGTAGATGGTCTCCTGCAGGCGCGCCTCTATCAGCACGTATTCGGGCAGGTTGCGCTTGACCGGGCGGGTAATATCGGAGATATAGCTTTCGCTGGCGTCGTGCAGCAACAATCCCAGCTGTACGCGCGCCGGGTACCCGCGCGCCAGCGCCTCGGCAGCGCAGTTCAGCGAGTGCTGCGCCACCGAGTAAAAATGCGGGAGATGCCCGTTGGCCCGCGTCATCAGGGACAGCGCGTGCGCGATGTCCTCGACGCGGATGTCCCGCGTTTCCGCCTCCAGCGGATTGAACCGGACGCCCGTATAGGTCAGTATGGTGTTTTGGTCCGGGGTATCGTACTTCATATCGCTTCTTCCCTGCGTTTGTATTGGCCCTGTACGCAGTATCCGCAGGCCGTTTTATAGTCCACCAGCCCGGCGTACCCGCTTTGCGCGCTTTCGGGTGGTTTCCCCCGCAACTCTTTTATCCGGGCCTTCAGCCTTTCCATGGCACGTCCGCTTTGGCCCACGGCCCGAACACCACGGTCATGCCGTCTATCACATCGTCAGGGAGTTTCACCGCCAGCCGGTCTAAATGGCTGGCGGCGGGGCACCGGACGTGTAGCCGAACCTCCTTTTCATAGCGCCAGGCGTCGTGCTTGACGAACCCGGTCAGCCGCGGGTCCCGTTTCACATCCCCCAGGCCGCCTGCCTCATCCAGCTTTTTGAAGCCGTGCTGGTGGCTGTTGCGCAGCTCCGGCGGCTTTCCCGGCTCCTCGCTGAGGTAGGCCACGTCGTTCAACAGGACCTCCGCCTGGGCGTCCAACAGGGAATATGTCCCGTCGATGCCCATATTATAAACCTCTATGATGCCATCCAGCCATCGGTTCATGTATTTTTTCGGGATGCTGATGCAGACCGCGTCCTCCCAGGGCAGGCCGTACAGGCCCCACAGCGCCATGTTCTCGCTCTGCCCGAAGGCGAAGCTCCCGATGAACGTGTGCGCCCACGCGGCCCGGTCCCCCATCTTGGGCTCCTGCCTGTCGTTCATCCGGTCGCCCTTGGAAAGGCGGAAAAAGCCGTCCCGCACCATGCCGATCAGCCCGTCGAAGTTGGTGTAATGCATATACTTCGTATGGCTTCTGCCCCGCGCCGTCAGATACGCGCGCAGTTCTTCCGGGGTCCCGACATCCCTCAGGAATTCCGTTCCCATGCCCTGCACCGCCTGCTTTCCCGCCCGCCGTGCCCGCAGGCTTTTTCATAGAGTTTTCCGGCCGG
This sequence comes from Christensenellales bacterium, assembly GCA_040766645.1. Taxonomy (GTDB): domain Bacteria; phylum Bacillota; class Clostridia; order Christensenellales; family UBA1431; genus UBA1431. The sequence continues at coordinate 53,563 of JAXGQA010000002.1, read as the reverse complement.
GCGCGTATTCCTTTATTTTCCTGCCCGCACCTAAATTATATCCGTCCCGGCGGCATTAGGGAATCTCCGTGCGAAAAAATTTGGAACGGGTATTGCATATTCCCAAAGAACAGCATATAATTTAACGTACGTTAGATAAAAGGCGGGACTGCAGCGATGGCCGATTCGGATATGAAAGCCAAAATCAAAAGCGTGGCCGTGGATCATTTCAACCGCGACGGCTACCACGGCGCCACCGTCCGCAACATCGCGCGGGACGCGGGGTGCTCGCTGCCCATGGTCAATTACTATTTCAAAAGCAAGCAGGAGCTTTTTCACGAGATCATCAAGCGGGACTATTTCGAGCTTGTGGAGAGGCAGGCCGCCGGCTTCAGGGCCGGGGACCTGCTGGAATCTTACACCCAATTCGTGTTCGGGCTCAACCATTTGTCCGCGCACGAAAAAAAGGTCTACCGGCTGGGCATCAAGGTATATCTCGGATTCGACGGGGACAGCGCGCTGATGGAATTGCTGGACCAATGGGAAAAGTCCATACTCCCCCGCCACTGCAAACTGGTGCTGCCTCATGTCAAGGACGCGAAAGACGGCGCCGTCATCGTCCGGGCGCTGGTGCATCTGCTGGAGAATCTGGTGGAGAGCATCGTGGTCAAGGGCCGGTTCCTGCCCGAGGAGGAGATACGGGAGGAACTGTCCATCGTTCTGGCCAACATACAGTAATTTTTTTGCCCCCAAATTCTAACGTACGTTAGATATAATGCCTTAGGAAAGGAAGATTTTTATGGAACTCGCGGAAAAGCTAACGCTTATGCAGAACACCTATGCCGCCGCCGTCGCGGAAACGGTCAACACCTACGCGCGCCTGAAGGTACTGGACCATGTCGTGGAAAAGAAGAAAGAAGGGCAGGCCCGGACAGCCCCGTACATGAACGCGCAGCTGGGCGTGCGGTCGCCGGAGGAAGTCTTTGTGAAGCTGGCCGATACTTTCGGCTGCGCGAACTGGACGGTCGAAAAAATGGCAGACGGCTATGCCGCCACCGCAACCGCCTGCAAGCTCTGCGCGCTCTGCAAAAAGCTGGGCGGGGCCGCCCCCTGCCGCGGCTGGTGCCTCGACCCCATGACCGCCATGATACAGGCCGTCGCCGGGGGCCAAGCCGTCGTTTCGGTCCAATGCACGCTGATGGAGGGCGACCGCTGCGAGGTCCTGATAACAACGCCCGCGAAATGAATCCGGAAAGCAGGCCGCCACACAAAAAGCCCGGATACCGGGTTTTTTGTGTGGTTGAAACGGCTTGACGAAGGGCGAAGATGCTGCCTGCTTTACGGCACACCCCAAAGGGTGCGTCAAGGTGCGTGCGACGTTTGACGGAGAGCCGTATGACGACAGCATCGTCAATAACATATCAACGATAAAGCGCGCGTTTGACAGCGCTTAGCTGACAAGCCCGTGACTTTTTCGGAAGAGGAGCGGTGACGGAGCACGAAAAATCCCGCAAGCTGTGCTTGCGGGATTGAAGTCGCGGAGTCCGCCGCGACGTGGCTCTAGGGGACTCGAACCCCTGATACCGCCGTGAGAGGGCGGCGTCCTAACCGCTAGACTAAGGAGGCATGTCGTGAACGTTTAACATTGTACGGTATGCCGCCTGCTTTGTCAAGCATAAACAGCCAAAAACAGAGGGGCACGGCAAGGCCGTGCTCCTTGTTTTCTTATCCGTATGCTTACGCGACCTCGGTGGAGGAAGGATAGGCCGCCTCTCCATGCTCCGTCTGATCCAGACCGATGGTCTCACTGGCGTCGTCCACCCGCACCTTCATGAACATCGAAATGACCTTGAAGATAATGAACGTGCCCACCGCCGCCAGTGCCATGGTTATGAGAATCGCAAGGCACTGGGGCCCCAGCAGGCCGCCGCCGAAAAACAGGCCCTCAGACGGCACCGCGGAGTTGACGGCCGTCGTTGCGAACAGGCCGGTAGCGATGCCTCCCCAGATGCCGCCGATGCCATGGCAGCCGAACGCATCCAGCGCGTCGTCGTATCCAAGCTTTCTCTTGAGCAGGCTGACGCCCATCCAGCACAGCGGGCTGACCATAAGACCGATAACAATGGACGCCCAAACGGGCACGAACCCCGCGGCCGGCGTTATCGCGACCAGGCCGACCACGATGCCGGTAGCGGCGCCCAGCGCGGTAGGCTTCTTGCTGACAAACGTTTCGACCAGCATCCAGGACAGCATGGCCATGGCGGCGGACGTCACCGTGGTAACCAGCGCGTGGGCGGCAAGGCCGTTGGCGGCCACCGCGCTTCCGGCGTTGAAGCCGATCCATCCAAAGAGCAGGAGCGCCGCCCCGATGAGCACGTAAGGAATGTTGTGCGGCACGATGCTCTGGTGGTTTTTGCGCTTCCCAAGCAGTATGCAGGCAACGAGGCCGGACACGCCCGAGCTGATGTGGACCACGTTCCCGCCCGCAAAGTCGATAGCCCCCAGGTTGCCCAGCAAGCCGAAAATCAGATTGCCGTCAGCGCCGACCGTCGCCGACCACTGCATGTGGGCCAGAGGGTAATAAACGATGATGGACCACAGGCCGACGAACAGGAGCAGCGGGCCGAACTTTATCCTTTCGGCCAAGGCGCCGGTGATAAGCGCCGGCGTTATCACCGCGAACATCATCTGGAACGCCGCGAACAGCATGTGCGGTATGGTCGTCGCATAGGTCGCGCTTGCTTCCTGCCCCACGCCGTTCAGGCCCAACCAGTCAAGGCTGCCGAACAGTCCGGCGATATCCGGCCCGAACGAGATAGAGTACCCGATAAGCACCCACATTACAATAGCGAGTCCGATGGTCCCGTACGACATCATCATCGTGTTGAGCACGTTCTTCTGCCGAACCATACCGCCATAGAAAAACGCGAGTCCGGGCGTCATGATAAGCACCAGTGCTGTCGCTACGATGATCCACGCAGTATCACCCGAATTGATTCCCATAAAACAAACCCTCTTCCCTTCCCGAACAATTAATAAATAAAAACAAAAAAAACAGGGCTGAGGACACGCCATTGGCCACATCGCCATGTTTTTACCAAATAAAAAAAGCGCTGATGGGGGGACCCCCACAGCACCTTCGCTCATTGGTTGGTTAAAATTATATGTAGCGTTTAAGAAAAAGTCAACTATTTTGCAGGAAAAGATTAAGCCGCTTTCATTCCAGGGCCTGCCCCGGACTTTTCCCGAGCGGCGCCCCTTTTCATCAAACGCTCGGCTGCCCTTCACCTGTTCATCACATTGCAGGGGTATCATGATACCGGGCGCAGACCCGCCCCGCAAGGCGTGGGTGCGGGATTTTGCATAAACTCAAACAGGGATCGGAGGAACAATATGAAAATCAGGGAAAAGGCCGGCGTTTTATGGGGCCGCATCCGGGGCAGGAAGTCCGTCAAGTTTATTGTCATCGGCGTCGTGGCCGTCGCCGTTGCCGTGGTGGGCGTGATCGAGCTCACCGGCAGCCGGGCGGCGGGCGCCGGCGTTACATACGAGGTGGTCTCGCTGACCACCGGAACGCTGCAAAAGACCGTTTCCGGGTCGGGCACGCTGCGGTCGGGGTCGGACACCGCCGTGCTGGCGCCGGTGGATCTCGGCGTCACCTCTGTGACCGCCGCCGCCGGGGACAGCGTTAAGACCGGCGACGTTATAGCGAATATCGACGCCTCCACGCTGGCGTCCTCCATTTCGGCGCTGCGGTCCGAAATCAAATCGCTGGACAGGACCATCAACAGCCTGAGTTCGGACTCGGATTCGTACGACGTCATCACATCCACGCTGGCCGGGCGCGTCAAGGCCGTTTACGCCCAGGCGGGGGACAGCGTGGGCGCGGTCCAGGCCGAAAAGGGCGGCCTGCTGGTAATCTCCACCGACGGCAGGCTCAAGTTCAGCTTCACCACCGAAAAGGAAACCTCCCTTTCGGTCGGCGACACGGTCAGCGTCTCGGTCGTGGAGGACGGCACATACACGGGTACGGTCCGAAAGGTATCCGACGATAAAAAGACGGTCACCGTTACCGTTACCGACAACGGTCCGAAGGTCGGGGCCAAGGCAACGGCCAAACTGGACGGCAAGACGCTGGGCACCGGACAGCTTTCCATAAGCAGCCCGGCCGCCGTCACCACTCCCGGCGGGACGGTAAGCAAGGTCTACGTCGAGGAGAACGACAAGGTGTACAGCGGGACCTCGCTGGTCAAGGTCACCGGCCTGCCCGATTCCGAGGAATACCAGAGCACGGTGTCCCAGCGCGCGGCCAAGGCCGAACTGCTGGTCTACGCCCAACAGATACAGGAAGCCGGCGCCATCGTCGCGCCCAGGGACGGCATCATCACCGAGATGGCACTGCAGGCCAACACGACCGCAAAGTCCGGCTCCTCCATGTTCACGCTTTCGTCGTCGGGCACGCTGGCCATGACGGTGGCCGTGGACGAACTGGACATCAACAGCGTGGCCGTGGGACAGAAGGCGACCGTGTCGGTGGACGCGGTTACCGGCAAGACCTATAACGCCACCGTAAAATCCATCTCGCAGGTGGGCACATCCTCCAACGGCGTGACCACCTACGACGTGTCCCTCACGCTGACCGACGCGGACGACACGCTGCGCATCGGCATGAACGCCACCGCAACCATCGTCATAGAGGAGGCAACCGACGTGCTGATGGTGCCCCTGGCCGCGCTTCAGAGCCAGGGCGGCGAACAATATGTCTATGTGTACACCGGCTCGCTGCCCGGCGACGCTTCGCAGGACCCCGGCACCAAAACCACGGTGACCACCGGCCTGAGCAACGACGCCTATGCCGAGGTCAAGAGCGGCCTGACCGCCGACGATAAAGTGGTCATCGTGACCGTGGCCTCTTCGGAATCCGAATCGTCCGAATCGGCCGGAATGAACTTCGGCGGCCTTCGGGCATGAGCGGCGGCATGGGAAACAGGATGATGAACCAGGGCGGAGCCCCGCCGGACATGGGCAACGACAGCGGCGGAGGCAACAGCGGCGGCAACGCGCCGGGGAACTGATATAAGGAGGCCTGAGCATGATCACGATGCGGGACATAGGCAAAACATATAAGATGGGCGACGAACTGGTGCACGCGCTGGACGGCGTATCCTTCCGTGTGGAGAAAAACGAGTTTGTGGCCATCGTCGGCCCCTCGGGCAGCTGAAATCCACCCTGATGAACATCATCGGCTGCCTGGACATCCCGGACAGGGGCGTATACGAACTGGAGGACCTCCCGGTCGCCGGACGCGGCGACGACGAGCTGGCCCACATCCGCAGCCGGAAAATCGGCTTCATATTCCAGAATTTCAATCTCCTGGGACGGCTTTCCGCGCTGGAGAACGTGGAGCTTCCCTCGTTTATCAGAACGTGCCCCCCGCCCAGCGCAGGAGCGCGCGCTGGCGGCGCTGGGGCGCGTGGGCCTGGAGCACCGCACCGGCCACCGGCCGGCCCCAGCTTTCGGGCGGACAGCAGCAGCGCGTGGCCATCGCCCGGGCGCTGGTCAGCGGCCCTTCCCTCATACTGGCCGATGAACCTACCGGGAACCTCGACTCCAAAACAGGCAGGGAGCTTCTGGCCATGTTCCACACGCTCCACCAGGGCGGCAACACCATCGTCCTTATCACGCACGACGCTTCGATAGCCGAGCAGGCTGAACGCCAGCTGTATATGGAGGACGGCAGAATCGTCCGGGATTCAAAGGAGGTATGCGCATGATCGGGCAATCGCTCCGCATGGCCGTAAAATCCATCGCCGGGAACAAGCTGCGCTCGTTCCTGACCATACTCGGCATCATCATCGGCGTTATAGCCGTGACGGTGCTGGTGGCCATCGGCCAGGGCGCCAACGACTCGGTCGCGTCCAGCATCGAGAGCCTGGGCACGAACCTTCTGACGGTCAATCTCCTCTCCGCCCGCGACGTCTCCCTGACCGTAGACGAGCTGAACGAACTCGCCAACAACAGCGACGTCATTTCGGGCATCGCGCCGGCCGTCACCTCCTCGGCTACGGCCAAGGCCGGGACCAACGAATACGACGAAGGCTTGGTCATCGGTACGGTGCCGGGGTACGACGCGATCCGCGACCTCGGCGTTTCGGACGGCCGCTTCCTTAAACAGCCCGACCTGGACAACCGGAGCTTTGTGGCCGTTATCGGCGTGGACGTTGCCGACGAACTTTTCGATTCGCGGGACGTGCTCGGGCAGACCTTCCGCATGGACGGGTACGCCTTTACCGTCGTCGGCCTTTTGGACGAACAGGGTTCGAGCACGGCCGGAACCAACGACAACCAGATCATCATCCCCTTCACGCTGGCCGAACGGATATTTTTCACGCCCGGCATCAGCACGTTCTACGCCTCGGCCTCCTCGGCCGACCAGGTGACTACCGCCCAGGCCGTGCTCACCCGGTACCTCGACCAAAAATTCGCTTTGGTCACCGCCAGCAGCCGGGCGTACGGCCGGAACGCTTCCGGCGACGGCACCTCGGAGAATTACACCATCTACAACCAGACCGACATGCTGGATACGCTGGACTCGGCCACCAGCACGCTCACCTACATGCTGGGCGGCATAGCGGCCATCTCCCTGCTGGTGGGCGGCATCGGCATCATGAACATCATGCTGGTCTCGGTAAGCGAGCGCACGCGCGAGATCGGCATACGCAAGGCCATCGGGGCCAGGCGCAGGGACATCCTCCTGCAGTTCCTCATCGAGGCGCTGGCCGTATGCCTGCTGGGCGGCGTGCTGGGGCTGGCGCTCTCCTTCGTACTCATACAGGTGCTCGGGCCGATACTCGATATGACGCCGGTGCTTTCGGGGAGCGTTGCCGGGCTGGCCCTCGGCTTTTCTCTGGCCATCGGGCTGCTGTTCGGCCTGTATCCGGCCAGCAAGGCCTCCAAGCTCCACCCCATAGAGGCGCTGCGCTATGACGGATAGGACGGAGCACCCTTTTACGGCGCTCGGTCCGGGGGTATAATAAAAACGACGACCGGGAGGTATCCTTCTATGGCACGCATCCTTATTGCGGACGACGAGGCGCGCATACGCTCGGTCATCAGGGAATACGCGGAATTCGAGGGGCATGAAGTGGTCGAGGCGGAGGACGGCATGCAGGCCGTCGCGCTGTGCGAGGCGCAGGATTTCGACCTTATCATACTCGACATCATGATGCCCAGGCTGGACGGCTTTCTCGCATGCAAGGCCATCCGCAAAAACAGCTACATCCCCGTCCTGATGCTGTCGGCGCGGGGCGAGGAGTTCGACAAGCTCTTCGGCTTCGAGCTGGGCATCGACGATTACGTGGTCAAGCCGTTCAGCCCCAAGGAGCTGATGGCCCGCATAAAGGCCATCCTTCAGCGCAACGGAAACCCTGCGTACTCCTCGGTGGCAAAAAAGACTTTTGAGGGCCTGGAAATCGATTTCAAGGGCAAGAAAGTGGTGGTGGACGGCGAAGCCGTGGCCCTCACCCCCAAGGAATACGACCTTCTGTTTTACATGGCCCAGCGCGAGAACACCGCTCTCACGCGCGATAACCTGCTCTGCGGCGTTTGGGGATATACGTTCTTCGGTGATTACAGGACCGTGGATACCCATATAAAGATGCTCCGGGCCAAACTGGGTCCGTACCGTAAATTCATTATCACGCTGCGGGGGACGGGGTATAAGTTTGAAGCTTAGAACAAACGGCATAAAATTCAAGCTCTGGCTGTATTTCATGCTTTTCTCGCTTATCATACTCTGCCTGCTCTGGTTTTTGCAGACGGTATTTATAAACACGTACTACAAGCAGATGAAGGAGCAGAGCATCTCGGCCGCGGCCGACAGGGTCTCGGCCCTGTACGCGGGAACATCGGGGACGGAGCTGCAGACCGGGCTGGACGAAATCGCGAACCAGAGCGACGTCTTCATCGCCATACTCGATTCCGGCGGCAGCGCGCTCTATTCCGTCAACCCCGTGGGCCGGGATTTCATGACGCCGGTCCGGACGTATATGGAAGGGGGCAGGAACGCGAAGCCCGGCGGACCGGTCGGAGACAACCTGCGCGCCGACGTGGTGGAGCAGGTGTTCCAAAACCCGGACGGCGCCTTCATCGAGTACTTCCGGGACGTGCAGAACACGCCCATGCTCCTGTATGGCAAGGTGGTCCGCTCCCAAAGCGGCGAAACCTCCGCCCTCCTGGTCAGTTCGCAGCTCGCGCCGCTGAACGAGACCGTGAACATCCTGAGCAACCAGCTGGTCATCGTCACCTTCATCGTCCTGGCGCTGGGCCTCGGCATCTCCCTGCTTATCGCCACCCGGATAGCGCGGCCGATACGGCGCATCACCGGGACCGCCGCGAAGCTGGCCGCGGGAAACTACGACGTTGCCTTCCCTGCCGGGAGCTACGACGAGATCGACCAGCTCGCCTCCGCGCTGAACTACGCCGCCGAGGGCCTCAATAAGGTGGAAACCCTGCGCCGCGAGCTTATCGCCAACGTATCCCACGACCTGCGCACTCCGCTGACCATGATCCGGGCCTACGCCGAGATGGTTCGGGACATATCGGGCGACAGCGCCGAAAAGCGCGACGTTCACCTGCAGATCATTATCGAGGAATGCGAGCGGCTGGCCGGCCTGGTGGAAAACATGATGGACGTTTCCAAAATGCAGGCCGGGGCCGCCGAGTTCTACCCCTCCGACTTCGACCTCACCGAAACCATCCAAAGCGTGCTGTCCCGCTACGCCCTGCACGCTCAGCACGGCTACAGTTTCGTCTTTACGCAGAACGCGCCCGCGTACGTATTCGCAGATAAAAAACGCGTCGAACAGGTGTTGTTCAACCTCCTCAACAACGCCGTCCGGCACACCGGCAAGGACAAGACGGTGTTCGTGTCGATGGAGGAAACGGAATCCTCGGTGCGGGTGCGCGTGACCGACACCGGTCCGGGGATACAGGCCACCGACATCGACCACATCTGGGACCGGTATTACAAGGGCAGCGGCGGATCGGCCATGAACCAGGGGCTCGGCCTTTCCATCGTCAAGGCCATTATGCAGATGCACGGCACGGCCTTCGGCGCCCTCAACGAACCCAACGGGGGCGCCACCTTCTGGTTCGAGCTGAACAGGGACACAGGCGAGCAACCCGGTTGAAGGGACTGCTCCTTTTTCCCATCGCCCTGGGCTTCCGGCGATTTCCGTTTTCCGTTCTCCGTCATGCGTTTTGTGGTGTACAGGCTCTTGCTTTTATTGGCGTTTACCTGTATACTCATGTTGTAACCTTTGTTGATGCAAAGCCTGCAGGCTTTCTATAAAACCTTATCTATTTACGACCGGAGGATGAACAGATGATTATCAATGGCATCACCTACGACCGAGACAAAATAGCCGGCATGATCGACTTTGCCGTACTGGATCCGAACACCACCGAAAAGCAGGTGCGCGATTCCGTCGAGATCGCCAAGAAGTACAAGGTCAAGGGCGTGCACACCAACCCCCTGTGGATGGAGCTTGTGGCCGACCTGCTGGAGGGCACGGGCATGGAGGCGGCAATCGTCGCCGGTTTCCCCTTCGGCGCCATCCCCACCGCGTACAAGGCCCACGAGGTAGAGCAGATGATAAAGGCCCTGCGCGGCCGCCCGGCCTGCATCGACTTTGTCACCAACGTCGGCGCGCTCAAGGGCGGCGACTTCAAGACCTACACCGACGACATCCGCACCATCGTCGAACTGGGACACGCGGCCGGCTACGAGGTGAAATCCATCATGGAGACAGCCCTGCTGACCGACGCGGAGCTGGCCGACGGCTGCAAATGCGCGGTGGAGGCGGGCGTGGACTTCGTGAAGACCTCGTCGGGGCGCAACGGCAGCCCCAACGTCAAGTCGGTCAAGATCATGCGCGCCAACGTCCCGGCAAACGTGGGCGTGAAGTTCTCGGGTTACGGCGGGTTCAACCCCGCGCAGCTGACCATCATGGCCATCGCGGCCGGTGCCACCCGGTTGGGCACGCGCCGCGCCCCGGAGATCATCGACGAGATAGACACCTATTATAAGGGGCTGAACATTTCCGATTCGTAACAACGTCCCCCTCCCCGAAAAGCCGGCATCCCGCATGCCGGCTTTTGTTATAAAAAAGGCCGTACAGGCCTTTTTGATGTATTCGATCCTTATTCCGGAATATCACTGTATCCGTAGCACGCGTGCACCAGCTCGATGCCTGCCGTCCGGTCCGCGTAGGACACGTGCAGCGCCAACTGCACCGACTGCCAGGGCGTCACATCCTGCCTGAAAAACGAGAAGGTATAATCGATCCTGCCGACGGCTCCGCCTTCGAAGTCCGCGCGCACGGCGTCCGGGCCGCAGGCCGTGCTCTGACCGTCCTCCGCCGCCCGCGTGCCGTCCGTCCGCGCCTGTCCGCCCAGCTTTTCGGTAAGCGCTGCGTAAGCCTCCTCGAAGGTTTCCACGAACGCGCCCGCGTCAAAGTCCAACGGCGCGCTGTACGCATACAAAAACAGCGTCCCGCCGTCCAGCAGGAATACGGCCCTGCCGTTCGCGCCGCAGAAGGAAACGTTTTCCTTGATATAGTCGAAGGCCTCGTCTCCCTGAAGGTCGGCCGGCGCCGCGGCCCGCGCCCCCAGCGCCTGGATGTCGCCGTCGGCGTATTCCCACAGGCGCTGGTCGTCCATCAGCCCCAGCGGGTCGATGGATACCGGCGCTCCGCCGCACCCCCCGGCCAGCAGAACGATTATGAGTACGGCGCAGAGGCCGATGTGTTTTTTTCGCAAGTGCTGCCTCCTTATTATGCAATACCAAGGTTCCCTGATCCCGTTCACAATCTTTGCATTGCTGTAACGGGTGGCGTCGTTATCTCGTTTCATACGGAAACTGTCCGATGGTCTGCGCGGCCTTCGCGCCCAACTGCACATCCAAAAACGCTTTGGTCGGCGCGAAGAATTCGCGGACGTCGTTCAACGGGTTCCACGCGTATTCCTGTATGTCGGCCGCCGCCACGCTGGATTTCAGCCCCGCGGCGCGCGCGAGGTACAGCGTGCGGGCGGCGAACATGTACTGCGTGCAGATGAGCGCTTTCTTGTCCCCGAAATACTCCTTTGCGCGCAGCAGCGTGTCCAGAGTATCCGCCCCCGCGTTGTCCACCACGATGTCCTTTACGGGTACGCCCTTTTGGAGCGCGTAATCGCGCATCATGCGGGCCTCGTATTCCCCGTTGACGGCCGAAAACCCGCCCGAAAGGAGGATGGTCCGCACCTTGCCCGCCTCGTACAGCCGGATCGCGGTGTCCAGGCGGTCCTGCATATGCCGGCTCATGACGCGGTTCTCGTAGATAGCCGCGCCGGGCACTATCGCGTAGTCCGCGGAAGGCACCGACGCGACATCGGTTATCGGATACACGCCGTCCGCGCGCGCCGCGTCCACATGCAGCCTGCAGAACACTGCGAACCCGACCGCCAGCACCGCCACCGCCGCGACGGCGGCCAGCGCGCGCCGCAGTATCCCGCCTTTTCTCCGTCTTCTTCTCATCGGCCCCATCCCCTTAAAAGCGATTATACCGCATACCCATGTATGCTGTCACGGCATATAAAAAGCGCACGTGCGGGGCCGGTTGGGAGCTGCCCGGCAAGCGCGTTCTGACGCCAGGCGCTAAGCTTGTGAACCGGGTGGCAAATCGGGGATTACAGGCTGCCTGACATGGTAAATATACTGTATTTCCCGCAGTTTTTTCCCGCCGATATCGTCATCCAGATACGCGCCGCTGGCTTTAAACCCAAAACATTCATAAAAACGCCTTGCTTTCGCGTTGTCTTCCAATACCCACAGAAAAATGTCCGTATATCCCATTTGCGTCAGACCGTCGACCGCGGCCTGCAGCAATCGCTTTCCATGGCCTTTCCCAAAATATTCGGGCAAAAGATAGAGCGATACGATTTCGCCATAGCCGTCCATATCTGCACATCTGGACGCGCAATACGAAGACGTACCTATTATCCTGCCGCCATCCAGCATGACCAGCGTGCGCCACGCGGGATGGTCAACAGCTTGCGCCCAGCGGCCTTGAGGAATACCATCCAGGTATGCCTGCGGGATAATGCCTTTATAGGCGCTTTTCCAGCTTGCCTCATAAACATGGCTTATGGCCAGTCTGTCATCGTGTTCGTTGACCGGTCTGATTTCCATTGTTAATAGGCCCTTATCCATTTTAATGAAAACAAAGGGCATGCCTCAACATTCTGCCGGCATACCCTTCCGCGTTTCATGCGCTTTCGTTCTACGCAAGCTCCTCCGGGCGCACAACGCCGCGGTCCAGCGCCTCCTGCTTGAGCTTGAGATACAGCCCGGCCATGCTGGTGTGCATGTACGGTCCGACATAGAGCACATACAGAATCATGGCAGTGCACGCCGACAGTATCATCCATCCCAGAAAGCTCAGGTACATGACGAATATCTCGCCCTTGCGCCCGTCCGTCATCCGCATGGATAGCTTGAGCGCCTCCTGCGGGTCGACGTTGGGACAGTCGGCCAGCAGGTACGGCGTCATCCAGTAGGAGAACGCCTTGACGATGCCGGGAACGATGAAAAGCAGCGACCAAAGGAAGATGAACAGGTACATCCAGATGGTCCCCAACAGGTTCCGCCCGTAATCCGCGAACCCCGCCGTAAAGAACTCCCCCACCGTGGCCTGCTCCCGCCTGTACACCCGCATCGAAAAGCAGGCGTGCCCCACGATGAGGGGCAGCAGGAGCAGCCCGATGACCATCGCCGATCCCGCGGACGGCAGGAGCGTGGCCAGCAGGCATACGGCCACCGCGTTGCCATACTGCGTCATAAAGGCCATTTTGGCCTCAAATTTTATCTCGGCTCTGGTTTTCATTCCCGTTTCCCTCCATGTTCAGGGTCGATATACAAATCTATTAAAACACAGATCGCCCTGTTTGGATACGGGATTTGTGTTAATTTTTTCTCCAGCGGCCCGGGTCAGGACTCCGGCCTTTGACCGGCGGCGGCCGGCGAATAGCTCCCGTATATCTTCTTGCCGTCCTCGGTATGATATGCGCGCACCCTGTAATAATATGCCGTGCCGGGGGCGCAGGCGGCATCCGTATAGCTGATGGCCGCCACGTCCTTTATCAGCGTGAACGTCCCGTTCGCGGCCGTCGCGCGGCTGACCTCGTATCCCGTGGCGCCGGCCACCGCGTTCCAGGACACGGTGATGCCGCTTTCGTCCCCCGCTGCTCTGACGTTGGACGGCGTCGCCGGCCGCGCGTACGCGGATACATACGAGGTGTAAGCGCTGTACTTTTTCTGGCTTCCCACCGTCCTGTACGCGCGCAGCTTGTAATAATACGTCGTACCGGTCTTAAGGCCGGTGTTGGTGTAATTCAGCGACGTGGTCGTCGCGACGCGCGAATAGGTCCCCTGGAAGGACGTGGCCCTGTAGACCTCGTAGGTGCAGCCCGTGCCGGCCGACGCCCAGCTCAGCCGTATGCTGTCGTAGGATGCCGACGCGGCCTGGAGATTCCTCGGGGCGGGCGTGGGGACCTCGCCGAGGCTGTACCCGCCGTTCACGCCGAATCCGACCACGTAGCCGCTGTGGCGGTCGTGTGTGTCCCGGTTCACCTTGTCGCCGATGTTGCCCTCAATGGTGTAGATGATCTGCGCCTCAGGGTCGTAGGCCTCCACCAGCCCGGTGTGGTTGCCGGAGGTCGTGCTGGCGCCCACCGAATGGAAGAAGATGACGTCCCCCTTGCGGGGCACATAGCTCGAACTGACCGACTGATAGCGCCCCCTGGACTGGTACCAGGCCTTCCCGCTCAGCACCCAGGCGTACTTGGGTATCAGCGTGTCCCGCACACCCACCTGCTTGGCGCACCACGAAACGAAGCACGCGCACCACGCGCTGTATTTGTCGATGCCGTAGTCTATCGCGTATTTGGTCCAGCCGTCTTCCTGGCCGGGGGAGGTCTTTATTTCCTCGTACCCCAGCTCGCCCGCCGCTATGGTCATCATCCTGTCCAGCACGCCGTTTGCGCCGGGCCTGGCCGTGACTTCCCTGGTGCACCCGCTGTAATAGCGGCGGCCGTCCACCACCCGGAATGCGCGCACCTTGTAATAGTACTGCGCGCCCATTTCGAGGCCGGTGTCCGCGCCGCAGTTCGCCGTTAACTCCCTGATCAGCGCATAGGTGCCGGCGGACGTCTTCTTCCGGTAGAGCTCGTACCCGGTCGCGCCGCCCACCGCGCTCCACGTCACCACGATTTCCCTGTCCGACCCCGCCTTGGCTGATATCGATCCGGGCACGGTGGCTTTGGCAGCGGCCCCCTTCACGGACGTGCCGTTTCCGTATACGCGCGTGCCGCCCGCGGTACGATAAGGCTTTATTTTATAATAATAAGCTTTATTCAGCGTGACCCCATAGTTGGTTGCTCTGGTGGACGTGGTATCCGCCCAATGCGTGTACGCGCCGGCGGACGAGGTGGCCCGGTACACCGAATATCCTTCCGCGCCCGGCACCGCGTTCCACGCGAGGTTGATGCGGTCAAAACCCCCGCTGGAGGCGGTGAAACCGGTCGGGGCGGCGAACACGGGCACACCCGTTATGGCGCCCGAAGCATTGCCATACACGGGGGTTTTGCCCGCCATCCGGTAGGGCTTTATCTTATAGTAATAGGTTTGCCCGGTGGTCAGGCCGGTGTTGGTATAGCTCAGGGACGGAGTGCTGCCCAATGGCGTGTACGCGCCGGCGGACGAGGTGGCCCGGTACACCGAATACCCTCCCGCGCCCGGCACCGCGTTCCAGGTCAGTTTGATTTGGTCGTAGCGCGCCGACGCCGCCTTCACGTTCCCCGGCGCCGAAAATACCGGCTTTGCCGAAACGGCCGCCGTCGTGTTCCCGTATACGCGCGTGCTCCCTGCCCAGCGGTAGGACCGCACCTTATAGTAATACGTCCTCCCGGTCGCAAGGCCGGTGCTGGTATAGCTGGTCGACGTGGTGAAAACGAGGCGTGTGTACGGACCGTTCGCCGACGCGGCCCTGTATACCGCATACCGCGCGCCCGTCACCGCGCTCCACGTCAGCTTTATACTGTCGTAGCGCACCGACGCCGCCTTCACGTTCCCCGGCGCCGAAAATACCGGCTTTGCCGAAACGGCCGCCGTCGTGTTCCCGTATACGCGGGTCTCCCGGCCCAGCGGTAGGACCGCACCTTATAGTAATACGTTTTCCCGGTCGCAAGAGCCGGTGCTGGTATAGCTGGTCGATGTGGTGAAAACGAGGCGCGTGTACGGACCGTTCGCCGACGCAGCCCTGTATACCGCGTACCGCGCGCCCGGCACCGCGTTCCACGTCAGCTTTATACTGTCGTAGCGCACCGACGCCGCCTTCAGGTTCCCCGGCGCCGAAAATACGGGCGCCGCCGATACGGCGCCGGTCAGCGGCCCGGTGACCGTATTCGCGCCCACTGTCCTGTAGGCCAGCACCTTGTAATAGTATCTGACACCGGTCGCAAGCCCCGTGTTCTCGTACGCGGTCCCGGTCACGGTCCCGACCTGCGCGTACGTCCCGGTCGCCGACGCGGCCCTGTATATCCTGTACCCGTTGGCGCCCGGCACCGCGCCCCACGTCAGCTTTATCCTGTCGTAGCGGCTTGACGCGGCTTTCAGGCTCCCCGGCGCGGACAGCCGCGGCGTGGCCGCAATTGCGCCGGACAGCGCCTCGGGCAGTGTCTGCCCGTTATGACAGGCTTGTACCTTGTAATAATAGCTGGTTCCGGTCGCAAGGCCCCTGTCATCGAACTCCGTATCCGTGACCGTCCCCGCTTCCTCATACGGCCCGGCCGCAGCCACGGCCCGCAGCACCCTGTAAGAATCGGCGTTCGCGACCGCGTTCCAACGCAGGCGCACGGAATCGTAGGTGACGCCGGCTACCGAAAGGCCCTGCGGCGCGCCCAGCGAATGCAGCTCCCATCCCGCGAACAGCGTGATATCGCCGTCCACCGTATCCGACGCGAAATCAAAGGCTGTGCCCGCGCAGTCCGCCGTCCTGTACCACCCTGTGAACGCGAACCCGTCCCGCGAAGGGGCCTCCGGCTCTGACAGCCTGCCTCCCGACACCGGGGCAACCGACACCGTGTCCGGCGTGGTGCCGTCCTGATATTTCAGCGTCAGCCCGACAAAGGTCCCGACGCCGGTCGCCGAGTAGCCTGCCCACGAATCGTCCGCATCGTGACGATACAGGGTGAATCCGGGGGCGGAGCCGGCGAACACGCCGTCGCCGAACTCCGGCATGGGTCCCCAGAACACCGCTTGCGCAAGCGCGGCACAGCCGCTGAACGCGCCGTCCCCCACGCTTTCCACCGTTTCGGGCAGGGTGACCGATTCTATGGCCTTGCCCGCAAACGCACCCGCCGCGATCCCGGTCACCGGACAGCCGCCCAGCGTATCCGGAACGGCCGGGTCGGCATCCGTCCCAGCGTACCCGGTGACTGTCGCCGTGCCTTCCGTAACGGTATAAACGAAATCCTCCCCTTCCGCCAGCGCGGCGCCCGGCATGAACGCGAACGCGAGGCAGAACGCCAGTAAAAACACGATGTACCTGTGGACCCTATTCATCATTGTTTTCTCCCGAAAAACTTTGTGCTCCCGGGGAAAGCCTCACGATGGACATAGCTCTCCCGTCCCCCTGTCCTTTGTAAATCCACGCATCCGCCCGCGTATGAAACAGGGGATTGCACCGAGCAAGGGCGTTTTCTCGATTTGTATACCCCAAACCTAAAGGCCTGTCCCATCGGAAGACGGCCGGGGGATCCTCCGCGCGGCAGCAAAAGGCCCCGCCCGCCTTCGCGTCTGTCCGGCAGGCGGGGCAGCGCTCCCCTTTTCCCCGCAGATCAAAAAATGGTGACGAATTTGATGGAATACAGGTCGCATACGACCTGGGCCCCGGAAAAGCGTCGCGCAGCACGATGTAACTCGCGCCCACCTCCATGAGCTGGCCGCTCCTGTCGGTCAGCGCCCCGTTGGTCCCCAGCATGAACTCCACGCGGACCGTCCGCCCGATGTTCTTTTGCAGGTACCCCGCAAGAAAATACGGGTTGGCGACCGTCTGCGGCACCATCTGGGCGCCGGCCTGCATCTGGCCCGCCGGCATCGTGCCGGCCATCGGCGCGGCCTGCGCCGCGGGCTGCTGCATGGACATCGGCGCGGAATAGGCCGTCGCCGGAGCGCTCTGCGTCCCCTGCGCGGCTTGGCCGAAGTACTGGTTCCCCGCCGGCGGCATGGTCCCCGCGTTGTTGGGCTGCGGTTTATATGTCGACATGTCCTTGTAAGATACCGCATTATTCTGTCCCGCCATTTTGTTTCCTCCTTTCAATTTTTACCAGACATTAAGCTATAGCATGTTTCAGTAAACATTGATCGCAAAGATGTCGGCGACGATATCGGCCCCGGTAAAGGCGTCCCGAAGCACGATGTAATCGGCCCCCACCTCGATGAGCCGCCCCGCCCTGTCCGTAACGGCGCCCTCCGTCCCCAGCGTGAATTCCACCTCCACCGTTTGACCGATGAGGCCGCGCAGGAATCCCGGGGGGAAGCGTGGGGTTGGTCACCGATGCGGGCGGCTGCGTCGTGGAGGCGGAGCCCCCAAAAGTTTCCATTATGAGCCTCCCTTCGGTCAGGTTTGGGCATAGAGGGGCGTAGGCATAAAGAAACAATGCTCCCTGACGCGGTTATGCTGCACCCCCGTCCGGTTGTATGGAAAATACTGAGGGCAGTCGGGCCTGTAGGGATTCATGTACCACAGGCTGTCGTCCACGCCCTGCAGGATGTGGCCGGATAGCGCCCAGTCGGCGACGTCGTAATGCACCTGCTCGGGCGGATTGCTCCACACCGTCTGCGGGTTGGGTTCGCCCCCCACCGTTTCCAGATAGCAGGTGAACTGGTAGGGCTGCGTGAGCACCAGCCGCAGATCGCCCTGCCCGGTCCGCAGGTACTCGCCGTAGGGAACGTTTACTCGGTTCATTACCACCGACGCGACCGCCTGCATCCCGTTCATCCCTTCCCCGCCCGCCTCGCATTTGATCATCCGCGCAAAAAGCTCTCTTGCATCCATGTACAAACCACCTTCACGTTTTCGTCAGCAATGCCGGACCGGCTGAAGGCCGCCCGGCTCCTACCACTATATGAGTTCTTCTTCTTTTTGTTGAGAAAACCTGATTTGACAAAAACAAGCCATGACGGCAACATTTGGCGCGTTTTTTACGCGCCGATGTGTGCAACCTAACAATGAAAGTATGCGCGCGAATGGAGGTTAGCAGCAAATGGCGTCAAAAAACCGCAAATACGGCCCTGACCATCCATGGACAAAGTTCAAGATGGAATGTGCGCAGGACCTCGGTATCCTGCAGAATTGCAAGGAATTCAACGACGAGTATAAGGGTAATCTGCCCGCGCGCGTCAACGGCGGACAGGGCGGCCCCATCGGCGGCGAAATGGTCCAGCGCATGATCCGGGCAGCGGAAAAGAACCTTTGATAAAGGCCGGCCCGGCCGTGGGCGGCCGGGCGGAAACAGCAAAGGAGGTCTTGTACGATGTCCAGACACAGCATCATGTCGGAAGCGCTGAAACAGGAGATCGCCCGTCGGATGGGCGTAGAGGACACGGTGCGCCGCGAAGGGTGGGGCTCTGTATCCTCCAGGGACTGCGGCCGTATGGTGCAGTCCGCCATCGAGATGGCTGAACAGTCCATCCGGTCATGACGGGAACAAAAACCCTTTGCTTGGGCGGAGGCCGCCAAAATGCGGCCTCCGTTTTTTCGTCCTAACCTGTATCGCCTGTACGGACCGTACGGAAGGAGGCGCAGGAAACCCCTGCCTCGCCAAGCGATACAGGGGCTTTGCGTGGACCGGAATTTTGTCCGGGGCAATTCATTCCGTCTTATCCCATCCCGCCTTTTTCGATATGCTTCCAGATATAATAGTTCATCCTGTAATGGTTCCCGTCCGTATATTTGGGGGCAGGGGCCTGCGGGGCCGGGGTATTGTCGCCTTCCTCCTCTGATGCATTCCAGCTTTGTCCTGTCCCTGCGCGTATCCTGTACGTTTGCCATATAATACTGTTCTCCTTCGTATCCGCTTTTCATAGTATCACTGAAAACCGTTGCCGGTATTCTTTCAGGCTATGCGTACGGTCACCCGGTTGTGCCCTGAATTGGCATATATTTGGTATATGACCACGTTCACGCCTGCGCAGAGAATACCTGAAACAAATTTTGAAAAACGAGAGGCCGGCTGCCGCCGGACCTCTTCTTTACTGTATGTTATTTGTTATCGGTCATATCTCATTTGCCACCAACCGCAAGCGAAGGTGACCTTCCTTATTCATCCCCGTACTCTATCAATCCCATGGGATGATGCTCCAAATATATCCTCCGGATGTCCCTGATGCCCTGCGCGATCTCCCCCCTCGAAAACACCGCCCTTTCCAAGACTTCGTTGTTCAAATTATGCAGTTCCCTGTAAAACCCCGCAGCTATTTCGAAACTTCTCGAACAGCAGGTTCTCCGCCTCGTTGATCTTGTCCTCGGAGACCAACGCCTTCAAATCGAAATAGAGCCGTCCGCATTCCGTAACGTTTCCCTGTTGGCCCACGACCTCGAATGCGCTTTCTTTTCTGAGGATGGCTTTTGCGAATCTTCTGAGGATTTCCAGATCGCGCCATATGATATCATCCTGATACAAGGCCGGCCCTCCGATTTTGCATTTTTGGGTTCCGCGGCTGCCGGCTAAGGCCACGAACTGCCCGGAGCTTCACTGCCATCCCTGACAGACGTCGACCCACGCGTTATGCTTTGAGTATGTTTCCAGCTCTTTTATGGTCATCTCCATCGCGCTGTTGCCGCTTCCGCAGGCCGGGTATACGCTTTCAAAGCGCTTCAGGATTCATCAAGGTAAACGGCAACGCCGTCGTTGATGCCAAAGGGACACACGCCGCCGACAGCATGCCCCGTCAGCTTTTCCACCTCGTCGGGAGGTATCATCTTCGCCTTTGCCGAAAACTGCGCTTTGTATTTGGAATTGCTTATTTTGACGTCGCCGGCGACCACAATCAGAATGGCTTTGTCCCCCAGCAAGAAAGACAATGTCTTGGCTATCCTTGCCGGCGCGCAGCCGACGGCCTGCGCCGCCAGTTCGACCGTCGCGCTGGAATCGTCAAACTCCAGTATCCTGCCCGCCATACCCCATTGCTCAAAGTACTCTTTCACTTTTGCTATCGACATGATGCATCCTCCAATACCCAAAGCAGCGCAAAGCACACTTCAAAGTATACTGCATATTATCCCGCTGTTTCAAGGCGCCGGCCTACATATCCGCCGCCCGCTCGTAACCGCCCGTTTGCCCTCCCGGCTTCCACCGCAGAACGCAACTTAAATTCAAGGGCGTTATGGGGAAATAGACCGTGTAAAGCTCCGCGCCGGTACAGAGCAGTATACAAAAACTTAATACGCAATCGTGGGAGAAGCGCCATAAAGAACTGCTAAACGACGCCTACTCCTTCAGCAAGGTGTTTTCACCTTGCCCGAACTTCTTCGCAGGTAGGAAAGTAAGGAAGCGGCCGGAGTTTTGCGTGAAATGCGAAACGGAGCAAAGCGAACTTTGCTCCGACGCGGTTGGTGGGGTTAATTGGGCTCGAACCAACGACCTCTACGATGTCAACGTAGCGCTCTGACCAGCTGAGCTATAACCCCACATGAAAAATCACGCAAGAATTATTATACCGTAAACCGCGCAAAATGCAAGCGTTTTCGATGAAAACGGAAAAGGCTCCGCAAGGCCGCAGGGCTTTATGGGGTGGAGCGCAGTCTGCTTCAATCTCAAATTCCAGCCAGCCGACCGGGCCGGCCACGCGCCCCGGAGTCCCGGCCAAGCGAAGCTTTGTGGGAAAAAGATTGCGATAACGGGCAGGCAGGGGGCCCCCGCAAAGCCCAAAAGGCTTTGTGGGAAAAAGGAGGAGCAATGGCAGCGCGGCGAAGAATCCCCTGCCGCGCAGTGCCGCGGAATTCTGAGTGGAGCGGAATCCGCATCCCCAAGGGGCCCCCGCAAAGCTATAGGCTTTGCGGGGGAAGGCAGCAACGGAGCGGCAAAAAGAATCCCTGTACCGCAAAGCGATCAGGGATTTTGAGCATGGCGCAGTTTGCGGCGACGCGTTATAATTCATATATAGGGGGTGGCGTACGATGGCGGGAAAGCCGGACCTGAACGCGGTCAAGCTGTGCGTACTCTACGCACTGGAAGGAGCGGGCATCGCCCTGACGCGCCAGCAGCTGGACGGTATGCTGATAGGGCACCTCCAGCTCCACTATTTCGACGTTTCGCTGGCCGTCGCGCACCTCACCTCCTCGGCGCTCATCGAGGAGATGGAAACGTCGGCCGGGCGCGCGCTGCGCCTGCTGCCCGCGGGACGCCGGGTCATCGATGAACTCGCCCCCACGCTTCCAAAGCGCCTGTCTGGGAGCCTGAACGACTACCTTGACGCGCACGGGGACGAGCTGCGGCGCGAAGCCCAGACCGGCGCGGATTACCGTTGCGTCGCCCACAGCCAGTATCTCACGGAACTCTGGATAACCGAGGGCACCGTCGAAATACTGCGCCTCCGGCTGAACGTCCCCACCGCCGATGAAGCCCGCGCGTTGTGCGCGAACTGGCGCGAACGCGCGCCCGGGCTGTACGCGCACATACTCACGACGCTTCTCGGGCAGGAAGCCCCGGAATGATCGCAAGCCCGCGCGGCTCCTTTCCCGTCCGCGCGCTCCCCACAAGGTTCCCCTCAAGGTCCAGCCACACGATTATTTCCTCCAGCATGCAGGTCACCAGCACGCCCCGCCCGTCCGGCAAAAACAATATGTCGTCGGGCATGGCGCCCACATGTACGCTGCGTTTCAGCCGGAGCGTTGCGGGGTCGGCGAACAGCACCTCGCCCTCGCTCATGCTGACTGCGACGGCGATTCCCCCGTCCGGGGACACGCGGACCGTGCCGGGCATGGTCCCCATACCCAGCGTACGCTTTACGCGTCCCGTTTTTTTGCATATCAGCGCCAGCCGCCCCGCGCGCGCCGCATTCAGCGGCAGCAGGGTGGCCAGTATGTCGCCCCCCGCCGGTCGCGTGCATGGCCCCGGTCTCCGGCTCGAACACGCCGGATACGCTGAGGGTTTCGTCCACGCTCCAGATGGCCGGCCGGGTCAGGCAGCACAGCAACAGCGCGTCCCCCGATCCATCCATCGAATAAGGGAAGCCGGGGAGCCGTATGCAGCCCACGGCCGACGGCGTCTCCCTGTCCAGTGCCCACAGGCTCTCGCTCTCGCAGCAGCACACGGTGACCCGCTCGCGGCAGACACAGATGTCGGTCGGCGCCGCGCCGACGGCCACCTCTTCCAGCCAGCGGCCCGCCGCCGGATCGACGACGCCCACCGAGTTGGCGTAGGTGCAGGAAACGTACAGCCGCCCGAATCCCGGGTCCCAGGACAGTCTGCGCGCGCCCCGCGCCTTGTGCCCCGCCAGCCTCGGGATGTCCATCCTCCCGTTTCCCGCAGCGGCTCCAGTTCCCAGACGCCCAGCGTATCCTCGCCCGCGTGCGCCACCCAAACCTGCTCGCTCATATGGCCTCGACCCTCCTGCGCCATACTATGCGCGCCGGCAGGGGCCGGGCACCCGTTCTAAGGCAATATCACACAAAAGGAGTGTCGCCGGAATCGCGAGAGATTTTGTGCGGAACAAGGACAAAGCACAGGAATAGCGGAGCTATTGAGCGCATTTTGGACGCCGTTTCCGCGCAAAAAGATCCGCCAGGACGGTGCGCACGACTTGTGCGGTATTGCCCTAAGCCATTTGTCCGTTCAAAAACGCGCGCAGCGCGCCCACCAGATAGATCGACCCCGCGCCCACCACCATGTGCCCGTCCGCGCGCGCAGCCTGGAGCGCGGCCTCGGGGGTATCCCGCACCAGCGTGCGCGCACCCGCGCTCGCAAAGTACCGCGCCACGTCCCCGGCCTCCATCGTGCGCCCCAGCGCGGTGGCCACCACGCCGCCCGAAAAAGCCGGCGCCCAGATGCGGGCCATGGACGCTACGTCCTTGTCCCTGGACACCGCACAAACCAGAACTTTAGGGATATCGCCAAAATACCGCTCCAGCGCGCCCCTCAGCGCTCGCGCCCCGCCCGCGTTGTGCGCGCCGTCCAGCAGCACGCGCCCGTCCCCGGTCTTAACCATCTCCAGCCGTCCGGGCCAGCGCGCGCTTTTCAGCCCTTCGCGTATGACGTCCGGTCTTAACCCCATGTCCAGCGCGATGCAGGCCGCGCCCGCCGCGTTGTCCATCTGGTGCCGCCCTAAAAGCGCGATCTCAATGTTCTCCAGCTTCGCGCCCTCGGCGTTCAAATCAAACACCCGGCGCGCGAGACTGTCCTCCCGCACGCGCACGTCTTCCGGCCGCAGAAAGAGCGCGCGGCAGCCGCAGGCGCTTGCCCGCTCCCGTATGGCCGCCTCCGCCGCCCGCTCCTGTGGGTGTATCACCGCAAAAACGCCGGGCTTGAGAATGCCTGCCTTTTCCCGGGCGATGGACGCGACGTCGCTCCCCAGCCGGGCCGTGTGGTCGAGCGATACGCTGGTGATGGCGGCATGGGTGGGCCACAGCACGTTGGTGGCGTCGCTCCCGCCACCCAGCCCGGCCTCGACCACGGCCACCTCCGCCCCGCTCTGCGCAAACCACAGAAAAGCGGCGGCCGTGATGGCCTCGAACGGACGCAGCGGCCCGTGTTCGCCCGCTATCCGCCCGGCCGCGGCGCGCACGGCGTCCACGGCGCTTATCAGCGCGCCGTCGGGGATGGGGACGCCGTCCATCTGCATCCGCTCGTTGAACCGCTCGAGATACGGCGAGGTGAACAGGCCGGTCTTTTTACCGCTGTGCGTTAAAACGGAGGCGAGGAAAGCGCAGGTCGAGCCTTTGCCGTTGGTCCCGGCCACGTGCACCGGCTGAAAGGCGCGGTGCGGGTCCCCCAAAACGCCAAGGAGCGCCCGAAAACGCTCCTGCGCGGGCTGACGGTCGCCTTTCAGCCCGTATATGTATTCCAGAGTTTCCTTAATGCCCATACGTCAATCCTTCAGGGCGTCCAGCCGCTCGCGTACCGTTTCCAGCATCTGGGAAAACTTCTCTATCTTGGCGCGCTCGGCCTCCACGACCTGCGCCGGCGCCTTGGACACGAAGCCGGGGTTATCCAGCTTGGCCCGTGCGCGGCCGATCTCGTCCTCCAGCCTGGCGGCCTCCTTTTGCAGGCGCTCCCGCTCCTTGCCGATGTCGATGAGTTCCTCCAGCGGTATGAACACCTCGCACCCCTCGCACACCAGCGACACCGCGTTGTCCCCAATGCCCTCCTTGCCGGACTGCACGGTGACGCCGCTGGCCCCGGCCAGCTTCTCGATGTAGGGCGTGAGCGCGGCGAACGCTTCCGTATCCGGCGTGACCAGTATCAGCCGGGCGCGCACCGAGGGCGCCACATTCATCTCGGCGCGGATGTTGCGCACAGCGCGAATGGCGTCCATGGCGGCGGCTACCTGCGCGGCCTCTCTTTCAAAGGATAGCGCGGGATCGGTCTCGGGCCACGCGGCGGTCATCACCGTTTCCTTCGCGCCGGGCAGATGCAGGTACACCTCCTCGGTAATGAAAGGCATGATCGGGTGCATCAGCTTCATCACCGCTTCCAGAACGTGCAACAGCACGGCCCGTGCCGCCGCTTTCGCCCGCTCGTCCTCCCCGTACAGCCGGGCCTTGGCCATCTCGATGTACCAGTCGCAGTATTCACTCCAGATGAAGTCGTAGAGCTTCTGCGCGGCCAGCCCCAGGTCGTATTTCTCCATGTGCGCGGTGACCTCGGCGATAAGCTGGTTCAGCCGCGTGAGTATCCATTTGTCGGCCATGTCCAGCGCTGAGGCATTAAGCGCATGCGCGTCGCCGCCCGCGTTCATCAGCACGAAGCGTGCGGCGTTCCACAGCTTGTTGGCAAAGTTGCGCGCGGCCTCGGCCCTGGCCCAGGAAAAGCGCATGTCGTTGCCGGGCGACGTGCCATTTATCAGCGAGAACCGCAGCGCGTCGGCCCCGTACTTTTCGATAACCTCCAGCGGGTCGATGCCGTTGCCCAGCGACTTGGACATCTTCCTGCCCAGCTCGTCGCGGACGATGCCGTGTATCAGCACGTCCCCGAACGGCTTTTCGCGCATCTGCGCGTACCCGAACACGATCATGCGGGCCACCCAGAAAAAGATAATATCATATCCGGTCACCAGCACGCTGGTCGGGTAGAAATAGTCGAGCTCGGGCGTCTTTTCCGGCCAGCCCATGGTGGAGAAGGGCCACAGCCCCGAGCTGAACCACGTGTCCAGCACGTCCTCGTCCTGACGCACCGGGCCTCCGCATTTGGGGCAGCTTTGGGGCGCTTCCTTCGCGACCGTGACCTCCCCGCAGCCGTCGCAGTACCAGGCCGGGATGCGGTGCCCCCACCAGAGCTGGCGGGAGATGCACCAGTCGCGGATGTTTTCCATCCAGTTGAAATACACGCGCGAGAACCGATCGGGCACGAAGCGGATGTCCCCGTCCCGGACGGCCTCGATGGGCTTCTGGGCCAGCTGCTTCATGGACACGAACCATTGCTTGGAGATAATGGGCTCTATCACGGTACTGCAGCGGTAGCAGTGCCCCACCGCGTGCGTATATTCCTCTTTTTTGACCAGCAGGCCAAGCGCCTTCAAGTCTTCCTCTATGCGCTTTCGCGCCTCGTAGCGATCCAGGCCGGCATATTTCCCGCCGTGCCCGTTTATGACGCCCCCATCGTCCATCACGCGGAGTATGGGCAGGCCGTGGCGCGCGCCCACCTCGAAGTCGTTGGGGTCGTGTGCGGGCGTCATCTTGACCGCGCCGGTCCCGAACTCCATGTCCACGTATTCGTCGGCCACCACCGGTATCTCGCGGTCCATCAGAGGCAGTATGACCGTCTTGCCGATGAGGTGCGCGTACCGCTTATCGTCCGGGTGCACGGCCACGCCGGTGTCCCCCAGCATGGTCTCGGGCCGGGTGGTGGCCACCACCACGCCCTCCCCCCCGTCCGCCGCGGGGTAGCGGATGTGCCACAGGTGGGACGCACTGTCCTCATGCTCCACCTCGGCGTCAGACAGCGCGGTGCGGCAATCGGGGCACCAGTTGATGATGCGGTCGCCCCGGTAGATGAGGCCCTTTTCATACAGATCCACGAAAGTCTCAACGACCGCCCGGCTGCATCCCTCGTCCATGGTGAACCGCTCGCGCTCCCAGTCGCAGGAGGACCCCAGCTTTTTCAGCTGCTGCACAATGCGGCTGCCGTAGGTCTCCCGCCACTTCCACGCACGCTCCAGAAAGCCCTCCCGACCGACGTCGGCCTTGGTCAGGCCCTCGGAGGCCAGCTGTTCCACGATCTTGACCTCGGTCGCGATGCTGGCGTGGTCGGTGCCCGGCATCCACAGCGCGCAGAATCCCTGCATCCGCCTGAAGCGGATCAGGGCGTCCTGCATGGTGTTGTCCAGCGCGTGGCCCATGTGCAGCTGCCCGGTAATGTTGGGGGGCGGTATGACTATGGTAAAAGGCGTGCGGGAAGGGTCGGGCGCGGCGTGGAAGTATCCATTGCGCTCCCACGCGGCGTACAGCCTGTCCTCCACCTGCGCCGGGTCGTAGACCTTGTCCATCTCCCTGAATCCAGACATTGAAACAACCTCCATCATATATTGACAAAATTTCAGAATTTAATGATCTCCACCACCAGTACGGTGCCCAAAATCCCCAGCACCATGGCCGCTGCCTTGGCGCGGAACACGACGTCCGCCGCTTTCTCCTCACCATATCCCCGGCGGCGGCAGAAGCGCTTTACGCCGAATGCCACGACGCCCGCAGCCAACAGAAATGCGATTCCGAATATATTGGAAGCCGTTGCGGTCTCAAAGTAATCCATGGATGCCCTCCCAAAAAAAGCCGCCTTCCTCCGTTTAAGGACGAAAGGCGTTCGTTTCGTGGTACCACCTTAATTCGGGCGCAGTATGCGCCCCTCATGCGCGCTGTAACGGCCTGCCCGCCGCCCGGTCTCCCGGGGCCTCCCTTTAAATAAGGCCGGAGATGCGACCCTTCCGCGCGCCCGCCCGGATGCCTTTCAGCCAGGGGCACCCTCTCTTTTCCGGCGTTTGCCGCGCGTACTTCCTCATCCCCCAAAGGCTCGTATATGCTATTCTTTCCGTCCGCGGCCCAGCACATTCACGTAGGCGTAGCAACAGAGCGCGACGACCGAAAGCCCCAGCCCCGCGGACAGGAGCACGATGTGCCACGGCATGATGTCCGGGCTGAAAAACGACGCGACCACGCCCAGGAAAAACACGGCGGCCGCTATCTTGCCGATGGTCCTAGAATACACCACCTTGTGCTCTCTGGTCAACAAAAATGCGCCGCCCGCCACCATCAGCAGCTCCTTAACTGCGGCCAGCACCGGGAATATCAGGGGCACCTTGCCCGCGCCCCACAGGCAGAAAAGCGCGACGATCAAAAGCAGCTTATCCGCCAGCGGGTCCAGAAGCTTCCCAAGGTCGGTTATAAGATTGTATTTCCGGGCAATATAGCCGTCCAGCAGGTCGGTGGCCCCTGCCACCAGAAAGATAACGAGGGCCGCCATGTGGTCAGGTATGCTGAACACGAAGTAGAAGACGCCTACCAGCAAAAGCCGGATAAGGGAAAGTATGTTGGGCACATTCAGCACGGGCGTCCCCTTGCTGCGCATCATCGCTCCACCCCCCAATAGATTAGGTATAGTTTAAACCATCCTGCGGGGGTATGCAAACCCAAAAGCGGCACGCCCAACGACACGCCGCTTTTGTTTACCCGTGTTTGCGTCAGCCCGTCCACAGCCCGCCGAGGGCGGCGGTCGTCTTCGGTCCCACGATGCCGTCGACCTGCAGGCCCTTGTCGCCTTGGAAACGCCTGACGCCCTGCGTCGTTTTGGGTCCGTATATCCCGTCCGCGCCGGTGCCGCCTACGCTGTATTTCCGCGCTATCAGCTGTTCTTGCACGTCGCGCACGTCTTCGCCCCGCATCCATGTGCTCTTGAGGGCGAGCAGGCGTCCTACCGAGAACGCGCCGTTGCCAATCTCGACTTTCCCCGGCGCCTCCTCGTAATCCACGTCCCGGAGCTGGAGCCATTCCTTCCACGCCTTGCCGCCGACCGGCGACCACAGCGGCGCTTCGGCCACGCCCCACTTCACGCCCGCCGCCTCTATCACCTTTCCCGCGCCTATATAAAGGCCGATGTGCCCGCTCCGCCAGACCCCCAGCCCGGGCACGTCCGGCATCTCCGAAAGCGCGCCGCGGTCGACGGCCTGCATCCGCAGCGTCCCTGACGACTTGTCGCCGTAATCCGCCTGCTTGCTCCGGTAGGCCTCGATCAAAAGGCCGCTGCAGTCCACCACGATGTGACCGAACCATACTTTGCACTCTTCAAGATAGTATTCGGCGCTCTTGCCCGCGCGCCCCTGTTCCGCCCATTTTTTCGCGAGCTCGGCGCTGTATTTCTGTCCCTGCCCGCTGTACACATACCCCCACTTTTCCGCCTCCGCGCGCTTGACAAACGCCACCATTTCCTTTGCTGTTATAACGCTCATACACCCACCATCCTTAAAAGCTTTCGGCAACGCCGCAAACCGTCTGATTTTTTATACTCTGAGCGCTGCCCCTCCTTGTTTCCGTTCCCGAAGTATTGCAGACAATGTAAAGGAGCCGCCTAAAGCGGCTCCTTCTAAGTGCGTGCGGAGTTAAAAACCGTTGGCAAAGGGGCAGGACGACCCGCCGCTCTGCGGGCTGAACGAATAGCTTCCGCTGGCGGGGCAGTTGGAACTGCCTTTGATGACATACCCCTGGCTGTTACCGGCGGGACAGCCTGAGCCGCTCCTGAGACCGTTCAGCGCCTTCCGGAGGGCCGAAGGGTCTGTCGACTTGCAGCTGCCGCTGTTCTGCTTCGCCGTATCGGTCACCGACTTGACGCTGGCTGGCGCAGCATTTTTGTTGCGGCTTTGGGCGTTGTTTTTCGTGTCGCAGCCGCCCGTGTAGCACTTCCCGCCCGCGCAGCCGGATGCGTCACAGTCTGAGGCGGTGCAGCCGGCGTTGCAGCAGTTGTCCGACGCGCAGTCGCCCGTCGTACAGCTGGGCGTGACGCAGTTCCCCTGGGTACAATTGGACGGAGCAACGGCCGCCGCTTCCTTGGCCGCCTTAACGGCGGCGGTCCTGGCCGTCGTGTCGGCAGCCGCATTGCCGGCCGTGTCCGCAACCTTGGACGCGCTGTCGGTTGCCGCAGTTTTGTCGCCGGTTTTTACGCTTTGCACGACCTTCGGGCAGTCCTGCGCGCCGGCGACCGCGGCCGCTTCGGTAACACTGGGCTGTCCCGCGCTGACCGGCGCGGACAACGCGAGTACCAGAAGAAGGCTGCCCATACCGCCGGTTATCGCGGCGATACGCTTTTTCCGTTGCTTGTTCATGTTCAGGCCCTCTTATTAATTATATATTACAAATTTATTGCGAGTATATTAATTTATTTGCATGCATTTGCCATAGCAATGTCTCCCATTTCCGCTACTCCGTTGCACGCACAACAAAGGACCGGGGGTTCCTTCCCCGGTCCGGCTGCTCGCAAAAGCAATCGATAATATTATACAGTGCAGAAAATTTTAACGGCCTGCGAGATGAACGGACAGGTGTTTTCATAACGACAAAGGCGCTCTGCCGGGAAAGCACAAGCGTGGCACAACCCCGAGGACATCCCCGGCTTTCCGTCCGTGCGCGCCCTCAAAACAGCGCGCTTATCCGCTCGGCCAGCCTCTCGACGTCGCCCGCATAGTCTTTGCTCTTGTGTGATACGATGCCCGTGCCGGCCACGACCCCGCCCTTTTTCTCGCAGAGGGCGCGCATGGTTGCGATGGCCTTGTTCCCGCCCGTCCAATTAGGCTTCAAATGCTTGGTGACGTACAGGGCCACCTTCCTGCCGTCCAGATACGCCATTTGCTTCATATAGGCGGCGATGACCGGCGAAACCGAAAAGGCGCGGACCGGCGCGCCGAACACCAACGCCTCATAGGGCAACACATCCGGCGGGTTACTCAGCTCGAACTCCCGTTTCTGCGGATCCTCTCCCCCCGCGACCGCTATCTTCTCTATCTCCGCCCCGTGCCCTGCCGCCGTCAGCTTCTCCCTGATCTTTTCGGCGACTGCCAGCGTGTTCCCCGTCAATGAATGTACGATTATACCGATGTGCATGCATATCCTCCTCTTCAAATCAAAAGCTTTGCAAAACGTGTTTATGTGCAATTCAACGCGGAATGCGCAAATCCTTTACGCCGAAGGCGCAAACTTATAATATGTATTGCCGCCCGCACCGGAACCGGAACAGGGGGCCTTCGCCCCGGCCGGTCCATATTGTCTGGCAACATAAAAAAGGGCGACTATGCGCCCCGATATGCAACGTATGTGAGAACCCGGATGGACAATGTAACTATTTTGTCAGTTATTCTCAGGGTCCCATTATTTACGCGCTGAAACACAAACGGATATCAGCAAAAAGCGCTTTATCCGTTTATCCCACGTCAAACGCCCGCGTGGCTGTGCGGGCGTTTGCTTTTCAACGCTTCTTTTCCATGCCTCTCTACGCGCACAGGCTGCGCGTTTTTGTCGCGCCCCTCCGGCGGTCAGCCGTCGTTGGGGTTATGCTCCTCCCCAAAGACCGCGCGCACGTTCTCGGGCAGGCCTATCTTCTCGTTCTCCGCGCGGTCACTTTCAAACTGTGCCTCCAGATGGTCGTGTTTGTTTTTGTTCTTTTTATGTCTGGGCATACGCGCTTTCCTCCCGTATGTTTTGTTTTATTTTACGCATGCGAAAGGGATGGTAAACTTGGAGTATTGCTTTTCCAGAACATCCATTCCTTCAATCGTCAGACCCGCCGCGGCGGGCTGACGCCCATTTGGGCTGCTTCCACCGAACCATACGTCATGTCGACAGGCAACTGATTGCCCTGCTTTAATATACACATCCCCTATGGCCTCCGCCAGCAGGCACCCGCAAAAATGCTCAGGCGTCCTTCTCTGCATGGCTCTCTCCTCACCTTTTTCGTCGTCATTAACAGGCCCAACACAATTATCCCTGTATCAAATAAGTCCGATAAGATAAAAGGTTTTTTTGATCAATGCAAATATTTGACATTTGCATTAACATGTTTTAAATATTGAAAAGATGGGGGTTTTTTGTCATAATCTGGCTAATGACATCTTTATAGGCTTTTCAAACGGGAGAATAATTGTCTATTCTCCCGAATCTTTATTGGGGGAAAAAGATGCGTGGAAAATACAACCGGTCAAAAACGTACTGCTTCTCCGACAAGCTCAAAAGGCAGCTTGACCAAATGCCGTACTATCCCCTGACCATCGTTGAGGCGCCTTCCGGCTTCGGAAAAACGACCGCCGTTCGGGAATATCTGAAAGAAAACCTCGCCCCGGACGCGCAGGAATACTGGTATACCTGCCTGGGCGAACCGCCTTTCATGGCATGGCAGCATATTTGCGCGCTGTTTGCCAAAGTAAACGCAGACACAGCCGCCAAATTGCTGAAGCTGGGCATGCCCTCGACGGAAACGCTGATGTATGTGACGCCGATTCTCCAGGGCCTGAGGTGTCCGGCGGAGATCTATCTGGTGATAGACAATTACCAGCTTGTCGGGTGCGAAACGCCGCGCGAACTGATGAGCGTTTTTTCCATGCACGGCAGCTCCCGCCTGCATTTGGTATTCATCACTCAGCCTCTTGTGACAAAGCCGCAGATCACCTTCCATAACGCGCGTATACACACCGTCAAAGCATCCGCGTTCCTCCTGGACAGGGCAAACACCGCCCGGCTTTTCCGCATGAGAGGGATCCGCCTCACCGACGACGAGCTGGATACCGTGTGCGCCAGCACCGAGGGATGGGTTTCCGCCGTCCTGCTGCAAATGACTGATTTTGAGGAAACCTGGGCCTTTCATTATACCGCCGACATCGCGCGACTGGTGGAAACCGCGATATGGGACCGGCTTACGCCTGAAGAAAAGGATTTTTTGATTTCCGTGTCGGTCATGGACAGCTTTACCGCCCGGCAGGCAGCGGCTATGATGGAAAAAAAAACGCTTCCCCAATCCGTTAAAATTCTGCTGGATTCCAACGATTTTATACGTTACCTTCCGGATAAGAATGCCTACACAATACACAGCATCCTGCGGGATTATCTGCGGAATCAATTGTATCAGTACCGATCGGAGGATTCCCGGAAAAGGATACTGCGCACGGCCGGCCGGTGCTGTGCCGCCGATTCAATGCTGCTTACAGCCGCCCGGTTCTTTTTGATGGCCGGAGATTTCGACGCCCTGCTGTCCCTGCCCTTGGATTGCACATACATTTTCGGTCAAAGCGAAAAGGCCCTGCCCGAACTGGTCCTGGCTGTGATCAGGGAATGTCCTGAAGAAACGCTCTGCAGGTATCCCTTTGTCCTGCTTGTGTTTGCCTGCGCCATGCTGCTGGACGGTGAAACCGCGGCCCGGCAAACATTGTTCCGCCTGATCGGGCTGGCGGTTGAAAAAAATACGGGCAACCTCAGCCCGAAGGATCTCCGGAGGCTGAAGGGCGAGTTTTTACTTCTGCTGTCTCTCAGAGCGCATAACGATGTCCGAAAGATGGGCGAAGGCATAAGGACCGCGCTGGACATACTGGGCGAATCCGGCAGCGTTCTGCTGAAGGATGTGCCGTGGACCATGGGCAGCACCTCAATCCTCTGCCTGTTTTGGCGTGAATCCGGAAAGCTGGACAAAACGCTTTCGGATCTGGAGGCGTTCCTCCCCTATCACCTCCGGCTGACCCGCGGACAGGGGACCGGCGCAGCCAGCGCCATGCGGGCGAGGTCATGCTCATGCGGGGCGAGGACGATGAGGCGGAGATGCTGTGCTACAGAGCGCTGTACGAAGCCCGCAGCAGGCAGCAGGTCAGCGTCTGCCTCTGCGCCGAGCTGGTCCTGGCCCGCATCGCCATTTTACGGGGAGATGTGGACGGCTATTTCATCGCGGTGGAAAATATCCGGAGCTATGCGGACGGAAATGCTCAGCTATACGTGCTGCGCATGGTGGACCTGTGCCTCGCGTTCATAGACATTGCCCTGGGCCGGGCGGATAATGTCGCGGGCTGGCTTCGCAACATGGAGAGCCTGCGCAAGACCGTGTACGCGCCGGCCCTGCCCCATGTCCAGCTGGTCTACTCCTGGCTCCTGCTGAACGACAAGCGATATAATGAGTTTTACGGCATATCGCCGCCTCTGATGGAAACGGCAAAAAGCATGCATTATATCTATCCTCAGGTCTGCCACCTCCTGCTGCTTGCCGCGGCAAAGCGCAGAAACGGGCGCGGTCCCGAAGCTCTGGAGCATCTGAGGGAAGCCCTCGCCCTGGCCCTGCCCGACAGGATTTATCTTCCCTTCGCCTGTATTTGGGACGAGCTCGGCATTCCTCCGGAATTCCTCAAAACGGGGCGGGAATCCCCTGGCCCGGGAGCTGATGACCATTTCAACGCCTTGATGTCGCTTTACGAACGGCACAAAAAAGGCGCAGGCGTTATCACAAAGGCCATCCGAGCCCAATCGCCTCTGACGCCACGAGAAAAAGAGGTCGCACTGCTGGCGAGGGAGAGGCTGAGCGCAAAGGAGATTGCCGGCAGGCTTTATATATCGGAAAAGACCGTAAAGACCATCCTGCATAACGTATACAGCAAGTTGGGCATCCATTCCAGATTGGAACTGCGCTGTAAAATCTTTTAAGCCCGAAACATATATACACCGATTTGTTATATAAAATGTTCTGCTTATGGGGCAGATTATTTTTTTATTCAGGCAAATTATGGATTTCTACTTAAAATAAGGAAATTTTTTGCTGCTTACCGCTTGGTGGCAGCAATTTTCCTTTTTGCAAAAAATACATCTTTTTGCTGTACTGGCGCAAACCCTTTGCCCGTTTCAACGCGCCGGGATGCGGCAAATCAATGGATGAATGTTAAAAAAGGTGAAAAGCGCCGTCCGCATGTCCGGAAGATTATAAGATACCGGTCCGAGCAATCCCGGATAACCGGGCAAGGCGCCGAAGGAAGGGAATGCCATGAGAAAGCAACCTGAAACCGCCATAAGAAAAGAGAGGGGTAAAACGAGTTTTATGAAAAATCTGTCCATCAGCAAGAAGTTGATTTTCGGTTTCGGCATCGTTCTTGTTCTGTTGCTGCTGTCCGTCTTTATGTCCATATTCAGCATCAGCAGCGTTGACGCGGATGTGAATCAATACGTCAAGTACACGGTGCCCAACGCGGACCACGTCAGAATCCTGCAGAAGGATTTGGAGGGCCTTCGTCAGAAAATCGGGGAGGCACTTTTGGTGAAGGACGCCGCTTCAACCAAAACGGCTTTGGATGAAGCAGCCGTCCTTGGGAAGGAGATCCTGACCGAAGTCGAAGCATATCAGAATAACCAACTGACGGACGAGAGGCATGCGGATATCGAAAGCGTCAGCACGACCATATCCGGCGCCGCTTCCATAAGAGGAGAGATTACCGACCTTATTCTGAACGGTTCTCAAGCGGACCACGCCAGGGCGCAGGACCTGTACCTCAATGATTACATGCCCCGCGTTGAACAGGCGATCAATACCCTCACCGAACTCGCGGCCGCGGACATCGAGAGCGCCGGCCAGCAAGCCGCGGAAGCCGCCGCTACCGCAAGCTCGGCATGGATCATGCTCATCGCCTGCGCCGGGCTGTCCGTCGTAGTAACAGTCGTCATAATAATCGCCATAAGGAAATCCATACTGACCCCGGTCAGAGAAATTGTGAACGTTTACGATGAGATGGCCAAGGGGAACATGCAGGTCGCCGTCCACTACGAGAGCAAGGACGAGATGGGCCACATGGCCGAAAGCATCAAGAAGACCAACGCCCTGCTCTCAGCATACATCAAGGACATCTCGGACAAGCTCGGCCAGATGTCCCAAGGCGATATGCAGATTGATGTGGAACTTGATTACATCGGCGATTTCGCCGCCATCAAGCAGGCGATACTCAACACCGCATCCTCTTTGAACAGCACTTTGCTTACCATCAACACCGCCGCGGAACAGGTCAGCACCGGCGCGGCGCAGGTATCGAGCGGCGCGCAGGCGCTGGCTACGGGTTCGACCGAACAGGCCTCCTCGGTTGAAGAACTGAGCGTTTCCATCACCAAGATTGCCGACGAGGCCGCCGAAAACTCGGAGAACGTCAAAAACGCCGCGCAGCATGTCGCGCAGTCCAGCGCCGGGTGACCGGAAACGAGTACATGGAGCAGCTCCACGCAGGCCATGGCCGATATCGGGACCTCGTCCAACCAGATCACCAATATCACCAAGGTTATAGAGGATATCGCGTTCCAGACCAATATACTCGCCCTTAACGCCGCGATAGAGGCGGCGCGCGCTGGCAGCGCTGGCAAGGGCTTCGCCGTGGTGGCCGACGAGGTCCGCAACCTCGCCGCCAAGTCGGCGGAGGCCGCCAAACAGACCGCGGAGCTGATTCAGGCGTCCGTTGCCACCGTGAACAAAGGCACGGAGATAACGGCGCAGACGGCAAAGATCCTGCAGGACGTGGGCGAGATGGGCCAGCTTATCAACGAAGTAATCACAAAGATCGATCACGCGTCCGCCGAGCAGGCGGCGGCTATCGAACAGGTCAAGCAGGGCCTGAACCAGGTATCCGCCGTTGTCCAGACCAACGCCGCCACCGCAGAAGAAAACTCCGCGACCAGCGAGGAAATGTCGGCGCAGGCCGCCATGTTGCGCGAGGAGGTCGCAAAGTTCAGGCTGGATTCCAGAGTCGTCAGGGACAATCTTGCGCCCATCTACCATCTGCCTGTCAAAGAGGTCCCTGTGCTTGAGAACGCTCCGGCCCTGGGAAAGTATTGAGGTGCCGCTTATGAAGCCCGCCCAAAACAAAAACCATGCGGAAACCGAAAGCCGCGAGATGCAGATACTGGAGTTTCGCGTCGGGGAAACCAGCTATGGAATGGATGTGGCCATCGTGTGCGAGCTGCTTCAGTACCGGCCGGTAGAGCCTATGCCGCAGGCGATGCCCTGCGTGGAGGGCGTCATCTGTCCCCGGAACGAGCTTCTGACCGTTATAGAGCTTGCCGCCTACCTGAACCACCCCGCTTCGCAGCGGCAGGAGCAGGACATCTTTATCATCGCCGAGATCGGACACACAAGGATTGCTTTCCACGCCCATCAGGTCGTCGGAATGCATCAGGTCCCGCTGGACGCGGTTGAAAAGCCGGACCCGACAGTATTCGGGGGCAACGCCGGGGTGGTGACGGGAGTCGCGAAAATGAACGGGAACCTCATCTCCATACTGGATTTTGACAAGATCATGACCGACGTCAACCCGTACGCCTGCACCGGAACGGACGTCCCGGCCACCCTGCCGGCCTGACCCGCCATCGCGGGCCGGACGGCTGTCCGATGCATCTTACAAAAGCTTTTAGCCCCTCCCATTCTCCCTGGCTATCGGCTGCGTTCCCACCGGAACGCAGCCGCTCGTCCTGTAAGGCCCTGTACCGCGGCCTGGGCCGGTATTAGCCGGTCCATCGCGATATAAAAAGCGCGCCGGATTTTAACCGGGCGCGCTTTTCTATTCTAAAACGGCTTTGCGGCGCGGACCATCAATGGCCTGAAACGCCTTTGGCCACGGGTGTTTTGTCCGGCTTCGCGGACTTGTTTGGGCTGCCTTTCCCTTTCCCGGTATCCTTATTTTCATTCCGGTTCATCTCGGGCGGGGCGCTCGGCGCGGGAGTAAAGCTTTCGCCGGGCGCGGCGGTCGAGGGGTGCTCCGTGGGCACAGGCGTAGCCTTGGGATCGGTGGACGTCCCCGCTTTCGAGGCTTTGCGGTTCTCCTTGATGGCCTTCATGATTTCCTTGACGGGCTTGTTCAGCCACTCGTTGACGTCTACCACGACCCCTTCTCCGACAGAGTCCATGTATTTCTGCACCAAATTGAGTTTTCCGGGAGTGGTGCCCAGCCGGCGGGCCTCCTGAACGCGGTCATAGCCCACGCGGTCCGCTTCGACGTCGCCGTCCGTGCCGGTCTCCTCCAGCGCTTCCCGCGCCTGTTCCCCTGCTTCCTCGGCTTCCTGCCGGGCCTGGGCCTCGTTGGGGCCGGAAACCGTTACGATAATGGTGTTCTCATCATCTTCGGGCAGGTATCCCTCGGCGACAGCCTCGCACACCACGGCCTTAATGTTCTGCCCCAGGTTGGTGCCGGTCTCAATGCGGGCGAGCAACGCCTCGCCGTCCTCGTTGACGCCGCGAGCGCTTATAACGTGGCCGAACAGGTTCAGCTGAAACTCTATGCTTGGATTGATATCCACGGTGGCATAGCTGACCGGCGTATAGTAGGCCAGCGCCGTGCCGCCGCTAAGAAAAATGATCGCGGCTGCCGCCACCGCAATGGCTTTACGCATCATGGCCGTGCGAACGGTCCGGAACACCTGGCCCACTTTGTAACCCTTATTGGCGACCTTGCGAAAGGTGCCGTCGCTTGCCAGTATAAGGGCGTGCTTTTCTTTGGTTTGTATGACGACGTTTTTCATGGCGGTCACTCTCCTATATAACTTACATATTCGCGCAACCGGGGATAATCGTTTGCGAGGATCACCGTTGCCGCTATTATATATTTGCGATGCCGCCCCAACAATTTTGGGGATAGATTGCAGGATTTGGACAGAAAAGCGGCGGGCAGCCTGCCTGTGGCCATCAGATTTTCCAAAGCTATTGGATTGGCAAGCAGCGCGCGCACCACAGTGGCGCAGGCCTTACGGGTCTTGCCTGAGCGGGGGGACGCGGCGGCCAGGTCGTCAAAGCGGACGCCCAGAGCAAGCAGCTCCGCGCTCAGCGCATCGATTTCCTGGGCGATGTCCATTTGGTTTTGCTGCCTGTGGTCCTCAACCTCGAAGGGGTCCCGCTCCCCTTCGTCCCCGGTTCCCAGGGCGCTGAAGGGAATCTCACGGACTGCGGCACTGCTGCGCGCGGCATCGATGAGCCGATTGCGGATGACCAGCCTGGCATAGGGCAGAAATCTCCCCTTCCGGCCGTCAAAGGACTGCATTGCTTCGTGAAAGGCGCTCATCGCCACAGCCATCTCGTCCTGACTGGGATGGGTGCGCCAACCCGCATGCTTTCTGGCACAGGATGCAATGAAGGGCATATATTCTTCTATCAACCGGCTGGAATCGTCGTCGCGCTGCTGAGCCAGAATGCGTTCTTCCAGGTCCATGCTTCCTCCGAATAAATAAACATCATTATACCATACGCATATATAATGGTGATTCAAAAGCTTCTTCCGTACGTTGAGCCAGGAACGCCTATTATATTATGCGTACATAGCATAGGAATTTTGGGGGGCATGCAGCAGGTTTAGCCAAGAGGCTCCATCCGGGGGCATGAAACAGGCGGGCCGTAAAGAACCGTAAAACGCAATATTGCTGTCCGCCACAAAAAATCCCTTGTACGACAAAAGCCTTGCCCTCTCCCATCCTTGTGCCCTTAGCTTCTTTCCGCCCCCCCATGTTTCTGGACAAGCCAAACCGTTTTTGGTATTCTGATTTCAACGATAAAGATAGTTCCAGCCAACCAACGGCAGCCCGCCGGCAAGGGAATCGGCAAGAAGCGATACGGCGGCCAAAGTCTCAGAAAGGGATCCAGGCAAAGTATATTATACGACTGTTACGAAAAACAAGGGAGGTCAACAGCATGGCGAACAACAAAAAAGTTTTGTGCTTTATATCCGACGATTTTGAAGACCTTGAACTCTGGTATCCCAAGCTGCGTCTGGAAGAAAGCGGTTACACGGTCGACCTTGCCGGGGAAAAAAAGGGCGTTACCTATAAGGGAAAATACGGTGTTCCGGCGGTCAGCGACGTGAGCTGGGACGATGTCGATCCTGCGGCCTATATCGGGCTGCTGGTGCCGGGCGGCTGGGCGCCCGACAAACTGAGGAGGTTCGACAGGGTGCTGGAAATAACGAAGTATATGGCCGAAAACAACAAGCCCATCGGCCAGGTCTGCCATGCGGGATGGGTGCTGGCCTCGGCCGAGGTATTGAGCGGCAGGAAGGTCACCAGCACCCCCGGCATCAAGGACGACCTTCGCCACGCGGGCGCGGAGTGGTCAACCAGCCGGTGGTAGTCGACGGGAATCTGGTGTCAGGAAGGTGGCCCAAAGATTTGCCTTATTACACCAAAACGTATATCGGCCTGCTGGACGCGCAGAAATGAGCCGCCGCAATGAAGCGTAAAACCACCCGACAGCTTTGTCGGGTGGTTTTTTGTCTAAGAAGTTTTTGTACGGCATGGGCAATCCCCTACGCCCATTTTCTTCTAAGCTATCCGAACCCTCCCATCCCGGAGTCATAGGCAAGCACGATTTTGGTGCGGGCGTCCGGCCATTTCTCAATGGTGTAAGCCCAACCAATGTAAATTCCGTGTGATAACCGTTAAAGCATTGAATGCATGGAAAAACAGGATTTGTTTGGGCAATTTCCCATGCAGGAAACTCGATTTGGGCTGGGGAGAGGAAGGCCGGCAGCACGGGAGCAAACAACTTCCGCACGCCCCCAAGGCGATACGGGAAAAGCACCTGTCTCTGGCATCCCGGAACAAAAATTGGTAGAATAGAGTTAAGGCAATACCGCACAGAGGAGTGTCGTCGGAATGGGAGGAATTCTTGTGCGGAACAAGGACCAAAAGCACAGGAATAGCGGCGCTATTCCGCGCATTTGGAACGCCGTTTCCGCGCCAAAAGATCCGCGGAGGCGGCACGCACGGCTTGTGCGGTGTTGACATGATCTGATTTATGTACATCCGGAGGGTGTCATGGAGCCGAAGAACCAACTGTCCGAACCGCTGTATGAAGTCATACGGGACGATATCATGACCGCTATCCGCGAAAAGCGGCTGCGTCCCAACGAGCAAATTCCCACCGAGCTTGAGCTGATGGAGAAATACAGGGTCAGCCGCACCACCGTACGCCGGGCCGTCCGCGACCTGGTGGAAGACGGCACGCTGATCAAAAGGCAGGGCTTCGGGACCTTTGTAAAGGCCGCCTCCTATACGCGCCATCTTGTGCGGTCCAGCAGTTTCACATCGGACTGCCTGGAAAACGGCCTTACCCCGGATACCGAGGTCTCACCCATCGAATACGCCGTCCCCTCTGACGCCATCCGCGGCAAGCTGGCGCTGGCGGCAGGCGAAAAGGTCTACAGGTTCCACCGTCTGCGCTTCATCAACGGAGAGCGCGTGATGATCGAATGGAACGAGGTACCCGAATCTTTCGGTTTTATGCGGGATGAAACGCAGGAGACGCTCAAATCCCTGATGCACGTATTTATCAAAAAACACGGCGTCATGATAGCGCGGCACAATTCCATCCTCGAAGGAACCAATGCGACCAATCTGGAGGCAAAGATGCTCCAAATCAGGCCCAACGCTCCGGTCATCATGATTAACGGCGTTTGCTATACCGCGGAGGACAGGCCTGTGTACTATTACAAACAAATCATATCCAGCGAACGCTGCAAGCTGGATATCAGCAGCATGTAGGCGTGCGGACCCGATTTCATCAGCGAAACGCTTTCTTGGCATAAAGAACGGAGGCGGCCAAGCCGCCTCCGTTCTTTATGCGCGTCAGTCCTTCTTTTTGACCTGACCGTAAGTCTTGAACTTCTCCATCATATTCTGCATTTCGGCCTCGCTCAATATCTGCGGCTCGCCGACCGCCTTGGCGCGGTAATAGGTTTCGCAGCATTCCTCCATCAGGAACGCAATATTGAAGGCGTTCGCGATATCCCCAGCGCCGGCCACCAGCCCATGGTTTGAGAGCAGCACGCAATAGCGGTCCTTCATATACTCAAAGGCATTCTCCGCAAGCTCCTTGGTGCCAAACGACGCGTACGGGGCGCAGCGTATATCCGGTCCGGCCAGCGCGACCAGATAGTTGGACGCGGGAAGGCCCCAGCCCAGCGTGGCCAGCGTGGTGGCAAACGTTGAATGCGTGTGGACGACGGCACCTATGTCCGTACGGTTCACATAGAATATGCGGTGGAGTTCCAGCTCGCTGGAAGGCTTGCGTTCCCCGTCCGCGATGCTGCCGTCCTCTACAGAAACCACAGCCACGTCCTCGGGCCGGGTCTCAAAGTAATCGAGGCCGCTCGGGCTTATGGCCATCAGTCCCTCGGCGCGGTTACAGATGCTGATGTTTCCCCCGGTGCCTTTGGTCAGACCGCAGGTGATGAGCTTTTTCCCAAACTCGACGACCAGTTCCCGTTCCTTTTGAATCAACATAGTGTGCAATCTCCTTTTTGGAAGCGTCTTTAATGCTTTCCCTGCTGATACGAAATATCCTTCTTTTTTAACCCCTGTACGCGTAAAGCAGATGCTCGCCCGCGAAGAACCGCTTGATGTCCGCGATGATCATGGCTGTATGGTTGGTGATGGCGTCGGTGGTCGCCCCGCCGATGTGGGGCGTCATAACGACCTTGCCGGCCAGTTCCCTGAGGAACAGGTGGTCAGGGCGCATCGGCTCGCTGGCAAACACGTCCAGCCCTGCGCCGGCGATGCGGTTTTCCCGCAGCGCCTCGATCAAGGCTTCTTCATCCACCACCGCCGCGCGCGAGGAGTTGATGAAGTACGCGGTGGGCTTCATCAGCGCGAACTTCTCCGCGCTCATCAGCCCTCTGGTTTCGGACGTCACCTTCAGGTGGCAGGAAACGAAATCCGCATTCTTCAGGAGCGTGTCCAGGTCCACCTTTCTCTGGCCGACGCCATTCACGTCCACTTCACTCACATACGGGTCGTAGAGCAGGATATACATCCCGAAGGCCTGCGCGATGCGGGCCACCCGCTTCCCGATGCTCCCGAAGCCCACGATGCCCAGCGTCTTATTTTTCAGGTCAATGCCCTTATAGATCCTATAGGGGCTGGCGTCCGACACTTCCCAGATGACGTCCTCGCGCAGGCCGGCCATGGTCTTATGGTCGCGCTTTTCGGGTGCCAGGAATTTCCCGTCCAGCAACGCCTTGTAGGCCTGCGGGATATGGCGCGCGCACCCCAGCATCAGCCCGATGGTCAGCTCTGCCGCGGAATCCGAGTTCCTGCCCGGCGTATACAGCACGGGAATGCCTTTTTCCGCGGCATAGCCGCAGTCGATATTCACGGGGGTGGCCCGCGTGCAGGCAATCAGCTTCAGCCTGGGCGCGGCATCAATGACGCCCCGGGTGATATTGTCATAGGATGTGACGATGATGTCGGCGTCGGCCGCCATTTCCTTCAAAGCATCCTCGCTCAGCCTGGTGGGAATCCCTGTAGCGAAGCCCTCCATGCGCACCTCGCCGAGCTCCATGATTTGGTCCGTCATTTTTGCGTCGTACTCAGCAGTAAAGAGAATCTTCATTCATGTCGTCTCCTTCAGTATTTATCAGCAGGCAACGGAAAAGCGCCGCCGTCCTCTGTCATGCGCTGAACTTTTTGACGATGGCTTCTCGCCGGTGCCACAGGTCCGTGTTGTTGATGCGCATCTCCCGGTAGAGTTCGTAAAGAGCGTCATAGACAAGAACGTGCGCCGGCTCCGGCTTGAATTCCTGCCTGATCCTGCATGCCCGCGCGGCCCCCGCATCGATATCGCCGTAAACGCCCACGCAAACGCCGGCCAGAATGGCGGCTCCCTTTGCGCCGAATTCGGAACCCTCCGAAAGCACCACGTCCCGACCCGTGCAATCCGCTATGATTTGCGCCCAAAGCTTACTCTTGCTCCCGCCGCCCGTCAGATAGATCTTCCCCGATTCCCTGGCGGTGTAGAGGCAGTCCTTTATGGAGAAAGCGATGCCTTCATACACGGCCTTTACCAGGTGATAGCGCGTCGAATTGGATGACAGCCCGAAGAAACCGGCCCGCGCGTCAGGGTTGTAGAAGGGCGCGCGCTCGCCGGCCGGCAGGATGTAGGGATGATACAGGATGCCGCCGACCCTGCCGGGATATCCTTGATCTTCTCCTCTATCTGCGCGAAATCGGACGTATCGGATATGTTCTCCAGCATCCAGTCGATGTTGGGCGTGCCGGCCATCGTGGCGGTGATGTTGATGCACAGGCCGTCCTTC
Organism: Christensenellales bacterium; assembly: GCA_040766645.1. Lineage (GTDB taxonomy): Bacteria > Bacillota > Clostridia > Christensenellales > UBA1431 > UBA1431. Next base: position 10,218 of record JAXGQA010000002.1, on the reverse strand, counting down.
GGATGCCGGATATAGTTGAAAAGCGGGTTCAGCCCAAGCTCGGTCGCAGCCAGGTCGCCTACGATGCCTGTGCAGCATGTGGTCCCCAGTATGGTATAGATGTCGCCAACATTGATGGCGTTGACCCCAACCATGGTGGCCGTGACGTCCAGCGCGCCGGCCGCGACCGGCGTGCCCTCCCGCAGCCCGGTGAGCCTGGCCGCTTCCGCCGTTACCGTGCCCCCTGGCTCATAGCTCTTGAGCAGCGGGGGCAGGCATTTCACTGCGGCCTGCAGGCCCAGCTTTTCCAGTATGCCGGTGACGTACGTGTTCTTCTTCATGTCCAGCATGGACACGGAGTTGTCCGTTATCTCCATGTTGCGCTCGCCCGTGAGCTTGAACCGTATCCAGTCCTTGCAGTTGAAGATTGTGTTGCCCTCCCTGAACACCTCCGGGCGCTCCCTTGCCATCCAAAGGATATGCATGAGCGTGGCCGGCGTCAGCAGGGGGCTTCCGGTCAGCTTGAATATTTCGTCGTGCAGCGTGGGATCGTTTTCGCGGATGTCGTTGACCAGTTCGGAGGTCCGCCCGTCGCACCACAGGGACGCGTTCTGTATAGGCTCTCCGTCCCTGTCCACCATCCAAAGCCCTTCACCCTGTCCGGACAGCCCCACGCCCAGTATCTCCTCGGGCCTGGCGATGCCGGCGTCCATGATCCCTTTGATGCACCCCACACACTGCTCCCATACTTTGTTCATGTCCTGCTCGGCCCAGTTTGTGTTGAACTGCAAGACCTCCGTCGGCTGATCACACACCTTCAGTTCCACTCCGTCGATGTCGAAAAGGACTGCTTTCACATTCGAGGTCCCGATGTCCAGGCCAACCAAATACTCCATAGCTTTCTCCTCCGATTTTTAATTTCCCGGGAATCATTGCGGACCGCATGCTTCGATGCGGGCCTGAGAAAAAGTGACAGCCTCTGAAGTGGTTTATATAGTAACATATCGATACGTATTTAGTCAATGCGCGGGCGGGGATTTTAATACGGTTCCCGCAATATTTCTATAAAGATGCCGATATGTAGTATAATTATTATAGATTTGAACCGTTCATTCGATTTATTTGCGTTTAGGGAGAGTGCATAATGATTAAATTGATCGTCAGCGACCTGGACGGGACATTGTTGCGTTCCGATAAGACGTACTCCGAAAAGGTGGTGCCCCTGATCGACGAATTAAGAAAGCACGGCGTCATATTCGCCATTGCGACCGGCCGGGCGGTGCACCTGATTCAGGATATATTCCCCGATTTTCTGGAGAAGGGCGCGGTGATTTGCGAAAACGGCTCCGCGCTCCTCATGGACAGCAAACTTCTGCACAGGGCAAAAATGGCCCCGGACCAGGTCCACGAGATACTTGCGGCGGCAAGGAATGTCCGTCGGCTTTATCCCATACTGTGCGGCACGAAATGCGGATATGCGGAAAAAACCGACGACCCCGAAACCCTTGCGTACGTCGGGGCTTACGTTACGCGGCTCGAGTTTATTGAAAGCCTTGAGGACGCTCTTTCGCTGGACGATATCTGTAAAATATCCCTTCTGGACGGCATGGATCCGTTTAAAAACAGCTATCCCCAAATGCGCTTCCTGGATGCGCGCTATCATGTCATCCCGTCGGGCGGCAGATGGCTGGACGTATTGCTGCAAGGCGAGGACAAAGGCTCCTGTCTCCGGCGTCTGCAGGAGATAACGGGGATCTCCCCGGATGAGACCATGTGCTTCGGGGACTTTATGAACGATGTGGGGCTGATGGAAAACTGCCGTTTCAGCTATGCCATGAAAAATGCGCACCCTGATTTTAAAAAGGTCTGCGCTTTTGAAACAAGGTTGACCAACGACGAGGACGGCGTGCTGGACTCCATAATGGAAACGACGGGCATACGCGTACCATGAAATGCGTTCTGGGGACGAAACGATGACGCAGCTGTACAACACCACCAGCCCGTCCAGCGGATACACGCGGAACAGCATCATGCCCGCAAACACGCCGGGGCTGGCAGGAAAAGCGCTCTTCCCAATGTAACAAATACAGCCGTTCCCCGCAAAAGAAAATATTGCCAAACCCAAGCCGGGCCGGCAACATTAATAACCACAGTTTGAATTTAGCATCCGCGGACAGGAAAGTCAATCCGGGCGGTGGGGACGCGGTTCTTGTCGGATGGTAAAGATGACCATTTACCCACAGAGTTATGGAGGAAGACCAGCATATCAACAAAACGTTAAGCGCACGAAGGCTTGATACCAATACAGCCATTGACCAAAAGGTTGAATAAGCAACTGCCGGATATGTTTTCATTGCATCCGGAAAGCTTCCCTTTCAGACACATTCGATAAAGCCCCTCGTCCACAGGCAGTCGCCGCAGGACGGATACTGGCCCTTGCAGTCGCAGTCCGAGTTCGAAACATAGTCGCAGCAATCGACCAGGTCGCAGTCGGGACAGGATGGGAACCGGTTGGAGTAGTTCTGTATCCTCAAATCGAAATACTTTGGATTGTTCCAAATCTCCTTGAGCGTTTGCGTATTTACGTTGCCGTAATACCAGGGCCGCACCTGCTTCCTGCGCCCGAAGACATACTCCACGCTGGGGTGTGCGAATCGGTAGCAGGGTGCCACATGCCCGTCCGCGCAAATAAATGTGGTTCCATCCTCTATGAAGTTACATCGCCTCTCCGTTTTGAGCTCTATATTGGCCACCTTCAGCTGCAGCTGGTTCCCCAGGCAGGTCTGCAGCCACAGGTTGCGTTTTTTTCGTATTGCCTCATTGCTGTCCAGCGTATAGACGATGAGGTCCTTGGAATCCTCGTCCTGCGGCAGCAGGTTGGATATGTTCAGCCGCATCACGCCCATCTTATGCAGCCGCGGGATAAGCTTCTGCACCTCGTCCACATTGCTTTTGCTCAGGACCAGCTGTGCGTACACAAGCGGCCGGGTCCGTTTCAGTTTATTTCTTCTTTCCACAAGGCGATGCAAATTCTTTTCAAGGACGTTCATCCCAAAGCCGCGGATCTCTTTAAAGGTGTCTTCCAGCCCGTCAACCGATACAATAATTGTGTCAAAATTCTCCATAATGGCATCAAGCGTTTCATCGCTCCAAAAAAAGGCGTTGGACGTCAACAACAACCTATAATCACGAAATATAGCAACTATATCCAAAAACTTCGGATGAATGGTCGGTTCCCCTATCCCCCCGAAAACAATCTCTTTTACGTTTGAGAACGCCTGCAGGTCATCATGTATTTTCTTAGCTGTTTCCAGCGTCATGTCCTCCAAAGGGGTCCCCCAGTTGCGTCTGAAACAGTTCCTGCAGTTGAGATTGCATTTCACTGTAAGCTCGAGGTACACCTTTTTCAGCTCGTTTTCGTATGAAAGCATTAGATGGGATCCACCTCTTTATCAATCTGCATGCAGAACATCCCCAAAAATTGCAAAGGCCGTGTGGCTTGTCACGACCAATGCAAAAAAAGGTACTCCAAGATCTGTCTTTATGTTATAATAAAATTTTGGCATTGTCAATACCCGGATGAGAATAAACCATTTTTTAACTGCTCTATACTCTTTTTAAAGAGAAACCAAGCCCGCCCCGCACGTCAGCCGCCCCCTACAGGTGGAAACAGCGCCAGCACATCTTTATCGCACACCGCATCGCCCGGCGCGCTGTGCCGGCCATTTATCAGGAGAATAGCGACTTCGCCAGCCGGTATGTTCAAATGCTCAAGCACATCCGCTGCCTTATTGAATTTGTCCGGCTCCAAAAAACTATTTTCTCTCTTCCCTCGCGCAGGGTAGCAAATAACCGAACTTCAATCATTGTTCTCCGATTCCGGAAGGTCGGGGGAGAGGCGCCTCTCCCCGGACCACCTGCGTTATGCTATCAAGCAAGTCCAAGCCGCTCGAGCGTAGCCTGTGTCGGGAAAGCGTTTTCCCATCCGCGAACCTCATAGTACTGCGGCAGCGTGACGGAAAGCTTGCTCACTTCTCCCTTGGACGGCCCGTCGGGTATGGGTTCTTCGGTAAGCCGTTTGGGCAGCCTGTCGTCCTCCGGCTTCATTCCCGCTTCCCTGTTGAACAGCCGCTCGATATTCTAGACTCTCTCGCCGGCCTCCAGCACTCCAGCAACATCATACTCCGTACCCGTCGCCGCGTTCAGCAGGGCGGCGTAATCATCCGCACCCAGCGCGAACGACGTAAACAGGCACATCCCCGATGAGTCGATGACCGCGGTCAGGTCCTGGAATATCTTGGCCCAGGTCGCCTTTCCCTCGGTGGCGGTACGATCCAGCGGTTCAGGAAGGCCCAGCACCTCAGGGGAAATCATGTAGCCGCGCACATGGCAGCCGCCGCGGTTACTGGTCGCGTAGGTGATGCCGATGCCCTGTATGCCGCGGGCGTCGTATGCAGGCATATCCTGCTTTTTGACCGACATGGAGAGGTCTGCCTGCCCGTAATGGTCGCACAGGCGGTACGAACCCTGCGCCATCAGCTTGCCCAGCGCAGTCTCGCCCTTCCCGATGCGCTTGGTCCACTCGATGATGGCCTCGCCGCTTCCCCATTTGAGCGGGACGCCCTCACAGTCCTCGTCCGTGATGAAGCCTTTCTGGTAAAGCTCCATGGCAGCCGCGATGGTGCAGGGGGTGGAAATGGCGTCCAGCCCCATCTCGTTGCACCAGTAGTTGGCCTCGTCGATGGCGTTGAGGTCATCCACGCCGCAGTTCGCGCCATAGGCCCACAACGGCTCGTATTCCGGCCCGCCTACGACTTTGCCGTTGAGGTTTATAATGCGGCCGCAGCCGATGGGACAGCGGTGGCAGAAGCCCTGCTTCACCAGATATTTTTCCTTCAGGGTCTCGCCGGACGTGCTGTCAGCCGTGGGGAAGTACGCCTCCTGCCAGTTTTTGGTCGGATAGGAGCCAATGTTGTTCACGATGTTGACCAGCACAGCGGTCCCGTAGGTGGGCAGACCTCCTCCGGTAACGCCGTTTTCCTTGATTTTGCAAGTGAAGCCTGACGGTATCGCGCAGCTTTTCCAGCGTCGAAAGGCTCCATGACGCGCTGCGGCTTGGCGACCACCGATATCGCCTTGAGGTTCTTCAGGCCATCACGGCGCCGACGCCGCTGCGGCCGGCCGCGCGATCCTTGTCGTTGATGATGCAGGCCATCAGCGATCCGGTCTCCCCGGCGGGGCCGATGTTGAGCACCGCCGCCTTGGGATAGAGCTTCTTGAGCGCCTCGTCGACCTCGTCGCTGGTCTGCCCAGTATTCATCGGCGGGCAAAAGCGCAACTTTATCATCGTCGATATGAATGCGCACCGGCTTATCCGCCTTGCCTTCCACGATTATGGCATCCCAGCCCGCATACTTAAGCTTGGCGCCCCAAGTGCCGCCCGAGTTGGAGCACGCGATCATGCCGGTAAGCGGAGATTTGGTGACAACCATATACCTCCGCCGGTGGGAACGTTCGCACCGTCAAGAGGCCCGGTGATGTAGACCGGCTTGTTCTCCGGCGAAAGCGGGTCCACTCTGGCGACGCCCTCGTCATGAAGTATCTTTGTTCCAAGGCCGCGCCCGCCGATAAACTTTATGGACTTCTCGACGGGGAGTTCTTCGACCTTGATGGAGCTGTCGGTCAAATTGATCTGACCAGTTTCCCATTGTACGTGGTAGCCATAGTGCTCATCCTTTCTTAGATATGTGCTGAATAAAACAAAAAACAAGGGGCTGGTACCCTTATCGTGTTCACTATCCGTCTGGCAAAGGGTACACAGAAGAAATTAACTGCGGAACTCTTTCCAACACGGGAAGCATCAGGCTTTTGCCCTGACACCCATAGGCTTAAACGCCCGTAGACGCATAAGCTCGGATCCTTGTTACAAGTCTATACCTCATATTGCTTTCTGTCAATATGCGACTGTCAAATTGTGCTGACAATAATGTCTATGCCCGCATCCGCTTTCTATGAGCAGCATGATGACGAGGCCGTGGCCGTTCAAGGCGGCGTGGTGCCGCCTTGCGGCCGTTTTGTCCGCGAGGCCGATATCCGCCCAGGTCTTTCAGCGCGCTCACCACCTTGTCGTAGCCCAGGCTTGCCGCCAGCATCATCGGCGTCATGCCGTCCTCCGTCTGCCGGTCCAGTTCCCCGGTTGACCACACATGTTCCCGAATACCCGCTTCGTCGTTATTGCGCACCAATTCAAAAATGTCCATGCAGCGTACCTTCCCATTTCATTCCAGAGATTTCCCGCGCCCGCCAAGCGTCACGGTCGACCCGACGCGCACCGTGCCCCCGCGGATCACCCTCCCAAATGCGCAGGCGTCCGGCAGGGGACACCCCTCTTCTGTTTTCGGGCACGCCTCGTGACAGGGCTTCCCCATCCCGGACAGCACGACGATACAATCATCAATGCACAGTATGTCACCGGTTTTCAGCGCCGCGTAGTCAAGCCCCTGGGTCACGATGTTTGCCGAGTACCTGCCCGTGCATAGTCCGCCATACGCCCCGACTGCCTCCAGCGCTTCCTGCGCGATAAGGCTCACCTGCCGGTCCCCCCCGCTGCCTCGGTCCCCTTCAAGGCCCTTCCCCGCTGTCAGCGTGGTTTCGTCAAGCGATAGCCGTTCCCCGCGTGCAGGCCGCACGCATAAAGCGTACACCTCCACCATGACCTCTCCTTTTCGATGTCTGTATACTATCATTTCAGATGCTTTGCCGTATCCGCCCCGGCTCCCCCAGCGTGTAGCCGCCCATCCGGGCCAGCCGCGCCGCGAATTCGGATGACCGGAGTATTTCAAGGAATACCTGCATCTGCTCAAGCTCCAACGCACCGGCTCTGACCAGGAGGTCGTACTGCTCCTCGCACACAGGCACGAAATCCAGCCCGTATATCTTAGCTGCCGAATAGATTCCCAGCCCTGCGTCCGCCTGTCCGGAGGCGACGATGGCCGCGACGCCGGTATGCGTAAATTCCTCGCGTTCATATCCATCCAGAGTACCGGAGTCCATACCGTTCTGCCTTATGAGGTAATCGCACAGGATGCGCGTCCCCGATCCCTTCTGGCGGTTGACGTAGGACAGGCTTTTTTCCGCAATGTCGCGCCACTCCCGTATGTTCTTCGGGTTCCCGCGCGCAACGATCAGCCCCTGCGTGCGCCTGACACACTCTATAAGCGCCGCGCCGCCGTCGGGCAGATACCGTCTGACGTACGATTCATTGTATGTCCCATCGGCCTCGTCCAGCAGATGGATGCCCCCGGCGTGCGCCTCGCCGCGCTTTATGGCCATGATGCCGCCCATGCTGCCCACGTGCGCGGAGGAGACCGCCATATCCGGGCGACGGATACGCATCAGATCCGCCACCTCGTCTATCAGGGGGTCGTGGCTGCCCACGATGCACAGGGCGCGCTCTATCTCATCCAGCGGCTTGAGCAGGCGCACGTCCGCACGCTCACCGGCCTCGATGCCCTCGCAGTCCTGCCCGATGTCGATGATGCCGTCGGCCTTTACAAGGCTGGTTACCGTCCCGGCGCCCCGGTTCAGCGGAATGGCCACCAGCCGTTCCTCCACCTTCCCCAGCCGGACGCGGACGAATTCGCGGTATTTAAGAGAAGAGTTCATTCTCCGCGTGAGCACCGCCTCCGCCCTGAGGAAAGGCACGCTCTCCCTGCCGCAGAGCAGGTCGATAACCGGCTTGAAAAGGTATTCCAGCACCACGATCCCGCTCACAGGGTAGCCGGGTACACCCACGACCGGCTTGTTCCCGGCAACGCCCAGTATGCTCGGTTTCCCCGGCCGAATGGCCACGCCGTGCCGGACCACCTCGCCCACCGCGCGGACGGCGTCGCATGAAAAGTCCTCGCGCCCGGCCGAGGATCCCGCGTTAAGGATGACGGCGTCACACGTTTGAAGCGCGTCTTCCAGCGCCCGCACAATGGCCTCCGGTTTGTCCTTTACAATGGGGAACGTTTTGGGCACAGCCCCCCATTCTTCCAGCATCCCTGAAAATATGGCGGAGTTGAATTCCATCACATCACCGGGCGACGGGGCCTTGCTCGGAGGCACCACCTCGTCCCCGGTGGGGATAATGCCGATTATCGGCTTTTTCACGACGGCCACGTCCGGCACGCCGCCGGCCAGCATCGCGCCCATCGCCGCCGGCGTTATCTCGGTACGGGACGGAAGGAGCATGTCCCCCGCGCAGATGTCCTCTCCGATCTGCCGGACGTGCTGCCAGGGCGCCGCGGCGGAATACAAAAGGATATCGTCGGTCTCCGTTTCCACCACGTCCTCAATCATGACGACGGCGTCACAGTCCCCGGGCAGCGGGTCGCCGGTGTCGACGCGCACGAACTCGGAAGCCCTGAGCCGCACCGGCGTCGTCTCGGTCGCTCCAAACGTCCGGCTCGCCTTGAGCGCGATACCGTCCATGGCGCAGGCGTTGTAATGCGGCGCGCAAAGCTCCGCATATACCGCTTCGGCGGTGACCCGCCCGCGCGCTTTGGTGACCAGCACCCGCTCCACAGCCGGGCCGGCGCCCGCGCCGATGAGCTTTTCCATATATTCCGCAAGGGCATCCTCAAGGGAAGCGTTGCTCAGATAGCTGAATTTCATGGCCTTCCTCTCCGTCAAAACAAATGGACCCGCACCGATTCCCCGCGCGCTATGCCTTCCTGGTCGCGCGCGATGCGCACATAGCCCGAAGCCTGCGACAGCACGGTGATGAGTCCCGACTTCCCTGCGATAGGCGTCGCCGTCACCGTCCCGCCCTCCGCCGAAAGCGCGACCGGGACGCATTCCTCGCGCCCGTGGTTGGAGGGGATGTTCACGCTGAGCCGCGCGTCGACAACGTTTTCGTTCGGCTCCGTCCCCAGCATAGCACATATCAGCGGACGAACAAAGAGATGAAAAATGAAGTAGGCCGAAACGGGATGTCCGGGCAGCCCGAACACCGGCTTCCCGTCAACGTTCCCCAAGATTGTCGGCTTTCCCGGTTTCATGGCAATGCCGTGCATCAGCACGCCCGGTTTTCCCAATGCATCTATCACCCGAAGAGTCGCGTCCTTGGTCCCGACCGAGCTCCCCCCCGAAATGAGCAGCATGTCGCATGCGTCGAGCGCCTGCCCGGACGCGCGCAGCAGAAGCTCGTATTCATCCTTTACGATGCCGCAGGGCACCGCCTGCCCGCCGCACGCCTCAACGCCCGCACAGATCACGTAGGTATTCACGTCGCGTATCTGCGCCCCGGCCGGCCGCGCGGAGATGTCCACCAGCTCGTCGCCCGTCGAAACGACCGCGACGCGCACCGGCGCCTTTACCTCCACCTCGGAATGCCCGAGCGCAGCCAGCGAGCCGATATCCTGCGGCCGCAGGCGCTGGCCCGCGCGCAGCACCAGCTTGCCGGGGACGACGTCGTCCCCCTTGTACACGACGTGCTGTCCGGGGGCCGAGGGCTTGACGATGCCTATGGTGCCGTCCCCGTAGTCCTCGGCGTATTCGATCATCACCATGGCGTCCGCCCCTTCGGGGAGCTGCGCCCCGGTCGGGACATACATACACTCCCCGGGACCGATAGCCGTATCCGGGGCGATGCCCATCGGTACCTCTCCAACATTTTTCAGCATGGCGGGGATGGCCTCGCTGCACCCGAACGTATCCGATGCCCGGACTGCGTAGCCGTCCACCGTGGAGCGATCGAATCCCGGCACGTGTTCATCCGCAAGCAAATCTTTGGCCAGCACCCGCCCCGCAGCGTGCAAAAGCCCGACGGTCTCGCTTCCGGCGGCACATCCTTTGAATTCCTCAAATATCAGCTTGCGCGCCGCATCCGGCGCTAACACATTGAACAATTCATACCCTCCAATGCTGTAAAAAAGCTTTCCCTCTTTCGCTTTCCGGCTGTAATATCACCCTGGATACCGGCCCGCTTTCGATGATAAGGCCGTCGTCCAGTAAAAGCGCCTGGTCCGCGATCCGCATGGCCTGCGGCAGGGAATGGGAAGCGAATATTATGGTGCAGCCCGTGCTTTCCCTGTATCTCTTCAGCGCTTCCTCCACCAGATCGTTGCCCGCGATGTCGGTCGCGGACGTGGGTTCGTCCAGCAGTAACAATCTGCGCTCGCGGACGATCATGCGGGCAAAGGCCATGCGCTGCTGCTCCCCGCCCGAAAGCCGGTTGCCTCTCTGTTCCGCAAA
>JAXGQA010000019.1:0-38364 GCA_040766645.1 Christensenellales bacterium | reverse complement strand
CTTGCCGGCGGCGAACAACTCGGCTGCCTTCAGCTCGAATTTGCGGATCGTTACCATTGTCTTGTAGAAGTCGATGAGTTGCTGGGATTTGATTTCCATTTTTTCTTCCTCCTTTACCCTTTGAGTGCAAGGTCTTTTTCATCCAGCCTGACGGTAAGCGCAGCGATGGCTGCCACTATTTTGTCGCCTTCCCCCAGAGCGTCCAGATGCAGACCGGTCGCTTCCAAACCTCCGGAAACCACTTCCACATCTACCGTACCAAAGGGAAGCTGCGCGGCGACATGCTCCTTGTCCACTTTCTCAGGAAACGGGCAGCCGATGCGCACATGGATGTGCATCCTGTTCGGGTCCCTGACCCCCGCCAGCTCGATGATCCCGCACAGACAGCTGCGCGAGATGGCATCCCTCACGGCGCGGCAGGCCGCCGTCGTGGCGTCCATACCGTGCAGGTCGGCCCCATACCCAAGCTCGACAACGAAGCGTCTGAGTGCCATAAACCGTCTACCACCTCCACATCAAATGTTCCGCGCACGTAAAAAAGACACGCGCCAACGGAGATTCCTCCGGTACTAAGCACCGGATTTATAAAAAATGAAACTCTCTCACGGTCCGCAGGAATTATCCGGCGCACAGCGTCGCCATACGCGCCGCTGTTTCGTGCAGGCATATTCAGTTCTCCGGTCGCCCGGACAGTCATTACGATAATATATAGTTTTGTGCCGGCCTAAAGATGCAAAAAAATGTATAGGAAAAACGAGATACTATATACAAGATCATCAAAGCGGTTCTGTATGCCTTTGCTTCGGATGTCGAACGATGTCGGTTTATTGTAAATTCTGCATTTTCGTTTGTCAGGTTTGCCAAACGTTTTTTATTATCAATTGTTTAAATCATTATAGCATCATACCGACGGCAGCGCAACCTGATTCTTGATGTGCAGTAAATTTGTCGTATTTCAGCGAACGCATGCCTTCGCGCAGGGCAGGGGCATAAAGAAAGACCCCCTTTTGGGGGCCTTGCATAGGCTTATTTTCTGAGCAGGGAAAGCACCGCTTCGGGTATGGCCTCCAGCCGCGCCTGTTTTTCCACGGCGCCCATGGTGTATGCCATCTTGGGCATGCCGTATACCACCGAGGACCGCCTATCCTGCCTGATGGTGCGCGCCTCGGCTCGCATATTGAGGTTGCCTGGCGCTGTCGCCCTATGCCGGTCAATATGACACCCACGGCCTTATGTCCCGCCTTCCGGCCACCGAATCGAAGAGGACGTCCACTGACGGATAACGGTTGCCGATCTTTTCGCTCAAAGCAGTCCACCTGAACTGCGGCCTGATCTTTTGATGCGCATGTGCCTGTCCCCCGGCGCTATCAGCACCCGGTCCGGTCTCCAGATAGTCGCCGGTCGCCGCCTGACGTTAAGGGCGGTCTGGTTGTTCAGCCTGTCGGCAAACATCTTCGAGGAATACGGGCGGTATGCTGTACGATGACTACGCCCGGTATGTTGGGCGGGAAAGCCCTTTGAGCACGCTGAGTAATATTTCCGGTGCCGCCGGTGGACGCGCTGATGGCGATTATCCTGGCCGCGTCCAGCGCGGCTGGCCCGGTTGCGCGCACGGGGCCGCCGGCTGGCTCCGCTGGCCGACGGCGTGGCCTTTGCCGCCACCTTTATCTTACATCAGATCGCCGATGAACGCTCTTTTGCCTGGAGCGGAAATCCGGCTCGGTCACGAACTCCACGGCCCCCGCGTCCAGCGCGTCCAGCACCACTGCTGGCGGCGCTGACTACGATGACGGGAATCTTATACCGCGGAAGGAGCCTGTGCATGAACTCCACGCCGTCCATCCTGGCATACGCACGTCGCAGGTCATCACGTCCGGCTTGCATTTCATCAGCAGGTCCTGCGCGTCAAAGGGTCCACCGCCTGGCCACCACCTCGATCTGTGGGTCCGCGTGATATCCCCTTGGCCAGCATCTCACGGAACACGAGGCTGTCGTCCACGATAAGCACTTTATTCTGTTCATCCCTCAGCCTCTATATCTTTCTGTGGTTATAGCGGGCGCCACGGAACCTGTACCCGGTCACCGTCCAGCGACTCCAGGTGCCTGATGAACAGATATCCGCCGGGCTCGGTGATGTCATAGAAGCAGCTCTCGACCAGCCCGTCCCGCGTCTCTTTATCGAAGTAGATTCTCATGACGTTCCTGCAGAATATGATGTGGAACTCTTTTTTAAACTGAAATCTCCGAAGTTCTGTATCAGGTTCAACCGCCTGAAGATCACTCTTTTTGATGGCGTCGCTGACTACGAAATGTTCGCTCCCTGCGGGTAAAATAATTCAGCTTCAAAGCGGCGGAGCGTCCAATTGTTTGGGGATGTATCTCTTTGCCCGCCGCGGCAAGGGCCTTCGGTCGATATATCGGCAGGCGGCTGCCAGCAGCTTTTTATCCCCGATACGCCTGGTTTTGCCATTCTCCAGCACGATGGCGATGGTGTACGGTTCTCCTCGGTGGTGCAGCCTGCGCCTCCATATCCTGAGGTCGCCGTCGGAGATGACGCTCAAATAGGCAGGGCGGCACGGTCGCGTACCTGAAGTGCTCGGCTCGCGCATGAAATAGGTGTAGTTGGTGGTCACCGGTTCATCAGGATCGAGGACGCGTGGCCTGCAGCGTCGGACACGACGTAATCGTAATACTCAGAAAAATTCTTGAAATTGTTCTGCTCCATAACGCTGGCCAGTTGGGCGTTGAGGAGCGATTGTTTTTCCTGCTTGAGAAAATGCTGAAGTTCGCCTGATATAATCCGGCGAGCTTTTGAAACTCATTCTCCGTTATTTCTATCATGTCGTTCCTTCCTCATCGCGCAGTAACGGAGCGTTTCCGCATCAATACTGGCTCATCCTGACGGCTTCTTATCAAGCTCCAAAAGCACTGGGCTGTTCGGCGCCGCTCGCCTCATGATCTTTTTAAGCTGGAAACTGGTACCCGGGCTGTCCTTTGATGCGCTCCCGTCGGTCCTGAACCTGAACCGGGAAACGTGCTCCTTGAGAATCTCGGCCTGGCTGGCTGTTCTTCGCTGGCCGACGCGCTCTCCTCAGACGTGGCCGAGGTGGCCTGCACGACCTGCGATACCTGCCCGATGCCCACGTTCACCTGGATATGGCGGCTGACTGCTCGTTGGACGCCGTCATGATGCTGTTGACCAGTTGCGCGGCTTCGGTCACGCCTTCCACGATCTTGCCCAGCGCTTCGGCGGTCTCGCTGGCGATGGCCATGCCTCTCCACGCTCTTGATGGTATCCTTGATAAGGTCGGTGGTCTCGTTGGCCGCGCCGTCGAGCGGGCCGCGAGCCTGCGCACCTCTTCGGCGACTACGGCGAAGCCTTTGCCGTGCTGTCCTGCGCGCCGCTTCCACCGCCGCGTTGAGCGCGAGGATGTTGGTCTGGAATGCGATGTCGTCGATGACCTTGATGATCTTGGAGATGTTGTTGGAGGCCACGTTGATGTCGCCTGCGGATTGAGCATCCGCTTCATCTTCTCGTTGCCCATCACTGCATTTTCCTTGGCGGCCTCGGCCAGTTTGTTGGCATGGTCAGCGTTCTCGGCGTTCTGCACCGTCTGGGCCGATATCTCATGGATGGAAGCCGTGAGCCTCGACGGAGCCGGCCTGCTCGGTGGTGCTGTGTGAAAGCATCGAGCTGGATCTGACACCAAGCGCGCGCCGGTTGCCACCTGCCCGGAGGCCGAATTAATCCCGCTGAGAATGCCCTGAAATTCCTTGATGGTGTGGTTTATGGGATCGTTTGATGCGGTTGTAATCGCCTTTATAATCCCCGTCATCTCGGCCGTCAGGCTGCCCCCGGATACTCGAGGATCTCTGTGGATTCGATGATGGGCTGGATAATGGTTTCATCGTCCTGTTCAGGCTGCTGATGATCTTCTCTTGTACTCGCCCTCGAACCCGTCCACATCGCCGCGCACCCCGAGGTTCTGTTGGCTGCCGAATCGGCCAGCCGCTGCGACTCGTTGATGAGGTCGCGCACGGCCTGCAGCGTTTTGGGTGATGGCGGGCAGCAGCCTGTCGTTCTCGACTTCTGCTTCATCTGGATGAACTCTTCCAGCCTTCCCGTGTCTCCTACGGTAAGCTTGAAGAAATTTTCCGTATGTTCACGAACCTGTGTGACTTTATTAAGCGCGTCCGCAAACTCTTTCATGTAGCCCTTGCAGTTTTCCGACATCTTCTGCGTGTAGTCATTGAGGAAGAAGCGCCCAGCATCTCTTTGGCCTCGTCCACGGTACGCACTATTCCCGCGACGGTTTCGTTCATCCGCTCCACTACGACGCGGTAACGTCCTTCAGGGCAGACCTGTCGGCCCTGCATGTGAGATCCTCCCTGACGGCGTCGCAGAACGCCGCCGCCTCCGCCTGATATAAACTGAGGCTCCGGGAGGCGGACGCAACGGCTTGAATCGCGCGCCCAATCTCGTTCTCGGTCCCGAAATCGGCAATCTCCTCTACGGGCTCGCCCTTGGCCAGGCTGTCCGCCGCTTGCGCAAGTACGTTCAAAGGCTTGGTAAACACCTTCCGGACGCCCGCGTGCAGCGCAAACGCGGCCGCGGCCGTCGCCAGCAGGCCCACGCCCCCGACTATCATGGCCGCCTGGGTGCCTGCCCACAGCATACACCCCAGTTCGGCAGCCCATATCACCGAAAGCAAAACCAGCGTCCATACGATCCGGCTGGATATGCCTGATTTTTTCATAACCGTTTACCTCCACTCGTTTCAGTTACACCGCTATGGCGTTCAACTTATCCGATTCTTCGTCGTTTATAAGCTCGATGCAGTCGATGAGGAGCTTTACCTCGTCTCCCACCCTGCCGATCCCCCGGATGAACCGGCGCGCTGCCGTGTCCATATTGGGCGCGTCCACGATATCGCCTTCCTCCAGCGACAGCACGTCCGAGACGCCGTCCACGATAAGCCCCACCGACGCGCTGCCGATGTCCACGATGATGATGCAGGTCCTGTCCGTGTACTCGGCAGGCTCCATTCTGAACCGTATCCTGACGTCGATTACGGGGATAATCTTCCCTCTGAGACTGATGATGCCCTGCACGTAATCGGGCAGCTCGGGCACCGGCGTGATCCGCTGTATCCCGATGATCTCCGTAACGTTTTTGATGTCGATCCCATAATAGCCGGAGTCCAGCGTGAAGATCAGGTACTGATCCTTCTGCGCCTCGGTCTTCGGCTCCTCACTCATCTGCACCGCAGAATCCAGCACAGGCCTCCACTCCTTTCATATAATGTTCCGGACGCCTATGCAGCGAGGCCTGCCGCGTCCAGTATCAGGCTGATGCTTCCGTCCCCCAGTATGGTGCAGCCCGCTATGCCCGTTATCGCGTTGATGTAGCGGGGCAGCGCCTTGACCACCACCTGGTTCTCCCCAATTAGTTCGTCGATGAAGACGCCGACTATCTTTTCCCCGCTCTCCACCATCACTATAATGCCGTCGGTGATCTCCTCGGCCCGTGCCGGAACGCTGTACAGCCTGTGCAGCCGGATGATCGGGCAGCATTCCCCGCGGAACAGGATCATCTCGTTGCCCTCCGGGTCGCGTACGATATCCTCTTCTCGCGGCTTGAGGGATTCCTTGATGGAGGTTATGGGCAGCGTGTACACGCTGTCCCCCACGCGGATGTTCATGCCCTCGATGATGGCCAGCGTCATGGGGAAGTGGATGGTGAACTGCGTGCCCTGGTCCTCGGCCGACTCGATGGTCACGCGCCCGCCCAGGTCCTCGATGTTTTTTAGCACCACGTCCATCCCCACGCCGCGGCCTGAATACTCGGTGACCGTGTCGCTGGTCGAGAAACCCGGATGGAAAATAAGGTGGTATATTTCCCTGTCCGTCATCTCTTCTTCCGGCTTGGTCAAAAGCCCGTTTTCCCTGCCGCGGGCAAGTATCTTTTTCCTGTTCAGGCCCTTGCCGTCGTCCCGGACAAATATCTGTATCTCGCCGCTCTCGTTCAGGGCGCCCAGCTTCACCGTGGCCTGGGACGGCTTGCCCTTGGCGATGCGCTCTTCGGCGGGTTCGATGCCGTGGTCCAGCGCGTTGCGCACCAGGTGCATCAGCGGCTCGGATATATGGTCGATGATGTTCTTGTCCACCTCGGTGTCGGCGCCGGTTATCTCCAAATGCACGTCCTTACCGAACTTGCGGCTCATGTCGCGGACGATCCGGTTCATCTTCTGAAACGTATTGGTAAGGGGCACCATGCGCATGGACATCGCAAGATCCTGCAGCTCGCCCGTTATTTTGCGGAGCTGGTGCGCTGCCTTCTGGAAGTTCTCCAGCGCCAGGCCGCTGAGGTCCGGGTTGTCCACCACCATGGATTCCGCGATGACCAGCTCGCCGATCATGTCCATCAGATGGTCGAGCTTGGACACGGCCACGCTGATCATGCTCTGGTGCGCCGCGGCGTTTTGCCCCTGTTTGGCGGCCGGCCCCGCGTTCTGCGCGCCGGCGTCCGCCGCGGTGCTGCCGCCTGATTCCAGCTCGAACCGGCTCTCGTTTTCATACCGCTGAAGCTCGAAGTCTTCGAGGAAAGCCTCGTGATCGAAGAAGGCCCTTGTGTCTTCCTCGCTCATATCGGTCCTGAAATAGATGACGAACCCGTCCTTCCGGATGGCCTGAAGCCCCGCCTCGCTGTCGATGTCCTCCGGGCGGTGGCGGATGTCCGCGGCATGCTCCTGCAACTGGTACACCAGATTGAAGGCACGGATGTTCTCCATGCCGCAGCCCTCCTGAAAGCGGAACGCCGCCCTGAACAGATTGGCGGCGGTGGATACGCTCTGGCCGGGTTCCGGCGCCGCGTCCGCGACAGCCGGCGCGGACGGCTCCCTGGACCTGATGGACGCAAGCGCCGCCTCAATGCGCCCAATGAGGTCCGGTGCCTCGGCCTCCTCGCCGTCGCCGGCCTTTATCCTTTCGAGCTCGCCCCGGATGTGGTCCACCGCCGCGAGCACGATATCTGCGATTTCCGGGCCGTCGTATGCGGTATCCGGGTTGTCGCGGATAAAAAAGAACAGGTCCTCTATCCTGTGGGCCAGCGCGGCAACAGCGCCAAAGGACATCATGGACGCCGACCCCTTGATGGTATGCATGATGCGGAATATCTCGTCGATATCCTCCTTGGCAAAGCCCTGCCGCCGTTCCCCGGTGAGCATGATCTTTTCGAGCTGCTCGATGTTCTGCGCCGTTTCAAATACGAACACGTCAAGCATAGGCTCGTTGGAAAGGAAATCCGACATCGCAAATCCTCCTGTGCCCGCGCTGCCTAGTTCTGCGCTATTTTTGTCAGCATCTGGACGATGTGGTCCTCCTTGAAAGGCTTGACGATGAAGGACTTGGCACCGTTCATTATGGCTTCCTTGACCATGGACTCCTGACCCATGGCCGATACCATGACCACCTTGGCGTCCGGGTCCATCTCCCGTATCTTCTTGAGCGCCTCTATGCCCGACATGTCAGGCATCGTGATGTCCATGGTCACGATGTCCGGGCGGCACTCGGCGTACAGGCTTACGCTGACCTCGCCGTTGGGCGCCTCGCCGACCACCTCGAATTCGTTCTTCTCCAGTACACGGCGTATCGCGAGCCGCATGAACGCGGCATCATCTACGATCATAACCTTCACCACAAAAACTCCTCCTTGAACGCATTGAGCATTGCTATCATAAAAATTTGAATATTTCTTTCGGGGCGACGATTTCGGTGATGCGCACGCCGAAGTTGTCGTCTATCACCACCACGTCGCCGCGCGCCAGCAGTTTTCCGTTCACGATGACATCCACCGTGTCCCCCGCCTGCTTGTCTATCTCGACAATAGAGCCTTCCGAGAACTCCAACACCTCTTTTATGAGTTTTTTGGTGCGCCCTATCTCCACCGTTATCTGGAGGGGGACATCCAGCACGCGCTCGATGTTGGCGACCTGGGAATAATCGGGCTCGGGAGGAGCGTCGAAGCTGACCAGCCTGAGCGGCTGCACGCTGACCTTCTGCGCACTTTTGGGCTGGGCCTGGGCCGCAGCAGCCCCGAAGTCCGGCTCAGATCCGGCATACTGCGGGATATCCTCCGGTTCCGGGACTTCTGTCCCGCCGGGCGCCGCGTCCGCGCTTTCGGTCCCGGCGGCTTCACGCCCGGGCATGTCCTCTGTAGCGCTGTCGCCCAGAACGCTTTGCACCAGCTCCCTGGTAAAATCGATGGGAAGCACGGTGCTGAACTCGCTGTCTATCATGCCCTCGACCTTGAACACGAAGCCGACGGTAACGATATACCCGCCGTACCGCGGGTCTCTCATCTTTTCCCGGATGTTGCCCACATCGAAGCGCTGAGGCGGGGAAATGTTGATGCTTTTTCCGAGGAACCGGGCCAGCGCCGTGCTGGACGCGCCCATCATCTGGTTCATTATCTCGCTCAGGGCGCTGAGATGCATCTCGTCCAGCTCGTCTTCGCTGCCCGAGATGTCGCCGCCCAGCAAAAGCTCCACAATGGTGCGGACGTCCCGGCGCTTCATTATCAGGAAATTGTATCCATGCAGGCCCTGGATGTACTCGATCTCCACGCCGTCGGCGGGCTCGAGCTCCTGATAGTCGAACTCGTCCGCAAGTATGCACTGCACGCGGGGCGTGGTTATGCTGACCTGCCTTTCCAGAAGAGTGGATATGGCCGTGGCGGCCGCCCCCATGCTGATGTTGAGAATCTCGCCGATGGTATCGATTTCTATATTGGTAAGAAGATCGGGAGCGTGCTTCTCCATTTCGGATTGCTGCATGAATAGCCCTCCAGCCCTTATTGGTATACCGGGAACGTGCTTTGCGCCTTCCCTCCGGCTCGGATCCCGGTAAAAAAAACCCTGCGCCGCCGAATGGCCGCGTCTCTATCACAGCCACCATTGCTTTTTGTATAATCAACGCAATTTATCGGCATTAAACATTTGTTTTTGGCCCCGCCCCGCACGTTTTTCCCGGTATTAAAGGCTTTTTTTGTGGACGACACTATGGTATAATAAAAAAAATTAATAATGGGGCTTGTTCCCCTGCTCAAAAGCATGCCTGACACCAAGGCTTTTTTTTACCACATCAGAGTCGACGGAAAACGTTGCAGCGCGCATGCAGGAACGGAGTCCGGATTCGGCAGCACCGATCCCAATGACCATAGCTTATGTTTCGCGCCCGGTAAGGACAGGTTTTCCCCCGGGTCCGGGCAAAGCACTCTCTTTGAGGCACGCTTTCGCCCCCAGCAACATAAGGCGCGGGACATACCGTCCTATATACACTCGGGTTGAAGGAGGAATGATACGTGCAGTGGTTCCAGAGAAACATCACCACCGTCCAGGAACTGGCCAGGCATATTCCAATGGAGGAAGAGTACATAGCCCGCCTGGAGGAGATCGCAAGGAGGTTCCCCATATCCATTCCGGAATACTATCTCTCGCTGGTCGACCCCGGCGACCCCGACGACCCCATACGCAGGATGTGTGTGCCCACGCTGGAAGAAAGCATCGCTTCCGGCGAGTGGGACACCAGCGGCGAGAAGGAAAACACGGTGATGGAGGGCTTACAGCATAAGTACAGGCAGACCGCGCTGATCCTCTCCACCAACCAGTGCGCGATGTACTGCCGGCACTGCTTCCGAAAACGCATGATCGGGCAGCACGATGACGAGGTCATCAAGAATTTTGACAGGATCATCGACTATATAAAAGAGCACCCGGAAATCGACAACGTCCTCATTTCGGGAGGCGATGCCCTTTTCGTAAACGACCGCGTATTGCGGACCTATCTCGAACAGCTTTCCGAGCTTGAACAGCTCCATTTCATCCGCCTTGGAACGCGTATCCCCGTGACCTTCCCCCAGCGCATCACCGATGACCCCGATCTGCTGGATATTTTCCGGCGCTGCTCCGAACGCAAAAGCCTGTATATTTCGACACAGTACAACCATCCCCGCGAACTGACGCCCCAATCGCAAAACGCCGTAAGCGCGCTTTTAGACAGCGGGGTCATCGTCCACAACCAGACCGTGCTGCTGCAGCGCGTCAACGACGACCCGGACACGCTCGCGGCCCTGATGAACGGGCTGACCCGGCTGCGCGTCATCCCCTACTATGTTTTCCAGTGCCGGCCGGTCAGCCACGTCAAGACCTCCTTTCAGATCCCGCTCAAGCGCGGCTGCGAGATCATTGAGCAGGCAAAGCTGAAGTGCAACGGATACGCCAAGCGTTTCCGGTACGCGATGTCCCACTGGCGGGGCAAGATAGAGATACTGGGCATGATGAACGGCAAAGACATGCTTTTCAAATTTCATCAGGCGCGCGACCCAAAGGACAACGACACGATATTCACCTCGCGCGTCAAAGACGACCAGACCTGGCTGGACGCGACGCTGACTTAGGCCGCGCGGCCCCCGGATTTACCCTCACGCCGAAGACAAGGGCGCGCGCCCGCATCCCCCCCCTGCGGGGCGTGCCTTTGTTACAAAAGCAGACCCGGCCGTCTTGTTTCCGGGCGGCCGGGTCTGTACTGTCCGTGCAAAAAGCTTAGGAGGCCATATGGGCGCACGGACAATTCGTTGTGGGCTTTTTTATTCCGCCTTGAAACGCAGCGGCTTGGTCCTGAAGCTGAGCACGCCCGCGTCGGTGTAGATGACGGCGCCGTTCAACGCGGGGGTCTTGCAGGTGACCAGGAACGCGAGCGTCTTGGCGATGTCCTCGGGATACAGCATCCTCGAATTCAGCTGCACGTTGAGCTGCTTTTCCTTCCAGCCCGGCTCGTCGAGATGGCGCGCGACCAGCGGCGTCAGCACGTAGGCCGGAGCGATGGCGGTAACCTGTATGTTGTCCTTCCAGAAGTCGATGGCCATCTCGCGGTCATCGAGTGCGGCGCGGCCTTGGCGGCGCCGTACAGGATGTGCTTACCGTCGCCGATGGTGCCCAGCATCGAGGAAAAATGCACGATGCGGCCGCCGCCCACCTTGGCCATGTGGCCCGCGCAGGCCTGCGCCATGAAAAACTGCGCCTTGAGGTCCAGCGTGAGATAGCGGTCCCAGTCCTCCTCGGTGATGTCCATTACGCGGATGTGCCGGGTAATGGCCGCCGCGCACAGAACCGCGTCTATGCGCCCGAAGTGCTGTGCGATCTCCTCGACCGTGGTTTTTATGCTGTCCATCTGGGAAAGGTCGCACTTGAAGAACGCGGCCTCGGTCGCAGCGTTCAGTTCTTCCACCGTCTTGTTGCCCGCCTCCACATTCACGTCGATGCAGGCGATGCGATAGCCGCGGTTCGCGAGCTCGAAGCTGGTGGTGCGGGCGATGCCGCTGGCCCCGCCGGCGACCACAAGGACCTTTTTATCGTTTTGCATGAAAGCTCCATCCCTTCTTGCATGCTGTCGCATTTTAATTGTAATAGTTCTTTCCTTCGGCCGCGAAGCCGGAGAACACCGGCCGGTCGCGGAAGGTGGTCATGCCCGCGTCCAGCGGCATATCGAACCCGTTTATACAATACGAATCGTCCGAGACCAGGAAGGAAACCAGCTCGCTCACGTCCTCGGGGCTTATCAGGCGGTCCAGAAGGAGCGTGGACAGCACCTGCTCGCGCACGCCCGGCTGGTCGTACTCCGCCGCCATCTCCGGCGTGTCCAGCGCCCAGGTCGCCAGGGAATTGCACTTGATCTTCAGGGGGGAAAGGTCGACGGCCAGCTCGCGGCTCAATGCCATTACCGCACCCTTGGACGCGCTGTATACCGCGTGGTCCCCCACCGCGATGCGCCCCTGTATGGAGGAAACGTTGACGATGTTCCCGCCGTTCTCGTTGAGCTGCAAATACTTCGCGGCGGCGATGGATGTGAACAGCACGCCCTTGACATTGACGTCCATCACGCGGTCGAACGCCTCGGGCGTTATCTCAAAGACGGGGCTGGTATATCGCGCGTCGGCCGCGTTGACCAGCGCGTCGATGCGCCCCAGCGCCTTGTAGGCGGCTTCCATCGCGGCGGGCGCCTCCGCGGCGCTGTTGGCGACGTCGTACCGGACGAAGACGGCTCCCACCGCCTTTGCGGCCGCTTCACCCGCCGTTGCGTCCTTATCCATGATGCATACGGCATATCCGTCGCTCACAAGCTGCAGCGCGATGGCCTTGCCGATGGTGCTCGCGCCTCCCGTAACGACGACGGCCTTTTTCTCCTTTTCCATGTCGTTTTGCTCCTTTCCTATAAGAAAACTATATCGATACAGTGAACCTGCGTATCTTCCCATTCAATCTTCCGCCCCAGCGGGCAAAACGGAAGGGGCCGCACGCCATGCGGCCCTCCCGTAGTTCCCTTTGCCCTCGCGCCCGCTTTACAGCGCCCTGCGGGCGGCATCCGCGAGATCCCACGTATCGAAAACGTCGTCGCGGAGCTTTCTGTATACCTTGAACAGTCCGTCGTACTTCTTCGTGTTGTCCAGATTCGGCTGGAACCTGCGGTTAACCTTGAGGGTCTTCTTGACCGCGTCGTTGATGTCGGAGAACAGGCCGACCGCCACACCGGCGAACATGGCCACACCCTTGGCGCCAAACTCCGTCCCCTCGGGCACGTACAGCTCCTGCCCGACGATGTCGGACAGCATCTGGCACCAGATGTCGCTCTTGGCACCGCCGCCGCACAGCGCGATGGACTTGAGATCCACCGGGATGCAGTCGTAGCAGTCGCGCATCGAAAGGCCGATGCCCTCGTAGACCGAGCGCAGCATCTGGTCGCGCGTGTTCTCCTCGGTGAGGCCGAAGAACTGGGCGCGGGCCTCTGTCTTGACGAAGGGCGCGCGCTCGCCGCCGGGGCAGAGATACGGGCTGTACACGATGCCGGCACTGCCGACAGGCGTCTTCTGCAAAACTTCATCCAGCACCTGGAAGACGTTCACGCCGCGCTTTTCAGCCTCGAGCTGATAGGGCATTCCAAACTCGCGCAGGAACCAGTCGAGGTTGGGGGTGCCGTAGTTGACGCCCATCGCCTTTACGTACGCCGTGGGGATGCCGTGGCAGAGGTTCATGCCGACATTGGGGGGATCGAAGACCGGCTCGCTGGTGACGACCTCGTTGCCGCAGGTGGTGCCCAGAATGGTGCAGGCTTCGCCGGGGTTGACGCAGCCCACGCCGGTGGCGCTGGCGACCATGTCGAACATGCCCTTGACCACCGGGGTGCCCTCGACCAGGCCCAGCTTGTCGGCGGCCTCCTTGTGCACATAGCCCATAATCTCGGTGGAATCCACGATTTCGGGCAGGAGGTGCTTCACCTCATACAGGCCGTACAGCTTGAGCACCTCGTCCGAATACTGGCGCTTGCGGATATCCAGGCCGAACAGCGAGGTGTTGGAAGCGTCGGTGCTCATGTTGCCGGTCAGCTTGTACTGGATCCAGTCCATGCTCCACAGGTTCTTGTACGCCTTTTTGATCATGTCCGGCGCGTTCAGGACCTGCCAGCGCATGATCGAGTTGGCCGAGCCGGGGTACGGGCCGGTGCCGGTGAGCTTGTAGGCCTCCTCAACGATGCCGTCGCGCATCCACTCGTTGAGGATATCGCCCGCGCGGCCGTCCGTCCACAAAATGGCTTTCTGGATGGGTTCGCCGTTCTTGTCCACCATCCAGTTGCCGTCGCCCTGGCCGGTGACGCCGATGGCGGCGATGTCGCTGCCGGTCAGCCCGGTCTTTTCAAACGCTTCGGGGACGATCTCGGTGACGCCGCCCCACACCAGCCACATGTCCTCTACCGCCCAGTTGGGCGCGGGGACGTCGATGGGGACCTTACGGGCAGCAGTTCCGAGTTCGTTGCCCTCCAGGTCCATGATGCAGCATTTCACGACGGATGTGCCCGCATCGATGCCGAGTATGTACTTACCCATGTTCCTACCTCCTCAAGTTCCTGTTTATCTACTGCTCCCCCGATGCGGGGAAACAAACGTTTCGATCTCAAGCTTCAGAGGCGCGCCGGCGGCACCGTAGCAGATGTTTACACGCTTCGACATATATCATGCAAAAATATTGGCCATACTGTATATTGCATGATATCATTCTTGCAGACGGGTGCAATCGCGGCATGACAGCATATTACGGAAATTCCGAAAATATAGTAAATATTTATATATTTTCAAGCACACGATACGAATAACGGCTTATACCTCGCGTTTTTATATGAGGCACTTTGACATCTTGAAGGGTACGCGCCATACTATAATGGAAACGACACCTTTAAAGAAAGGTTTGCAGGCCCCATGGCACCCAGGACATCCGCGAAAGCTGTGAAAATTGCCGGAAACAGGCGTTTTTTGTCAGTAATACCGTCACCGGCCGCTTGCTCATCGGCAGCGCCAGCGCATCTCCCCGTTTACTGCAAGCGCATGCGCGCCGGGCTGTTTTTAATAGGCCTGTACCGCCATCCCAGCTGCAGGCCGACTGGACGCTACGGCGAGTCAGCGTTCCGGCTGGAACACTGGCGGAGAATATGTCCCCCAGGATCCCGACGACGTCCCGGCCGTATCCAACGCGCTCCGTGCGCTGGAGGCGGGTGGGCAAAAAAGGATGGACGGGCATCCGCAGTATACCGCGTCGTCGTCTGACGCGCGGCGCAGTACATCCGCACGAGGTAATTCGGACAGCAGAGCCGGCGCACGCGTTTGCGCCGCGCGCTCTATGCCTGCGCGGGCGTCTTCCTGCTGGCCGCGCTGGCCTTCGGCGCCTCCCTGTTGCAGGAAGGCCTACACGGCGCAGGCTCGACGTCCCCGGCCTGCCGGTCCCGGCCGGCGCCGCCGCAGGCACGGCTGTGCCCGGCGCTGCGGCAGCCGGGGGCGCGAACGCGGGAAAAGAGCGTCTTCGCTGGTCGAGTGCACGCTGACCGTTCCCGCGCTGTCCCTCCATCTCCCGGTTAACGCCTGCTGCGACGACCAGGCGCTCAAACGCTCAGTCTGCAAGTTCTCCGGCCCCGCGCCCGGGCAGGCGGGCAACTATGTCATCGTGGGACACAACTACCTCAGCGGCGCACGGATTCGCACGGCTTAAAGACCTGAAACCCGGAACGCCCACGGCCACCCTCGCGCAGGACGGGCAGGCGTACACCTACCACCGCGTCACACGCGCTCCAGACCGTAACGCCCGAAGACATGGCGGCGCTTTCCGTTGCCGGCGGCAGTGCGGAGCTGACGCTTTTGACCTGCTCGGACAACAACACGAGGCGGCTGCTGGTGCGCTGCCGCCTCGTATGGCTATTCTGCCATTTGACTCTGTAAATACTATCGTTGATTATTTTCACCCGTGGTTCTGGAAGATAAACTCCCTTGTGAAAGGAGGAGGCCCAAGACGACCGCAAGGCTCTTGCGCTTACCGGGAGTAGCCCCGTGGTCCCGTCATTGCGACCGCAGCGGAAAAACCAATCGGGATTTCCTTTCTGGATTGCGCGGGGCTTCTGCCCTCTTTTAACAAGGAGCCGGGCTGGATCCGCCAGGACGATTGCGCACGACCCGTACGGTGTCGCCCTAATATTCGATAGCCTGCCGCTCGCCGCGCAGCACCCGCAGCGCGCCCTGCGCCAGCGAGAGCATCTCGTCCTCTCCCAGGCCGCCATAACGGGCGCTATCAGGCTGACGCGCTGCTTGATGCAGCCGGTGAAGCGGTCCGAATAGGTCAGGCCGCCGGTGAGTATGATGGCGTCCACCCTTCCCTCCAGCACGGCCACCATCGCCCCTATCTCCTTGGACACCTGATACGCCATGGACTCGAGCACCAGCGCGGCGTAGGCGTCGCCTTCCTTTATAAGGCGCTCGCATTTTCTTAAATCGTTGGTCCCGAGGTAGGCCTGCATGCCGCCCGCGCGGGACACGCGGTCCACCATCTCCTGCTCCGTAAAAGCCCCGGAATAGCACATGCGTATCAGCGCCACCGCCGGGACGCCGCCGCTGCGTTCGGGCGTGAACGGCCCCTCGCCGGCCAGCGCGTCGTTGACGTCTATCACGCGGCCGTAGCGGTGCGCCCCCACCGTGATGCCGCCGCCCATGTGCGCGACGATGAAGCGGGCGTTTTCATAGGGCAGGCCCATGTCCTTTGCGCACCGCCGGGCCACCGCCTTCTGGTTGAGCGCGTGGAACACGCTGCGCCGCTCTATCCCCGGTATGCCGGTCAGCTTGGCGTACTTATGGTCCATCTCGTCCACCACCACCGGGTCGACCACGAATGCGGGAACGCCCGCGCGCTCCCCCAGCCGCGCCGCATGATGCCCCTCCCAGTGACGCCGCGTGCTCGGATGCCGTGGCCGTTAGGTCGCGGAGCATCGCCTCGTTCACAATATAGGTGCCGCTGTCGATGGGCTCGACCAGCCCGCCGCGCCCCACCACCGCGTCCAGGCTTTCAGGCCGGATGCCCTTGCCGGCCAGAAAATCCTCCACCACTTGAAGGCGCAGGCCCAGCTGCGCCTCCACGCTGCGGCAGGCGTCCAGCTCGCGCCGCGTGTGGCGCACGGTAACGCCGCACACCTGCGTTTCGTCCTCGAACACCGCCGCCTTGGTGGAGGTGGAGCCGGGATTAATCGCGCATATCCTGAACGGTGCCATGGCCTTCCTCCTTCCCTTCCGACCGCGTTATCATTATGGCGCCGCTGCGCGTGACTTCCGGCGCGCCGAACGCGCGGAGCGCCTCCAGAAAAGCGTCGATGTGCCCGGGGTCGCCGGTGATTTCGTACGCTGCTTCCCGGCCTTCGGCATCCCACGGCCGGGCGCCGAAGGCCGCGGCGCAGGCATCCGCTCCCGCCATATCCGTGGCCGTCACGCGCACGACGGCCAGCTCCACCCGGCGGTGGCGCCGTGCGTCGAACACGGTCAGGCTGTGCACGCAGTCCAGCCGCTCCAGCCGCTCGCGGACGTGGTCCAGCACGCTGTCCATGCACTCGATGCTCACGGTGAGGCAGGACACGGACGGGTCCACCGTTTCGGCCACCGACAGGCTCTTGATGTTCCACCCCTCGCGCCGGATAAGCGCCGTTATGCGGGTGAGAACGCCGAACTCGTTGTCCACCTGCATGGATAAAAGCTGCACGTTCAATACGCCCACAATCCTTCCTCCTTCACGCCCTCCTGGTCCCTGAGTATCAGCCCGACCGGGCAGTGGTCCGAGCCGTACACGTCCGCGTATATCTCCGAATTTTCCACCCGGGGCAGCAGGCGCTTTGAAACCACGAAATAGTCTATGCGCCACCCGGCGTTTTTCTCCCGCGCCCTGAACCTGTAGGACCACCACGAATACGCGCCGGCGACCTCCGGGTACAGCGTGCGGAAGGTGTCCGAAAAGCCGCTGTCCAGCAGCGCGGTGAAGCCGGCGCGCTCCTCGTCGGTGAACCCCGCGTTCTTGCGGTTGGCCGCGGGGTTTTTCAAATCGATCTCGTTGTGCGCGACGTTGAGATCCCCGCAGAGTATCACCGGCTTTTGGGCGTCCAGCGCGCAGAGGTAGGCGCAGAAGTCGCGGTCCCATTGCATGCGGTAGGAAAGCCGCGCAAGCCCGGCCTGCGCGTTGGGCACGTACGCGTTAACAAGATAGTATCCCGGATACTCCAGCGTGATAACCCGGCCCTCCCGGTCGTGATCCTCCATGCCGATGCCCCGCGTTACCGAAAGCGGCTCCTTTTTGACGAACACCGCCGTCCCCGAATAGCCCTTGCGCTCGGCGTGGTTCCAATACTCGAGATACCCCGGCAGGTCTATCTCCACCTGCCCGTCCTGAAGCTTGGTTTCCTGTATGCAGAAACAGTCGGCGCCGGCCGCGTTGAAATAGTCCATGAATCCCTTGTTCAGGCAGGCCCGCAGGCCGTTCACATTCCATGAAACAAACTTTTCCATACCGTCCTCCCGTCCCTTGTTCGTTGATGCAAAAAGCCGGCCGCGTCCCGGCAGCCGGCCCCGTTTTTCCCAAGGCAACACCGCACAAAAAGAGTGTCGACGGAATCGCCAGAAATTTTTGTGCGAACAGCGGCGCAATTGCGCGCATTTTGGACGCCGTTGTGCGGGTTGCCCTAATACGCCGGTATCATCCTGTCCTCAATGACGTCGTCCTGTATCGCCCGAAGATGCGGCACGTCCACCACACTCCGGATGATGGACGCGACCTGGGGGTCAGAGTCGCGCGTGAGAACGATGCCCCAGCAGAACTCCCGCTCGATGTCCGCCATTTCCGCGTTGAACCCCACCGGCACGCAGTTGAGGCCCACGTACTTTTCCTTCTCCTCGTCCATGTTCCACATGGTGGCGTCTATCATCCCGTTGCGCAGGGAGGAGAATATCTGCGGGTAGTTGAGGGGCACGAACTCCACGTTCAGCCCCCGGCACAGAGCCTCGTTGAACAGCACGTGGTCATACGTGGAGCGGTCCACGCCGATGCGCATGCCGTCGCGGAGCTTTGTTTCGTCCGGGGACGCGAATATGATGTAGCAGCCTCCCACGAACACCCTGTCCCCCAGGCTCAAAGCCACCGACAGATCGGGCTGCTCCCGGCGCGCGGTCTTGGCCGTCAGGCGCGAGCAGATAACGAAATCCGCGTGCCCTTCTATCAGGCGCTGGACGCGCCACCGGGCGCCGCGCACATAGTTCATGCTCAGCGGAATGCCCGCCTGGTCGAACTGCTTGTAGAGCGCGGTGGCCAGCCCCTGGAACCGCTTGGTGTAGGGGAGCGGCATGCACCCCATCAGGACCGAATGCTGGCTGAACCGCCAGAGCTTGGATATGTCGGTGTTCACGATGAACGTGCCCTGATGCCCGTGGGACTCCACCTCGATGGCGCCGGCGTCGGTAAGCGTACGCAGCGCGGACTGCACCGTGCCCGAGCCCGCACCTAAAAGCGCGCAGTAGTCGCTGACGCTGGGGAGCCTGTCCCCCGGCCCCACCTGAAGCAGGTGCTCCGCAAGCTTGATGACGATCTCACCCTGTTTGGTGTAAAATTCTGTTTTCATATTCTCTTTATCCACTATAAATTTTGATATAAGTGTCTGGCATGGATTAGTATACCATCAATATGCTGTTTTTTGTATAATCAAATTGCGCGTTTCTCGCGTTCGCGTTAACAAAAATCCGATAATTTTACAAAAAGGCCTTCGTTTGAAAGAAATTGCTGATATAATAATTCCTGTTGGAACATAAATGGGGGTGGAAAATTTTGCCAGGCAAATATGTATTCGTCACCGGGGGCGTGGTTTCAGGCCTGGGGAAGGGTATTACAGCAGCTTCTCTGGGCCGTCTTTTAAAGGCGCGGGGCTACCGCGTCTCCATCCAGAAACTCGACCCGTATCTCAACGTGGATCCCGGGACCATGAACCCTTTTCAGCACGGGGAAGTGTTCGTAACCGAGGACGGCGCGGAAACCGACCTTGACGCGGGGCACTACGAGCGGTTCATCGACGAAAACCTGAACCGAAACTGCAACGTCACCTCGGGGAAGGTGTACCAGGCAGTGATAGCGCGCGAGCGGGCCGGCGAATACGCCGGGTCGACGGTGCAGGTCATACCGCACATCACCGGCTACATCAAGGAGCAGATACAGAGCATCGGCGATTCGGGCGAAATAGACGTAGCCATCATCGAAATAGGCGGTACGGTTGGCGACATCGAGAGCCAGCCTTTTTTAGAGGCCATCCGCCAGTTCGCCATCGAGCGGGGCCGCGGGAACTGCGCGTTCGTGCACGTCACGCTCATCCCGTTTTTGAAATCCTCGGGAGAATTGAAGACCAAGCCGACGCAGCACAGCGTCCAGCAGCTCCAGAGCATCGGCATACAGCCCAACGTCATCGTCTGCCGCTGCGAAAGGCCGGTGGGGCGCGAGGTCCGCGAAAAGATTTCTCTTTTTTGTAACGTCCCGCTGCACCACGTCATAGCGAACCAGGACGTCAGCGTGCTGTACGAGGTCCCGCTGGACCTCGAAGCCGAAGATTTCGCGCAGACAGTCCTTGAGACGCTGGACCTTGACTGTCCCGCGCCCAACCTCGAGGACTGGACCGCCATGGTGACCGCGCTCAAAACGCCGGTCAACCGGGTGCGCATTGCGATGGTCGGGAAATACGTGGCCCTGCACGACGCCTACCTGAGCGTCGTGGAAGCCCTAATGCACGGCGGCGTTCCCAGCCGCTCGCACGTGGAGATCGTCTGGGTCGATTCGGAAACCGTTACCCGCGAGAACGCGGGCGCGCTCCTGCAGAACGTCCACGGCGTGCTTATCCCGGGCGGGTTCGGCATCCGCGGCGTGGAGGGCAAGATAGAGGTCGCGCGGTACGTCCGCGAAAACGGCATCCCCTACCTCGGCATCTGCCTCGGACTGCAGGTGGCCGTCATCGAGTTTGCGCGCAACGCCGCGGGCCTGAACGGCGCGCACGGCGTGGAGTTCGACGACTGCACCGCCTACCCCGTCATCCATCTGATGCCCGACCAGAACGGCGTCGTGGAGCTGGGCGGTACGCTCCGGCTGGGGAGCTATCCCTGCCAGCTCAAGCCGGGGAGCAAAGCCCGGGAGATATACGGGCAGCCCCTCATCCACGAACGCCACCGCCACCGCTACGAGTTCAACAACGATTACCGGGACGCGCTGGAAAAGGCCGGCCTCAGCCTGTGCGGGACCTCGCCGGACGGGCACATCGTCGAAATGGTCGAGCTGCCCGGCCACCCCTTCCACGTTTCGGTGCAGTTCCACCCCGAGTTCAAGTCGCGGCCCAACCGCCCCCACCCGCTGTTTAAGTCCTTCGTCGAGGCCGCGCTCAAGCACAGCAAGGGCAAATAAAAGCCGGACGAACACCCCCTCGAACAAATAAGCCCCCGCGCAGGAAGTCCCTGCCGGGGGCCGCCTTATAATATGCTAATCCATGCGCTCCAGCACCCTCACTAGTTTACATATTAATTAAATCAAGAATCCAATTTAGCCAACCCTTGATAGTTGACGAACGTCTTTGAAAGGTGCTGTCGCTTTTAACTTCGTAAAGGTTAGAATCCTTCATAATCCGGACTATCTCATTTATCGATGGCATATTGCCCCTATCCAGACAGAGTCTCAATGTATCACGAAACGCCTTATGGCTTAATATGCAAGCACAGTAGGCCAACTGGCGTTGCTTGTAATTCAATTTTATAATTTCTCTTCCCCTTTTACTTAACTTGTAAATAGACGTTCCTTTTTCTCTTTCTTTTTCTAGTAATCCAAGGTAACGCGCTGCATCCGTATAATAATTGGTTTGCCTTGCATCAAAAGCATATCGTTCTGTGACATCGCTTCGACTTAATTCTTGCTCCGTCAATAGTTCGCAGATATTTATTACTCGCTCAAAGCTATCCGCTTGCGGAAATGGAACATCATTTGGCTCTACTGTAACAGGGGTAGAGTTTAAAACATGTTGAATATCAGATAATTCAATGATAGTATCTTCCACCGAGTAATTCTTCTGTTTAATCAAAATCAATGAACTGTAATTATTGGGGTCTTGGAACTGATACTCGTAAAGTCTATATATACCGTTAGAATACACGAGGAAAATCGGCCTTACTTTTTTAGTCACCCGGTGTTGCCAAACCCTAAATGGGTAGTATAGTTGCCGCACTAAGAAATCCTCTGACAAATCGCGTTTGGCCTCAAAAATAGCTAAACTGTCTACGCCCTCATAAGCAGCATCTATTTCTATTTGAGCATTGCTCACCTGAACATGGAAGGGAGAAAGGCTTTTTGTATTAAGTATACTAAATGCAAAATTTCCTGATCCCATACGACCCGAAACGGTAGAAAGCAAATTTTCATCTTCCATAAAATCAGCAATAATTCCCGCTGCAACAGCACAATTTAATGCGATTGCTTCGCTGGGGATGCTGTTAGAATCTAAGCTCTGTATGTATGTTGGTATAGAAACCCTCGTTATTGGAGTATCGCTATCTTCAAACTTATGATAAGCATCAAAATGAGAGATTACATAATCCCCTCTTGTTATTGGAAGAATCGCTAAATGATTGTCAGAAAAAATTTCTGGAAGATTGATTGTATGGTCAAATTTTGCCATAAGCCGCGGTTCTCTAAATTCTTTGATTTGGGTTGCCGAAATTTTAAATTGACCTTTAGATTCGATTTGATTAAGAATATCATACCTTGTAAATAACTGTTCCCATGCAATATCATTAGGACTCTTATACGATCTACTCATAATTTCTCACCACCACCTCATCCACTTCTCCGCGTTTCGTGGAATCAGAGTTGATTGCCCTCTTTGCGCGAACGACACTTATGTTATAAGCAGCGTATTGTTCCTTAATGAATTCTGTTGCCGAATTGGAGAGCATAAATTGTAATCCTCTTGCATTTAACTCATCACACCATTTGCGTAATCTTATTTGATCATCCCTTGTAAAGCCGCCTTTGGAATATCCCGTAAAGCTGGAGGTGTCGGAAACAGGGTCGTAAGGGGGATCAAGATAAACAAACGTCCCTTTAGGAAGCGTTTCCAGTACATCCGCATAATCAACCGAGGTTAAACAAACGGTAGCTGTATTCAGGTATGAACTTACTGCCCGAAGCGTTGGAGCATTAACGATATTTGGATTGCGATAATTTCCAAAGGGAGAATTAAATTCCCCTGCATTATTTACTCTGAACAACCCGTTATAACAAGTTTTATTCAGGTACAATATGCGTGCGGCTTTTTGGATATCAGTCAGGAAAGCATATTTTTCCTTATCCCTGTCCCAATCTCGTACAGCATAGAAAAATTCCGCTTCATTTTTAAATGTTTCTAAAGCAGAAATAAGTGATTCCACGTCATCCTTAATTACTTTATACACACGAATCAACTCACTATTTATATCATTTATGTAAGCCGTTTCTGGCTGCAATTTAAAAAGCAACGCACCGCCACCCACAAAAGGTTCACAGTAAATTTTAATTTTTTTTGGAGGCAGTAACGGGATTAGCGCATCCAATAATTGTCTTTTCCCACCAACCCATTTTAAAACAGGGGCAACTAACTTATTGTTTTTCATTTGCGCCACCCCTTTTCCCAGTTAGACATAAATATATGTGTTTATTATAGCATAATCTTATGCAAAAATAATTCTCCTGTTTTTTATTTAGTAAACGTTGAAGAGTTCCTATAAACCGCCCCGTTGGACACCGAAATCTCAGGAAAGGATTCTTTTCGATATTTCTCGGGAAATTTTTGGGGAATTGACAGCGTACCCCCAAAAAGCGGCGGCCCCGCCGCAGAGGACGGGGCCGTTCAATGTTTTGTTCGATTATCCGCGCATCGTTATGCCGCGTTCGCGCAGGAAGGCCTTCAGGTCACCTATCTCCAGCTCGCGGAAATGGAACAGCGACGCGGCCAGCGCGGCGTCTGCGCAGCCCTCGGAGAGCACGTCGCAGAAATGCTCCCTGGTGCCCGCGCCGCCCGAGGCGATGACCGGGATGCCCACGCTTTGGCTGACCGTCCGGGTCAGCTCGATATCGTATCCGTCCTTGGTGCCGTCGCAGTCCATGCTGGTCAGCAGGATCTCGCCCGCGCCCAGCCGCTCGGCCTCCACCGCCCACTCGATGGCGTCCATGCCGGTGTTGACGCGCCCGCCGTCGATGAACACGTCCCAGCCGCCCGCGTTGCGCCGCCGCGCGTCGATGGCCACCACCACGCACTGGCTCCCGAACTTGAGCGCGGCCTCGGTGATGATGGTCTTGTTGCGGACCGCCGCGGAGTTGACCGATATCTTGTCCGCCCCGGCGCGGAGTATGCCCTTGAAATCCTCCACCGTACGTATGCCGCCGCCCACCGTGAACGGGATGAACACGCGGTCGGCTACGCGTGAGACCATGTCCACCACGATCTCCCGCGCGTCCGACGACGCGGTGATATCGAGGAACACAAGCTCGTCGGCGCCCTGCGCGTCATACACCGCCGCAACCTCCACCGGGTCGCCCGCGTCGCGCAGGTTAATAAAGTTCACGCCCTTAACCACGCGCCCGCCGTGCACGTCCAGGCAGGGGATTATCCGTTTTGCAAGCATCAGCGCAGCCCCCTTTCCCCGCGTATGCCGAAGGCGAAGTTGCGGAGGATGTCGATCCCTACCGCTCCGCTCTTTTCGGGATGGAACTGCACGGCCTGCACGTTCTCGTGCCGCACGGCAACGTCCATCTCCACACCGTAGTCCGCCGTCGCGATGACCTTGTCGCGGTCGTCGGCCTGCACGTAGTACGAGTGCACGAAGTACACGTAGGGCGACGGCGGGAGGGAGGTGAACAGCGTGTCGTCCTTTTTGATGTTCAGGGTATTCCAACCCATGTGCGGTATCTTCATGCCCCTGTCCGGAATGCGCACCACGCGGCCCTTGATGAGGCCCAGCCCCTCCACTCCCGGGCTCTCCTCGCTGCTCTCGAACAAAAGCTGCAGCCCGAGACAGATGCCCAGAAGCGGCAGACCGCGCTGGACGACCTCCCGCACCACATCGTCCAGTCCGTTTTTCCTAAGGCTCTGCATCGCGTCGCCGAACGCTCCCACCCCCGGCAGCACCACCCTGCCGCTGGTGAGGATGGCGGCCCGGTCCGACGTGATGGTGGCCGAACAGCCGATGTGCTCGCAGGCCTTCTTCACGCTGCTCAGATTGCCAGCGCCATAGTCGATGATAGCAAACACTTTTTTGCCTCTTTTCGCTTATAAACTTTATATCACCGCGTCCCGCCCGAGGGCGTTTCGCGTTTCTATTCCTGCTGACCGGCCTCCAGCGCGGCAAGGCGCAGGCCGTCCTCTTCCCATTCGCTGTACAGCCGCTCCAGCCGCCTGCGTTCGGCGTCCATGCGTTCGGTCAGTTCCATGGCCCGCACGTAATCCGCGGCTGCTTCCGGGGCGCTGAGCAGCGCCTCCGTTTGGGCAATGTCCGCTTCCGCGCGCTCGATATCCGCTTCGGCGGCGCGCAGACGGGCCTTTATCCTGCGTATCTCCGCGGCCGTTTCGCGCCCGTGCGCTTTGGCGTTCTCCTCAGGCGCCTTCTTGGCCGGTGCACTGACCTGCGCCTGCCCCGCCTGCGCGCGCTCGGCTTCCCGCGCCCGGGCGTAGCTCTCGTAGTCCCCGATATGCTCGGCGATGCCGCCCCGCCCGTCGAAATACAGGATGCGGTGGGCCAGCCTGCTTATAAGATACCGGTCGTGGGACACGATAAGCAGGGTTCCGTCGTACGCGGCCAGCGCGTTCTCGAACGCCTCGCGGGACGCGATGTCGAGGTGGTTGGTCGGCTCGTCCAACAACAGGAAGTTGGCCTTGGAGAGCATCAGCTTTACCAGCGCCACCCGCGCCCGCTCCCCGCCGCTCAAAAGGGCGATGGACTTATACACGTCCTCGCCCCTGAACAAAAACGCCGCCAGCGCGCCGCGCACCTGCGTCTGCGAAAGGTGCGGATGCGCGCCCCACACCTCGTCCAGCACGGTGTTTTGGGCCAGGAGGGATTCCTGCGTCTGGTCGTAGTATCCCGCCAAAACGCCCGCCCCAAGGCTGATGTACCCTTCATCGGGCGCGTATGCGCCGAAGCACGTGTGGACCAGCGCCTTTAAAAGCGTCGTCTTCCCGCAGCCATTGGGACCCAGCAGGAAAACGTGCTCCCCCTTGCGGATGTGGAACGAAACGTCTCGGAACAGCGTCCTGTCCCCGAAGCGCTTGGCAAGGCCCTTGGCGATGAGCACGTCGCTGCCGCTCCCCTCGCCCGCCGCGAACATGTACCTCGAGACGTCCGGGGCCTGCACCGGGGGCACCAGCTCCTCGCGGAGGCGGTCCACCACCTTTTGCTTGCTCCGGGCCGCGCGCAGGTTCCGCTCGCGGTTCCACCGCTTCTGCTGCTCGATGATGCCCTCGATGCGCTTAATCTCACGGAGCGTGTTCTCGCGGTGGCGCTCCCGGACCTCAACGTCCTTTTCCTTGTGCCGCATGAAGAAGCTGTAGTTCCCGGCGCGGGCGGTCAGCCGCCCGTTTTCCAGCTCCAGCGTGCGACCGGTGACCTTATCCAGAAAATACCGGTCGTGCGAAATCACCAGAATAGCGCCCCTGAACTGCAGGAGGTATTCCTCCAGCCACTCCACCGACGCAATGTCCAGGTGGTTGGTCGGCTCGTCCAGCAGGAGCATCCGCGGGTCCGTGAGCAGCAGGCGCGCGAGCTGGACCCGAGAGCGCTCCCCTCCGCTCAGCGCGGCCAGCGGCAGGTCAAGATCGGACTCCGAAAACCCAAGGCCCAGAAGCGTGGAGCGCGTGCGGCTCCGGTAAGTATACCCGCCCGCGGATTCGTACGCCTCGTGCAGCCTGTGCTGCCGGTTTATAAGCGCGTCCGCGCCGCCATCCCCGCCCTCGATGGTCCGCGCGATGGACTCAAGTTCCTCCTCCATCCGCATGAGGGGCAAAAAGACATTAAGCGCCTCATCGTGGAGCGTCCGGGTCAGGTCGCCGGGGACGTGCTGGCGCATGTGCCCCAATGTCGCGTCCCGCGAAACGTACGCCCGGCCCTCGTCGGGCACCGCGGCCCCGGTGAACATGTTCATCAGCGTGGTCTTACCCGCGCCGTTGGCGCCGATGAGGCCCACGCGCTCGCCGTCGCGCACGTCGAAGGATACTCCGGAAAAGAGGACCCTGTCCCCGAACGATTTTGCGACGCCCTGCGCGCTGATGAGCACCATGTGAAGCCTTGCACCTTCCTCCCCTTAGCCTTTAAAAAGTATATCGTATTTGCGGCACGCTTTCAAGTTTCAGTGCCGCGCGCAAAGGCCCGCCCATACCGGCCGGGCCTCAGACCGATGACAAACTGCATTTGCCATCGGTGTCTTGCCCCGCCTGTGCTGCGCACGGCCAGCGGGGCGCTTTATTTTGGTCTCGAAAGTCCCATTTGTTGGACTTTTACCGCGCATGTCGCTAAAAGTCCTGCTAACTTTAGTGACCGTATAAACACTTTTCCTCCTGGGCTGGACTTTGCCAGCAACAAAGGCCCGGCCATACCGGCCGGGCCTTTGCAAACCGTACAAACCGCGATCAGTCTTTGATCTCAGCGTCCAGATAATAGGCCTTCAGCTCGTCGCAGATCTCCACCGCGCGGCGCGTGCCCAAACGGGTCGCCCCGGCCGCGATGGCCATCAGCGTGAGCTGGGCGGAGTTGTACGAGCCGTAGCCCGCGAACTTTACGCCGATGCTGTCCGGAACCGTCGCGCGCATGATCTTCACGTGCTTGATCTCCGGGTTCCCACCCCGGCCGGTGGACGTCTTGACGAAATCCACGCCCGCCTCGGCGGCGCACTTACTGGCCGTGGCCACTTCCTCGTCGGTCAGCATGGCGACTTCCAGAATGGCCTTGACTTCATAGCCCGCGTCGTGCCCGACCTTGACGACCTCGGCGATATCTTTGGTGTAATAATCGTATTCCTTTCCCCTTGAGCTTGCCTATGCTGGTCACCATGTCGATGCAGGCCGGACGCCCCTTGAGCGACTTGACCACCGCCGCGGCCTCGGCCACCTTCAGCTCGGTCGGGATGGCGCCGAACGGAAACGCGACGGGGATGCCCGCCTCCAGGCCGGTGCCCTCAAGCAGATCAGCCACCAGGGGCACCCACAGGGGATTGGGGTGCACGCCCTTGACCTTATACTTGATGGCCAGCTCGCAGACCTGCTTGATTTTGGCAGCGTCGGTGGTCGGGTCGAGCACCGCGAAATCCATCATGCCCGCTATGCTCTCCGGGGTGTAGGTTTTTCCATTGATCCTCATTATTAACCTCCTTAATCCGGGACGGCAAGCCTGTGCCCGGGGGAAGGATTTCCCCCGGGCAGCAACGCTCTATCGTATGAAGATTATGGGTCGTGTAAAAGCTGTCTCCGTTTTTAGAATACGCGTCCCTCCAGAGCTTCATACACGTCGGTGAAGCGCTTGAACGCATCCTGATATGCCGCGAAGTTGGCCGGGTTCGGATCGAACTGCTTGACGATGCGGACGTTCTTGGTGGCGTCCTTGACGTCCGTATAAATGCCCGCGCCGATGCCGGCGTACAGCGCCGCGCCGAGGCATCCGGTCTCGGAAGCGTGCAGCAGCTGGATGGGCTTCTGGGTAATATCGGCCATCATCTGGCACCAGGTCGGGGACTTGGCGGCGCCGCCGGTCAGGCGGATGGCATTGATGTTTATGCCCGCAGCCTCCTCGGCCTTGAGGATATCGGTCATCTCGTAGCAGATGCCCTCCATGACCGCACGGGCCATGTCGGCCTTGGTGGTGCCCAGCGACATGCCGGCAAACACGCCGCGCGCCTTGTCGTTCAGGCGTGCGCCGGAGGCGCCCTGCAGGTAGGACAGGAAGGTGATGCCGTTGGCACCCGGGGGCACGGTGTCAATCTGGCGGGTGATGAGGTTGTAGGGGTCTTCCTTGACGACCTTGCCGGCGGCCACTTCGAGGTCGCCGAACGTGTCGCGGTACCAGCGGAAGCTGGAAGCCGCCGTCACCGAGAAGGCCTCGATGGTCCAGTTTCCCACGCCGTGGTTGCCCTTGACCACCAGCTTCTTGTTCGGGTCGCGGATAGGCTTGTCGGACACGACGAAGCAGGAGCCGAACGTGCCGATGACCATGACGGCCACGCCGTCTTCGACAGCGCCGGATCCGAACGTGTTACAGTTCTGGTCGTGCGCGCCCACACAGACCAGCGTGCCCTCGGCAAGGCCGGTCTTCTCGGCGATGTCCTTGGGGACCTTGCCCGCCACAAAGCCCGGCTCGGTCTTTATCTCGGGACGCTTGTCCATCGGGATATCCAGCACCTCGAACATGCGGGGCGCCCAGCAATG
The DNA here is from genome assembly GCA_040766645.1 of Christensenellales bacterium. Classification (GTDB taxonomy): domain Bacteria; phylum Bacillota; class Clostridia; order Christensenellales; family UBA1431; genus UBA1431. Next base: position 9,504 of record JAXGQA010000019.1, on the reverse strand, counting down.
GTTGTTGACGTCGCACATCCCGTCGCGGCTGGCCGACGAAAGGTCGGTGTAATAGCCCTCGGCACCGAACGCCTTGAGGAAGTAGTCCTGGTTGGTGGAGAACATGGCCGTCTTTTCCCAGTTCTCAGGCTCGTTCTGCTTCAGCCAGACGTACTTGGTGGTGCTGAAGATGACGCCCAGCGGATCGCCGGTCAGCGCATAGTACTCGTCGCGCGGTATCCTGCTGGTAACGTAGTCGATCTCCTTCTGGCCGCTTCTGAGGTCCTGCCAGCCCACGAACGGACGAAGCAGCTTGCCGTCCTTGTCCAGCAGACCGATGACCGAGCCCTGGGACGAAAGGCCAAGCGCCACGATCTCCTTGGGGTCTACGCCGGAATTGGCGATAGCCGCCTTGCAGGATTCGTACAGGGCGGGCGTGATGTCCTCGGCGGTCTGCTCCACCCAGCCCGGTTTGGGATAGTAGCAGGGGTACTCGCGGTAGTCGCTTCCGATAAGGTTCCCGTCGAAGTCGAATACGCACGTTTTGCAGCCGGTGGTTCCCTCGTCAATGCCCACTAAGTATTTGCCCATTCAAGTATACCTCCATCTATTATTTGGCTTTTAATAAATCGGCAACCATGCCCGATAACTCGTCCACGACCCAGGGCGCCTTGCGGGTCCCTATCCGCTCCGCGCCTGCAAGGATGCAGCCAAGGGCTATCAATGGCGTCCAATAGCTCCCCAGGCCCGCAGCCTTGACTTTCACGCCTGTCGGAGTTACTTCGCGCATGCGCCGAACCCTTTCCATGGAAGGCCCTCTCTCGCGGCCGCTGGACGTCTTCACCCAGTCGACGCCCGCTTCCGCCGCCAGCAGACACGCTGTCCTAAGCTCTTCATCCGTCAACAGACATTCTTCAACTATGACCTTGCATTCCGCTCCGTTGTCGTGCGCTATGCGAGTCACCTCGGCGATGTCCCGCCTGTATCCCGCGTGGTCCCCCGAGCGCAGGAGGCCCGCGTTTGCCACCATCTCCACGACCCACGGCCTGCCGCTCAAAAGCGCCGCGCCGCGTTTGGCCTCGGCGATTTTCACCGCCGTTTCGTTGGTTCCCGAGGGGTAGCTTATCACCCAGCCGGTCTCAATGCCCGTGCCCTCGAGTTCTCTGGCGACCAGGGGCGCCCACGCCTGATTGACGTGCAGCCCTTTAAAGCCGTACTCCCGCGCCGTCCTGCAGGCCTCGAGCAGCTTGTCCTTCCCCGATGCCGGTTCCAGCTCGGAAAAATCTATCATCTGCGCCAGAGCTTCTTTGCTCAGGTCCAGCCCGCATACTTTCATACCGAACAGCACCCCCCAGTGCCAAGGTCCGCAAGCGCCGTGATTTATAGTAATAATATTAACACGTTCATACAAGCATTATCAAGGAAAACTTCTTTGAATAATCCCCTGCATCCGTGTGGGGATTTATTCGCCGTCGTAAAGGCAAAACCCTCTTTAAAACGCCGTCTTTTTGACGTTTTTTTTGCCGTCCGTTTCGATGGCGCCGGGCTGCCGCGGCCGCCTGCCCCTGCGAATCTCTCATTTTAACCGAATGTAAGCTTGTTCTTACACTCCGGCTCGGGGTATAATGGCAAAGGAAAAAAATAATGTCGTTTCCCGCGAAAAACCACAGCACAGGAAAGGAGCCTTTCTGCCCCGCACCCAGGCAGGAATCAGCAATATGGGCAAGACACGTTTGGCACTTATAATACTCGACGGCTTCGGCATCGCGCACAGGTCCCCGGCCAACGCGGTGGAAGCGTCCGGCATCCGGCACATCCGGGCTTACGAGCAGGAATATCCGCACACGACCCTCTGCGCCAGCGGCATGGCGGTCGGCCTCCCCGACGGCCAGATGGGCAACTCGGAGGTGGGGCATCTGAACATAGGCGCGGGCCGCATCGTATATCAGGACTTCACCCGCGTGACCAAATCCATTGAGGACGGGGACTTTTTCACCAACCCCGTGCTCACAGGCGCCATCGAGAACTGCAAGGCACACGCAAGCAGCCTGCACCTGATGGGCCTCGTATCCGACGGCGGCGTGCACAGCCACATCGACCATCTGTACGCCTTTCTTCGCATGGCCCGGGAAAACGGGCTTTCCAAAGTATATGTCCACGCGTTCATGGACGGACGGGACGTCCCCCCCACCAGCGGCAAGGGATACATCGAGGAGTTGCAGGCCTTCATCGATAATCTGGGCGTCGGGGCCATAGCCACCGTTTCCGGGCGCTACTTCGCCATGGACCGCGACAACCGCTGGGAGCGCGTCGAGAAAGCGTTCCGTGCCCTGCGCCTGGGCGAGGGCAGGCCCGCCGAAAGCGCCGTGGCCGCCATGGAGAACGCCTATGCAGCGGGCGAAACGGACGAGTTCGTCGTCCCCACCGTCGTGACCCGGGGCGGACGGCCGACCGCCTCCATCCAGCCGCAGGACAGCGTCATCTTCTTCAACTTCCGGCCGGACCGCGCGCGCGAGCTGACCCGCGCCTTCACGCAGGACGCCTTCGATGGCTTTGAGCGCCCGGGCGGGCGCTGACCTATATTACGTCTGCCTGACCCAGTACGACAAGACCTTCAAGAACGTGCACCTCGCCTACCGGCCGCAGGAGATGTCAACGTGCCCTGGGCGAATACCTCAGCAAGCAGGGCCTGACCAGCTGCGCATTGCCGAAACGGAAAAGTACGCGCACGTGACCTTTTTCTTCAACGGCGGCGTGGAGGCGCCCTTCCGGGTGAGAACCGCGTCCTCATCCCCTCGCCCAAGGTCGCGACCTACGACCTGCAGCCCGAGATGAGCGCGCCGGAGGTGGCCGACGAGGCCGAAGGCGTTTGATACGGGCGGACGGCGCAGGACGTGGTGATACTCAACTTCGCCAACCGGACATGGTCGGGCACACCGGCGTGCTGGAGGCCGCGGAAAAGGCGGTCTTCACCGTGGACATATGCGCGCATCAGGTGGTGAAGGCCGTGCTGGACCAGGGCGGCGTGGCCATCATCACCGCCGACCACGGGAACGCCGAGCAGATGGCCGACCCCGAAACGGGCGGCCCCTTCACCGCGCACACCTGCAACCCCGTGCCCTTCATACTCATCGGGGAAAGCGTGCGCGGCCTGAAGCTCAGGGAGGAGGGCGGGCGCCTGTGCGACATCGCGCCGACCATGCTCGAGCTTCTGGGGCTGGAAAAGCCCCCCGAGATGGACGGGAAAAGCCTCATCGACCGCTCCTGAAAGTCAGAAAAATAAAAAGGGCTGCCCGTTCGCGCTACCGATAGCGCCGGACAGCCCTTTTCCATTACGTCCCGTTTGTTTTATGCCGGACCGCCCGGCTCAGCTCTGGCTGGTCTTATTATAGCCCGAGGACTTGTACATGCTGCTTCCCTTCACCTGCGAATCGTACGAGGTGTCCACGGTGTGCCACGCGCCGTTCACGTATACCTCGTTCCAGGCATGGTATCCGCTGACGCCGCTGGCGTAGCCCTTGCACATCTTGGTGGGCACGCCCTGGCTCCTGAGCATCGCCGCGAACAGTGCCGCGAAGTCGTAGCAGATGCCCTTCTTTGTGTTATACGTGGTCACGATGTCGGGCACGTATCCCGAAGCCGGCTTTTTATTGTAATCATAACTCACGTTGTTGATGACCCAGTTGTATATGGCCTTCACCTTATCGCTGTCCGACTTGCCGCTGGCCAGCGACTTTGCCTTCTGGACAGGCGCCATGGACGAGTTGAAATTCACCTCGTACGTGCTTATCAGGTACGCGCTGTTGCTGTTCCCCGATACGGCCACGTTCTGACTGACGACATATTTGTACGACGTCCCGGAGATGTTCTCCAGCACCGACACCTTATACGTCCCTGTTCCAAGGTTCAGTGGGAAGGACTGCGTGTCGCTCCTGGCGGCGAGGTCATAGTACGAGGTCTTGGAACCCAGGGTGACCATGACCTTGAGCTTCTTGCCGGTATGGCTCAGGAGCTTTACGCGGACAACGTTCTTGCTGACCTGGTCGGTGAGTATCTGCGCGCTGGTCTTGGACGACGCCTTCATCACGGTCGAGGCCGTGGACGGCTTGGCCGTCGGCTTGGGCGTTGCCTTGGCCGGGGTCACCGTCGTGAGATGCGCCGTAGGGGTGTAGCCCGTCTTGCCCGACGCGCTTACCTTGGCCCAGCTTCCGGATACGCTCTTGACGCTGACCTGCTTCCCGGCGCTCAAGGCCAGTACTTTGGTGCTGGAAGACGACGCCTTGGACTGGATGTAGGTCTTTTTGTTGGTCTTGGCAACGGCCCCGGCCTTTATGGCGGGCTTCTTGGGCGGAGTGGTGAGGCTGGAGCGCCTGACATACCCCGTCTTGCTCCCAACCGTCACCTTGGTCCAGGTGCCGTTATCGCTCCTGACCTTGACCTGCGCACCTTTGTTCAGGGTCGCCAGCTTCTTGCTGCCGGTCGAGGCCGACTTATACAGGTAGTTCTTCGCGTTGGCCTGCATCACCGCCCCCGATTTGAGAAGGACCGGCGGTGTCTTGAGGTGCTTGCTGAGCACGTAGCCGGTCTTGCCGGACGCGCTCACCTGCGTAAACGAACCCTTGGTCCTCAGCGCCTTGACCTGCTTCCCCTTGGTCAGCTTCAGGAGCTTTTTGCTGCCCGTGGAGGCCGACTTGTAGACATAAGTGGTAGTCGTGGTCTTCTTGGTTGTTCCGGTTACGGCCGTGGGGGCCGACTCGGTTTGAACGACCAGGCTCTGGCTTGCCACCATCTCCGGCGCGGCACCGGTCATCCCCACCAGCACCTGGGTCGCAAAAAATACGCCGAGTATGCCCACGGAAAAGAGCTTGCTGAACATAAAAGATAACTCTCCTTTCGGTGGCCAGGCTGCCCTGCGGTCTCCCGTTTAGGCCCTTGGCTTTGCGTCGCCGCCTTTCGGCGGTTTTGCCTTTTTCGTTGGGGAGCCAATCCTTTGATAATGCTACGATGGTGCCGCGATCCGTCGCGTGGGCAGGTCTTTATAAGGCCCTGCCTTTGTTCCCCGTTTCCCCTGACGTCCATGTCCGGGGCGGGCGTCCCCGCTCCGTGGGTCTTCGATGCCGTGTAGCCGTCCCTCAGGATATTTCCCGTTCTCCTACAGCTTACATTATAAACGGTTCGCACGGAAAAAAACGCGGTTACGCATGTTGTAAAAACCAAACGCGCCCTTTCACGGATAGGTAAAAATAAGCGTTTCATCCGTGGGCTTTTTCCCCCGCCCGCTCATTCGACGCCGATCACCAGCGGGCGGCCTTCCCGCGCCTCCTCTCCGATGCCGCAGGCGTCTTTCAACAGCGTCTTCGCCGCCCGAAGGCGTCCCGCTTCGCCCGTATGCAGCTCGAACACCGGCTGTCCCGCCTCCACCCTGTCCCCTTCGCGGACCAGGCAAACGACGCCGGCCGCAGGGTCGACCGCGTCGGTCTTGGTGGCCCGGCCCGCTCCCAACAGGCGCGCGGCGTTGCCCACCTTCAGCGCGTCCATATGGGTGATCACTCCCGCGCGGTCCGCACGCAGATATTCCCGGATACGAGCGGTCAGGAGGCACTCCGCGCCCTCCGGCGTCACGCAGCGCGGATCCCCGCCCTGCATCTCCACCATGGCCTGCAGCCGTCCCAGCGCGCTCCCGTCCTCAATCGCGCGCCGCGCCCGCGCCCGGCAATCCTCCAGCGTCCCTGTTCCGGCCAGCTCCAGCATGTGCGCGCTCAATTCCACGCTCAGCGTTTCGAGCGGCGTCCCAGCGCACTGTCCGGACAGCGCCCGCACCGCCTCCCGGACCTCCAGCGCGTTCCCGGCCGAGCTGCCCAGCGGCTGGTCCATCGCGGTGACCAGCGCCCGCACAGCGCGCCCGTCGGCCCGCCCGATCCGGACCATGGCGCGCGCGAGCAGGACTGCGTCCTCCGGCGTCTTCATGAACGCGCCCCTGCCGCACTTGACGTCCAGCACCAGGACGTCGGTCTTGAACGCCAGCTTTTTGCCCATGATGCTGGACGCTATCAGGGGGATGCTCTCCACCGTGGCCGTCGCGTCCCTGAGCGCGTACAGCCGCTTGTCGGCCGGGGCGATATCGGCCGACTGCTGCATAACGGCCAGCCCGCAGGCTTTGAGGACTTCCCTGAACCGCGCCGGTGAAAGTTCGACCCGCATGCCGGGGATGGCCTCCAACTTGTCGATGGTCCCCCCGGTGAACCCCAGCGCGCGCCCGGACATCTTGGCGACCTTCAGGCCGCAGGCGGTGCATACCGGCGCGGTCACCAGCGTGGTCGCGTCGGCCACGCCCCCTGACGAATGCTTGTCTGCCACCGGCCCCGGTACGTCCGAAAAATCCAGCCGCGCGCCCGAATCGGCCATCGCCCTGGTGAGCGCCAGCGTTTCGCCGTCATCGGCGCCGCGTATGCATACCGCCATCAGGAACGCGCTCAGCTGGTAATCCGGGATGGAGCCGTCGGCCGCGCCGCGCACGATATGGCTTATCTCCTCATCTGTCAGCGCAAGGCCCTTGCGTTTTTTATCGAGCAGCGCGTACATATCCATGCGCAGCCCCTCCTTTCCCTATACAGATTACCCGATGCCGCCGCGCTTGGGAAGGCCCGTTTCGCGGCGCCGCGCTTGAACGGCCGGCGAAATTGGTCTATAATCTATTCAGCCGGTTGGTTTTCAGGCAGATTACGGTCAACAGGCCGTATACATAGGATTGGAAAGGAGCAGAACCATGCCCAAAAAGACGATAACCGATATCGACGTCACGTCCAGGCGTGTGCTGGTGCGCCTTGAGCTGAACGTTCCTCTGGACGAAAACAGGAACATCACCGACGACAAGCGCATCCAGACCGCGCTCCCCACCATACGCTACCTGCTCGAGAAAAAGGCGCGCGTCATCCTGTGCGGACACCTGGGCCGCCCCAAGGGCAAATTCAACCCCGACTTTTCACTCGCGCCGGTTGCCAAACGCCTGGCCGAGCTTTTGCCGGATATCAGGGTGACCTTCGCCACCGACGTGGTCGGCGAGAGCGCGCAGGCAGCCGTGGCCGCGCTTCGGGACGGCGAAGTCGTCCTGCTGGAGAACGTCCGCTTCCATCAGGAGGAAACGGACAACGACCCGGGATTCGCCAGGCAGCTCGCTTCGTTGGCCGACGTCTACGTAAACGACGCGTTCGGCTCCTGCCACCGCGCGCACGCCTCCACCGAGGGCGTGGCGCACTATCTGCCCGCAGTAGCCGGCTTTCTGATGGGTAAGGAGCTTGAGATGATAGGCGGCGCCATAGACCAGCCCAAGCGCCCGTTTGTCGCCATACTCGGCGGCGCCAAGGTCGCGGACAAGATAGGCGTCATCACCAACCTTCTCAATAAGGTGGACACGCTCATCATCGGCGGCGGCATGGCCTACACTTTCGCGAAGGCGCAGGGCGGCAGCATCGGGAACTCGCTGCTGGACGAAGCCAACGTGGACGCGGCGCTGACCATGCTGGACCAGGCGCGCGAAAAGGGTGTGAACTTCCTGCTTCCGGTGGACACCGTCGCTGCCGACGCCTTCAAGAACGACGCCAACCGCCAGACGGTGGACATCATGTCCATCCCGGACGGCTGGATGGGCATGGACATCGGCCCCAAAACATGCGAGATCTTCACCGCGGCGATCGCCGACGCGCAAACCGCCATCTGGAACGGGCCGATGGGCGTTTTCGAGTTCGATAGCTTCGCCGAAGGGACGCGCGCCGTAGCTCAGGCTCTCGCGGAAAGCGGCGCAGTCACCATCATCGGCGGCGGCGACTCGGCCAGCGCAGTGAAAAAACTCGGCTTTGCCGACAGGATGACCCACATCTCCACCGGCGGCGGCGCGACGCTCGAGCTGTTGGAAGGCAAGGTGCTCCCCGGCATCGCGGCCCTCAACGACAAGTAAACCGCAACAAAAAAAGGGTCCGAACCAAAGTCCGGACCCTTTTTTATCGCTATGTTGCCCAAATACATACCAGCACGGTCACGATCCCCGCTACCATACACAAAAGCGCAAGGAACCTCCCGTACCGCTGCGCGAACTCCCCTCGTTTGGAAAACGGAAAGAACAGTATCGCCAGCACGCCGGCCAGCGCCAGCACGGTCCCCAGGATGATGCCTGTCACAACCGCATGCCCCCTTGTGCGTGTATCCATATACGATAATAGCCCAAACCGGGTGCGGTTTCAATAGCTCAGTTGGCGCCCGGCCCGGCCCTTTTGGCCAGTTCGGCGTACAGACGGTGCTGCAGGTCGAGTATGCACGCCTCCTGCCGGGCCACTGAGTCGAGTGCCAGCCGCATCTCCTCCATGGCGCGCGCATTCTTCTCGATGCAGACCCCGATGCCCTCCAGCGCCCGCACGCACGCCGCCGTCTGCCCGATCATCTCCCGCATCGCGCCCTGTCTGCGCTGCTCCTCCCTGGGCCGCAGCCTGAAAAAATACCACACCGCGCAGGTGATCAGCACGAAGGCCAGAACGTAGGACAGCCCAAAATCCAGTATGTCCGCAAGCGCTATCTGCGGCATCCGCCTCCCCTCCCTTACCGCGCGAGCAGGGCCGTGGTCCCCATCCGGACGCCCCCGGCCAGCCGGTCGGCGATGGCGTCCATCTGCCTGACCGCCGCGTCGCCCAGCGCCGCCTTCAGAGCCGCCCTGTCCGCGTAGTACAGGGCGCGGGCCACGACGCCGTTGTTGCCACCGCCCGCCAGATAGTTTTTTGCGTAATATGCATTGTAATCCATGCTCCCCGAGGACGCTGACCTCGAAGAGGATGACGACCGGGACGCGCGCTTTTTCGAGGCGGATACGTCCAGCTTCTTGAGCTGGAGCGCGTAGTCCTGCTGCTGCTTCAAAAGCTTTTGCCGCATCTGCTCGAGCTGCAGCGCAAGGCTGTTGTTATATTTCAGCGCCGATTGCTTCGCTTTTTCGTCCTTTTCGGTCAGCTGCCGTATCAACGCCTGTATTTTGGCTGCGCGCGCGGACTCCACCGCGCTTTTGTCCTCCGCCTGCCGGGCGTCCAGCGAAGCCGCGACGTCCAGCACGTAGCTCGACCGCGCCATCCCCCGTTTCAGCGCCTCGTTTTCGTTCTCCTGCCTGGCTTGCGCATAATCCTCGGCCAGTTCCCGCAGCTGCGCGTCGTACGCCGGACTCACCTCCGCGGCCGCGATCTCCTTCTTCCGGGCCTCGGTAAGCGGCGTGTAGCGCAGATACTCCACGCCGCCCGCAGCGGCCGTGGGCGCCGCCGCGCTGCCCTTTGCCGCGTTCAGGCGGCTCCCGTACTTCTCGTACGCCGCCTGCGTCTTGGTCCCCCAGATTCCGTCCACCTTCAGCCCGGCGCCCAAACCGTTGAGCGCCTGCTGCATCTTTTTCACCTCGGTGCCGGTGCTCCCGTATCCCAAAGCCATTTTTTGCTCCCCTTTTCACGCGTTGATATCCGCAATTACCCGACGGATGCAGTCCGTTTGGTCAGCTCCAGT
>JAXGQA010000018.1:0-41077 GCA_040766645.1 Christensenellales bacterium | reverse complement strand
AGCCTCTTAAAGGCGCAGGGCTACACGCGGGATAAGATACGCGAGTCCATAGAGCAGGAAGCGATATACACCAGGTATAACGAGGCGTTCGTCAAGGACATCAAGGCAAGCGCCGAGCAGATCAGGGAGTATTACGACCAGCAGCTGGAAACGCAGAAAGAGGATTATGCCGAGAGCATCTCCAATCTGGACAGCGATTTTTCCGCAGGCTCGGTGGTGCTGTATTACCCGGTAAGGTGCGTGCTGGTGACGCAGGTGCTGGTAAAGATATCGGACGAGGAAGAAAAGGCCATCGACGCGTTGAAAAACGACACGACGCTCTCCCAGAGCGACATCGAATCGAGGACCCAAAAGCTTCTCAATGAGGCGCTGCCCAAAATAAAGCCCACGGCCGACAAGGTCTATGCCCTGGCCAAGTCGGGCGAGGATTTCGCCGGGCTCATCGACAAATACAACGATGACCCCGGCATGGAAGAGGCGCTGGAGCAGGGCGGATACCTTGTGCACGACGACTCGAGCTTTTATGATGAATTTGAACAGGCTGCCCTCGGGCTGAAGAAGGCCGGGGACATCTCCAAGCCGGTCGCGACCGAGAAGGGATACCATATCATCTGCGCGCAGACCGTGTACGACGCGGGGCACGAGGTGCCGTTCGACAGCGTGAAGGCAAAGCTTACAGACGGCGCCAACGAGATGGCCAGGACGGACGCGTGGAAGGCGCACATCGAGGCTCTCAAGACCGAGTTTGGCGCAAAGCTGTACGAAAACCGCCTGTAAGGCGTTTCCCGGCGACATGATATCCCCCGCCGGCGCGGCCCGCAAAAGGCCGCTTCGGCGGGCCGGCGCCCGGTTGGGTCCGGGCGCGTACCGTTTTTGGGCACAGCGCATAAAATTTCCAGCCCGACGAATAATAAGACTGCGAAAAAGAAAGGACAGCCCCTGATATTTTGAAGGAGGGAATAGCTTGAAGGCGACTGGAATCGTGCGCAGGATCGACGAGCTGGGACGGGTGGTGATCCCCAAGGAGATACGCCGCACCATGCGCATACGGGAAGGAGATCCCCTCGAGATCTTCACCGACCGCGACGGAGAGGTGATACTCAAAAAATACTCGCCCATCGGGGAGCTGAGCAGCTTTGCCAAGGAGTATACCGACGCCCTGAGCCAGGTGCTGGGGCACATGGCCCTCATCTGCGACAAGGACTCGGTGGTAGCCGCCTCCGGCCAGGGGCGCAAGGACCTTTTGGATAAGCCCATTCACAAGGACATGGAGCAGCTCATAGAATCGCGGAAAAAGGTGGTTGTGAACAAGGACGAGGGCGGGCTTGTCAACGTCGTTGCGCACGTGGACGACGCGGAGGAGTATGCCGCGCAGGTCATCGTTCCGGTGGTGGTGCAGGGCGATGCCATCGGGGCCATCGCGCTGATATCCAAGGAGGAAGGCACGCGCATGGGCGAGACCGAACTCAAGGTCGCCGAGACCGCGGCGGGCTTTATCGGCAGGCAGATGCTGTTCTAGCGGGCCGCGAAAAAAGAGGAATGAAAAGCTGTGTGAAAGGTCATACAGCTTTTTTGTGTGTCTCTGACAAAACGCATACCCCGGCCCAGTGCCGTATAATTTGGTTGTAACGACATGTTTTTTTGCTATAATATAGGGAGCCTTCTCAGGCTCTTAGGGGGACAGATGAGCAAAAAATCCTTTGTCGGCGGCGCCGCCATACTGGGCATTGCCGGGGTACTGACAAAACTTATCGGCGCTTTTTACCGCATCCCGCTGACCAACATCATCGGCACCGAGGGCATGGGCATATACCAGAAGGTATACCCTGTCTACGCCCTGCTGCTGGTGATTTCCACGGCCGGGATCCCCACCGGCATTTCCAAAATGGTTTCGGCGTACTATGCCAAGGGCGATTATAAGGGCGCGCACCGGGTGTTCCGCACCGCGCTCGTTCTTTTGGTGGTCATCGGTTTCGTGCTGTCGGTGGCCATGTACTTTTCGAGCGGCCTGCTGGCCGGCTGGATGGAGGACCCGGACGCGGCCATAGCCTTTCAGGCCATGTCCCCCGCCATCCTTTTCGTGGCTCTCCTTTCGGCGTTTCGGGGGTATTTTCAGGGGCAGCAGATCATGGTGCCCACCGCGACCTCCCAGCTGATGGAGCAGGTCGGCAAGCTGGCGGCCGGGCTGGCGCTGGCCGCGGCCTGGCTGCCCATGGGCGTGCAGTGGGGCGCCGCGGGGACGCTTTTAGGCGTTTCCGTCTCCGAGCTGGGGGCGCTGGTGCTGCTTATCGCCATCTACGCGCTGACGGCCGGACGCCGGCGCGCGCGGCTCCAGAAGAGCGTGCAGGTCCCGCGTTCCCTGTCCCCGCGGTTCGGGGAATTATCCAGGCGTCTTGCCGCCATCGCCATCCCGGTGACTATCGGCGCTTCCATCATGCCCCTCATGGGCCTCATCGACGCCGTCATAATAAACAGCGGGCTGCTGGACATAGGCTATACGCTGGATCAGGCGCGTTCGCTGTATGGCATTCTCACCGGCGTAGTGGCCACGCTGGTGGCCATGCCCTCGGTCCTCGCGTCGGCGCTGCAGATGTCGCTGGTGCCGGCCATCTCCCACGCGAAGGAGCGCAGGGACAAAACGGGCGTGCGCCTGTCCTCGCTGGTGGGCGTCAAGCTGGCCATATACATCTCGCTCCCCTGCGCCGTCGGGCTGGCCGTGCTGGCCGACCCCATCGTACGCTGTCTGTATTCCTCCATCGGCGAAGCGGACATATTAAAGAGCGCGGAGCTCTTGAGGCAGCTTGCCATCTCCATCGTCTTTCTGACGCTGGACCTGACCACCACCGGCATCCTGCAGGGGCTGGGCAAGGTGATGGTACCGGTGTTCAACCTGTTTATAGGCGCCATATTCAAGGTGGTCATCTCCATAGTGCTGATACGCATCCCGGAGATAAACATCACGGGGGCCATCATCGGGACCATCGCGTGCTATCTGGTGTCCAGCATCCTGAACCTGTGGCAGGTGCGCCGTCGGGTGGGGGTGCGCTTCAGCGTTATCGACGGCGTCGTCAAGCCGGTCGTCGCGGCGGCTATCATGGGTGCGTTCGCCTTTTTGTTCAACGCCTGGCTCCTGCCGGTCGCCGGGAAATGGGTCGCGCTGGGCGCGGGCATCGTGGGCGGCGTGGTCGCCTACGCCACGCTGATACTGATACTGGGCGGCGTCCGGGCCGAGGACCTCGATATGCTCCCCGGCGGGGCCAGGCTCAGGCGGTTCGTAAAACCACGGGAATAATGGAAGGAGCTATGATGATACTAACGGTAGCGGGCATGGGCCCCGGCCCGGTCGGGCAGTTCACGCTGGGGGCGCTGGAGGCGGCGCGGCGTGCGGACGCGCTGGTGCTGCAGACCATAAAGCACCCGGTCGCGGAATATTTGAAGGAGCAGGGCCTTGCGTTTGAGACGCTGGACGCGCTGTATGAAGGGGCCGAGGATTTCGACGCGCTGAACGCGGCCGCGGCGGCGCTTTTGCGGGACAGGCTTTCACAAAATGGGAATACGGTGCTTTTGCTGTACGGCGAAGGCCTGTGGGCGCACGCGCTGTGTGCCCCCGTGCTTGAGATGGCGGCGGATGCCGGGGCGGAGCTTGACCTTTTGCCCGGCGTTTCGGGCGCGGACGCCGCTGTGGGCGCGGCCATCATGGCCGGCGCGCCGGAAGCGGGCGCGGATGGGATGCAGACCGTGTTTGCCGTCGGCGTCGACGGGATAAGGCCGGACGTGGGCCGAATGCTTATCGTCCGGGAAATAGACGGTGCTTTGGCCGCAGGGGCGGTGAAACTCTGGCTGCTTGAATACTACCCGGCCGGGCATCGCGTGTATCTGGTGCGCGAACAGGGTGGCGCGGCGCGGGCGGAAGCCATTGCGCTTCACCAGATGGACCGGCAGGCCACCGACCATATGGCCAGCCTTTACGTCCCGCCTGTCGCGCTGGAGGACCGGGAGCGGTTCGGGTTTGACGCGCTGGTGGCCATCATGGACCGTCTGCGCGGAGAGGGCGGGTGCCCGTGGGACCGCGAGCAGACGCACCAAACGCTCAGGCAGTATCTTATCGAGGAGGCCTACGAGGTTCTGGAAGCCATAGATGATGGGGACGACGAGCAGTTGGCGGACGAGTTGGGGGACGTACTTTTGCAGGTGGTTTTCCACGCGCGCATCGCCAGGGAGCAGGGGCGCTTCAATGACCGCGACGTGACCACGGCGGTCTGCCGGAAGATGCTCAGGCGCCACACGCACATATTCGGCGACGCCAGGGCGGACACGGCCGCGGACGTGCTTGTGAACTGGGAAGAAATCAAGCGCGGGGAAAAGGGCGTGAAGGCCCAGTCCGAGGTGCTCTCGGGCGTGCCCAGGAACCTCCCGGCGCTGCTGCGCGGCGAAAAGGTACAGCAAAAGGCCGCGCAGGTGGGCTTTGACTGGGAAAAACCCGAGCAGGCGCTGCAAAAGGTCTTCGAGGAGGCGCGCGAGCTGGAAGCCGAGCTGTCGGGTGGCGGGCGGGTCGGCGAGGAGCTGGGGGATCTTCTGTTTGCTGTGGTTAACACCGCGCGCCTTGCCGGGGTGAACAGCGAATTGGCCCTCACGGCCGCCACCGACAAGTTTATCGGGCGCTTTGCGGACATGGAAGCGCTGGCCCGGAAAGAAGGCTTGCGGCTGGATGAAATGGGCCTTGAAGCGCTGGACGCGCTGTGGGAACGCATTAAAAGTGGCGCGTCCGGTGAAAATAAAGTTTGATTTCGGGTAGAATTTATAACAAGTAGAGAAAAAATGCTGTTTTAAAGGCGTTTTTTGAAAAAAGTGATTGCCAAAAGCAGGAATTTATGGCACTGTAAGGAAATAATAACCATGTTATTTTCTCTAAGGAGGGTATACTGTGAACAAATCTGAACTCATCGCCGCCGTCGCTGACAAGAGCGATAAAACCCGCAAGGATACGGAGCAGGTAATCAGCGCATTTATCGATGTCGTTACGGACGCCCTTTCCAAGGATGAAAAGGTACAGCTGGTGGGATTTGGAACGTTTGAGGTGCGCAAGCGCGCCGCGCGCAAGGGCATCAATCCGCTGACCAAGGCGCCCATCGATATCGCGGCTTCCAAAACGCCTGTTTTCAAGGCGGGCAAAGGTCTTGAAGGATTCCGTTAAATAATTCAGCGAGACGCGGGACGAAACGAACGGCCAGGCACGAACGAGGGGTCTGGCCTTTGTTTTGCCTGTCGGGAGGGAAACATGCGGTTGGATAAATTTTTGAAAGTGTCGCGCATCATCAAGCGGCGGACGGTGGCCAACGAGGCCTGCGCCGGCGGATGCGCCAAAATAAACGGGAAAACGGCCAAGCCCTCCAGCGAGGTAAAGCAGGGAGATATCCTTGAGCTGACGCTGGGGCAGCGTACCGCGCGCTATGAGGTGGTGCAGGTAACCGAGCACGCGCTGAAGCAGGACGCCTCGGCGATGTACCGCGTGCTGGGCGGGGAGGGGGACTGAGCATGGGCATCACGACAGCTATCCTCCTTGCGGCCGGGCGCAGCCAGCGCATGGAGGACACTGAGGACAAGCTGATGATCCGGCTGGGGGAGCGGGAGATACTTTCCTACGTGCTGGAGACGTACATGACCTGTGGAGCGGTGGACGAGATCGTGCTGGTCTGCATCCCCGGCATGCGCGCGCGGACCGAGCAGTGGCTCACGACGCAGCCGCTGCGCATCCCCGTGCGGGTGGTGGAAGGCGGCCCGCACCGGCAGCAGTCGGTGCTGAACGCGCTGAATACGCTGGGCGAGGACGTGGAGTATGTCCTCATCCACGACGGCGCGCGCGCCTTCATCACAGCCGACATCATCCAGCGCTGCGCCCGGGCGGTCCGCGAGAGCGGCGCCTGCATCGCCGCCGTGCCGGTAAAGGACACCATAAAGCAATCGGACCAGGGCGGCTTCATCGGGGAAACGCCGGAACGGGCGCGGTTGTGGGCGGCCCAGACACCGCAGTGCTTCCGACGCGACATCATACTGCGCGCCCATCAGAAGGCGACGGAGGACGGGTACCTCGGCACAGACGATGCGGTGCTGTGCGAGCGCATGGGCGTCCGCGTCCGGCTGGTGGAGGGGAGCTACGACAACATCAAGCTGACCACCATCGACGACGTGGCGGTGGGCCGCGCCATACTCGAGCGCACCGGGCGGCTCTCTCCCGCGCCGCTCCTCAGCCTACGTGCAGGGACGGGAACCGACGTGCACGCGTTGGTTCCCGGACGCCGGCTGGTGCTGGGCGGCGTGGAGATAGACCACCACATGGGGCTTAATGGCCACTCTGACGCGGACGTTCTGACCCACGCCGTCATGGACGCGTTGCTGGGCGCGGCGGCGCTGGGGGATATCGGCCGGCACTTTCCGGACACGGACCCGCAGTACAGGGGTGCGCGCAGCGTCAGCCTTTTGCAGCAGGTGGTCCGGCTGGTGGGCGCGGCGGGGTTCAGCGTGGTCAACGTGGACGCGACCGTGTGCGCGCAGGCGCCGCGGCTGTCCGGCGACATCCCGAAGATGCGCAAAACGCTGGCGGCAGCCATGGGGATAGCGCCCGACTGCGTGAGCGTCAAGGCCACCACCACCGAGCGGCTGGGCTTCGAGGGCCGAGAGGAAGGGATATCGGCCCATGCCGTTGCGCTCCTGCAAAAGGTGCTGATATAATAAAGGCACCACGAAGCGGGGGAAGTCATGGATGGCAAGATGGTTTTCAAAGCAGAAGCGGTCCCAGGGCGGGACCATATTCTATGATATCAACATCCGCAGCCGCGGACTCAAGCGCATAAAGCAGATACTCACCCATCCCATCGCGTTTTTTTCCGGGGCGGCGGTGCTGGGCATCGGGCTTATCTGGCTGTTGGTGTCGCTGGTTTCGCCGGCCGCCGAGCCCGAGGCCACGCCCGCGCTCAACCGGCTGGGGAACGTGGCCGGCACGGTGACCGCCGAGGTGGACACGTCCTTTTCACCGGAAGTCAGGGAGATCATGCTGCGCGTCCGCAAGATAGGCGACCCGGTCATCAGCGGCGACGAGGCCCTTTTCGCGGGCGGGACGGACAGCGCCGGTAACCCCAAGCTCCGCACCGTATACCACTACGACCTTATCAACAACGTGGACAGCACGGTCACAGACATCGTGCTCCAGAACGACGACATACTTAATCTCGCGTTCAACGACAAATACATCGTGTGGGCGGACGCCAAACGCAGCGGGAGCTGCATCATCCGCTACCTCAACCGCGGAACGGGCGCCGTTCGCACCGTGAAGGCCTGCCCCATCGCGACGCCCAAACTCCGGCTGGGGGGCGACATGCTGTGCTGGATCGAGCGGACCGCCGCCGCGCAGGATAAGCTGTATCTCTACGACCTTTCCACCGCCGAGAGCGTGACGCTGGCCGTGTTCAACGACTCCGCTTCCGGCGTCAGCCCGCCCGGGCTGGGCGGCGGCGAGGTCGCGTGGGCGGAGGACGACCGCTCGGGCGACCAGATCGGCAATTCCGTCATCAAGACGCTGGATTTGGGCACCGGCACGGTGCAGACCTACGTCACCGGCATGTACGTCTTCGGGCCGCTCACCAACGGCGGGACCGTCGTGTGGCTTGACCAGAACCGCGGCCCCAACGCGTCGCTGTACATGCTGGACCAGAAGCAGTCGGTGGTATGCGTGGCCAGCGGGGGCGTGACCGACTACGCGCTGGGCAAAAACTTCGTGGCCTATCAGAAGGACGACGGGCTTTTCGCGTACTTTTATAAGCAAAACAGGATCGTGCGCATCAACGCCGAGGGCAGGAAGGTGATACTCTCCGGCGTCTACGGCGACACGGTGGTGTGGTTCGACGTCAGCGACGATTCCATCACGCGCGATATCGTGTATTATTCCAGCATAGAATGACGGAGGGAAGCCATTGGCCAAGGCAAAAACCGTGTTTTTCTGCGGCTCCTGCGGGTACGAGAGCTCCAAGTGGATGGGACGCTGTCCGGGGTGCGGTGAATGGAACACCTTTAGCGAGGAAAAAACGCCGCCACCCGGAGCGGACAGGGGCTGGGACGCGTTTGAACAGCGGCCCGCGCAGCTCCTGCAGGAGATACCGACCGAGGAAGGCCGGCGGGTGTCCTCCGGGATGCTTGAGCTGGATCGCGTGCTGGGCGGGGGGATCATCCCCGCTTCGCTGGTGCTCTGCGGCGGCGACCCCGGCATAGGCAAGTCCACATTGCTTTTGCAGATGGCCGGCCATCTTTCGGCGGCGGGGCACAGGGTGCTGTACGTGACCGCCGAGGAGTCGGCCGCGCAGATACGGATGCGCGCCGCACGCCTGAACGTGAACGGAGACGCGCTGTACATACTCGCGCAGACACGCCTGGAGGCCATACTCGACCAGATTGCGCGCATCCGGCCAGCGACAGTGGTGGTCGACTCCATCCAGACCGTGTATTCCGGGCAGAGCCCGTCCGCGCCGGGCAGCGTGAGCCAGGTGCGCGAGTGCGCCATGGAACTGCTGCAGACCGCCAAATCCAGCGGCGCGGCCATTTTTCTGGTGGGGCACGTCACCAAGGAGGGGACGCTGGCCGGGCCGCGCGTGCTCGAGCACATGGTGGACACCGTGCTCTACTTCGAGGGCGAGCGCCAGCACGCGTTCCGGATACTGCGGGCGGCCAAGAACCGATTCGGATCCACCAACGAGATCGGCATATTCGAGATGGAAAGCGGGGGGATGACGCAGGTCGTCAACCCGTCCGAGATATTCCTCTCCGGCGAGCGGGCGGACGTGCCCGGCTCGGTCGCGACCTGCACCATGGAGGGCACGCGGCCGGTGCTGGTGGAGGTCCAAGCCCTGATAAGCCCCACGGCCTTCGGCACGCCGCGGCGCATGACCACCGGCATGGACTACAACCGCGCGGTGATGCTGCTGGCGGTGCTGGAGAAAAAAGCCGGGCTGAGCCTGCAGAACCAGGACGTGTACGTCAACGTGGCCGGCGGCCTGCGCATCGTCGAAACGGCGGCCGACCTTGCGCTTATCGCTTCGGCCGCGTCGGGGGCGCGCAACCGGCCGGTGCCGCCGGATACGGCCGTTATCGGGGAGGTCGGCCTGACCGGCGAGGTGCGGGCGGTGAGCGGCATGGAAAAACGGCTGACCGAGTGCCATAAGCTGGGGTTTACGTGGGTGGTCGGCCCGCGGACCGCGCGCAGGGCGCTGGCCGTCCCGCAGGGGCTTGAATACGTGGCCGTGCGCACGGTGCAGGATGCGCTCAAGGCGCTGCTGTGACCGGAATGGGGCGTCCTGGCTTTTCCTGCGTCGGGCTGATCTTTATGCTGATGCTGATGGTCCCCAACATAATATGGATGAGAACCCTGCCCAAGGCACATGTTTCCGCAAGCGAAAGCAAGGTTCTGCTGGCCTTCGAGCGCGCCGGGCAGGTGGTGGTCACCTGCACCGCGCTCATTTTTTTGGGCCCTGGTCGTTGTGGACGCTGTGGCTTGTCGCCGCGATGATAGCGATGGTCCTGTATGAGATCTGGTGGGTCAGGTATGTCAGAAGCAAAAGGACGCCGGCCGATTTTTACAGTGATTTTTGCGGCATCCCCGTGGCCGGCGCGGCGCTCCCTGTCGCCGCGTTTTTGCTGCTGGGCATATACGGGAGAGTGCTATGGCTTTTGCTGTCGGCGGTGATTTTGGGCATCGGGCATATCGGCATCCACCTGCGGCACCGGAAGGAGATTGGCAAATAAACGCCTCCCAAAGGTCATAAAACCCCCGCATCCTTCCTGACGCAGGGGTTTTCTTTCATGAAAGGAACGGCCGTGCCGGAGGCCTAGCGCATGCAGAACTTGCCGAGCGTGCGCATGCGCTCCTTTTCCTGCAGGATGACGTCGTAGAGGCTGATGTCCAGCGCGTTGCAGATGGACGTGAAATAGAAGATGTGCACACCCATCTCCTGTTCGAGGATGGTGCGGCAGTGGCTGCACAGTTCGCCGCGGATATGCGTGTCCAGCGCGTCATGTATGTCCTTGACATCCTTGTCGATGGGGTAACCCTGCTTTGCGGCCTCTATGCGGATACACCCGCAGTGGGTCGCGGCTTTCACGAGCGCGCGGCTCACGCGCGAGGCGGTGTCCTGGAACTTGGTCAGCGTGTCGAGCAGGCCGCGGTTGCGGATGAGCAGCTCATCCACGGTGTCCTGAAAATCCTGGGCAAGAATGTCCTTCAAATCGGCCCCTCCCAGCATCGTAGATTTCGTGGTTCCATTATATTGTTGATTCAGGCGGTTGTCAACGCCGTATGGCCCGTGAAAGCGGGCGTTATGGGCTGTCTGCGGCGGCGGCCTCGGTTGACACCGACCGGGCGGCATTGTATAGTAATAGGTAAGGATGGCTTAGTATTGCTCGGAATATGGAATCTCGGGAGGAGCGAGTGTTATGTACAGCGTGGGCGACAAAATTGTTTATCCCATGCACGGCGCTGGCACTATAGAGTCCATCGAAGAGCGGGAGATCCTCGGCGAGACCCACCGGTATTACGTGCTGCGCTTTGCGGTCGGAGGCATAAAGGTGATGGTCCCCGTGCAGAAGGTGGAGGAAGCGGGCCTTAGGAACATCGTGGAAAATGACGTCTGCCAGGCTGTCATAGAGCGCCTGAGCTGCCAGACCGAAGTCGAGTGCGACAACTGGAACCGCCGCTATCGCGAGAATCTCGAAAAGATGAAAACAGGGGATATCTTCGAGGTGGCCGACGTGGTGCGGACGCTTGCGGCCCGTGACAGGCTCAAGGGCCTTTCTTCCGGCGAGCGCAAGATGCTTAATAACGCAAAGCTTATCCTGATGAGCGAGATGGTGCTCTCCAGCGAAAAGGAGGAGGAAGAGATACGGCTGCTTATAGAAGAAGCCATCTGAATCGTGCTCTAAAATAAAAAGAACAAAGAGGGAACATTTTTTGGCTGCGAAGGCTCTAAACAAAAAGGAAAGGAGGTGAAGTGTGATGAGGAGATTCGCACGTTTTTTTATTGCCTTTATAGGGCTTGGCATCGGACCGGGCCTGGTTTTTCTGGGAACGCTTTTGCTGGAATCATTGGATATCATTCATCCGGGATGGGACTTCAATACCGTACTCATCCTTTATATCGCCAGCGCGGTCGTGAGCGGCGTGCTGATGTTTCTCGCGTCCAATGCCATCGTCAACGGTTTCGCGCGGGCCTATAGATGGATCGAGAAAAAGCTTTACGAAATGCCGGTGAGCGACGTTATCTACGGGACCATGGGGCTGCTCATAGGACTTATATTATCTTTTTTTATTTCGGGATTCATCAACCAGATACCCCTGCCGGTGGTGCCGGTGGTGCTCTCCGCCATCACCTACGTGGGGTTCTCGGTCATCGGCTGGTCGTTTGCCGTCAAGCGCCGGTCGGAGATACTGGCGGCCGGCATCTTCAAGCGCGCGCCCCGCGAGGACCGTGCTGAGCGGCGCGGGAGGGACAAGGACTCCTTCGCCCGGCCCAAGATACTCGACACCAGCGTCATCATAGACGGGCGCATATTCGACATCTGCAAGACCGGGCTTATAGAGGGCACGCTTATAATCCCGGGCTTCGTGCTACAGGAATTGCGGCACATTGCCGATCGCCCGATTCGCTCAAGCGCAACCGCGGCCGGCGGGGGCTTGACGTACTGAACCGCATCCGCAAGGAGCTTGACATACCCGTCCGCATCATTGAGAAGGACTACGACGACCTCAACGAGGTGGACTCCAAACTCCTGCGCATGGCGCAGGAGATGTCCGGCGTGGTGGTGACCAACGACTTCAACCTCAACAAGGTGGCCGAGGTGCAGAACGTGACCGTGTTCAACATCAACGAGCTGGCCAACGCCGTAAAGCCGGTGCTGCTGCCCGGCGAGGAGATGCGCGCACACATCGTCAAGGACGGCAAGGAGAGCGGCCAGGGCATCGCTTATCTGGATGACGGCACCATGATCGTGGTCGAGGGCGGCAAGCGCCACATCGGCGAGGAGCGCATGGTGGTGGTGACCAGCGTGCTACAGACGGTGGCTGGGAGGATGATTTTTGCCAGGATCAAATAGCCTGATACAAGGACGTAAGCCGGGCGAGGCTGCCGACACAGGCGGCCTTCTCCGGCTTGCCGATTTTTTCAATGTTGACAGATGCAAATCGGGATGGTACAATACTAAACTGCATATGTATGTACACTTGTGGCCGATTCCCAAAAATGGAAACCGATGAAGCAGGTCTGCTTTCCTGTTCCCCGGTGACGGAATGAACTGGGCCGAAATGGGGAACAATTAAGGGAAAACGTTTTTGGTGGCGGGCAAAATTACCTCCGATTCGGGCAGGGTGGGCAGCTAAGCACTGTGGTGTTAGGAGTGTGAACGATTATATGGCGCATGAAGTGCAGTTGGGCAAACGGAAGAGAATGAGCTATTCTCGGATCAAGGAAGTTCTCGAAATGCCCGACCTCATTGAAGTCCAGAAGAACTCGTATCAGCGATTTTTGCAAGAAGGCCTGCGCGAAGTTTTAAACGATGTTTCTCCCATAACCGACTATTCCGAGAATTTGGTTCTCGAGTTTGTGGATTACCATATGGACGAGAGTCCGAAATACAGCGTCGAGGAGTGTAAGGAGCGCGACGTGAATTATTCCGCGCCCCTCAAGGTCATCGTGCGCCTCATCAACCGCGAAACGGGCGAGGTGAAGGAACAGGAAGTGTTCATGGGCGACTTCCCCCTGATGACCGAGACCGGCACGTTCATCATCAACGGCGCCGAGCGCGTTATAGTCAGCCAGCTGGTCCGCTCGCCCGGCGTGTATTTCGCCAAACAGATCGATAAGAACGAGAAGGAGCTCTTTTCGGCGACCCTCATCCCCAACCGCGGGGCGTGGCTGGAATACGAGACCGATTCCAACGACTGCATGTACGTTCGCGTGGATCGCACCCGCAAGCTCCCGGTCACCGTGCTGCTGCGCGCGCTGGGGCTGGGGAGCGACCAGGAAATTGTCGCGGCGCTCGGGGAAAACGAGCTGGTCGACGCGACCTTCCAAAAGGACGGCGCCAAAAGTGAGGAAGAAGGCCTCATTGAGGTCTATAAGCGCCTGCGTCCCGGCGAGCCGCCTACGGTGGACGGGTCGCGCACGCTCCTGAATTCGCTTTTCTTCGACCCCAGGCGCTACGACCTCGCGCGCGTGGGCCGCTATAAGTTTAATAAGAAGCTTTCCATCGCCGCGCGCATCACCGGCTGCGTCAGCGCAGAGAACATCGACCACCCCGACAAGCCGGGCAAAAAGCTTGCGCGCAAGGGCCACACCATCGACCGGCAGTCCGCGCTGGAGATACAGAACGCCGGCATCAACGAGGTGCTGGTGGACGCGAACGGCACGGTCATCAAGGTGCGCGGAAACAACTTCGTGGACGCCGCGAAGTTCCTGCCCTTTGACCCCAAAACGGTGGGGATCAACGAAAGGGTGCACCTGCCTACCCTTAAAACCATACTCGAAACGGTGGACGAGACTGACGAGGGCGCCCTGCGCGCCGCCGTGGTCGAGAACATTGATAAGCTGATACCGCGCTACCTGCACAAGGACGACATCGTCGCGTCGGTCAACTACGCGATGGGCCTGGTGTACGGCATCGGGCGCACCGACGACATCGACCACCTCGGGAACCGCAGGCTGCGCTCGGTGGGTGAGCTTCTGCAGAACCAGATCCGCGTCGGGTTTTCACGGCTGGAGCGCGTGGTGCGCGAGCGCATGTCCATACAGGACATGGACGTGGCGACGCCTTCCAACCTTATCAATATCCGTCCGGTGTCGGCTGCCATCAAGGAGTTCTTCGGTTCCTCGCAGCTCTCGCAGTTCATGGACCAGACCAACCCCCTGGCCGAGCTGACCCACAAAAGGCGGCTCAGCGCGCTGGGCCCGGGCGGCCTGAACCGCGAACGCGCCAGCTTCGAGGTCCGCGACGTGCACCACTCCCACTACGGGCGCATGTGTCCCATAGAAACGCCGGAAGGCCCTAACATCGGACTTATAGGCTCGCTTTCGACCTACGCGCGCATCAACGAGTACGGGTTCATCGAGTCTCCGTATCGCCGCGTAGACCAGAAGAACAGGCGGGTTACCGACGAGGTGGTGTACTTCACCGCCGACGAGGAGGACGAATACACCATCGCGCAGGGCAACGAGCCGCTGGACGAAAACGGATACTTCGTCCACGAGCGCGTGTCCTGCCGCGTACGCGACGAGATCGTCGAGGTCCCCTGCGAGCAGGTGGAATACATGGACGTTTCGCCCAAGCAGCTGGTCTCGGTGGCTACGGCCATGATCCCCTTCCTGGAAAACGACGACGCCAACCGCGCGCTGATGGGCTCCAACATGCAGCGTCAGGCGGTGCCGCTCCTGCGCACCAAAGCCCCCATGGTCGGGACGGGCATGGAGTACAAGGCAGCCATCGATTCGGGCGTGGTGGTCATAGCGAAGGAAGCGGGCACGGTGGTCAGCGTTTCGGCCGATGAAATCGTGATAGAGAACGCGCGGGGCGCGCGCACGACATACAAGCTCATCAAGTTTGCCCGCTCCAACCAGGGGACGTGCAGCAACCAGATCCCCATTGTCGACGTGGGGCAGGAGGTGGAGGCGGGCGAGGTCATCGCCGACGGCCCGTCCACCGAGATGGGCGAGATCGCGCTGGGGCGCGACGTACTTATAGGGTTCATGACGTGGGAAGGCTATAACTACGAGGACGCCATACTGATAAGCGAAAAGCTTGTCAAGGACGACGTCTTTACCTCGATACACATAGAGGAATACGAGGCCGAGGCCCGGGACACCAAACTGGGGCCGGAGGAGATTACCAGGGATATCCCCAACGTCAGCGACGAGGCGCTTAAGGACCTTGACGAGCGCGGCATCATCCGCATCGGCGCCGAGGTGCACGCCAACGACCTGCTGGTGGGCAAGATTACCCCCAAGGGCGAGACCGAGCTGACCGCCGAGGAGCGCCTGCTCCGTGCCATATTCGGCGAGAAGGCGCGGGAGGTCCGCGATACTTCCCTGCGCGTGCCTCACGGCGAGGGCGGGACGGTGGTGGACGTCAAGGTGTTTACCCGGGAGAACCGCGACGAGCTGAATCCCGGCGTGAACCAGCTGGTGCGCGTGTACATCGCGCAGAAGCGCAAGATAAGCGTGGGCGACAAGATGGCGGGCCGCCACGGGAACAAGGGCGTCATATCCCGCATACTGCCCGAGGAAGACATGCCCTTCCTGCCCGACGGCACGCCGCTGGAGATCGTGCTGAACCCGTTGGGCGTGCCTTCCCGACTGAATATCGGGCAGGTGCTGGAGGTCCATCTGGGGCTGGCGGCCAAGGCGCTGGGGTGGCACATTGCCACGCCGGTGTTCGACGGCGCGTCCGAGCTGGATATCATGGATGAGCTGGAGCGGGCGGGCTTCAAGCGCGACGGCAAGACCGTCCTGTACGACGGGCGGTCGGGCGAGCCGTTTGAGAACGAGGTCACGGTGGGCTACATGTACATGCTCAAGCTCGCGCACCTGGTGGACGACAAGATCCACGCGCGCAGCACCGGCCCGTACTCGCTGGTGACGCAGCAGCCGCTGGGCGGCAAGGCCCAATTCGGCGGACAGCGGTTCGGCGAGATGGAGGTGTGGGCGCTGGAGGCCTACGGCGCGTCCAACACACTGCAGGAGATACTGACCGTCAAGTCCGACGACATCATCGGCCGCGTCAAGACGTATGAGGCTATCGTCAAAGGCGAGAACATCCCCGAGCCGGGGGTGCCCGAATCGTTCAAGGTGCTCATTAAGGAGCTCCAGAGCCTGGCGCTTGACGTACGCGTCCTGTCCGAGAACAACGAGGAGATCGCCATCCGCGAGTCGGTGGACGACGAGATCGACCTCATGGGCGTGAACATCGAGGGCAGCGAGGACGCGCCGCGGCTGGAGAAGCCGGCGCCCGGAGAGCTGGACGATGAGGACATCGACCTGAGCGATCTGGATGAAATCAGCGGCTTCGACGACGACCTGTTCGACGACGATGAGGACGAGGATCTCTAGGCCGCGTGCCGGGAACGGGACGCGAGGAAGGGAGCGTTAACGATTTGTTCGAGCTTAACAACTTTGATTCGATGCAGATAGGGCTGGCTTCCCCCGAGAAGATACGCGAGTGGTCTTACGGGGAGGTCAAAAAGCCCGAAACGATAAACTACCGTACGCTCAAGCCCGAGAAGGATGGCTTGTTCTGCGAGCGCATTTTCGGGCCGACCAAGGACTGGGAGTGTCACTGCGGGCGCTACAAGCGCATCCGCTACAAGGGCATCATCTGCGACAAGTGCGGCGTCGAGGTCACGCGGGCCAAGGTCCGCCGCGAGCGCATGGGCCACATCGAGCTGGCCGCGCCGGTGTCCCACATCTGGTATTTCAAGGGGATACCCAGCCGCATGGGCCTCTTACTGGACATGTCGCCGCGCTCGCTGGAAAAGGTGCTTTACTTTGCCGCCTTCGTGGTCACCGACCCCGGGGACACGGCGCTGCAGTACAAGCAGCTCCTCAACGACAAGGAGTATAAGGAGTGCGTCGAAAAATACGGCCAGACCTTCAAGGCCGGCATGGGCGCCGAGGCGGTCAAGGAGCTTTTGAAGCAGATTGACCTCGAGGAAGAGGCCGCCAAGCTCCGCAAGGAGCTTACCGAGTCCTCGGGCCAGAAGCGCGTGCGCGCCGTCAAACGGCTGGAGGTGGTCGAGGCCTTCCGCAAATCGGGCAACCGCCCCGAGTGGATCGTGCTGGACGTGGTGCCGGTCATCCCCCCCGAGCTTCGGCCGATGGTGCAGCTGGACGGCGGGCGCTTTGCGACCTCCGACCTCAACGACCTGTACCGCCGCGTGATAAACCGCAACAACCGCCTGAAAAGGCTCTTGGAGCTGCGCGCGCCCGACATCATCGTGCGCAACGAAAAGCGCATGCTGCAGGAAGCGGTGGACGCGCTTATCGACAACGGTCGCAGGGGCCGCCCTGTGACCGGGCCGGGCAACCGGCCATTGAAGTCGCTTTCCGACATGCTGCGCGGCAAGCAGGGGCGCTTCCGCCAGAACCTGCTGGGCAAGCGCGTGGACTATTCGGGTCGCAGCGTCATCGTGGTCGGCCCCGAGCTCAAGATGTACCAGTGCGGCCTGCCCAAGGAAATGGCGCTGGAGCTTTTCAAGCCCTTTGTGATGAAAAAGCTGGTTGAAGAGAACTACGCGCATAACATCAAGAGCGCCAAGCGCATGATAGAGCGGGTGCGCAACGAGGTCTGGGACGTCCTGGAGGACGTCATCAAGGAGCACCCCGTACTTTTGAACCGCGCTCCGACGCTGCACCGCCTCGGCATACAGGCCTTCGAGCCGGTGCTGGTCGAAGGCCGCGCACTCAAGATACACCCGCTGGTCTGCACCGCGTACAACGCCGACTTTGACGGTGACCAGATGGCCGTGCACGTTCCCCTTTCCATGGAGGCGCAGGCCGAGGCCCGCTTTCTGATGCTGGCCGCCAACAACATATTGAAGCCGCAGGACGGCCAGCCGGTGGTCAACCCCACGCAGGACATGGTCATCGGCAGCTATTACCTGACCATCGACCGCCCCGGCGCCAAGGGCGAGGGCAAGGCGTTTTCGTCGCCCGAGGAAGCGGTGATGGCCTACCAGACCGGCGAACTTTCGCTGCAGGCGGTGATAAAGGTCCGCTTCCGCCGTAAAATTGACGGCACGGAATACGAGCGCATCATCGAAACGACCGCCGGGCGCATCATCTTCAACGAGGCCATTCCACAGAACCTCGGGTTCACGCCGCGTGAAACGCCCGAGCAGATGCTGGACCTCGAAATAAATGAGATGGTGGACAAAAACGTATTGAAAGCCATTGTGGACCGTTGCTTCCGCCTGCACGGCCCGACCCGTACAACCGAGACGCTGGACAAGATAAAGACTCTCGGGTTCACCTACTCGACCAAGGGCGCGGTGACCATCAGCGTGTCCGACATCACCATCCCCGAGGAGAAAAAAGAGTTGCTGGAAAAGGCCGAGGAACGCGTGCTGAGGATAGACCGCAGCTACATGCGCGGCGAGCTGACCGACAAGGACAGGAAGCAGGGCATCGTTAATATATGGAAGGAAACGACCGACAAGGTGACCGACGCGCTGCTCGAAAACCTTGACCGCTTCAACCCCATATACATGATGGCCAACTCGGGCGCGCGCGGCTCGACCAGCCAGATAAGGCAGCTGGCCGGCATGCGCGGGCTGATGGCTGACCCTTCGGGCCAGATCATCGAGGTGCCCATCCGCGCCAACTTTCGCGAGGGCCTGACGGTGCTCGAATTCTTCACGTCCACGCACGGCGCCCGCAAGGGCCTCGCCGACACGGCGCTGAGGACGGCCGACTCGGGCTACCTGACCCGGCGTCTGGTGGACGTGTCGCAGGACGTCATCGTACGCGAGAAGGACTGCTTTGAGGCGCTGGGGGAGAGCGTCAAGGGCGTGTCTGTTTCGGACATCATCAGTGAGGGCAACCGCATCGTTTCCCTGGAGGACCGCATCCGCGGGCGCTACGCCTCGGCCGATGTCGTACATCCCGAGACCGGCGAGGTGCTGGTGGCCACCAACGAGTATATCGACTACGACAAGGCCAGGGCAATAGTGGACGCAGGCATCAAGCAGGTGCAGATACGCTCGCTCCTGACCTGCAGCCGAAGCGAGCACGGCGTGCGCACGCGCTGCGGCGCTGGCCATGGCCACCGCGACACGGTGAGCACGGCGAGGCGCGGTGGGCATCATCGCCGCGCAGTCCATCGGCGCGAGCCGGGCACGCAGGGCCGACTACGCACGTTCCACACCTCCGGCGGCGTCGCCGGCGCGGACATCACGCAGGGCCTTCCGCGCGTCGAGGAGCTGTTCGAGGCCAGAAGCTCAAGGCCTTGCCGGAGATATCCGAGATCTCCGGCGAGGTGTCCATTGTGGTAGAGAACAAGAACAAGCGCAAGGAGATCACGGTCAGCAACAAGACCGAAAAGAAGAGCTGGACCCTGCTGCTCCAGCCACGCGCAGATTATCGCACGACGGCGACCTGGTCGAGGCGGGCGATCCGCCGACCGCGGAAACGCGATCAACCGCACGACATCCTGAAGATAAGGGTACGGCGCGCAGGACGACTTTCCGCGAAGTGCAGGCGGTGTACCAGCAGGGCGTGGATATCTCCGACAAGCACATCGAGGCCATCGTCATCTCGGCGATGCTGCGCAAGATAAAGATCGAGGACGCGGGCGATACCGACATGCTCCCCGGCGAGTTGGTGGACATCTTCCGCTTCGAGCGCGAGAACAAGCGGGTGGTGGCCAACGACGGCCAGCCGGCCGTGGCCATGCGCGTGCTGCTGGGCATTACCGCGGCGTCGTGCTGGCCACCGAGTCCTCTCCTGTCGGCGGCCTCGTTCCAGGAAACGACGCGCGCGTGCTTACCGGAGGCGGTCATCAAGGGCAAGGTGGATCATCTGGTCGGCCTGAAGAGAACGTCATCATCGGCAAGCTGATACCGGCCGGGACCGGCATGAAGCGCTACAACAGCATTGAGGTGTTCGAGACTGACGAGGGCACGGCGCCCGAAGAGCAGGGGCCGCGCATCCCGGACACGCTGGAGGAGTTGCGGGAGGACATCGCCCTGATGGATGACATAATCGACGAAACGGGGCCGGAAGACGGATACAGCAGCTGAACCTGGCGCGTAAATGCGTTGCAATGCTTTTCGTTGACATGAAAAACGCGCAGTGTTAAAATACTAAGGCAAAAGGAAGAGAAAAAAGGCATCGTTATGCCTTTTCTGCGTGAGAGATGGGAAAATGACCAACAGGCTGGGTGATACGGTCGGCCGGATAGTCGTACCAAACAGGTGCTCAAACAGCTCCGGATGGAACCGCAAAGACGTTTTATTTGGCCGGCGACGTGGACGAAAAACGTGGCGGGCACGCCCGGCAGGCCATGGGAGGGACAGGAGCTGGAGATCGTGACCGTCCCTCACCATGGATAGAGCTCGGGCGGCTGTGCGGCATTGATGGCGCGGCCCGCGCCGCTCTTCTAAAAATGACCTTCATAAGAGTTTCCGCGGGTTGCAGGGAGCTTGAACGAAAGTTTTGATACATAACGCATGATACATTAACCGCAGAAACAAGGAGAAAGACCATGCCCACCATTAACCAGTTGGTTCGCGCGGCAGGCAGAAGGTGGAATACAAGTCCACTGCCCCTATTTTGAAACAGTGCCTCAGAAGCGCGGCGTGTGCCTGGCGGTCAGGACCATGACCCTGTGCCGAACTCCGCGCTCAGGAAGATCAGTCCGCCTCACCAA
The DNA here is from genome assembly GCA_040766645.1 of Christensenellales bacterium. GTDB lineage: Bacteria > Bacillota > Clostridia > Christensenellales > UBA1431 > UBA1431. Next base: position 20,626 of record JAXGQA010000018.1, on the reverse strand, counting down.
ACCTCACATGGAAGGCATGGCGCTGATCTCGCATCGCCACAACCTGCAGCATCATCGTGCTTATCCGCGGCGGCAGGGTCAAGGACCTGCCCGGCGTCTGGAAGACATATCGTGCGCGGGCGCTGACCTCGGCCGGTGCCGAAGGCAGCAGGCCAGTCCTGGTCACTGCACGGGGCAGCGCCCAAGAAGGGTTAACAAGAAGGGTTGAGCATTCAACATAAGGATCAGGAGATAAAACAATGCCAAGACGTGGTTATGTACCCAGGCGCGAGGTCCTGCCCGACCCGCTTTACAATAGCGTCGTTGTCACCAAGCTGATCAACCAGATCATGAACGACGGCAAGAAGGGCGTTGCGCAAAAGGTTTGCTACGTTTTTGGATATCAGGAAAAGATGGACAGATCCCCTTTCGGTGTTCGAGCAGGCGATGAGCAACGTCATGCCAGTGCTGGAGGTCGGGCGCGCGCCGCGTCGGCGGCGCTCACCTATCAGGTGCCCATTGAGATTCGCCCGGAGAGACGCCAGACTTTGCCTGCGGTGGCTGGTCATTTTCTCAGAAGCGGGGCGAGAAGCGTTAACGACAAAGCGGAGCGTCTGGCCGCTGAAATCATGGACGCCGCCAACCAGACGGGCAACACCTTCAAGAAGAAGGAAGACACCCATAAGATGGCCGAGGCCAACAGGGCGTTCGCGCATTACAGGTGGTGGTAATAAAAGGAGTTTTTTACGGATTGTTTAACGATAGAATAAGAAGAAACGGTAAGGTGCCGGAAGGGAAGGTGAGGGGAGCGCAACAATGGCCAGGAGACCTTCAACGCCTGCGTAACATAGGCATTCAGGCCCACATCGACGCGGGGGAAGACCACGACCACCGAGCGCATCCTGTTCTACGGCAAGGTGCAGCCAAGCCCGGCGAGGTGAACAATGCCAGCGGTTATTCTTCATGGATGGAGCAGGAGCAGGAGCGCGGCATCACGATAACGTCGGCTGCCACCACCTGTGAATGCACGGAGGGACCATCGCATCAACATCATTGACACGCCCGGGCACGTTGATTTCAGCACTGCGGGCGGCTTCCTGCGCGTCCTGACAGTGCCGTGGCCGTGTTTTGTGCCAAGGGCGGCGTAGAGCCGCAGTCTGAAACGGTGTGGAGGCAGGCAAACAAGTACGGCGTGCCCCGTATCGCGTTCGTCAATAAGATGGACATTTTGGCCGCCGATTTTTACAACGTTGTGCACATGATCATCGACAGGCTCAACGCCAACGCGGTGCCGGTTCAGCTCCCCATCGGCAGCGAAGAAAACTTCGTGGGCATCGTGGACCTGGTGGAGAACCATGCCCTTATTTATACCGACGACATGGGCACCCACAGCGAAATCACAGAAATCCCCGGCGACATGGCCGAGTTGGCCGAGAAATACCGCGGCGAGATGATCGAGGCGGCGGCCGAGTACGACGAAGAGCTGATGGAATTATACCTTGAAGGCGGCGAGATACCACCCGATGTGCTGCGCCGCGCCCTGCGTGCGGGCACCATAGAAATGGGCATCGTCCCGGTGCTCTGCGGGACGGCCTATCGCAACAAGGGCGTGCAGCCCCTGCTGGACGCCGTCGTATATTACCTGCCCTCCCCGCTGGACATAGACGCGGTGGTGGGCACCGACCCCGACACCGGGGACGAGATAGCGCTCCAGGCCAGCGACGACGAGCCGTTTTCCGCGCTCGCGTTCAAAATCATGACCGACCCGTTTGTGGGCAAGCTGGCCTTCTTCCGCGTGTATTCGGGCACGCTCAAAGCGGGGGACACGGTGTACAACTCGACCAAGGAAAAGAGGGAGCGGCTGGGGCGCATCCTTAGGATGCATGCCAACCACCGCACCGAGCTTAGTGAGGTGCACGCCGGCGATATCTGCGCGGCGGTGGGCCTCAAGGCGGTCACCACCGGAGACACCCTCTGCGACGAGAAAAAACCCATACTGCTGGAGACCATGGATTTCCCCGACCCGGTCATCAAGGTAGCTATCGAGACCAAGACCAAGGCCGGTCAGGAGAAGATGGGCATCGCGCTTTCCAAGCTGGCCGAGGAGGACCCCACCTTCAAGGCCTACACCGACGAGGAAACCGGTCAGACCATCATCGCAGGCATGGGCGAGCTGCATCTTGAGATCATCGTAGACCGCCTGCTGCGCGAGTTCAAGGTAGAGGCCACCGTCGGCAAGCCGCAGGTCGCCTATAAGGAAACTATCTCCAGGAGCGTCAGGGCGGAAGGCCGTTATGTGCGTCAGTCGGGCGGCCGCGGCCAGTTCGGCCACTGCTGGGTGGAGTTTGAGCCCGGCGAACCCGGCTCGGGCTACGCATTCGAGAGCAAGATCGTGGGCGGCGTGATACCCAGGGAATACATTCCGGCCATTGAGGCCGGCATACAGGAGGCGTCCCAGAACGGCCCGCTTGGGGGCTACGAGGTGGTGGACTTCAAGGCCACGCTGGTGGACGGCTCGTACCATGAGGTCGATTCGTCCGAGATCGCTTTCAAGATCGCCGGTTCGCTCGCGTTCAAGGAGGGTGTCTCCAAGGCCGGTCCGCTGCTCCTTGAGCCTATCATGGACGTCGAGGTGGTCGTGCCCGAGGATTATATGGGCGATGTGATGGGCAACCTGAACGCGCGCCGGGGCAGGATCGAAGGCATGGAATCGCGGGGCGGCGCGCAGGTCGTGCGCGCGATGGTCCCCTTGAGCGAGATGTTCGGGTACGCGACCGACCTCCGGTCCAAAACGCAGGGCCGCGGGACCTTTACGATGCAGTTCGCACAGTACGAGCGGATGCCCGCGCAGACCGCCGAAAAGATACTGGGCAAACGATAAAAAGACGATGCGCCGGTTACGGCCGGCATCCGGACCTTAAAGAAAAGAATCCGCAAGGAGGAGAAGGAAAAGAGATGGCGAAGGCAAAATTCGAGAGGACGAAGCCGCACGTAAACGTAGGGACGATAGGGCACGTCGATCATGGGAAGACGACGCTGACGGCGGCTATAACGATGGTGCTGGCCAAATACGGGCACGCGCAGGCAACGAAATACGATGAGATAGACAAAGCGCCGGAAGAGAAGGCGAGAGGGATCACGATAAACACGGCGCACGTGGAGTACGAGACGGACACGCGGCACTACGCGCACGTGGACTGCCCGGGGCACGCGGACTACGTCAAGAACATGATAACGGGCGCGGCGCAGATGGACGGGGCCATCCTGGTGGTTTCGGCGGCGGACGGCCCGATGCCGCAGACGCGGGAGCACATCGTGCTGGCGAAGCAGGTGGGCGTGCCCAGCATCGTGGTGTACCTGAATAAAGTGGACATGGTAGACGACGAGGAGCTTTTAGAGCTGGTGGAGATGGAAGTGCGGGAGTTGTTGAGCCAGTACGAGTTCCCCGGGGACGACATTCCGTTCATCAAGGGTTCTGCGCTGAAGGCGCTGGAAGCGGTGCAGGCGGGGGCGGACGTGGAGAGCGAGCCGTGGTGCAAGTCGATCTTCGAGCTGATGGACGCGGTGGACAGCTACATCCCGACGCCGGAGCGCGACATGGAGAAGCCGTTCCTGATGCCGGTCGAGGATGTGTTCACCATAACCGGGCGCGGCACGGTGGCGACGGGCAGGGTGGAGCGCGGGGTCATCAAGGTGCAGGACGCCGTGGAGATCGTGGGGCTGGCGGACAAGCCGCGCTCGACGGTGTGCACGGGGGTTGAGATGTTCAGGAAGCTTCTGGACCAGGCGCAGGCGGGCGACAACATCGGCGTGCTGCTGCGCGGGGTGCAGAGGAAAGAGATAGAGCGCGGGCAGGTGCTGGCAAAGCCGGGTTCGATCCACCCGCACACGCACTTCACCGGCAAGGTGTACGTGCTGACCAAGGAAGAGGGCGGGCGGCACACGCCGTTCTTCAACGGGTACAGGCCGCAGTTCTACTTCCGTACGACCGACGTGACCGGGGTCATCGACCTGCCGGAGGGTGTGGAGATGGTGATGCCGGGGGACCACATCGACATGACCATAAAGCTTATCACGCCGATCGCCATCGAGGAGGGCCTGAGGTTCGCCATCCGCGAGGGCGGCCGCACGGTGGGCGCCGGCGTCGTCACCGGCATCAAGGAATAAGCGCCGGAATTTTTCACCGGCGCCGCCGGAAAAGCACGCGCGGCGCCGGTGAAAATGAATGTTTTTATTGCAATCTACTGCGGGATGCACTATAATCTAAGAGTTGCGCCACGCAGCAAAGGGGATGAAACGGAAGGTTGCCGGCTTTGGACCGGGTAATTTCCGCGGACCATGTCCGAGAATCGGGCGACGGGCTCCATGCACCGTCGTGTATTTCAAAAAAATCCGACACACACGGACGAGTGTATTTGAGTGCGATGTTGAAGGAGGATAATCCATGAACCAGAAGATCCGTATCAAGCTCAAGGCTTATGACCATAACCTTATCGACCAGTCTGCCGAGAGGATCGTGGATACGGCGAAGCGGACCGGCGCGCAGGTGTCGGGCCCCATCCCCCTGCCCACCGAGAAGGAGATCATCACCATCCTGCGGGCAACGCATAAAGACAAGGATTCGAGGGAGCAGTTCGAGATGCGCACGCACAAGCGGCTCATCGACATCCTCGGCCCCACATCCAGGACCGTCGATTCGCTGATGCGGCTCGACCTCCCTGCCGGGGTCGATATCGAGCTGAAATTATAAGCGGGAATGGACGCCAGGAGGTAAGCATAGATGAAGAAAGCGATTTTAGGCAAAAAGCTGGGGATGACGCAGGTCTTCCTCGAGGACGGCAAGGTCGTTCCCGTGACCGTGGTCGAAGCGGGACCCTGCCCGGTCGTGCAGAAAAAGACGGTCGACACCGACGGCTACAGCGCCGTGCAGGTCGGCTTTGGAGATATTGCCGAGAAGAACGTGAACAAGCCCAGGCAGGGACACTTCAAGAAGGCGGGCATCCCCTTCAAGCGTTACCTGCGCGAGTTCCGTCTGGACGATGCGGAAAGCTATGAGGTCGGTCAGGAGATCAAGGCCGACATATTCGAACCCGGCGAGAAGGTGGACGTCAGCGGCGTTTCCAAGGGCAAGGGCTTTGCGGGCGTCATCAAGCGCCATAACCAGCACCGCGGCCCCATGAGCCACGGCTCACGCTACCACCGGCGCCCCGGCTCCATGGGCGCGTGTTCCTCGCCCTCCAAGGTCTTCAAGAGCAAGAAACTCCCCGGCCACATGGGCGTGCAGCTGGTCACCGTGCAAAACCTCGAGGTCGTGCGCGTGGACGCGGAGCGTAATTTCATGCTGGTCAAGGGCGCGTTCCCCGGAGCGAGGGGGAGCCTTGTCGTCATTAAGGCCGCGGTGAAATGATGACGTCCGAGCGATTGAGAAGGAGGAAGTGCCATGCCACAGGTTGCAGTTTATAATATGGACGGCCAGCAGGTCGGCGAAATCGAATTGAGCGAGAGCATCTTCGGCGCGGAGGTGAACACACACGTGTTGCACACTGTTGTCAAGGCCCAGCTGGCCAACCAGCGCCAGGGGACGCAGTCCGCGCTGACGCGTTCCGAGGTCAGCGGCGGCGGCATCAAGCCGTGGCGCCAGAAGGGCACCGGCCGCGCGCGCCAGGGCTCTATTCGCGCCCCGCAGTGGCGCAAGGGCGGCGTGGTGTTCGCACCCAAGCCCCGCAGCTATCATCAGGACGTGAACCGCAAGGTCAAGCGTTTGGCCATGAAGAGCGCGCTTTCCAGCAAGGTGGCCGAGAACCAGTTGCTGGTGCTCGACAGCCTCGAGCTTGCGGCCCCCAAGACTAGAGAGATGGTAAAGCTCCTGAAAAACCTTGACGTGAACTCCAAGGCGCTGGTGGTGCTGACCGGCCCGGACGCCGAGGTGGAGCGCGCCGCGCGCAACCTTCCCGGCATCAAGACCACCAGGGTGGGCACGCTGAACGTGCTGGATATCCTCAACCATGACAAATTCATCATCACGCGCGATGCCGTGGGCAAGGTAGAGGAGGTATACGTTTAAATGAAAGCAACATCGTACGATATCATCGTCAGACCCGTGCTGACTGAGAAGACCTACGACTTCATCGCCGACAAGCGGTACGTGTTCGAGGTGGACATAAGGGCCAACAAGACCCAGATCAAGCAGGCGCTGGAGGACATCTTCGGTGTCAAGGTCCAGCGTGTCAACACGGTCAGGACGCTTGGGAAGATAAAGCGGCAGGGCGCGCATTCCGGGCGCCGCCCGACCGTCAAGAAGGCGTACGTCAAGCTCACGCCCGCGTCAAAGGGCATCGGGTTTTTCGAGAATATGGTCCAGTAGCCGCCGTGGCGGAAACGAGTCAGGAGGCATAAAAAATGGCAGTAAAAAAATATAATCCCACCTCTCCGGCCAGGCGGTTCATGTCGGTCTCCACGTTCGAGGAGATTACCACCCGGACCCCTGAGCGCTCGCTCCTCACCGATTTGAGGAAGTCGGGCGGCCGGAACGCGCACGGGCGCATCACCGTCCGCCACCGCGGCGGCGGCGCGCGGCGCAAGTACCGGATCATTGATTTCAAGCGCAACAAGGACGGCATCCCGGCCAAGGTCGCTTCCATCGAGTACGACCCCAACCGCTCGGCCAACATCGCCCTTTTGCACTATGTGGACGGCGAAAAGCGCTACATCCTCGCCCCCGTCGGCCTGAAGGTCGGCGCGAAGGTGGAGTCGGGCCCCGACGCGGACATCCAGCCCGGTAACGCGCTTCCGATAAGCGCTATTCCGGTGGGTACCATGATCCACAACATCGAACTTAAGCCCGGCAAGGGCGGCCAGCTCTGCAGGGGCGCGGGCACCGCGGCGCAGCTGATGGCCAAGGAAGGCAAGTATTCGCAGGTGCGCCTGCCCTCCGGTGAGGTGCGGATGATTCCCGTCGTCGCCAAGGCTACTATCGGCCAGGTGGGCAACACCGACCACGAAAACATATCGCTGGGCAAGGCGGGACGCAAGCGGCACATGGGCTTTCGGCCCACCGTCCGCGGCTCGGTCATGAACCCCTGCGACCACCCGCACGGCGGCGGTGAGGGCAAGTCCCCCATCGGCAGGCCGGGACCGGTCACGCCCTGGGGCAAGCCGGCCCTCGGGCATAAGACGCGCAAGAAGAAGAACCCGAACGATAAGTTCATCGTCAAGCGCAGGAATACGAAATAAGGACACCGGAACGGCTTTCGATAGCAGGAAGGAGGCAAAAGCGGCATGAGCAGGTCGGTCAAGAAAGGCCCCTTTGTCAGTGAACGCTTATTGGAGAGGATCGTCGCCATGAACGAGAGCGGCGAGAAGAGGATAGTAAAGACCTGGTCCAGAGCATCCACCATCTTCCCCGAGATGGTCGGCCATACCATTGGGGTGCACGACGGCAGGAAACACGTCCCGGTCTATGTGACCGAGGAGATGGTCGGCCACAAGCTGGGCGAATTCGCGCCAACGCGCACTTTCCGTGGCCACGCCGGTGAGAAATCGTCTTCGGGCAGATAGGGAGGAAGGAAAACATATGGCAACCAGACAGAGAGAAAAGGCGTTCAAGCGCCAGGAGAACAAAGACAAAAGGCCGTATGCCAAGGCGCGGTATGTGCGCATCTCCCCGAGAAAGGTCAAGGTCGTCATCGATCTTATCCGCGGCAAATCGGTCGCCGAGGCGCAGGCGATATTGACGTATACGCCCAAGGCCGCCTCGCCCATCGTTGAAAAGCTGCTCCGCTCGGCGGTGGCCAACGCCGAGAACAACATGGACCTGAATCGTGATTCGCTCTATGTTGCCGAGGTCTTCGCGGACCAGGGCCCCACGCTCAAGCGGTACATGCCGCGCGCGCGGGGGAGCGCCTCGAGGATCCGCAAGCGCACCAGCCACATTACTATAATCCTGGATCAGGTTCAGTAATCAAGGAGGAGGCAGAAGATGGGTCAAAAGGTAAATCCCCACGGTTTCCGGGTTGGCATAATCAAGGACTGGGATACCCGCTGGTTCTCAAAAAAGAAGGAATTTGCGGACAATCTGCATGAGGACTACCGTTTGCGCGAACTCCTCAAAAAGAAGCTGTTCGCCGCCGGCATCTCGAAGATAGAGATCGAGCGCGCGGCGCAGCGGGTGACCGTGAACATCCATACCGCCAAGCCGGGCATGGTGATAGGCAAGGGCGGCACGGGCGTCGAGGCGCTCAGAAAAGAACTCATAGCCTTTACAGGGGGCAAGAACGTCGTCGTCAACATCATCGAGATACGCTCCCCGGATATGGACGCGCAGTTGGTGGCCGAGAACATCGCCGCCCAGCTCGAGCGCAGGATATCCTTCCGGCGCGCCATGAAGCAGGCCATGGGCCGCACCATGAAGTCAGGCGCCAAGGGCGTGAAGATGCAGGTGTCCGGTCGGCTGGGCGGCGCGGAGATTGCGCGCTCGGAGGGCTACCACGACGGGTCCATCCCGTTGCAGACCCTGCGCGCCGACATCGACTTCGGCTTCGCCGAGGCTAAGACGACGTACGGCCGCATCGGCGTGAAGGTGTGGATCTACAAGGGCGAGATCATCGGCAAGCCCCGCAACGCCAACCGCAAGGCTGTGGAAGGGGGAAGCAGATAATGTTGATGCCAAAGAGGGTCAAGCGCAGGAGAGTCATGCGCGGCCGTATGAAGGGCAGGGCCATGCGCGGCAACTTCATCGCTTACGGTGAGTTCGGCCTGGTAGCGATGGAGCCCGCCTGGGTCACCAGCAATCAGATAGAAGCGGCGCGTATCGCGATGACGCGCTATATGAAAAGAGGCGGCAAGGTCTGGATCAAGATCTTCCCCGACAAACCGGTAACGCAGAAGCCGGCCGAAACGCGCATGGGCAGCGGCAAAGGCTCGCCCGAGTACTGGGTGGCCGTCGTCAAGCCCGGCCGCGTGATGTTCGAGGTCGCGGGCGTTTCGGAGGAGATTGCGCGCGAGGCGCTGCGCCGCGCGATGCATAAACTCCCGCTCAAGTGCAAGTTCATGACCAGAGCGGAGAACAGCAAGGATGGTGATACCAATGAAGGCTAAGGTTTATCACGATCTGTCCGAAAAAGAACTTCAGGACCGCCTGACCGAGCTGAAATCGGAGCTTTTCAACCTCCGTTTCCAGATGGCGACCGGCCAGAACCAGAACCCGATGCTGATCCGCGAGTGCAAGCGGAACATCGCGCGCGTAAAGACCATCATCCGGGAACGCGAAATAAAGGCTGCGGGCGTATAGCCGGCAAAGACGAAAGGAGGCCGATATCCAGTGACCGAATCGAGAAACAACCGCAAGACCCGTACGGGTACGGTAGTGAGCAATAAAATGGATAAGACCATCGTCGTTGCCATGAAGAACAAGGTGAAACACCCGCTTTACGGCAAGACGATAAACCGCACCAGCAAATTGAAGGCCCACGACGAGGCCAACGAGTGCCAGGTGGGGGACGTTGTGAAGATCATGGAAACAAGGCCGCTCAGCCGCGACAAGCGCTGGCGTTTGGTTGAAGTGATAGAGAAAGCGCGCTAGCGTTTGTCAGAGGAAGGAGGCGCAACATGATTCAACCGCAAACCCGCCTGAAGGCCGCAGACAATACCGGCGCGAAGGAGCTCATGTGCATCCGCGTGCTGGGCGGGTCGTTCAGGCGCACGGCCAACATTGGCGATATCATCATAGCTTCGGTTAAAACCGCGACACCCGGAGGCGTTGTCAAGAAGAAGGATGTTGTCCGCGCAGTCATCGTGCGCTCTGTCAAAGGCAGGCGCCGCAACGACGGGACCTACATCCGCTTCGACGACAACGCGGCCGTCATAATAAACGAGCAGAACCAGCCCAAGGGCACGCGCATCTTCGGGCCGGTGGCCAGGGAGCTTCGGGAAAAGGATTTCATGAAAATCGTTTCCCTCGCCCCCGAAGTGCTTTAGGAGGTGACGAGGCATGCGAGCAAAGCATCTTCACGTGAGGAAGGATGACACCGTCGTAGTCATCTCCGGCAAGGATAAAGGCAAGCAGGGCAAGGTGGTCACCGCGCTGCCCCGGAAGGGCAAGGTGGTGGTCGAGGGCGTGAACAAGGTGATGAAGCATCAGAAGCCCAGGGGCGTCAAGGAGCCCGGCGGGCGGATAGAGCGCGAGGCGCCCATATTCGCGTCCAAGGTCATGCTGGTCTGCGGCAAATGCAACAAAGCCACCCGTATTGCACACAAGATTTTGGCCGACGGTTCCAAGGTGCGTGTGTGCAAAAAATGCGGTGAGACTTTTGAAAACTAGGTCTTGCCGGAAGGGAGGGTTTTAAATGTCCAGATTAAAAGAACGGTATACGGCCCAGATAATACCCGCGCTGATGGAGAAATTCAGCTATAAGAACGTGAACCAGGTGCCCAAGCTCGAAAAAGTGGTCATCAACATGGGCATGGGCGACGTCAAGGACAACCCCAAGGCGCTGGACGCAGCGCTCAAGGATCTGACCACCATAGCGGGGCAGAAGCCCGTCGTGACCCGCGCCAGGCGCTCGGTCGCGAATTTCAAGGTTCGCGAGGGCATGAACGTGGGCGCCAAGGTGACGCTCCGGGGCGAGCGGATGTACGAGTTCATCGACAAGCTCCTCAACGTGGCGCTTCCGCGCGTGCGCGACTTCCGCGGGGTTTCGGCCAAGTCCTTCGACGGCCGGGGCAACTACGCGCTGGGCGTCAAGGAACAGCTCATGTTCCCCGAGATCGTGTACGATCAGGTGGAAAAGGTGCGCGGGATGGACATCATCTTCGTCACCACCGCAAAGACCGACGAAGAAGCCCACGCGCTGCTGACGCTGATGGGCATGCCCTTCGGGCAGAATTAAGGGAGGACGGAGAACATGGCGAAAAAGAGCATGATAAACAAGCAGCAAAGGCCCCCCAAATTTTCCACCAGAGCCTATACCCGCTGCCGCATCTGCGGACGGCCCCATTCCGTGCTCAGGAAATATGGCATTTGCCGCATATGTTTTCGAGTGCTCGCGCATAAGGGCCAGATTCCCGGTGTGCGCAAGGCCAGCTGGTAAAGGTACTATCGGAGAAGGAGGTAGAACGAATGGTAGTCACAGACCCCATTGCCGATTTGTTGACCCGCATCCGGAATGCGCTGGTCGCCAAGCATGATTCGATAGAAGTCCCTGCGTCCAACACCAAGAAGGCCATCGCGCAGATACTTCTCGACGAAGGATATATCAAAGGCTTCGAGTTCATCGACGACGGGATCCAGGGCAAATTGAGGATCGCGCTGAAATACGGCCCCAACAAGACCAAGGCCATAACCGGCCTCAAGCGCATCTCCAAGCCGGGCCTGAGGGTGTACGCCAGGAAGGACGACATACCCAAGGTGCTGGGCGGGCTGGGGATCGCGATAATCTCCACGTCCAAGGGCGTCATGACCGACAGGAGGGCGCGCAGGGAATCGGTGGGCGGCGAAGTGCTGGCCTACATTTGGTAGTTTTAGAGCATCGAAAGCGGAGGTGACGACATGTCAAGGATCGGCAAGCTTCCGGTGGCGGTTCCCAAGGGCGTGCAGGTGACGGTGGGCGCGGACAATACCGTGCAGGTCAAAGGCCCCAAGGGGACGCTCAGCCAGAAGATTCATAAGGATATCACGGTGACGCTGGTGGGCGACGTCATAACCGTGACCCGCCCTTCCGACGAGAAGGAGCACAGGTCGCTCCACGGCCTGAGCCGCAGCCTTATCGCCAACATGGTGGAAGGCGTTTCCACCGGCTTCCAGAAGAATCTGGAGATCGTGGGCGTCGGGTACAGGGCACAGAAACAGGGCAAGAAACTGGTGTTGAACGTCGGTTACTCCCACCCGGTGGAGATCGACGAGATAAACGGGCTGGAATTCGAGGTCCCGACGCCCACCAGGATAACCGTCAAGGGCATTGACAAGCAGGCGGTGGGCGAGATGGCGGCCAACATCCGCAGGGTGCGCCCGCCCGAGCCGTACAAGGGCAAGGGGATACGCTACGAGAACGAGCACGTCCGGCGTAAAGAGGGCAAGACCGCTAAATAATGCCCGGGAAGGAGCGATGGCAGCATGATCAAAAAAGAAGACAAAAATGCGGTGCGCAGGAAAAGGCACTACCGCATGCGCAGGAACATCAAAGGCACGCAGGAACGCCTCAGGCTGAACGTGTACCGCAGCCTTGACAATATCTATGCCCAGATCATCAACGATGACGAAGGCAGGACGCTGGTCGCGGCTTCCACGCTGGACGCGGAGATCCGTCCCCAGCTTGACGGGATAGACAAAAAACAGGCCGCCAAGCTGGTGGGCACGCTTATCGGCAAGCGCGCGCTGGAGGCGGGCATCGAGCAGGTGGTCTTTGACCGCGGCGGATACCTGTATACCGGCCGCGTGGCCGAACTGGCCGCCGGCGCCCGGGAAGCGGGCCTGAAATTCTAGGTAAGGAGAGAAATCGATGCAGAACCGCATAGATGCAAGCGTTCTCGACCTGAAAGAAAAACTCGTTGCCGTCAACCGCGTGACCAAGGTGGTCAAGGGCGGACGCAACTTTCGATTCAGCGCGCTGGTGGTAATAGGCGATGAAAACGGCTATGTCGGCGCGGGCATGGGAAAGGCCACCGAGATACCGGAAGCCATCCGCAAGGCCGTCGAGGATGCCAAGCGCAAGCTGATAAAGGTGCCCATCGTCGGAACGACCATCCCGCACGAGGCCATAGGCGTGTTTGGAAGGGGCAAGGTGCTCCTGCTCCCGGCGCCCGAGGGCACCGGCGTCATCGCCGGCGGACCGGTCCGCGCCGTACTGGAGATGGCGGGCGTGAAGGATATCCGCACAAATGCCTACGGCAGCAACAACCCGGCCAACTTCGTCAAGGCCACCAACGAGGGGCTGAAGAGCCTGCGCACCGCTGAGGAAGTGGCGCGCATGCGCGGCAAGACGGTCGAGGAAATCTTGGGTTAGGAGGGGCACTGATGAGCAAACTGAAGATCACTTTGGTCAAGAGCACCATCGGGTGCCTGAAAAAAAGACACCGTGCGCACCCTCGGGCTTAGGAAGATACGCAGCGAGGTTGTGCACGAGGACACCCCCGACATCCGGGGTAAAATATTTACGGTAAAACACCTGGTAAAGGTGGAGGAAATCTAGGCCAGACGCTTGAATCTTAAGGAGGTGCGAAGGCACTATGAAAACACACGAACTGATGCCTGCGGCCGGTGCGACCAGCAAGACCAAGCGTTTGGGCAGGGGTATCGGCTCCGGCGTGGGCAAAACGTCGGGCAGGGGCCACAAGGGCCAGAAAGCGCGCAGCGGCGGCGGCGTACGCCCCGGCTTCGAGGGCGGCCAGATGCCGCTTACCAGGCGGCTCCCCAAGCGCGGCTTCGCCAGCATCTTCCCCAAGGAGTACGCCATCATCAACGTACGCGACCTTGAGGCGCTGGAAGCGGGCACGACCGTTACCGCGGAGCTGCTCCGCGAAAAGGGCATAATCCGTAAGATCAACGACGGACTGAAGGTTTTGGGAAACGGCACGCTGACCAAGCAGCTGACCGTGAAAGCGACCAAGTGCTCCGCGTCCGCCAAAGAAAAAATTGAGGCAGCCGGCGGAAGCGTCGAGGTGAAAGAGTAGATATGTTCCAAACGCTGAAGAACGCCTGGGCCATCGAAGAACTGCGCAGGAAGATACTCTATACCCTGCTTATCCTGTTCATCGTGAGGCTGGGCAGCTACGTCCCGGTCCCCGGCGTGAACGTGGATTTCGTGCGGGACGCGGTGCAGAACGCGAGCATACTGGGCTTCATGGACATGATCTCGGGCGGTGCGCTTGCAAACTACACCCTGTTCGCGTTGGGGATAGGCCCGTACATCACGGCGTCCATCATCATGAACCTCCTGCAGGTCGCCATCCCGGCGCTGGAGCGCCTGACCAAGGAAGGCGAGGAGGGCCGGCGCAAGATACAGCAGTACACGCGCAGGTTCACGGTGGTGCTGGCCTTTATACAGGCCGTCGCCATCCTGCTGGGCATGGGCAGCGGCGCAGTCACGTCCACCCACTGGCTGAACTATGTGACCATCGGCCTGTGCCTGACCGCCGGAGCGGTGCTGGTCATGTGGCTGGGCGAGCGCATCACCGAAAAGGGCGTGGGCAACGGCATTTCACTGGTGATCTTCGCCGGCATCGTGGCCAGGCTCCCGTCCCAGATCATCTCGCTGGTGGAGGGCGCCGTTGCGGACGCCAACCGCATCTGGGTGGTCCCCGCGTTCCTTATTGTCATGCTGGTCATCATTACCGGCGTGACCTTCGTGGATATGGGCGAGCGGCGCATCCCGGTGCAGTACGCCAAGCGCGTGGTGGGGCGGAAGCTCTACGGCGGCCAGAGCACGCACATCCCGATTAAGGTGAATTCCTCGGGCGTGCTCCCGCTGATCTTTGCCATAACGCTTTTGCAGTTTCCGGGCATGATCGCGTCCTTCTGGCCGCAAAGCGGGTTCTATACCTGGTACAACGCCTGGCTGGGGAACGGCACGCCGATATACATGGTGCTGCTGGCGCTTTTGATCGTGTTCTTCACGTACTTCTACACCACCATCTCGTTCAACCCGGTGGAGATATCGAAGAACATGCAGCAGAACGGCGGATTCATCCCGGGCATCCGGCCGGGCAAACCGACGTCCGACTATCTGGCGCGCATATCGTCGCGCATCACCATGTTCGGCGCGATTTTCCTGGCGGTCATAGCCATCGTGCCGACTATAATAACAACGCTGATGGACATCAGCTTCTACTTCGGGGCCACCAGCATCCTCATCATGGTCAGCGTGGCTTTGGAAACCAGCAAGCAGTTGGACGCCCAGATGCTGATGCGCAGCTACAAGGGCTTCCTGAAATAAAGGGCATTACGCAAACATAAGGGAGGTATGCGACATGAAGCTCATATTCCTGGGACCTCCGGGGGCCGGCAAGGGAACACAGGCGGAACGCATTTGCGAGAAGTTCGGGATTGCCCATATATCCACGGGCGACATACTGCGCGCGGAGCTCAAGCAGAAGACCGAGCTGGGCAAGCAGGCACAGTCCTATATCGACCAGGGAAAGCTGGTGCCCGATGAAGTCATCATCAACATTGTCGAGGCGCGGATCAAGCAGGACAATTGCCTCAAGGGCTACCTGCTGGACGGCTTTCCGCGCACGCTCCCCCAGGCCGAGGCCATCGACGGGCGCATCGACCTGGACTGCGTCATCAGCCTTGAAGTCCCCTTCGAGAAGCTGATGGACCGCATCTGCGGGCGCAGGGTCTGCAAGGATTGCGGCGCTACCTATCACGTTTCGGTCATAGGGGAATCGACCGAGTGCAAAAAGTGCGGCGGGGCGCTGTACCAGCGCAACGACGACAAGCCGGAGACGGTGGACAACAGGCTGAAGGTCTACTCCGAGCAGACACAGCCGCTCATCGACTTCTATGCCGCCAAGGGCATCCTCAAGACGGTGAACGGCGACCAGCCGGTGGACACGGTGTTTAAGGACATCGTTAAGATTCTGGAGCAGTACGCCTGATGATACCTGTCAAGTCCGAGCGGGAACGACCCTGATGGAGCGGTCGGGTGCGCTGCTGGGGCGCATACTCAAAGAAGTGGGGGAGCGTCATCAAACCCGGCGTAGACCACCCGCGGCCGTCGACGAATGGATAGAAAAGCGCATCGCCGAAGGCGGCGCGCAGCCCTCGTTCAAGGGATACAGAGGCTTCCCCGCAGCCGCGTGCATCTCGGTGAACGACGAGGTGGTCCACGGGATCCCCTCCAAAAGCGCGTGCTGCACGAGGGGGACATCGTGGGCATCGACAGGCTGCCTGCACGGGTACCACACCGACGCGGCGCGCACCTTCGCGGTGGGCGCGGTCAGCGCGGAGGCCAAACGCCTGATGGAGGTCACCAGGCAGAGCTTTTTCGAGGGGCGTGGCCCGCGCTGTGGCGGGTGCGCGCATCGGGGACATCGGGTACGCGGTGCAGACGTATATCGAGCGGGAGGGGTTTTCGGTGGTGCGTGCGCTGACCGGCCACGGCATCGGCGGAAACGTCCACGAGGAGCCGGACATCCCCAACTACGGCAGGGAAGGCAAAGGCCCGCGGATACAGCCGGGCATGACGCTGGCCGTTGAGCCCATGGTCAACGCCGGGGGCTACGATGTCAGGATGCTGCCCGACGGCTGGACCATCGTTACAGAGGACGGGAGCCTCTCGGCGCACTACGAAAATACGATAGCCATCACCGAGAACGGCCCGCCGCGCATCCTGACGCTGGTGGAATGATGGAGAGCAAAAGGGGGCATGGGCGCGTGAAGGAGACACCCTTGGAACTGGGCAGTATCGTTCAGACGCGCGCCGGGCGCGACAAGGGACGATATTTTGTCGTGGTCAACATCATCGACGATGATTACGTGCACATTGTGGACGGCGCTTTGCGCAAGCTCGCCAACCCCAAGCGCAAGAAGCGCAAGCACCTCGATATCACCGGGGAGGTGCACGAGGGGCTGCGCACGAAGATCATGCAGGGCACGAGGATATTTGACTCCGAAGTGAGGAGCTGCCTGAAGAACATGGGGTACGTACCGCACGTGCAACGGGGCGAAGGAGGGATAGCTTGGCTAAAAGCGATGTCATCGAGGTCGAGGGGAAGGTGGTCGACGCCTATCCAAATGCCATGTTTGAAGTGGAATTGGAAAACGGGCACAGGATCCTTGCGCACATCTCAGGGAAGCTGCGCATGAATTTCATCCGGATCCTGCCGGGGGACAGAGTGACTGTGGAGCTCTCCCCGTATGACCTGACGCGCGGGCGCATAACCTGGCGCGGAAAATCCTAGTATACGGATGCTTATAAGGAGGACTTTCGAAACATGAAAGTAAGACCCAGCGTAAAGAAAATCTGCGAAAAGTGCAAAATAATCAAAAGGAACGGGCGGGTGCTGGTGATATGCCAGAACCCCCGCCACAAGCAAAAACAGGGCTAAAAATCCATTCACGCGAGAGCGGCTGCATAGATTTTGAATCTATATTCTTCGCGTGAAGTGATGCATATAAAGAAGATTCGAGCGATTAACCGGAGGTGTATCCTGATATGGCGCGTATTGCTGGCGTAGATCTACCCAGGGAAAAGCGTGTGGAGATAGGCCTGACCTACATCTTTGGTATCGGAAGGACCACCGCGACCCGTATCCTCAGGGAAACGGGCGTGAACCCCGATACCCGGATCAAGGACCTGTCCGAAAGTGAAGTAGCAAAACTCAGAGAGTATATCGATAGGGAAGTCAAGGTGGAGGGCGACCTCAGGCGCGAGGTCGGCCTGAACATCAAGCGGCTGATGGAAATCGGCTGCTACCGCGGTATCCGCCACCGCCGCGGACTGCCCGTGCGCGGACAGAGCACCAAGCAGAACGCCCGCACCCGAAAAGGCCCCAAAAAGACTGTGAGCGGCAGGAAGAAGTAAGGAGGACCATATGGCACAACCGAAACGCCTCAGAAAAACGACAAGGAAGCGCAGGGACCGCAAGAACATCGAGCGCGGCGCCGCGCACATCCGTTCGACGTTCAACAATACCATCGTTACCATTACGGACACGGCCGGGAACGCGCTGTCCTGGGCGAGTGCCGGCGGCCTCGGCTTCAGGGGTTCGAGGAAGAGCACGCCATTCGCGGCGCAGATAGCCGCGGAAACGGCCGCCAAGTCGGCCATGGAGCACGGGCTCAAGACGGTGGAGGTCTACGTGAAGGGACCGGGTTCGGGCCGTGAGGCGGCTATCCGTTCGCTGCAGGCAGCGGGCCTGGAGGTCAGCATGATAAAGGACGTGACCCCTATCCCGCACAACGGCTGCCGCCCGCCCAAGCGCAGAAGGGTCTGATTGTAAGGAGAGTGAAAGTAAATGGCCAGATATACAGGTTCGGTCTGCCGCCTCTGCAGGAGGGAGCAGGCAAAACTCTTTTTGAAGGGAGACCGGTGCTACAGCGCCAAGTGCGCGATGACGCGCCACTCAACGCCGCCCGGGCAGCATGGGCAGAGCCGCCGCAAGCCGTCGGACTACGGCATCCAGCTGCGCGAGAAGCAAAAGGCGCGCCGGGCATACGGTGGTTTGGAATCCCAATTCAGGAAATACTTTGAAATAGCCGAACGCCAGAAGGGCATCACGGGCGAAAACCTTCTGCAGCTTCTGGAGCGCAGGCTGGACAACGTGGTGTACCGCCTCGGGCTGGGCCAGTCCCGCGCGCAGGCACGGCAGATGGTGCTGCACGGGCACATCCGCGTCAACGGAAAGAAGGTCGACATCCCGTCCTACCTCACCGACGCGGGCGACGTCATCACCGTGCGGGAGAAGAGCCAGGCCAACGACCGCCTGAAGGAGCTGCGCGAAACGGCCGACAAGCCCATGCCCAAGTGGCTGGAGTTCGACGCCAACAACCTGACCGGCAAGATAGTTGCCCTGCCCCAGCGCGACGATATCGACCTGACGATCGAAGAGCATTTGATCGTGGAATTGTACTCGAGGTAACGTCGTGCGGGCGAAACTTCGGAGCACAAAAGGAGGGTTCTGATGATCGAGATCGAAAAGCCGAGAATTGAATTTATCAAGGCGGAAGAAGACAACCGTTACGGGAAGTTCGTCATCGAGCCGCTCGAGCGCGGTTTCGGGACGACGCTGGGGAATTCGCTCCGCCGCATACTGCTTTCGTCTCTGCCAGGCGTGGCGGTGACCAGCGTTCGTATCAGCGGCGTGCTGCACGAATTTTCCACCATCCCCGGCGTGAAGGAGGATGTCACGCAGATCATCCTCAATTTGAAAGAACTCTCGGCCAAGCTCCATACCGACCAGGTCAAGGAAGTGTCCATCCGCGCCACCGGTCCCTGCGAGGTCAGGGCGGGCGACATCATCGCCGATTCCGAGGTTGAGATCATCAACCCCGAGTTGCACATCGCCACGCTGAACGAGACCGCGGAGCTGGACATGACCATAACGCTCGAGCGCGGGCGCGGCTACGTTTCGGCCGAACGCAACAAGCGCGCGGGCCAGCCCATCGGCATCATCCCGGTGGATTCCATATTCACGCCCATCCGCAAGGTGAACTTCACGGTGGAGAACACGCGCGTCGGGCAGATTACGGACTACGACAAGCTCACGCTCGAGCTGTGGGCCAACGGCAGCATCCGCCCGGACGAGGCGGCGGCGCTGGCCGCCAAGATCCTCAACGAACACCTGATGCTCTTTGTCAACCTCACCGACCATGTCGGGGACGTGGAGATCATGGTGGAGAAGGAAGAGGACAAGAAGGAAAAGATACTGGAGATGACCATCGAAGAGCTCGACCTCTCGGTCCGCTCCTACAACTGCCTCAAGCGCGCGGGCATCAACACGGTCGAGGAGCTCGTGCAGAATACGGAAGAAGACATGATGAAGGTGCGCAACCTGGGCACGAAATCGCTGGAGGAAGTGCAGAACAAGCTGGCGATGTTCTCGTTGAGCCTTCGTCAGAGCGACGAATGATTATTTGGACACAAGGGGGATTACCTGAATGCCTGGATACCGCAAACTGGGCAGGCCGTCCGACCAGCGCAGGGCCATACTGCGCAACCAGGTGACGGCGCTCATATGGAACGGCAAAATAGTGACCACCGAAGCCAGGGCGAAGGAAGTGCGTTCCATCGCCGAAAAGCTGATTACCCTGGCGGTCAACGAATACAACAACACGCTCACCGTGACCAAGAAGGTCCGCAAGGAAAACGGCGAGGTGACTACCGCCGAAGTCACCAACGACCTGCCCTCCAAGCTGGCGGCGCGCCGTAAGATAATGTCCTATATCTACGACCTGCCCGAGCCCAAGAAAAAGGGCGAGAGCAAGGGCGATTATCACGACCGCACCCGGGACGTCAAGCACCCGGTGGTGGAAAAGCTTTTCCGGGAGATAGCGCCGAGGCTGGACAAGCGCAGGACCGACAAAGGCTCGGGCGGCGGCTATACGCGCATCGTGCGTGTGGGTCCCCGCCGCGGCGACGCAGCCGAGATGGTCGTACTGGAGCTGCTCTGAGCACAAAAAATCAGGACGCAAGGCATATCAGGCTGCTGGGTCAGAAATTGGCTGCGCAGCCTGAATAATTTTACGGAGGTTGTGCCCGGTCGGGGGACGGGGGCACGAAACAGCCATGGCGGATACCGATCCTGTCCTTGTGTGCGAAAGCGTTTCGCACACATATCAAAAGGGCGAAGCGCCCTACGCACTCTCGCTCAACGACGTGAATCTTACCATTGATAAGGGCGAATTCGTCGCCGTGCTCGGGCACAACGGCTCGGGCAAGTCGACGCTGGCCAAGCATTTCAACGCGCTCCTGCAGCCGGGGTCCGGCGTGGTGACGGTGCGGGGCATCGACACGCGGGAGGACGAGCGCGTCTGGGAGGTACACCGCGCCGCGGGCATGGTATTCCAGAACCCGGACAACCAACTGGTGGCCACGGTGGTGGAGGAGGACGTCGCTTTCGGCCCCGAGAACCTCGGCGTGCCGCCGGAGGAAATCCGCGCCCGCGTGGATAACGCGCTCGCGCGGGTGGGGCTTTTCGAGCACGCGCGCAG
>JAXGQA010000017.1:0-41328 GCA_040766645.1 Christensenellales bacterium | reverse complement strand
ACCCGCGTTTGGTAGGGCTGGATATCCACCAGTATTTCTTTTTCCATTCCTCTACCCGCTTTCAAAACGCCCCTTCAAGGGCGCTGAGATAATCAAAAAGACCGGTCCCTTCCTTTGTGAACAGGTCGGTGCGCTCGGTCCTGTACGGCATCCCGTCCACCGCCCGCATGAACAGCGCCGGGGACAGCGCGCCCTCGGCGCTGGCCCACAGCCGGACGTCCACGCCGCCTTCGACCGGCTCGGCATTCAGTATCATCGGTCGTATGTCTATCGTCTTCACGCCGCCCTTCCCCTTCTTTTCCATGGGAATGGCGTCCCTTTCCATCAGCGCGCGCACGCCCTGCTGCAGGGCAGCGGCGTCCGCTTCGGCGGTTATGCGGTATCCCGAGGCGTGCATCAGCGTGCTCAGCTGCGGCCCGCCGTCCAATATAAGCGCCCCGGCCACGCCGAAGCCCGGGGGCATCGCGGCCGAAAGCCGCGCGGCGCCGTCCTCAAGCGCTATCTCCCCGGTCAGGCGGACGTCCACATACTCGCCCCGGCTGGTGCAGCCGACACCCAACGCCAGCGCAAAGGATATCTGGGCGTGCGGGTGGAAGCCCTGCGTGTAAGCCACCGGAAGTCCCGCGCGGCGCAGCGCGCGCTGGAGCATGCTCTGCATGTCCAGATGCGACACGAAGCGCACCGGCTCGTCCTTACTCAGGCGCAAAACCATCCTCACCGGCATACTTCCTCCAGTCCGCAGCCCCGGCACCCTTTCCGGCAGTCGGGGGTCACCGTCGCGGCATACGCTCTTTCGCGTTCGCGCATCAGAAAATCCTTGGAAACGCCCGCGTCCAGGTGGTCGTACGGGAAGACCTCACGAAGCGGCCGCACGCGCGTCCCGTAAAAACCGGGGTCCAGCCCGGCGCGTGAAAACGCCTCCATCCACGCATCGTAATCGAAATACTCGTTCCAGCCGTCGAACCTGCACCCCAGGGCGTGCGCGTGCTCCAGCACGGCGGCCAGCCGCCGGTCCCCGCGCGCGAAGCAGGCCTCCAGCACGCTGGTGCGCGGGTCGTGCCAGTTGAAGGTGACAAACTTGCGCCGCAGCCGCCCCTGCAGGTGGCGCTGTTTCTGCTCAATAGTGGCGAGGCTGTCCTGCGCCTCCCACTGGAAGGCGGAAAACGGCTTGGGCACAAAGGTGGACGCGCTGACGTGCACGGTCAGCCCGCGCGCGCGGCGCTCCTTCGCCACCCCGAAGTAGCTTTCGACCACCCTTTCGGCCAGCGCACCTATGGCATTGAGGTCGTCCTCCGTTTCGGTGGGCAGGCCTATCATGAAATAAAGCTTGACGTGGTTCCAGCCGTTCTCAAACGCGTCGGTCACCGAGCGTATCAGGTCCTCCTCGGTGACGCCCTTGTTTATCACGTCCCGCAGCCGCTGGCTCCCAGCCTCGGGCGCGAAGGTCAGTCCGGTCTTGCGGACGCGCTGCATCTGCTCTGCGTATCCCCGCAGGAACGAATCGATGCGCAGCGACGGCAGGGCGACCGAAACGCCCTCTTGGCTGTATTCGCCGACCAGATGGCCGATAAGTTCACCAAGCTCCGGGTAGTCCCCGCTGGACAGCGAGCTCAGGGATATCTCCTCATAGCCGGTGGCCGCAAGCGATTCCCTGGCCTGCCGCTTGAGCGTATTAAGCGTGCGCTCGCGGACCGGGCGGTAGATGTAGCCGGCCTGGCAGAACCGGCAACCCCGCGTGCAGCCGCGGAACAGCTCCAGCGTCACGCGGTCGTGGACGATGCCCATGTAGGGTACGATGATGCGCTCCGGGAAGGGGGCGGCGTCAAGGTCTTTGACCATCGCCTTTTTTATGCGCTCAGGCACGTCGCCGCGGGTCGGTATGACGCGCTTGATTGTGCCGTCTTCGTTATACTCCGCCTGGTAAAACGCCGGGACGTACGCGCCGGGGACTTCGTTGGCCACGGCCAGAAGCCTGTCCTCCTTGGGTAGGCCGCGCGTGCGCTCCCACACCCTGCACAGGGCCACGGCCGATTCCTCGCCGTCCCCCAGAAGCACGGCGTCCAGAAAGGGCGCGAGCGGCTCGGGGTTGAAGGCGCAGGGGCCGCCGGCCAAGACCAGGGGCATGTCCTCCCCGCGATCGCTCGCACGCAGGGGCACGTTCCCCAGCTCGAGCATGTTCAGAACGTTTGAATAGCTCATCTCGTACTGGAGCGTGAACCCGACGATATCGAAATCCCGCAGCGGAGAATACGTTTCCAGCGAAAAAAGCGGCGCGTTCTTCTCGCGCATCAGCGTTTCCATGTCCGGCCAGGGCGCGAACACCCGCTCGCAGTAGACGTCCTCCCGGGCGTTGAGGACGTGGTAGAGTATCCGCATCCCGAGATGCGACATCGCGACCTCGTAAACATCCGGGAAACAAAAAGCAAAACGTATCGCAACGTTTTGAGGGTCTTTCACGCACATGTTCAGTTCGTTCCCGGTATACCGCGCGGGCTTTTCCACCCGGCTAAGAAAGGTATCCAGGGGATGCCTCTTCAAGGGATCCCTCCCGTAAACGCCGCCGCTTGACCGGCGCCTGTTAATCAATATAATTCTAGCATTATTTGCCCGAGCGGTCAATCAGAGCCGCTCATCGAGGCCTTTGTCCAGCGCGCGGCGCACCAGCTCGCTCTCGTCCATCTCGTAGAGCGTGTTCAGCTCGTCGTCCATCACCACAATGCGGTTAATGCGCGAGCCGGACAGCGACTTTAATACGTCCCCCGCCCGCGTGCCCCTGCGCACGGCGACCATCCGCATCCGGGCCGCACGGTCGCGGGACAGAACGGCCGTCTTGCCGGACAAAGAGCTGAAGTACCCTCGCATGTTTATCTTTTCCTGATGCGCGCTGATGAACAGGAATACGCCGATGGGGAGCGCAAACCACTGGGCGGCGCCCGAAAAAAGACTGTACAGGAACAGCCCGACTATCCCCACGGCGATGCACTTGGATAAAAGCACGCAAAAACGCGTCGCGCGGTCGGCCCCGACCACGGCCACCAGCATGGCCCGAAGCGCGCGCCCGCCGTCCATGGGCAGCGCGGGCAGGAGGTTGAAGGCGCACACCGTGAGGTTGGCCATAATGAAGGGCGCGAGCGCGTGGCTGTGCAGTACGTGTTGCTGCACCTCGATGGCGATCAGCGCCAGCGCGAGGTTGATGGCCGGGCCGAACAGCGCCATCACCGCTTCGCGCCAGCCCGTTTCCTCCAGCGGCATAGCCAGACGCGAGGTGCCGCCCAGCGGGAAAAAATAGACCTCGCTGACCGGCATGCCCAACGCGCGGGCGCAGAGCGCGTGCCCGATCTCGTGCAGGCCGATGGCGATGACCGCGATGAAAAGCATGTTGCCCTGCCCGGTCACCAGCATCGCCGCCATGATGAGTATCAGCCACGGGCTCAGGGCCACGGGGACGCCCAGTATGGTGAAAAGGCGCATGATGTATCCCTTATTTCAGGTACGGCTCGGGGTCCACCGCGTTGCCCGATACCCTGAGCTTCAGGCCGAGGCGCGCGTCCTCCCCCGCCATGGTGCCGACGGTGTCCCCGACCTGCAGCGCGACCCCGGTGGCGACGGAGACTTCGTCCAAACCGTAATATGTCGTCGCTTTGCCGCCGCTGTGCTCCACCGTGGCGTACTTCCCCAGTTCCGCGTCGGTACCCGTGCCCGTCACCGTTCCGGCCATGCACACGTACACGAACTCGCCGTCCGCGGCCGAAAGCGCGACATACGGGTGCCCGAGCGCCTCGAAGTCCTCCACGATGTTCCCCTTCACCGGGCGCGCCAGCGTAAAGCTCTGCGACGGCGCGAACACCTGCGCGAGCTTCGCGGCCTCGTTCTCCACAAACTTGAGTTTTCCGAGCGTTTCGTCCACGCTGACCTCAAACGTCAGGGCCGAGTACACCCCGGCGGCTATCTCCTGCGTGAGCGGCGTGTCCACCAGCTTGACCGTGCCCACCAGCGCCAGCAGCGCAAGACAAATCGCGCTTCTTTCAAGTATGCGTTTTGTGAAAGGATCCAGCCGAAACCGCTCCCGCTGCCGCGCGGTCCCTCTCCGGGCCGGCAACACCAAACCGGGCCGCCGTATCCTTTCCGGCGTGTCCTCGGCCGCCGGTTTCCTCCTTACGGGCATCGGCGGCGCAAACGCCTGCTCCAGCGTTTCGCGCACGCGGCGGCGCCTCGGCTCATCGGGCGCGCGCGATCGGAATTCCCCCGTTTCCACGCGCGGCACCTGCATCCCGCCCTCCGGCCACTCCATATACGATCCCTCCCCGATAAGGACATTGTCGAATAAAATGTTTCTCTATCAGCCTATGGGGAAGGGGCCGCCGTTAGACCTCGCTTTGCGCCGCGCCAAAACGCAAAAAAGCCATCCGGGCAGGGGGCGGCAGGGGATACGGGCACACTTCTAGCGCAATATGGGCGCGCTTTGTCTTTTCAGGCCGACGTTGAGGACCAGCCCGAAGGCGAGCATGTTGGTGACCATGCTCGACCCGCCGTAGCTCATGAAGGGAAGAGGGATGCCGGTGACCGGCATCACCCCCATGGTCATGCCGATGTTCTCAAATATGTGGAATATCTCCATGGAAACCACGCCGATGACCATGAGATACCCGAACTTGTCCGGCGCCTGCGAGGCAATATGCAGCGCGCGGAAGATGAGCAGAACATACAGTCCGATGATGACCAGGCCGCCGATAAACCCGATGGCCTCGACCGTGGCCGAGAAGATGAAGTCGGTGTGCTTCTCGGGGACGTAGTTCAGGCTGGAGAGGTTGGTCTCATTGAAAAGGCCCTTGCCGAACAGGCCTCCCGAGCCGATGGCGATCTTGGAGTTATACACGTTGAGACCCGAATCGGAGGTCGCCCTGGTGGTATCGAAAAAGTTGAGGATGCGCTCCCGCTGCCAGTCGGACATGACGACGAAATAGACGACAGGCAACGCGGCAACGCCTGAGCCGATGATGGAGAGGATGACCTTCCAACCCACGCCCGCGGCGAACATGATGCCGAAAAAGATGCAGGCGTACACGAACGCCGTGCCCCAGTCCGGCTGCATCATGATGAGGCCAAACGGCAGGACGAACAGAATAAGGACGTCGATGATGTCGCGGAAGCCGACAACGCCGCCCGTGTCCAGCTTTTTGGAGAACATCCGGGCCATCACGATGATAAGCACGATCTTCCCCAGCTCGCCGGGCTGGATGGTGCGGTCGCCGATGATCTGGAACCATCCCTGCGTGCCCCGCGAGGTATAGCCCATCACCAGCACCAATACAAGGAGCACGGTGCTGATGATGTACAACAGCCGCGCGTGGTCGCCAATGACCTGATAATCGAGCATCTGCATCCCGAAAAGCAACACCATCCCCACAGCGATCCACGCCGTCTGCAGAAGCACCGTTTCCCAGTCGATGCGGGAAAGGAGGCCGGACTGCCCGTAATCGGAATACGGGGACGCCGTCGCGTTCATGATGCTGATGAGGCCGACGACACACAGCACCGCGATGATGGCGAACAGCGTCCAGTCGAAACTCTTGAATTGGGTCCGGTTAAACAGTTTCATATCGTAAAGTAAAGATTACCTCGCTTACAGGGCAAGCCCTAATAGGATTTTTTGACGCCCAGTATGGGGACGTTGGCGACCAGCGCGGTCCGGGCGGCCCCGGCCTCCCCGACCCGCGTCAGTTCGACCTCCAGCGACTTTTCGTCGATGTCGATGTAACGCGAGATGCACGCAATGATATCGTTTTTTATCTGCTGGGCGATCTGGGGCGATATATCGCTCCTGTCGTGAATGAGCACGAACTGCAGGCGCTTTTTCGCTATGTCCTTGGACGCAGCCCTTCTCTTGCTGAACAGCCCGAAAACCTCCATTATGGCTACCCTCCCTTAACCCCCGCGTCTAGCCGCGCGAGAACATGCGCTTCATGCGCGAAAGCAGGCCGGCATCGTCCCTGAAATCGATGAGCGGCACGTCTTCGCCCAGCAGCCGGGCGACGATGTTTCTGTACGCTTCCCCCGCCTGCGCCCCGGTGGTCACAATAGGCTCGCCGAGGTTTGACGAGCGCACGATGCTCGGGTCCTCGGGGACTATCCCGATGAGCTTTATCCCAAGTATATCCAAAACGTCGGCAGTATCCATCATATCGCCTTTTTTGACCATTGCCGCGTTGTAGCGGTTGATCAAAAGCCGGGCTTCGGTCAGGCCGGCCGCATACAAAAGGCCGATTATTCTGTCCGCGTCCCGGACCGCCGAGACCTCCGGCACGGTCACCACGATGGCGTCGTCCGCGCCGGCCACGGCGTTCTGAAACCCCTGCTCTATCCCGGCGGGACAATCGACGATCACGTAATCGAAATTTTCGCGCAACTCGTCCATCAACGCCTTCACCTGGTCGGGACTGACGTCCATCTTATTGCGGGTCTGCGCGGCCGGGAGAAGCATAAGCCCCTCGTAGCGCTTGTCCCTTATAAGCGCCTGCTTCAGGCGGCACGTGCCCTCCACCACATCCACGAGGTCATACACAATGCGGTTTTCCAGTCCCATCACCACATCAAGATTCCTCAGCCCGATGTCGGTGTCCACCAGCACCACGCTCTTCCCCTTGAGCGCAAGGCCGGTGCCAATGTTTGCGGTGGTCGTGGTCTTGCCCACGCCCCCTTTCCCGGATGTGATAACGATGACCTGCGACATCTGCGTGTACCCTCCCTCAAACTTTTCGCAGCGCGCCGGCGCTTCTGTGCGCCGCCACGCCCGGATTATACGGCTCTATCACGATCTTTCCCTGCCGTGCAAGCGCCAGCTCGGGATAATCGGTCTTTTGCTCCTTGGGCGGCGCGATGGCGATCATGTCCGCAATGCGCAGCTGCGTGGGCTGAAGGTTCAGCGCGAACACCACCGCGTCCGCATCACCGAACGCCCCGGCGTGGGCCACCCCGCGCAGCGTCCCCAACACGACGATGTTCCCGCCGGCCACCAACTCCGCCCCCGGGTTGACGTCCCCCATCACGGTAACGTTCCCCTCGCTGTGAACGCGCTGCCCGCTCCTTATTGTGTACCGCACGAAAAGGCCCTTGTCTTCCGCGCTTTTGGACACGGCGGGGCCAGCCATCTCCAGTGCGTCCCGGCGCGTCCGGGGGGCATGCGCGGCGCGCTCCTCCGTTTTCCGGCTGACGAACTCGATGCCCTCCTCGTTGAAATACTCGCTGAATATATTCAGAAGCTCGACCCGCTCCGCTTCCTCGAGCTTGCGGCTGACCACGGCGGAGACCTTCACGTCGGCCCGCTTTCCGAAAAACTTCGAGTTTTTATTCAATTTTGTTTTAAGCTCTTCCTTCAGGGCTTCAAAAGGGGTCAGCCCGTCAAAAAGGACCTCTATACCGCCCCGCTTGCCCTTGAACACTACGTTTGCCCCGTCCATAGCGGCCTCCTGTCTTGGTCCCGGCCCGTGCCGGCAAAATCGGCTACCCTATATATCGTACGTTTTCTCTATTATTATACATAAATCGCAGCCGATTTCCATCACTGCGTCAGCTGGTCGTCGCCGGTAACGCTCCCGCCGTTGTCATCCACGCCGTTTTGCTTATCCATATAGTACTGGATCACCTCCTTGGCGGTGTACGCCGACAAAGGCCCTGATAGCCGTGGGGCACGAATATGACCACGGCGATCTGCGGGTCGTCGTAGGGGGCAAAGCACACGAACCATGAGTTGTCCTCGAGGTCGATATCGGATACCTGCGCCGTGCCCGTCTTGCCGCCCAGCTCGTACGGGAAGTCCCTGAACGCCGAGCCGGCCGTGCCGCCGTCCTCGGCCGACACCACGCCGTGCATCCCCTCCTTGAGCTTATCGAGGTACAGCTTGGGCGCGTCCAGCGTGTCGTATACGGTGGGTTCCATCTGCTTGACCACCGTGCCGTCCGGCGCAATTATCCTGTCGACGATGTGCGCGTCATAGACGGTGCCGCCGTTAGCCAGCGCCGAGATGTAGCGGGCCGCCGCGATGGGCGTAATGGTGACATACCCCTGGCCGAAGCCGGTCGTCGCGGTGAGAGTGGGGTTCCAGTTGAGCTGGTACAGCGCCGACGAGATGAGCCGGTGATAGCCCTTGGCGTTGGCGATGGTTTCGGAGATCCCCAGCTCCTCGCGGAGTATCTGGCGAATCTTGGGGCCCCAGGTCCCGGAATCGCTGGCCGTCAGTTTGACCAGCCGCGCGGCGCAATTTTCCAGCGTCTGCTCATCGGCCTTTATATCCTGCTGAGAACAGATGGTCGGAAGCACATCATTCTTAATCTGCAGCTGGACGAGGTAGGGCAGGGAGGTCTTCTGTTCCTGGATGCCCTTGGACGGGTCGTAGAGCACCTCCTGCCCGCCTATCTGTCCGACGGCCTCGTTGGGCAGCTCGATGTTCGTTTTGGAAGTGAGGCCCAATTTTGCCCCCACTTGTTCAGTTTGTCGATCCCCATGCGGTAGGCCACCGTCATGAAGTAATAGTTGCACGAGTTCTTGACGGCCTTGACAATGTCCTGCGCCTTATGCCTGGAATAGTTGGGCGCCACCCAGCACTTGGGAGCTTTGGTTCCCGGCGCGGACGCCCCGATGGTGAACGGACCCTTGTCGTCGATGGTCTCGTTGACGGTGACGGCCTTCTCCATCAGGCCGCCCAGACCGGTCACCAGCTTGAATATCGACCCGGGCGTAGACTTGGAGGAAATGGCCTTATTGAAAAGCGGGCTGCGCTTGTCGTCGCGGTACTGCGCGTAGTCGGTCTCGCTGATGCCGCCCACGAACAGGTTGGGGTCGAAGGACGGATAGCTGGCCAGCGCCAGCACATTGCCGGTCTTTACGTCCATCACCACGGCCGCGCCCGTTTCGGCAAGGTCGATGGAATCGAGGTCGCCGTTGCTTTCCTCCAAATAATGCTGCGCATTCGCGTTCATCACCTGGCGCTGCTTTTGGTTTATCTGCTTTATGTTCTCCTCCAGCGCCTGCTCGAGCTTTTGTTGGAGCTGCATGTCCACCGTAAGGACCACGTCGTTCCCCGACTCGGGCGCGACGTATTTCAGCTCCTTTACGATGGCGCCGCTCGAATCCACCTCCACCACCCGGTACCCCTGCTTTTCGGTGCTGTTGGCGGTGAGATATTCCTCCATGGTCTGCTCGACCCCGGACAGCCCTATCTCGTCCTCGGTAGAGTATCCCTTGGCCGTGAACTGCTCTATCTGGTCAGCATCCTGCATGCGCCCGGTGTACCCGACGATGTGCGCGGCCGACGTGCCCTTGGGATAGGTTCTGAGGTTGGATTCCACGGCCGACATGCCTGTAAGCTTGCCGGCGCGGCTGGTGATCTGGGCTGCGGTGCTGCGACTCACGTCCCGAGCAACAGTGACCGGAACATAGGACGTGAAGAAGGTGTACTGCACCTCCTGCCACACCGAAAGGACCTTTCGGGCCATCTCGTAGGACATATCCTCGGGTATCTGGTAGCGGGCGCGCAGCTCCATGTAGCACTCGTAGGGCGAAGGCACGTCGTCCCCCGACCCCTGCAGGTACATGTTGCTCCGCCACAGTTTCTCCCGCTTGGCGGCAATTTCGGCGTCGGTGGTCTTGAAATCGAAGACGAAGGCGCCTTTATCGTCGCGCCGGATGCTGAAGGTGTCGATGGTCTTACCGCCGTTCTCCTCGACAATGTCGATGGTCTCCACTATCACCTTGGTGTACATGGCGCGGTATTTGGCCGCACGCCGGGAAGGATCCCTGTAAAATTCGATGTTGTAGCTGGTCTTGTCCACGGCAATGGGCACGAGGTTCGCGTCCAGTATCTTCCCGCGCTGGCCCTTGACGACGATGGTCCGCTGCTTTGAACTGGTGGAAAGCGAGGAATACTGCCCCGCGTCAATGACGGTCAGGTTGAAAAGCGACCCGACCAGCAACGTGAAAATAAGCGCGATAAGCATGCGCAATACACGTGGTCTATCTTCAAAAAATTGTTTCATTTTCCCCTGTCCCCATACAACACTGGTTTATTCGCTCATCTCCTGGAACCGGCGCCGCATGACGCTGAACTGCGACAGCCGCCGTATCCCGATAAGCACCGGCAGCATCACTATGCCGGTGAAAAGCGCCGTGGGCAGCGCCCCCAGCACCAACGCGGCCGCAAACGAGAACCGCACGTTCACCATCAGCGCGAAAAGGAATCCCAACAGTTCCTTAAAAACGCTGATGACCGCCGTCAGGCTGCAGGCCAGCAGAAGGTTCTCTGTGCGCAGGCGCTCCCGTGCGATGCCGGCCAGCACCCCCGCAAACAGGTACAAAAGCGCGTTAGCGCCCACGGGCCAGCCGAAAAGGATATCGAAAATCAGTCCGCCGAACAGCCCCGTCGCCGCGGCGGTAAAATAGCCGTTGGTAAACCCCAGCGCCGCCACCAGACACAAAAGCGTGTCCGGACTTACGCCCAGCACGGGAAAGGCCGGCAGTATGATAGCCTGCAGCACGAGGTTCAAAAGCAGCAGGCCGGCGAGTATCAGGCCTTTCATCCGCGTCCCCTCCGGTCCCCCGGTCTCGGTCTTGATGAGTACCAGCACCGACTCGACGTGCGTGAAATCGACGGCGGGGTCTATGACCGCGTTCTTCTGGAGCTTGTTCTCATCGAGGGAGACCTCCGAAACGGCGCCGATCTTTATCCCCCTGGGTACCATGCCGTTCAATTCGGAGGTTATAACCGTGTCCCCGGGGATGGCTCCCGACTGGGCGGGAAGATAGGTCATCCGGCAGGTCTCGCCCGACTGCACCGCGCCCTGCACCACGCCGTAGTCGCGCGTGCGTTCGACCATCGCGCTTATCGCGCTGCGCGAGTCGATGATGGCCGTCACCTCGCTCCAGTTCCCGCCGACCGCGGTCACGACGCCGACCAGCCCGTCCGCGTTGACCACGGCCATGTCCTCGCGCACGCCCTGATTGAACCCGGCGTTGATCCTGAACACGTTGAACAGGTATCCCGGCGACTTGAAAATCACCTTGGCGTACACGGTCTTTATATCGCCCAGAGTCTGCTTATAGTCCAGCAGGTCCTGCAGCTCGCGGTTCTCCTCTTCGAGATCCGAAAGGTTCTGGTTCTGAATCTCCAGCAGGGCGACGCGCTCCTCCAGCTCCTTTATGCGGTCCTCGCTGCCGCCCCCGAATATGGAGCTGAAAAGGTCGCCCACGCCGTTGGCAAAGCCCGAAAAAAAACTGCCCACCGGCGAAAAGATGCCTCCCAGCGTGCCGGTGACGCCCGAAAGGCCGCCGCCGGCCGTGACCGCGAGAAGCACGACGAGAACAAGGACAGCAATGACGGTAATGGCAAAAGGTTTATTGCGAAAAAACCTGCTCACGCCGCTCGCCCCCCTTCTAACCGCCCTGCGCGCAGATATTTCATATTATAGCATACATCCGCAGCGTTTGACAAAATCATTCAGGATGGACGCGCCCGCGCGACCACGTGCCACGTCCACCGTTTGGGTTCCACCGCCTCCAGCGCGCGGCCCGCACCCAGCGCCACGCACTGGAGCGGGTTCTCGGCCACGCGCACCGTCATTCCGGTCGCCTGCACGATGCTCTTGTCCAGCGCGGGCAGGTAGGCGCTGCCCCCCGAAAGCGTGATGCCGTTTTGTATGATGTCGGCCGCCAGCTCGGGCGGCGTGCGCTCCAGCGTCTTGCACACGGCGTCGGTTATCGTATTAATGGACTCCCGCAACGCCTCGCATATCTCGGACGAGGAGATGGAGATGGAGCAGGGCAGCCCGCTCAAAAGGTCGCGGCCGCGGATGGTCAGGCTCTTTTCCTCGCCCTCGCACATTGCGCAGCCGATGCTGACCTTTATCTGCTCGGCTGTGCGCTCACCGATGATCATGTTATACTCACGGCGTACATACTGGACGATAGCCTCGTCCATATGGTTCCCACCGATGCGCAGGGACTGCGAGACCACCACCCCGCCCAGCGAAATGACCGCGACCTCGCTGGTGCCGCCGCCGATATCCACCACCATCGAGCCCATAGGCTCGTTGACCGGGAGTCCCGCGCCTATCGCGGCAGCCATCGCCTCCTCCAGAAGATACGCCTCCCGCGCGCCGGCAGACTTGGCCGCCTCCTCCACCGCGCGCCGCTCGACCTCGGTGATGCCGCAGGGCACGCAGATAACCACGCGGGGCCCCATTCCCACGCGGCCGGTCTTGCTTATTGCCTTTTTGATGAAATACTTTAGCATGACCTGGGTCAGGTCGAAGTTGGCTATGACGCCGTCGCGCATCGGGCGCACGGCGAACACGTTGCCGGGCGTGCGGCCGATCATCGCGCGGGCGCTCTCGCCCACCGCAAGCACCTCCTGCCGCTCGCCGTTCCTTACGGCCACCACCGACGGCTCATTCAGCACGATGCCCTTGCCCTTGCAGAAGACCAGCGTGTTGGCCGTGCCCAGATCCACGCCAAGATCCCTTGAAAACAGATTGAAAGCCATTAAGCGCCCCCCTCGGAAATGTATTGCAAAAATATAGTGATACGTCGCCTTTATTATTTCCGCAGGGGCCCTGTTTTAATCGCTACACGCCGGGTTCGCGTTTGTAAAATGCAATTACGGCCCAATAACGCCCGCTTCCTCCAGCAGCGCGCACACGCGCTGGAGTGGCAGGCCCATCACGTTGTAAAAACACCCCTCTATCCCAAGGATGTACCGCGCCATGCCGTCCTGTATGCCGTACGCGCCCGCCTTATCGAGCGGCTTGTATTCCTCTATGTATCGCCGTATCGCCTGGGGGCGCATGGGCGCAAAATGTACGCCGGTGACCGCGTGCCCGGTACGCGGCGCTTCCCCCGGCGCCAGCAGGGCGTATCCGGTGACCACCTCGTGCCGCCGTCCCTGCAAAAGCGCGAGCATTCCGGCGGCGTCATTTTCATCGCGCGGCTTGCCCAGCACCCGTCCGTCTATGACCACCAGCGTGTCCGCGCCCAGCACAGCGGCGCCGCCCGCTTCTCCCGCAACCGCCCGCGCTTTTAAAAGCGCCAGACGCTCGGCGTTTTCTCCCGGCGACAGCGCCGGGTCCAGCGTTTCGTCCGTTTCCGCAGCGATGCACGTGAACGCCACGCCCACCTGCAATAAGAGCTGTTTCCTCCGCGGGGATGCGGATGCCAGCACCAGCCCTGGCTGCATAAGCCTGTCCCCCATCGTTCGTTGATTTCGCCTCACGCCGGCTTGACCGCCTCGATGATAAAGGAGGCAACAAAATCCTCCAGCTTCCGCCCCGGCACCCACGCGCCTATTATTTCGCGGGTGTTGTCCCTGGGTTCCATCCGGATATCGGCAAAGCCCGCATCCTCCAGCATGGCCCGCATGTCCTCCACGTACTCCGCGCCGGCGATGCAGCTCGCGTACAGGACGAAGTCCTCCTTCGCTTCCGGCGGGAGCGGCGCTGTGGCGACCACGTCCGAAACGGAGATGCGCCCGCCCGGCCGCAGCACGCGGAACGCCTCGCGCAAGACCTGCGCCTTTTCGGGAGAGAGGTTTATCACGCAGTTGGAGATAACGACGTCCACGCTTGCGTCGGCCACCGGCAGGTGCTCTATCTCGCCCAGCCGGAACTCCACGTTATCGTACCCGCTCTCCCGCGCGTTTTTCCGCGCCAGCCTTATCATCTCGGGAGTCATGTCCACCCCGATGACCCGCCCGGATGCCCCGACCTGCCGCCGCGCGAGGAAGCAGTCGAATCCCCCTCCGCTGCCCAGGTCCAGCACGGTCTCGCCCGCTTTCAGCCCGGCGATGGCCACCGGGTTCCCGCAGCCCAGCCCCATGTTGGCCATATCCGGCATGCCCTCCGTGTCCCCGTCTGCGTAGCCGAGCAGAAAGGCCGCCTGTTCCGCGTCCGTCGCGGAACCGCCGCAGCAACAGCTCGAGGCGCCGCCGCAGCAGCAACCACCCGATGCGCCTTCCCCGCCGGCCGCAATGCTCCCGTAGCGCCGCTGCACCAGCTCCCTCAATTCGTCCGCCTTTTTGTCCATGCATCATCCCCCGTTTCCTGCCGACATTTCCCGGGCTCTGTATATTATATACGCAAGCGGCGCCCGATAACAACAAGGCCCCGTCCGCTTAACGGGACGGGGCCTTGCGTATAGGCTTTTTCGCGCGTCACTGCGCCTTGGCAACCGGGCGCTTCTTCTCACATACGGCGACACGATGGCGCCGGTCGGGCACTTCTTCGCGCAGGCCAGACAGGCCGTGCACTTCGCGGGATCGATGCGGGCAAGGTTGTTCTCCAGCGTTATCGCCCCGAACTCGCATTGCTTCACGCATATGCCGCAGCCGATGCAGGCCTTGGTGCAGACCGGACGTATCTCGCCCCGCCAGCGCTGGTTCTTTTTGCCTCGAGCGCGCACGATGTTGGATTGCGGCAGTATCTGTATTACGCCCACCGGGCAGGCCCAGCACGCACTTCCTGCAGGCCGTGCGCTTTCCATATCGACGTGCGCGACGCCGTTTTCATTGATGGACAATGCGCCGAACGGACAGGCGGCGACGCAGTCGCCAAAGCCCATGCAGCCCCAGGCGCACCCCTTCGGCCCGCCCGCGACCAGTTTCGCCGCGGCGCAGCTCTTTACGCCGATGTAGTCGTAGTTGTCCTTGCAGTTCTTGCCGCCCTGACAGAGCACGAATGCCGCCACCGGCTCGGTATCGCCGCTTTCTATGCCCAGTATTTCAGCTATTTTCGCCTTGTTCTCGCTGCTGGCCACCGGGCAGGCACTAACCGGCACGCTCCCCTCGGCCAGCGCGGACGCAAGGCCGGCGCAGCCCGGGAACCCGCACGCCCCACAGTTGGCGCCGCCCAGAAGATCGCGTACGGCCGCGACTTTGGGGTCTACCTCGACCGAGAATTTCTTGGAAGCAAAGGCAAGCAGCAATCCCATCACAAGGCCAAGACCGCCAACGGCAGCCAGCGGCACCAGTATATCCTGAAGCATCTCTTCCCCTCCTTCCTTATTTCACCAGTCCCGTAAATCCGAGAAAGGCCATAGACATCAGGCTGGCGGTGATAAGCCCTATCGGAAAGCCCTGGAACGGTTTCCCGATGGGCGAGGTCGCCAGCCGCTCGCGGATGCCCGCAAAGAGCACGATGGCCAGCATGAAGCCTAACGCGCCGCCGACGCCGCTGATGAATGTCTGGAACAGGTCGTATCCCTGTGTGATGTTGATGATGGTCACGCCCAGCACCGCGCAGTTGGTGGTTATGAGCGGCAGATACACGCCCAGCGCCTGATACAGCGTTGGGCTGCTCTTTTGCAGTATCATCTCGACCAGCTGCACCAGCGCCGCGATGACCAGTATGAACGCGATGGTCTGCATGTACTCGATGTGCAGAGGCACCAGAAGGAAATACTGCACCAGATAGGTGATGACCGAGGCCATGCCCATGACGAAGGTCACGGCGATGCCCATGCCCACCGCCGAGCTCATCTGGCTGGAAACGCCCAGGAACGGGCAGATACCCAGTATTCTGGAGAGGATGAAGTTGTTGACCAGTATCGAACTTACAAGCAGCAGGAAGATCCCCCAAACGTAATCCATTATGCGTTACCTCCTTCCGCCTGTTCGGCCAGTGCCGGCTGTTTGGCAATCTTTTTTGCCTTCTTTTCCCTGCGGGTAACCCAGTTGAACAGCGCGATGGCCATGCCGTAAGTCAAAAACCCGCCGGGAGCCAGGCTGAAAATCAGGATGGGCGTATACCATTCACCCAGCACCGTAGCGCCAAAGATGGTCCCAGCGCCCAGCAGCTCGCGGATTATCGCGATAAACGTGATGGCCAGCGTAAACCCTGTGCCCATTCCGAGGCCGTCCACAACCGAAGCCAGCGGCTTGTTCTTGGACGCGAACGCTTCGGCCCGTCCCAGTATGATACAGTTGACCACGATGAGCGGGATGAAAATGCCCAGCGACTGGTTAAGGTCCGGCAGGAATCCCTGCATCACCATCTGTACGATGGTAACGAACGATGCTATCACCACGATAAATACCGGTATCCTTATCTTATCCGGCGTAAAGTTCCGAAGCAGCGATATGACAAGGTTGGAGAAAACCAGCACGAACGTGACCGCCAGGCCCATGCCGATGCCGTTGGACGCCGACGTCGTGATCGCCATGGTGGGGCAGGTCCCCAGCACGAGGCGGTATGTGGGGTTTTCGTCAAGTATGCCGTTGAAAAAGACTTTTCCGAGCTTCATTTCTTACACCCCTTTCCTCACGCGTCAATCAGAAAGGCCTGCGCAAAAGCGCCGCCCGCGTTGATAGCATCGGTAACGGCCCGCGACGTAATGGTCGCTCCCGCAATGGCCTGTATATCCGTATCGGCCGGTGCTCCCGACTTAATGACGTTAAGCGTTTCCGCCGAGGATTTCCCGGTATACTGGCTACGGAAATCGTCCTTCACAGCGTTCGCGCCTAACCCCGGCGTTTCGCTGTGCGAGTCGATGGTGACGCCGGTGTACTTCCCTTCCGCATCCACGCCGACCGTCATCCCGATGTCCCCGCCGTATCCCGAACCGACCACCTTGAGCACGTAGCCTATGGTGTCACCATCCTTTTTTGCGATAAAGACCTGCGTGACCGCCTCAAAGGAATCGTTCCAGCCCGGCTGAGACCTGTATTCGTCCATGTTCGCCTCGTCAAAGCCGGTGGCCTCCGCGAATACGGCCTGATTCGCCCGGTCGCTGGCCAGCTTCGCCTGTACGGCGATAGGCTCTTTTGTAACGCTATAGGTCACGCCCAGCAGCCCGGCCGCAACCGCGCAGACCACGAAGAGCCGCAGGACGAGATTGATAAATTCACGCACTCTTCTTCACCTCCCCATAGATGCGAGGCCGTGTGAACCTGTCTATCATGGGCGTCGCAATGTTCATGAGTATGATGGAGAAGGCCACGCCCTCGGCCATGCCGCCCAGCAGGCGGATTACGGTCACGATGGCGCCGCAGCCCACGCCCATGATGATCTTGCCCTTATTGGTGACCGGGGAGGTGACGTAGTCGGTGGCCATGAAGATGGCCCCGAGCAAAAGCCCCCCGCCCAACAGATGGTACACGACGTTGCCGGTGAGGCCTTCCGGCCCGAATACGAAGGTAAGTATGCTCTACGGTCCCGATGAACGCCACCGGAATGTGCCAGGTGATGACCCTGCGCACAAGAAGGTAAACGCCGCCAAGCACGAGCGCTATCGCGCAGGTCTCACCGATGCACCCGCCGTGGTTGCCTATCAGCATGTTGGTAACCGAGGGCAGCGGGTCGGTGGAAAGGCCCTTCAGAATGGCCAGCGGCGTCGCGTTGCTGACCGCGTCGGCCACCACGGGCCAGTTGGTCATCTGTACGCCGAACGCCGTCAC
The DNA here is from genome assembly GCA_040766645.1 of Christensenellales bacterium. Lineage (GTDB taxonomy): Bacteria > Bacillota > Clostridia > Christensenellales > UBA1431 > UBA1431. Next base: position 23,894 of record JAXGQA010000017.1, on the reverse strand, counting down.
CAGAAACACGCGCGCGGCGGCCGCGGGGTTCATGAAGTTGTGCCCCAGCCCGCCGAACACCTGCTTGACGATGGCGATGGCGAACACTGAGCCCAGCACCGGCAGATACCAGGGCGCGGTGGGCGTGATATTATACGCTACTATAAGGCCGGTAACGACAGCCGACCAGTCGTTTTACAGTGACCTTCTTTTTGGTGGCAAGCTGTATCAGAGCCTCCGTCAGGACCGCGGCGGCAACGGCCAGAACGATGGTGATCGCGGCGTTCAGACCGAAGAAAATGACCCCGGCAACGCCCGCCGGTATAAGCGCGATCACCACATCCAGCATGATGCGCGCTGTCGTCGCTTCGTGCCGGATGTGCGGAGAGCTGGAAAGTATCGTGTTTTCCATCATATATCCTCCCTACGCTTTTTTCCTGCGCGCCGCCAGTATGGCCCCTTGGCCACGCGGATGGACTGGACCAGTTGGCGCTTGGCCGGACAGACGAACGAGCATACGCCGCACTCAATGCAGTCGACGGCGTGGAACGCCTCGGCCCTCTCGTAGTCCTTGACGCGCGAGAATCCGTCGATATACAGCGGCTGCAGGCGTATCGGGCAATTTTCAGCGCAGCGTCCGCAGCGGATGCAGTTGCTTTCCTCGGCAGTGGCCGCCAGCTCGGGCGTGAGCACCACGATGCCCGACGTACCCTTGAGCACGGGAACGGATGTATCAAATACCGGCTGCCCCATCATCGGCCCGCCGTTCAGGATGCGCCCCACCTCGCCGGAGGGGCCGCCGGCCTGCTCGAGCAGGTCGGCAAAGGGCGTTCCGATGCGCGCGAGGAAGTTCCCCGGCGCCTTCACGGCGCCCGATACCGTCACCACCCGCTCTATAAGCGGCATGCCGGTCCTGAGCACCTCGGCTATTTTGGCGGCGGTGCCCACGTTGGATACCACCACGCCGGCGTCGGCCGGCAGGCAGCCCGACGGCACCTCGCGCCCGGTCACGGCGTTTATCAGCTGCTTTTCCGCACCCTGCGGGTACTTGACTTCCAGCGTCACCAGTTCGATGCCCTCCGCCCCGGCTACGGCCTTTTCCAGCGCCGCGATGGCGTCCGGCTTGTTCAGCTCTATGCCGATGTACCCCTTGGAAACGCCGGTCGCTTTCATGATGGCCTTCAGGCCGGTGACAACGTCCTCGGGCTTTTCGAGCATGATGCGGTGATCGGCGGTGAGATAAGGCTCGCATTCCGCCCCGTTGAGGATGATGGTATCCACCTTTTTATCGGGAGGTATGGCAAGCTTGACGTGCGTCGGAAATGCGGCGCCGCCCATGCCGACGATGCCAGCCGCGGCAATGGCGGACTTGATAGCGTCTGCGGAAAGCCCTTCCACGCTTCCGGCCGATTCGATGCCGTCCGCAACGGTATCCTGAAAGTCGTTCTCGATCACAACGCACAGCGGTTTTTGGCCGGCTGCCACCAGCCGGGGCTCTACGGCCACGACCTTGCCGGACACGCTCGCGTGTACGGGCGCGCTGACAAAGCCGCCCGGCTCGCCGATGAACTGTCCCATCCGTACGGTGTCCCCCGGCTGCACCAGACATTTCGCCGGCGCCCCGATGTGCTGCGCCATGGGCAACACCACCGTCGCCGGCGGTTTCGCCGGGGTGATCGGCTGTTTTTCGGCCAGCGGCTTGCCGTGGTGCATCCGGCCAAGGGGGTGCGTACCGCCCTTGAACGTGCGTTCCTTAATCACCTTAACACCTTCTTTCAATTATTGGAAACGGAAATATCTTGAAGAAACACCCCTTTGCTTTTCCACCGCCGGGGCACAAAAAAACAAAGAAGTGTCGCTTATTCACTTCGCCTCATTATAGCACAAGGCGACGGGATTGTATATAAAATAACATCTCTTTTTGGTGGGAGGTTGTGCTATGCCTCCCGCTTGGGCTTCTTTATCCCCGAAATGAATAAAACGACGCCAAATATAAGCAAAAAGGCGCCAAAAACGATGCGCAACGCCGCCCCGCCAAGCAAAAACGCCAGTTGCGCGCCCCCCAAAACGGTCAGGACGCCGGGCAGCGCCAGCAGCAGCAATTCCCGGATATTGATTCTTTTTTCACGATAATTGATGTATGTGGACACCGCCGCGGCCGGTATGAAACCGTAAAGCCCCGCGGTCTGCGCCGCCAGCTGCGGCACGCCCAGGACAAACACCAGCACAGGCACCAGCAGCGCCGAGCCTCCAAGGCCAAGGCCCGCGGCGGCGCCGGCCAGCACGCCCAGCACGAATCCGAGCAGGGTCATTGCTGGCCTCGCAAAAAAATCATCATCGCGCCGGATACCATCAGCGATCCGCCCAACAGGAGCTTGAGCGCACGGTCGGGGAGCTTGCCCAAAAGCCGTGCCCCGATGTATCCGCCAACGGCCATGCCGGGCACCACGCCCAGCAACAGCCCGAGGTCAAAATAGCCCGCCGTAGTATAGGTTATCGCGCTGAAAAGCGTATATAAAAAGGTGCAGGCCGTAGCCGTCGCGTGGGCGCAGGCCTGCCGCTCTCCTGCGTGCGCCAGCCCCGTCAGCACGATGAGGCCGCCGCCCGTACCCAAAAGGCCGTTCAGAAATCCGGATACGGCCCCCAGGCCGATCCGGTATGCCTTTCCTTTTTCCTTCAATCGCGTACACCGCCCGGAGCTTTTTGATGCGTTATACCAGTCTGCAATTAAAATCCCGGATTTAATTCGCCGTTGAAGCGGCGGCGGGAAAAGCCCGTACAGCGCCGTTCAATACTGTCTGCCTGTGTGCTTTGCGCACAGCGGCAATCTCCGATTGCCGGATTAAACTGAATTTTTATCGCAGAATAGCATTATTGTCCCCCGCGGCGCTCCAAACATGCCTCCTCCCATCAAAAAGCCGCCCTGCCAAAGCTGGGCGGCTCATGATATCAGCCATTACAGATCCTTGTAGTAGCACCGCCTGCGCCGGTGCTGCCTGCTTTCATAGCTCTTCCACAGCGCCTGTACGCGCGCGTTATCCTCCAGCTCCGGCCCGGTCTCGGCCCACTTGATGCCGTTTTTAATGGCATTTTTCTGGAACTCGTTGAGTATTACGGCGCTCACGCCCGTGTTTTGCATATCCGGACGCACCGCGATGAAGTAGAGGTCCAGCGACACGTTGTGCCTGAGGGCGCGCAACAGCCTGAGAAGCCCGAACGGAAACAGCCTGCCGTTGCTTTTGCGGATGGCCTGCCCGAGCGACGGCACCGCCACGCCGTACCCGGCAATCTTGCCGTTTTTATCCATGACCACGCTCAGGTAGTCGGTGGAAATAAACCTGATATATTCGGTGATGTACTTGTCGGCCTGCTCCCTGGTCAGCGGGACCACGCCGGGCAACACCCTGAAAGCCTCGTTCAGCACCTCGAACGCCTCGTCGAGGTAAGGATATATCTCCTTTATGGAGTTGAGCTTCAAAATCGAAAAGCTGTTGCGTTTGAGTATGAGGTCGGCCAGCCGCTGCACGCGCTCGTTGGGCTTTTCGGGCGACATGACCTGATACTCCACCCAGTCGTATTTCTTAACGTAGCCCATGCGCTCAAGGTATTGCGGATAATAGGGGTGGTTGTAGATGGTGATGGCGAGGTCCTGCTCGTCGAACCCTTCGACCAGCATCCCCTGCTTGTCAAGGTCGCAGAACCCCAGCGGCCCCTGCACGCGGGTCATGCCCTTTTCGCGCGCCCATTCCTCCACCGCCGCAAAAAGCGCCTGTGCCACCTCGAAATCCTCGATGAAGTCCAGCAGCCAGAACCGCACCGCCCGTTCGTCCCATATCTCGTTGGCCTTTGGGTTGAGTATGGCCGTGACCCGCCCGGCCGGCTTCCCGTCCTTGAGCGCAAGGTAGGAAACCGTTTCGTTCAGCTTGAGCGACGGGTATTTACCCGGCTGGAGCATCGCCTATTCCTCGGCGCGCATCTCGGGCACCCAGTATGGGCAATCCTTATATATGGCGTAGGGGAGGTCCACATACCTTTTCAGGTCCCCTGCGGTCTCCACTGTTTTGATTTCTATCAAATACGTCGCCTCCAGCCATTTTTGCGCATGCATCATTATAACAGAATGCGCTTTGCATAACAAGACCGGCGGCTTTGGAGGGTCATTGAGCGATCTCGCGCTGACGGATGGGCCGTATGGAATGCGCGATGTTGGTGGCATGGTCGGCGGCCCGCTCCAGCTCGCTTATCATGTCGGTGAAAATGACGCCGCTTTTGGGGAAGCAGGTTTCGGTGTTCAGCCGGTCGATATGGTTCTTTTTGAAGCGCACCTGCATCTCGTCTATGGCGCGCTCCAGCGTCTCGACCATGGCGATGCGGCTCTCGTCGCGGGATTCGAAGACCTCGAGGCACAGGCCGATAATCTCCTCGACGCTTTGGGTCATGATTTTGAGCTCTTCAAGCGCCGCTTCCGAGAATTTGAGCTTTTCGTCGATGCGGGTCACGGCGTACCCCGCGATGTTCTCCGCGTGGTCGCCGATGCGCTCCATGTCCCCCACCACGTTAAAATACGAGCCGATGGCCGCCCTGTCCTTTTCGGATATGTCCAGGGACGAGCATTTCACGAGGCAGCGAATGATTTCGTGGTTGATGTAGTCGATGCTCTTTTCCCGGCGCCTGACCTTCTCTGTCAGCCCGTAGTCCTTCTCAAAAAAGGCGCGCGCGGCCGTTTTAAAATTCTTTCTGCACATCCTGCCCATCCGGAGCAGTTCCTCCTGCGCGAGGCTCGCAGCCAGGGACGGTGTGCGGCCAGTATGCTTTCATTGAGTGCAGGAGCACGCTTCGCCTCGGCGCAGTCGTCGTCGTCGCGGCCGGGAAGTATCCGGGTGGCCAGCTTCTGAATGCTTGATGAAGGGAAGCATCAGCAGAACGTTTGTTGTATTGAACAAAAGTGTGGAAATTGGCGATCTGCCGTGAAACGTTATCGGGCGACAGGGATTCCAGAAAGGGAACGATGGGCAAAAATGGCCAGCAGCACGGAGAATATGATGGTGCCTCGTTGAAGCTGACTGTATGACTGCCGCGCGCTTGAGTTGGTGTTTGCGCTCAGGCTTGCCGGGACGCCATTGGATGCAGGTGCCGATGTTGCACCCCAGCACCACGTACACCGCCCCAGCCGAGTCCTGCAGCGCCAGCGCCTGCAGGATGCTGATGGATACCGAGGAGCTCTGTATCACGCAGGTGATAAGCGTGCCGGTGAGGATGCCGATCAGCGGACTCTGAAAATTCACCATAAAATTGCGGAACTCTTCTATTTCCCGCAGCGGCGCCACTGGGATAAAAGCGACATGCCCAGGAACAGGATGCCAAATCCGTTATTATCTCGCCCGCGCGTTTTATCGCCCTGCTTTTGAATGTCAGCACGATAATCACGCCGGCGAAAACGAACACAGGAGCCACATCGGTCAGCTTTATGGCGATGATCTGCGCGGTGATGGTGGTACCTATCTCCGCGCCCATGATGATCCCGGCGGCCTGCATCAGGTAAAGCCCGCGTTGACAAAGCCTATCACCATGACCGTCGTGGCCGAGGAGCTCTGGATGAGCGCCGTCGTCCCCTATCCCCACCAGAACCCCCTTAAGGGCGGTTATTGGTAAGCCTGCCCAGCATGTCGCGCATCCTGTCGCCCGCCGCGCGCTCCAGCCCCTCGCTCATGATGCGCATGCCGTACAGGAAAAGGCCCAGCCCCCCGCATAGCTGAAATATGTTGAATATGCTCATTTGCCCGGTCTCCCCTTTCATTATGTCAGCCCCATAAAGCCGTTCTGGCAGCGCAGCGCTTCGTAGAGCACCACTGCCACCGAGTTCGAAAGATTCAGGCTGCGCGCGCCCTCCCGCATCGGGATGCGCACGCAGTGGTCGCGGAAACGGCGGAGAATTTCGTCATCCAGGCCCTTGCTCTCGCTGCCGAAAACGAGGTAGTCTCCGTCCCGGTAACGCGTGCCGCAGATGTCCCTGTCCGCCCGCGCAGTGGCAAAATGGACCGTGTCCGGCGCCTTCCTCCAGAACGGCTTCAAAATCATCGTAATAAAAAATGGGGATCATGTGCCAGTAATCGAGGCCGGCGCGTTTCAGCTGCCTGTCCTCCACGGCGAAGCCCATGGGTTTGACGATATGCAGCCGCGAACCCGTCGCGGCGCACGTCCTCGCAATATTTCCCGTGTTCTGCGGTATTTCAGGCCTGCACAGCACGATGTTCATGGGCATACCGCCGTCCACCCCCTTTGTGGCACATTAAATTTTAATATAGATATAACCTGTTATCAACATAAAATTTACATACGCGCCCGGTCTTGTCACGGCATGCAGTAAAGCCGGGCCGGCAGAATTGAGGCCTATCGGCCGCGGTTCGTGTTATTTCCCGAGCAACGCCGCGCTCAATAGTACCATCTGTAGTGATGGAACCACGAACCCGCAAATATCGCCGAAACGATGACGCACACCACGGCCAGCGCCGCGCCGATAACGATGCCCAGTATCCCGAAAAGCCTGGCCTTGTCCGAGTTCATCCTCGCCGTTTCCGGATCGCCCATGCGCAGATACTGGTCCACCCGGGTGGAATAAATAAGCGCGGGGATGCCCAGCGGGAAGAAGAATATCAGCGATATGATGGCCAGCGCCAGGTGGTTGGATATGCCCGCGTTGGGTATGCCTGGCATTATGGGCGGCCTCACCGGCATGGCCGGCGTCGGCAGCGTCCCCGTCGCACTTCTCGGCGCAGCAGCATCCGGCGGGCTTCCGTTTCCAGTTCCGTCCGCATTTGGAACAGAAGGCCGAGTCCTCGGGCAGGTTCTGCCTAATTCGTGCAATACATTCGTCGTTACCTCCTAAGCTATCGGCATCCTTCAGAAATGCATATGACAGTATGGGATGAAGCCTATCGCCACAATGACGGCCAGGATGATGCAAAATACGATAAGCGCTACGAGTACGATAAAGCCTGATTATGTTGATGGAGCGCGCCTTTTGGGAATAGTACACCGCGCCCTCCGTGTCGCCCCTGGCCAGATATTCGTCCACGCGCAGCGAGTAAACAAGCCCCGCGATCCCGAACGGCAGGAACAGGATAAGCATAACGATGGAAAACGCGAGATGGTTCGAACAAAGATCGGGCCGGCGGCTAACGGCGCCGGCGCCCTGCCGAACCCACGCCCTGCCCGCAGTACCTGCAGAATCTCTCCTGCCCGGCCATTTCCGTCCGCATTTTTTCTGCAATACAATTCAGGCACCCTCCTCAGCTTTCAGCGCACGACCGCCATTATAAGCAGCATGAACAGGAAATACACCGCCGCCGCACCCCCTATTATGGCCAAGCCTGTCAGACTTATCCTGCGGGCGCGGTAGGCCGCCTCCTGCGCGGCATCGTAGTTCTCCAACTGTTTATATTTCTCGGCACGCACCGAATAAACGAGTGCCGCCGCTCCCATCGGCAGGCAGATTATGAGCGTCAGCACACAAAGGCCCAGATAATTGGGTATGGAGCCGCCCGGTCCGTCGTCCGCCGCGGCGCCGCGCCTCCTCCGGAAGGCCTTCGCCCGTTCCTTCAGGGCTTTGGGGAGCATGTCAGGCATCTCCGCCGGCAAGGGCGATGTTTTCTATAGCATATGCCACGCCATCGCTTCTGCAGTCCGGTACAACGTATCGCGCCGCGGCTGTCAGCGCGTCGGTCGCGTTCTCCACCGCCACCGGGTAGCCGACCGCCTGGAGCATGCTGATGTCGCTGTTGGAATCGCCTATGGCCATGGCGCGGGAGGGGTCTGTTCCCAGCAGGTCGCACAGGCTGGCTATGGCCGCGCCTTTCCCGCCCGGAACCATCACCTCGACGTTGTTGCACCAGGACGAGAACACGTCCACGCCTTCCACGGCACGGAGCTTCCCGTCCACCAGCCGGAGCACCTCCGGGTCCTCGGAGATGACCGTGAGCCGCAGGCCTTCGCCGCCCACGGCCGGCACGATGCGCCTGGCCGTTTTGTAGGTGACGAGCGGCAGCGCATCGAAGCCGGTATCGTCGACATGCCAGTACGTATAGTACGCGCCGCACACCGTATAATCGTTGGTGACGGCGCTTTCCACTGTAGACACATAGTAAGGGACGTTCAAAGGGTCGAGTATGTTGCACAGCGCCTCCATCTGCCCGGCGCTCATGCAGCGCTTGTGCGATATCTTCCCGCGGTGGTAGATATAGCCGCCGTTGCAGACCGCGAGCGGCGCGTCGATACCGGCCTTGGCGGCCTCAAAAAGCGCCGCCGGATGCATGCGCGCCGTGCAGATGCTGACCGCTACGCCCGCGTCCTGCGCCTTTTGGATAGCCGCGCGGTTCCCTGGGGACACGATGCGCCCCTCGTCGAACAACGTGTTGTCAAGGTCCAGCACAATAAGGTCCGCGGCTCTCCCCTTTGCCATATTTTTAAATCTCCTCCAGCCAGGCACGAATGCGCTTGAGCGCCTCGTTGATGTTATCCAGCGACGTCGCGTAGGAGCAGCGCATGAAACCGTTGGATCGCCCGAACGCCGTCGAGGGCACGCAGGCCACCTGTTTGGACATCAGAAGCCCTTCGCAGAACTGGTCCGCGGTCATGCCCGTGCTCTCCACCGACGGGAATGCGTAGAACGCGCCCAGCGGCTCGAAGCAGGCAAAGCCCATATCCCTGAACCCGTCCACGATGACCCTGCGCCGGCGGTTGTACTCGCGGCGCATCCGCTCCACGTCCGCAAAATTCGTTTCGAAGCCGAACCGGAGCGCCTCCAGCGCGGCCTCCTGGCTCATGATGGGCGCGCAGAGCATGGTGTATTGGTGTATCTTAAGCATGATTTCGAGCAGCTCGGTCGGTGCACACACGAAGCCCAGCCGCCAGCCGGTCATCGCGAACGCCTTGGAGAAGCCGTTGATGACGATGGTCCGCTCCCACATCCCGTCGTGTGCGGCGATGCTGGCGTGCTTGCCGTGGTAGGTCAGCTCGGCATAGATCTCGTCGGCTATGACCATCACGTCGGTTTGAAGCAAAAGCTCCGCGATGGGTTCAAGCTCCTTTTCGGTCATGATGGCCCCTGTCGGGTTGTTGGGAAACGCGATAATGATTGCCTTGGTGCGTTTGTTGATAAGCGGCTTTACGGTATCCACCGTAAGCTTGAACTCATCTTCGGCGCGCAGCGGTATGGCCACCGGGACGCCCCCGGCCATGACCACCGTGGGCATGTAGGAAACATAGCTCGGCTCGGGCACCAGCACCTCGTCGCCCGGCTCCACTATGGCGCGGAGCGCAAGGTCGATGGCCTCGCTCGCGCCCACCGTGACCATGATCTGTCCCGGCGAATAGGTCAGGTCGAAGCGCTCGGCCATATACTGGGCAATCTGCTCCCGCAGCTCGATCATGCCGTGGTTGGACGTATAGTGCGTGTGCCCGCGCTCGATGGCGTATATAGCCGCCTCGCGGATGTTCCAGGGCGTGACGAAGTCCGGCTCGCCCACGCCCAGGGATATGGCGTCCTTCATCTCGCTGGCCAGGTCGAAAAACCTCCGTATGCCGGAGGGCGGCAGCTCGGCTATGCGCCGGGTGATTATCTTGCTGTAATCCATTACGCGGTCACCACCAATCTGTCGTCTTTCTCATCGTCGAGGATAATGACGCCGTCTTCCTTGTACTTGCGCAGCACGAAGCTGGTAGCCGTGGAAAGCACGCCGTCGAGTACCGAAAGTTTTTCGGCGACGAACAGCGCCACCTGCCGCATGTTCAGGCCCTCCACCAGCACCATCAGGTCATACGACCCTGAAACGAGATACACCGAGCGCACCTCGGTGAAGCGGTATATGCGCTTGGCAAGCGCGTCAAAACCCAGCTCGCGCTGCGGAGTGACGCGCACCTCGATAAGCGCCTGCACGACTTCCCTGTCCACCTTTTCCATGTTGATCACCGCGTTGTACTTCACGATGACCTTGTCACGCTCAAGGCGCTTTATCTCCTCCGCCACCTCCTGCGGGTCCGCTCCCAGCATGACGGCTATCTGGTCTTCCTCTATCCGGCAGTCCTGCCGCAGTATCTCGAGTATTTCTTTTGTGAGTTCCGTGGTCATTTGGTTTTCCCTCCCCGTGCCTTTGGGCACGTTTCCTGTACAGTATACATTTTTTATGCCTGTTCGTGTAGCCAAAAAGGCATACGGCCTGAAGCTTTTTGTGCCGATGCCTGCAATATTAACATATTTTTAATGTGGACTCCCCGCCGGCTCCGGTCCGGAATCTTATCCGGACCTTATGGCTCCGGCGGGGTGGTAGCCGAAGCGGATGGGCTCCCCTGTGCGGGCGTACTGGCCGGCGTCTGCGTGGACTTGGCCGGCTTGGGCGTGGATACCTTCTTCCCGCCGATGATGTAGCGCGCCCGGACCGGCGGATAGGTGTCGGCATAGATCTGGATGCGGTCGCCTACCTGTTTCCCGTTCTTGTAATAGGTCTTGTAAGTCTTCGACTTCTTGCCCACGTGGTAGAGCGAAACTTCCTCTTTGTACCCCACGGGCTTGGAGTTGTCGACCGTATAGACCGCCGGGCCGGGATAGGTCGTGCTGATAAGCTCGGACGTTATCTCCACCGTATACCCCTTGGGGTGCGGCGGGCCGTACAGCTCGACCGTGATGTTGGACTTTTTCTTATCAATCCGCGCGATGACATATACCGGCCAGGAACGCGTGTTTTTAAAGCGAAAGTTGGGTCCGCCCGTGGATATGGTCGCGTCCTGTCCGATCTTTACGTAGTCGGAGGGAAAGGTGTGGTTATGGCGCTCGACCACCTCGAGGTCGGCGCGCAGCACCGCGCCGAACAGCGTGGTGGATACCTGGCACACGCCGCCGCCGGGCTCTATCTCATAGTGCGTGCCCCCCACGATGCCGTTGGCGCCCCGCCAGCCGCCGGCGTAGGTCCGCGGCCCGAGCACCTCGTTAATATCATATATCTCGCCGGGCTTCACCATGGTGTTGTTAATGATGCCCGCCGCTTTCTCGACGTTGTACCTGCGGTTGGCGCTGCCCTTATAATGCGTGGTAAAGGTGGCCATCAACACCGTATTGGCCCTGACCTCCTCAGCCGTCGCCTCCGGCCGGGTGACCTTGGACTCCAGCTTCACATCCGAAAAATCCTGGCCGTCAAACCGTGTCTGCAGGGTGGTGAGGAGGGTTTTGGGGTCGACCGTATGGCCGTTCTTGCCATCGGTCACCGTGAACTCCCCGGTGCCGGTCACATTTAGCTTGGGCTCGACGGGTTGGACAGTCGCCTCGGCGGCGATGCGCTCAGCTTCGTCCTGCAGCGCTTTGCTGTCCGGTGTGAGGGTGACGGTGAAATCATGCCCCTCGTTCTCCAGCTTGTTCTGGGCGGTGACGCGGTTGAACCAGCTCCCCGACTTTTCGTAGAGCATGGCTTCCTTGAGCACGTCCTCGATGTCGGATGTGAGCTTCAGGTCGGCTCCGGTCAACCGCCATTTTTCGCCGTCCAGCGTGAGGTCCAGCGCGAAGGTCTCGGGCGAGCCGTTGGGGGCCGCCTCCACCTTTTCGCGGGCCTCGGCAACGGTCAGCCCTCCGACGTCGACGCCGTTTATGTGCACGTTTTCGTAGAACACGCCGGTCTGCATGAGCGACGCGGCCTCCGCTTCACCCACCGGCCTGTCCGCGAACACGAACACTGCCGCGCCGCAGAGCAGCACGGTCAGCCCCCCGAGCACCCCGAGGAGCAGCTTTTTCCTCCTGAAAAAATTACGTTTTCCGGCTTGCGGCTCCGCAGCCTGCGGCTGCATCGTCCCGTTCTCCTCAGACATGTGGATCTCCCATCTGATATGTTGTGCTTCCCTGCTATTCTATTCCCGCCTATGCCGGGCACATCACGTCTCAGCCCCCGGACGGCGACGGAGTCGGGCTGGACGCGGGCGGAGTAGCAGAAACCGTAGGCTTGGGCGTCGGTGACGGCGTCGGCTTGGTCCCCACGGCTACAAGTCCCTGGAACGGCTTGTAGTAGTCCTGATGGTCCAGCACCTTGTCGAACTGGACCCCGTTCCTGTAATAATATTTATATACCTCGACCCTGTATCCGTTCCGGGTCTTGGACACTGTTGACTGCTTCCCCACATCGAGCGTCGGGTCCTCGGTCTTCTTGGGCGAAGGCGCGGGGATGGTCTCGGTGACCACCGATTCGAGCTTTATGGAGTAATCGAGCGGCTTTCCGTATATCTCGACGTAGCACTGCGAATTGCTGGCGTATGCAAAGATATATATCGGATTTTTCTGCGTGTTGATGAACTTGAAGTCGGGCCCGTACGACGATATGGTCGCGTCCCGGCCCATGGCGACGTAGGCCGACGGCCAGGAGTGGTGCTGGCGCGCCGTGACCTTGAGGTCGGCCTTCAATACGGCGTTATACAGCGTAGTGGACACCTGGCAGATGCCGCCGCCGGGCTGGTCGGTGGTGGTCCCGTTCTCTATGCCGGGCGCTAATTTCCAGCCCGACGCCTCGGTGCGGATGCCCGCGAGCGCGTTTATGGAGAACTCCTCGCCGGGCTGTACGACCTGCGCGTTGATGATGCCCGCCATTTTCTTGATGTTGTAGACGCGGTTGGGACTGTCGTCTATGATCTCGGTGGCCGCCGTCGAAACCAGCTTGGTGCACTCCTTCACGTCCTCCACCGTCCCGGTGGGCTGGGTGCGGGTCACCTTCAGTGCGATGGGCGTCGCGTAGTCGCCGTTCTGTATGCGGGACATGACCTCGGTGAACACCTCGTTCTCGTCGGTCTTCATGCCGGGGGTCCCCTCGTGGTATATGAACTTGCCGCCCGAACCCATATTCGGCTCGGCGTAAGGCTCCACCGGATCGTGGTTTATCTCCTCCACGACGTCGTGAACCGCCGCGCGTACGGATTCTTCGGTGTAGGTGAAGGTCACGTCGAACGCGAGGTCGCTGGCGGCGCTCTGGCTCCAGCGCGTCACCAGGCTCCCCTGATACCCCACGAAAAGCGCGTTCTCCAGCTGCTCGTCCCAGTTGTAGTCAAAGCCCATCTTCTGCGCGGTCAGTTCCCAGCTCTGGCCCTCGTAGGTGAGCGTTATGGTCTGCTCGGCCTGCATTTCCTCCCGAACCGGCTCAATAAGCTCGAGCGCCTGCTGGTATGTCAGGCCCGAAAGGTCGACGCCGCCCACGCTTATGCCCGGACGATAAGTCAGCGTTTTTTTCAGGCGCGCCTTCTCCTCGTCGGCAAGAGGACGGTCTAAAAAAAGAAAGAGTGCCGCTCCCGCGAGCAGCAGGACTGCCAGAACACCCAATATAAGCCTCGAGCGGTTTTTTTTGTTCATGCGCCTGCCGCTCCCGCTCGCCCTTCGAGGTGATAATCTATCCATCGGTTCCCCCGTAATATGTCCATTTGTTGATACGTCCATCATATATGAATTCACATTTGTTGTAAACATTTTCAGGCGCTTTTCATGGCCGCCCTCCTGTGTTTTATGGGGAAACGCATCGAAAGGCGGTTTTTCTTCTCAATTTTTCGGGTTCCCCCGTACAAACAAAAGGGCAGGGCCCCATAGGCCCTGCCCGCCCTACCCGAAAACTACTTCCCGCCCAGCCGCACCGTAACCGATTCGGCGTTCAAAAGCGGTTCAAATGTCACAGAATCGATGAGTACGCCTTTTTCGGTCTTGAAATACAGCACGCCGGATACCGTTCCACCCGGCTCGGCCTTGCCGTCCAGCGTTACGATGTCCGGCTTTTGGGCAGCCGCCTCCCGCAGCGCCTCGATGTCACAGGCCAGCGTGTTGCCCTCCGTGTCCACGGCCCGGAAATTCTTCAGGGAGCTGAAAAACTGTTCCGTATCCGTATTGTTTATGACGTCGCATTCGACGAGGGCCAGCTGCGTCCCCTCCGTCAGGTCCATCCGGGTAACGTTCTTGACCGTGAACGTCATGCCCGCAACGCTTCCCGATGGATTTTGGGCCGGCATTGCCGTGGACGAAGCTTCCGGGCCGGCAGGCGCCGTCCCGCACGCTGTCATGGTCAGCGCGAGGATGAGCGCAAGCAGCGCGGCTATCCCCTTTTTCATACAAACACCCCCATCACTGTCTCCCGGGTGTCCTTTCCCTTCACGCCCGCGCGATGTGCACATACACCTTGCGCGAACGCGGACCGTCGAATTCGCACAGATAAATGCCCTGCCACGTCCCGAGAACAAGCGCGCCCCCGTCTATCAGGACCGTGGCCGACGTGCCTACCAGCGCTGTCTTGATGTGCGCGTCCGAGTTGCCCTCGCTGTGCCGGAACCGCATCCTGGGCACCATTTCGGCCAGCGCGGCCAGCATGTCGTGGGCCACGTCCGGGTCGGCGTTTTCGTTGATGGTCACGCCCGCCGTGGTGTGGGGCACGTACACGGTGCACACGCCGCTGTTTACGCCCGCTTCCCGAACGATGCGCGCCACCTCCCGCGAGATGTCCACCATGCAGCAGCGCACCCGGGTGGAAATGTTTAGGACCTCGATAGCGGCACCTCCCCTCAGACCTTGAACGCCTTTTCCTGCTGGTCCGTATCATCATCCGATACACCAGCGTGTACAGGCTGTCGTTGAGATGCACGTTCTCCACGCATACGCCGTTGCGTGCCTCCACGTCTACCGGCGCAAAGTTCCAGATGGAGCGTATGCCCACGCCGATGACCGTGTCCGCAATGGCCTGCGCAGTCTCCTTGGGCGTCGCAATGATGCACAGGTCCACCGGGTTCTCCTTGGCGTATACGTGGAGCGTGTCGATGTCCCGTATCTCCTTGTTGCGGATCGTGTTCCTGATCAGCTTGGGGTTAATGTCGAATATGGCCACGATGTCGAAGCCTTCCTTCTCAAACCCCACGTAGTTGGCGAGCGCCTGACCCATGTTGCCCGCGCCGACCAGTATCACCTTATATTCTCTGTTCAGGCCGATGATGTCCATTATCTCTTTTTTGAGCATCTTGACATGATAGCCGTAGCCCTGCTGGCCAAAACCGCCAAAGCAGTTCAGGTCCTGCCGGATCTGCGTCGCCTTTATGCCCATCTTCTTGCTCAGCTCCTGCGAGGATATGCGTTCCACGCCTATCCGCTCAAGGTCCTTAAGATAACGGTAATACTATGGGCAGCCTGCGGATGACAGCTTCCGATACCCTGTCTTTTTTCATTCGTTCCTCCTTGATGCCGCGCCGGCATGCACCGTCGTTTATTTATTAACATTATATCACGGACCAAGAAAAATTATATAGGTTTTTTTGCGGATTAAGCGATAAATTAACGATATGAAACCGGCTTTTTTGCCGTTACGGCTTGAAAAGCACCAATCCGGCCACCGCCGAGGCAAGGATCAGGAGCGCGGGCGAAATGTCCTTTATCAGGGAGACAGCCAGCAGCGCGGCAAAAAGCAGCAGCGCCGCGAGGTCCACGGCGCCGGATGCCGCCAGGAGGGACGAGTACGTGAAGGTAGCGGCGGTCCCGGCTATAAGCCCCAGCACCACCGGCCGCATGCCGTACAGCGCGCCCTGCACCGGCCGGGCCTCCATGTTTTTGAAAAAGAACCGCGCTACGATGATGGATATGAGCGCGCAGGGCAGCACCACCCCCGCCGTCGCGATGAAGGCTCCCGGAACGCCCATGGTGCGCATCCCGACGAACGTCGCGACGTTCACCGCTATCGGTCCGGGCGTCATCTGGGATATGGCGATCATGTCGGTGACCTCGGGCAGGGTCATGTACCCGCCGGAAACCATCTCCTGCCGGATCAGCGGTATCATCGCATAGCCGCCGCCGATGCTGAACAGGCCAATTTTAAAGAACACCCAGAAAAGCTGGAACATCAGGCCGCACCTCCCAGCTTGAGGGAAAGGCCTAAAGCCCCGCCCGCGAGTATGAGCCAGATCGCGTACACATTGGTGAACAGGCAGACGCACAGCGCGGCGACGGCGATGGTCAGGACCCAGCCGTCCTTTAGGACCTGCTTCCCCATGCGGATCACCACCGACACCAAAAGCGCCGCCACGCCGACGGAGATGCCCCTGAACGCGGCGTTCACCCACGGGTCGGCGCGGAACGCTTTATAGAACAGGAATATGACCATTATGGTGACCAGAGATGGAAGCGTAACGCCCAGCGAAGCGGAAACCGCCCCCGGAATGCCTGCTACGCGGTAGCCGGTCATCACCGAACAGTTGATGGCGATGACGCCGGGGAGGGACTGCGAAACGGCGATGATATCCAGCATCTCCCCCGCGTCCACCCACTTTTTCCGGCCGCTGAACTCGCGCTCTATCACGGCCACCATGGCCAGCCCGCCGCCGATGGTGATAGCCCCTATCTTCAGCGTGGACAAAAAGATCTCGAGCAGGAGGCGCCAATCGCGCTTTTTCCGCCCGTTTTCCATCAGCGCGCGCCCCGTGTGCGGTTCAGAAGCCCGCCGGCCAGCATGACTTCCCGAAGCCTCGGCGAAAGCTCCAGCTTACAGAGGATATCCGTCCCGCGTGTGACGTTTCTGACCGCGACCCGGTCCCCAGCCTGTATCTGGTCGCGGGCGTTTTCGATGACCAGCGTATCGCCTTGCCCGATGCCGTCGTAGTCGGCCTCGTTCTCAAACACCAGCGGAAGGATTCCCGAGTTAATCAGGTTAGCCATGTGTATGCGGGCAAACGACTTGGCCAAAACCGCGCGTATCCCAAGGTAGAGCGGCACCAGCGCGGCGTGCTCGCGCGACGAGCCCTGCCCGTAGTTCTGCCCGGCCACCAGCATGCCGCCGCCCGCGGCTTTTGCCCGGGCCGGGAAGCTCTCGTCCACCGGGGTAAGGCAGTAATCCGAAAGATAAGGGATGTTGGACCGGTACGGGAGCAGCTTTGCGCCGGAGGGCATGATGTGGTCGGTGGTGACGTTGTCCTCCATCTTCAGAAGGACCTCGCCCTCCAGTTTGTCGCCCATGGCCTTGCCCAGCGGGAAGGGCTGTATGTTGGGCCCGCGGACCACCTCAACTTCGGAGCCGTCCTCAGCAGGCGGTATGATGAGGTTGTCGTTTATCAAAAAGGCCTCGGGTTGGACAACGGTAACCGGTTCGCCCAGCGTGCGCGGGTCAGTGATATGCCCGTTCAGCGCGGTCGCGGCCGCCGTTTCGGGGCTGGCGAGGTAGACCTGCGCGCTTTTTTGTCCCGCTGCGGGCCCATGAAGTTGCGGTTGAACGTGCGGACGGACACCGCCCGAGCAGGGCGCCTTGTCCATGCCGATGCAGGGTCCGCAGGCCGATTCGAGTATCCGCGCGCCCGCGGAATAAGGTCGGCCAGCGCGCCGTTTTGTGCCAGCATGGTGTACACCTGCTTGGACCCCGGCCGCCCTTGACCAGGCTCACGTCCTTATGCGCGGTCTTCCCCGCGGGTATGCCCGCCACCTTCATCAGGTCGGCGTAAGACGAGTGGTGCAACTCCCGATGGCGACCCTGATCCACCCTGATATCCTGTAATTCCTCCACCGGACGCACATTGTCCGGGCTGTGCGGGCAGGCAATGAGCGGCGCCAGCGCGTCCAGCGCTATCGGGACCACCCGCTCGTATTCGGCGTCTGCATCGGGCGCAAGCCCGGTCCAGTCCTGCTCGCGGCCCTGCGCCTTCAAAAACGCGCGGGTGACCTGGTCGCTGGGGAAGATGGAGGTGGTGGCGCCCAGCTCGGCGCCCATGTTGGTGATGGTCGCGCGCTCGGGCACCGAAAGCGTCTGCACGCCTTCCCCGCCGTATTCTATGACGCGGCCCACGCCGCCTTTTACGCTGAGTATCCGAAGGACCTCGAGTATGACGTCCTTGGCCGTGACAAAGGCCTCAACCTGCCGGTCAGCTCCACTTTTACCCAGACCGACGGCATGTTCAGATGGTACGCGCCGCCGCCCATGGCCACGGCCACATCCAGCCCGCCCGCGCCGATCGCCAGCATCCCCAGCCCGCCTCCGGTGGGGTGTGGCTGTCCGAGCCTAAAAGCGTCATGCCCGGGATGCCGAACAGCTCGAGGTGCACCTGGTGGCAAATGCCGTTTCCGGGCTTGGAAAAATATATGCCGTGCTTTGCCGCCACCGAGCCGATGTAGCGGTGGTCGTCGGCGTTTTCAAACCCCGTCTGCAGGGTGTTGTGGTCCGATATAGGCAACGCTCCGTTTGGTCTTCACGCGGGGCACGCCCATCGCCTCGAACTGCAGATAGGCCATGGTGCCCGTGGAATCCTGCGTAAGCGTCTGGTCTATGCGTATGGCGATCTCGCTGCCCGGCCGCATTTCCCCCTCGACAAGATGCTGTCCGATTATTTTCTCCGCCAGGTTTTTCCCCATGTGTTTCGTCCTCCGTGTTGATGCCTCAATATTTTATCCGTGGACCGCTTGCCCTGTCAATGGCTCCGGATATCCAGCCTGAAGTAGTTTGCCCCCCCGTATGTATGTCGGTGACGTGCAGCGCGGGCTCCGCCCCGGCCGGAAGGAGCGCCTCCAGCGCGGCGGGCAGCTCGGCGCGGTGCCCCGTCCGCGCACAGGCATAAAGCGCGTAAAAAATGCCGCCGTCCGCGTACCCCAGCGCGACATGGTCCGCCGCCTCCAGCCCGCTCCCCCCACCCGGCGCGCCCGGCTCGGCCAGCTCCAGCTCAAAAAGGCCGTCGTCCGGCGCCGGCCAGCAAAGCTGCCGCGGCCCGGCCGGCGCCGGGGCCGTGACCCCGTCGGGAGGCCGGACGCAAAACGCCTTCAGTCCCACCCGCACCCTGCCGTCCGTATCCCGGCCGGCCTGCATCCGCAGGCGGACCGGGAGGCAGTCGGGAGCTTTTCATGGACGCAGGAAAAATCCGCGCCCGCCGCGAGCATCCGCTTCCTGCACACGTTATGCGCGTGTATGGACGCGTCCACGCCGACGGCGCTTCTCCCCATCCTGACGGCGGCCTCCAGCGCCGTACCCGACCCGCAGAAAAGGTCGGCCACCGTGTCCCCCGGCCCGGAGGATACGCCAATGATGCGCTCCAGCAGCGCCAGCGGCTTTTGCGTGTCGTACAGCGTCCGCTCCGGGTCCTTCTGTTGGAGGTGGGGGATGTCGTCCCACACATCGCTCGGGTAGACCGGGTCGTCCTCGTAGTATTTGTACAGTTTTCCGTTGGAGCGGATGGAAAAAAAAGTGCGGCCGTTCTCATCGATTTGCCTTTTCATGTGGTTGCGCCGCGCTTTCCCGCGCGGACTGGCGGCAAACAGCGCGTTGAAGCGATACCCGCGCTTTTTACCATACAAAAAGATGGTGTCGTGCTTGCGGCCGAAATGCCGGGTCGCGCGGCCGCCGCTCCTGTAATGCCATATGATTTCGTTTACGAAATTCTCCGCGCCGAACACCTCGTCCAAAAGGAGCCGGATGTGCGCAGACGTGCGGTAATCCACGTGGACGTAGATGCTCCCGCGCGCGTCCAGCAGCCGGCGCGCGGATAAAAGGACTTCCCGCATCATGCGCAGGTACCCGTCCTGTCCTTCCTCAAAACGGTCGGTGTAGGCAACGTGCGTTATCCTATTGGCCGGGCCGCCGCGTTTATACCCTTGCTCCCCGACGCTTTGGGCGAAGTGGAATTCCTGGCCGGTGTTGAAAGGCGGATCGATATAGATAAGCTGCACCGCTCGCCCCTGCGCACAGAGACTTTCCGCTTCAGCGGCCGCGTCGCCCAGTATGATCTCCGCGCCGGGCACGTCCTTTTGCTGCGCGTGCACCTCGCGCACGCATGCAAAGCGCTCGATCCCCACTTGCTTTGCCCTCTTTTCAAAAAAGTCGTTGCCCTCTCCTGGATAAGGCAATATAATGAAACAACGGTCCGCTGATTAATAGTATAAGACAGGGGGCCGCTCAATTTCAACCCGCAGGAGGGAGCAGCGTGGACAGGGTCTGGGGCACGATAAGAAAGGACCACAGGATAACAGCCGGCTTTGACATGGAGTGCCCGCTGTTTTTCTGGAAGCGGGAGGACGCGCTGGTCGCGGTGCTGGAAGCGCTGTGCCTGCGGCTGGAAGCGCCGCACCCTGTCTGGCTGAACAAGCACACCCGCGAAATGGACCGCTTCGGCTTCACGCGCTTTTTCAGCGACGATTTCATTGAAAGCATTTATTTCGATGCCCTCGAGCTTGAGTACATCTCCGAAAGACCCGGGAATCAGCCATAATCAGCGGTGTGCATAAAACAAAACGCACGGCGGGATACTACCCTTACATGCCAAAGTTTATTATGTAAGGAGGGGTCTGTTTGTACGCGTTTGAAAAAATCGCGCTGGCATTGGTCGTCATAGGCGCCCTGAACTGGGGCCTTGTGGCCTTTTTCAATTTTGATCTCGTTGCGGCCATATTCAACGGCGCAGCGACCACCGGGGCACGCATCATCTACGGGCTGGTGGGTATCGCAGGGCTTATCTGCCTCGTGCCGCTTTTCAGGGGCGACGCACGGCGCGAACAGCGCGAGCACCGTGTGCCCGGCTGAACACGGCCCATGCCGGTCACGCGAAAAAAAGTACGCGCGCCTGCCTTTGCAAGCGCGCGTACTTCTAATTAACAAGCCATAAATAGCCGGCTCTTGAGGGGATGCGTCAGGCCGCCGCCTTCTTGGGCTGGCCGAGCGCCGCAGCGATCAGAGCCAGAACAATGATGATGATGGGTACGATGATGCCGGCCTTGTCGATGCCCAGCGCCGGGAAGATGGTCATGGTGCACAGGGATGTCGTCGCAATCGCCATTGCCGGGGGGTCGACGTGTAGGTCGCCATACACATAGAAGCAGTCGGCCCAGAACTCCGCGATGAACGCGCCGGCAAGGCCTATCGCAAGTCCCCAGACCAGCGCGGTCTCGATCGGGATGCCCGCAATCGAGCCGCCGTTTGCCACAACCAGCATCAGCACGCCGTAAGCAGCGGGCAGGGTGATGTGGTGCGTCACAGGGATATCCATGCCGCCGAGCAGCATGAACAGCGAAGCGGCGGAGATGAAGAAGCCGAGGAAGGGAGCAAACCCTGCGGTCTCTGGGAACTGGAACAGGAAGAACGTGCCGGCTGCGGACACGAGCGCCCAGCCGAGGCCAATGACGAACTTCTGCCAGCCGCCGCGCTGCTGGGGCACCCAGCAAGCGTCAAGATGCGCGCCGAAGCGGCCGCCCTTGGCCTTGATTTCCGCGGGGACATCGCCAAAGATTTTGCCGTTGTCGAAGATGGCCTTGCCCACCACGGACAGGATGAAGATGGTGGCGGCAGCGCCGTCGATCTTCAGGCCGATGAAGTTCGCGTCGGTCAGCAGGTGCATTCCCAGATAGCCAAGCACTGCGGCTATACCGGAAACGAGCAGCACATCCGGCTTCTTGACACCCGCGAGCGCCACGCCCGCCGATGCTTTCGCGGACTCGATATACCCCATTTTCCGGGCATATCCGCAGGCCATGGCCGCGCCGAAGAATGCATACATCGGATGCCACCAGAACCCGAACGGCACCGCTCCGATGAACGCCGCTCCTCCTCCGCCGTTGAGCACGGCATCGATGCCCATGCCCGCGAGGCCGACGAAGCCGGTCCATACGAAGGCCTGCACGGCGCCGATGCTTGCGCCGACAACGCCGGCCGCAAACGCCAGGATGATACCAATCAAGTTGATACCAGCAAGATACTCCATACAATAATACCTCCTATTTTTATAATTTAGCCGCAAAATAATTTTTTATGAAAGGTCAGCGGCTAAACTGTAAAAACGTTTCCAAAAAGAAGTCCGCCTTGAGAAGCCACCGGGTATCGGAGCCGAATCTATACTTAAGTATCAAACAAATCTATACTACGAGGATATGCGTTCCGGTCAGGATTTATTGCTGCTTTATTGTACCATCCCTGTTACAGGAATACAACTCCAAAATGAAAAAATGTATTTTTTGCACACTACAGAATCCCGAGCAGGTCCCCTATCTCGTGGAGCACGTACGTCGGACCCGCGCTGAGCATCTCCTCGAAATTGCCGTAGCCATAGGGAACGACAGCGCAGTCAAGTCCGGAGTTCTGCGCCGTCAGGATATCGGTCTTGGTGTCGCCTATCAAAATGGCCTTGTCGGGCGTCGAGCCTACGATGTCCAGTATCTTGATGATGCTTTCCGGATCAGGCTTGGGTTTTGCCACGTCCTCTGGCGTGACAACGGTATCGAAGTACTGCGTGATGCCCAGCGTATCGCAGATCTTCAGCGTCGCTTTGCGCACCTTCATGGTGGCCAGGCCGGTCTTGAGGCCCTTCTCCTTGATGGCCCGCAGCGTTTCGGGGACGCCGGGATACAGCCTGGTCAGCACGTCGCAGTTTTCGTCATAATGCTTTGCGTACAGGGGCAGGAACTCGTCCACCCTGTCGTGGAATTCCGGGTCCAGCACGCGGATAAGGAGCTTCCGCGCGCCGCCGCCGATGCTTTTCGCGATAAAATCATCCGAGCGGGGCGAACTCCCCACCTGCTCGATGATAACGCGTGCGGATTGTATGATGTCGGGAGCCGTGTCCGCGACCACTCCGTCAAAATCGAACACAACGGTATCGTACTTGCCCATTTCTGCTTCCCCTTTCGCACCGCACAAACGCGGAATATAAACGAAATCCTGCGGCCGGCAGATGCCGGCCGCAGATTTCTGTCTTGCAGTTTTTGTATTGAAGAAAGTGCGCCTTTATTACTTCGGGCCATTTGCGGGGTTCATGAAGCGCCTCTGGTAAGAAACGACCTGGTTGTTGGCGGTGAAACGGGCAAGATAGCCGGGCTCCGCGGTGATGACGACCTTGTCCAGCATATCGGAGAACTCTTCCTCCATCAGGCACTTGTCCAGATCGGGGTAGTTGTTCTCGCCCTCCATGGAGCAGATGATGAGCCTGGTGTCCTCGAGGTTGCACTGGCGGAGCATCCGCAGGTCGTGGCGCAGCTTGTCCATGCCGTCGCTCCCCTCGGGGTTCTCGTAGTTCCTGTACTTGACGAAATGCTCCGCCGTCTCCATGACGGTAAGGAGGTCCACATCCGCCTCTTTGGAGCTGAAGTAGTCGTTGGCGAGCATGAAGGTGCGCAGCTCCTTGAGGTAGTTCTGGTCCTTGCTGGCCTTGTAGGCGGCCACGAGGGTCGCCATCTTGGTGCTCTGAATGAGGCGGTGGCGGATAAACGTATTGATGAAGTACGGTTTGGCCTGCAGGGCCATGTTGGTCTGATAGGGCTCGAACATGAGCGTGTAGTTCACGCGGTAGTTGTTGTCGTGCATCAGGAGCGCGAGCTGGTGTGCCCTGAAGTAGTCCTTGGTCGCGCCCGCTTTGTAGCTGACGTCCAGGCGCTTGTCGCCCTCCAGCAGCTGGCCGACGTTGTCCTTGTTGACCGGACCGGTGTGCGGGACCTTGATGACCACGCGGTACTTGGTCAGCATCTCTTCAAACTTCTTGGCCTCCTCGAGAAGCTCGGATTCGGAGGCGCCGAAGGGATCGTTCAACTCAACCGAAATGTCGCAGCCGGGGCCGAGGATGCGGCCCAGTTCCTGCATGACCTCGTCGCGGGTCTTGAACTTGCCGCCGACGTTGGCTTTGGGGTTGTTGATGAACAGGTCGTAGATGATGCCCGGGTTGCAGGTGAGGTTGGCCACCAGGGGCGCGCAGGGCTCGATCTCGTAGGGGTTCGCGCTGTCCACCGAGAACAGGATGTCGGTGGGACGCTTCTTGCCGTTCTTGTCGTAGGAAATGTCGCGCTTGAGGTCTACCTTCAGCACGGCGTCCGCCTCGAGGTTGAAGATGATCTTGAAGCCAGCGGGCGTCTCGCCCTGGGGGGTCTTGAAGGTATCTACCGCGTCCTTGAAGGTGTCGCCGATGCCGATGAACTGTGCATAGTT